>JBMNLC010000013.1:0-517470 GCA_050952525.1 Clostridia bacterium | reverse complement strand
ATTCACCACGAGCTTCCCGTCCTTCGCTTCAACGGTGCCCTCAAATTGACCATGGATTGTATCATATTTCATCATATACACCATGTAGTCCAGATCAATGAAAGGGTCATTGATCCCAACTATTTCAACGTCAGGATTATCAACGGCAGCACGGCAAACCAGGCGGCCAATACGACCAAAGCCATTGATACCAATTTTAATTGCCATATCAATTACCTCCTTATGTACTGTTATAATTTTATCAAGCTTATTTTATAATACTTTGAACATATTCGCAAGCTTTCATACTATTTATCATCAATTTTCCTTCCGTATGGGAAGAAATAGGCAGGATTTTCCCAGGGCGTATCGAAATCTTCCCCATAGAGCCGCCAATCCAACGGATGAATCTACATAAATAGGGGAAAAGAAAATGAGTAAAGAAAGCCTGAAACTCTGTCGAACAGGCCATCACCCTACCCTTGTCTTTGCTGCAGAAGAGCTGATGAACTACCTTAAAAAGCTTATTAGGGATGAGGGCACCGTCACCATAGAAGCCAAGGAAGCCTATGATCCGGCAGAAAAGGGGATCCTCTGGCTGGGCTTATGGGGAGACTTCAATGTCCCACCATGTCCTGTAAAAGATCCCAAATTTGACGATGCCATTAAGATTGAAGTCAAGGAGGGACAAGGATTTATCTGCGGTTCCAATCCCCGCAGCGTCCTGATCGGCGTTTACCGCTACCTGAGCGAATTGGGCTGCCGCTGGCTAAGGCCGGGCAAAGACGGGGAATACATCCCCAAAAAGAACATCTCCGATATGACCTTTTCTCTGGAGGAGATGCCCAGCTATCGCCATCGGGGGATTTGTATAGAGGGCGCCGTCAGCTATGAGAATCTGGCTGACATCATCGATTGGGCACCCAAGCTGGGCTTCAACAGCTACTTTATCCAGTTCCGGGAGGCCTATACCTTTTTTCACCGATGGTACTCCCACATAGGTAACCCTACCAAGAAACCGGAAGCCTTTTCCGTTGAAAAGGCCAGGGAGTTTGTCAAAAGGGCAGTCGAGGAGATTAAGAAACGGGATCTTCTCTACCATGCCGTAGGCCACGGTTGGACCTGTGAGCCCCTGGGAATCCCGGGCCTGAGCTGGGAGAGCAAAGAATACGACTTGTCTCCGGAAACCCGTCAATATCTGGCGGAGGTAAACGGAAAGCGCGAGATCTGGCAGGGCATTCCCCTGAACACCAACCTGTGCTATTCCAATCCCGAAGTACGGGAGCTGATGGTAAACAGCATCGCCGATTACCTAGAAGAGCATCCCCAGGTGGATGTCCTACACTTTTGGCTGGCTGACGGCAGCAACAATCAATGCGAATGTGAAAACTGCAAGGATACCCTGCCTTCGGACTATTATGTGCAAATGTTGAACCGGTTGGATCAGGTCCTCAGCCAAAGAGGTCTGGACACCAAAATTGTCTTTCTGATCTATGTGGATCTTCTCTGGCCTCCCGAGCTGCAAGGCATTCAAAACCCTGATCGCTTCATCCTGATGTTTGCCCCGATCACCCGCAGTTACAGCCAGGCCTTTGCTCCCAGCCATGAGCTGAAGGAACTGCCCAAATATCATCGGAACCGGCTTCAATTCCCTGCCTCTGTAGATGAGAACGTGGCCTTTCTGAAGGCTTGGCAGGATATGTTTCCAGGAGACAGCTTTGACTTTGACTACCATTTCATGTGGGCCCATTACAGTGACCCCGGTTATTTCAAGATTGCCCAGATTCTTCACCTTGATATCAGGCAGCTGAAGGAGATCGGTCTGAACGGCTTTATCAGCTGCCAGGTCCAAAGGGCATTTTTCCCCACCGGATTGGGAATGTATGTCATGGGACGGACCCTTTGGAACGATAGCCTTGAATTTGAAGACCTCGCCAGGGACTACTTTATCCATGCCTTCGGGCCGGACGGCCTAGAATGCCAAAAATACCTTTCCGGACTGTCGGAGCTCTTCGATCCCAGCTATCTCCGGCGGGAAAAGAAGCAGGACAAGAAGGAAGCAGCGGATCGTTTTTACCGCATCCCCGCTTATATCGATCAATACAGGGAGCTTATCAAGAAAAATCTCCTCCTTCAGGAGCCCTGCCATGCCGCATCCTGGCGATACCTGAAACATCATGCCGATATCGCTACCTTTTTTGCCATGGCCTTACAGTCCAAAGCGGCCGGCGATGAGACAAGGGCAGAGGCCATGTGGAACAGCCTGCAACGGTATGTCCAGGAGAATGAAGATGCCCTCCAGTCCGTATTTGACGTCTGTCTGTTCATAGAAACGGTCGGCCGGCGCATCTTCTCCTGACCGCCACTTATATCCTTTCTCATCTGAAAAAAAGAGGGACCGGCAGGTTGCCGGTCCCTTACTTATGTTCTTGCGCTTTTTCATGATCCTATCCAAAATAGCTTACTCCGGACTCAAACAGCTTCTGATCCTTTTCACCGGGCACATTTACCGCCACATAGGAGCCCATGCGCTCCGAATGTCCCATCTTTCCTAATACCCGTCCATCGGGGCTGCTGATTCCCTCCACTGCATAAAAAGAAGCAAAGGGATTCGCGTCGATATCATAGCTGGGATTTCCTTCCTCATCCACGTATTGAGTGGCCAGCTGGCCATTCCTGATCAACCGTTCCATATCCTTCTCCAGGGCAACAAATCGACCCTCTCCATGGGATACGGCAACGGTGTGGATATCCCCCGGCTCTGCATTCCATAGCCAGGGAGAGAGGGTGGAAACCACTCTGGTCCGCACCATTCTCGAAACGTGACGTCCCAGGGTATTGTATGTCAGGGTTGGTGAATCCTCCCTTGCATCCACAATCTCACCATAGGGAACAAGACCCAGCTTGATCAGGGCATGGAAGCCATCGCCGATCCCAAGGATCAGACCGTCCCTGTTCTTCAAAAGCTCCATTAGCCTATCCCTTATCCTGGGATTTCGGAAGGCGGTAACAATGAACTTAGCGGCGCCGTCCGGCTCAGCCCCCCCACTGATGCCTCCCGGCAGCATGATGATCTGGGCATGATCAATCCCTTTGGCCATTTCCCCGATGGATGCTTCGATATCCGCTGGCTTCATATTGCGAATCACAAAGGTGTGGACAAGACCCCCTGCCCTTTCAAAAGCCTTGGCGGCATCATATTCGCCATTGGTGCCGGGGAAAACCGGCATAAAAATCCGGGGCTTGGCGATCTTGATGGGGCCGGTCCTTCTCTTCCCTTGATGCAGGGGAACGGCAGACACGGATGACTCCACGGAGGCTGCCTTGGTGGGAAAGACCTTTTCCAGAGGAGCCTCCCAAGCCAGACAGGCCTCCTTCAAATCAATCTCCCTTCCATTGACGGCAATGGCTGCCTTCTCCCAGGTATGGCCCAATAGCTGCCAGCCTTCCTCACGAATCAACTCATCGATCCCTTCCATTCCCTTCATCTCCAGGAGAAGGGAGCCATAATCAGGCGTAAACAGGGAACGGGCTTCTATACTGCCCTGGAATACAAAGCCGATCCGGTTGCCGAAGCACATCTTGCTGACAGCCTCTGCCAGTCCGCCTCCCTTCACGGTATGGGCAGCCAGTACCCTGCCGGACTGAATCAAACGGGTGACGGCCTGATAGCTCCGATTCAGCCGTTCAAAATCAGGAAGATCCTGTTCATCCCGCTTCAACAGCACATATACCACCGGACTTCCACCCTTTTTGAACTCTGGGGATATCACATGGCTGACATCCGCCACATCCACTGCAAAAGCTACCAGAGTGGGAGGGACGTCCAAATCCATGAAGGTTCCCGACATACTGTCCTTGCCTCCAATGGCAGGGATACCCAGCTTCATTTGGGCATAATAGGCTCCCAACAGAGCGCTGAAAGGTTTTCCCCATCGGGAAGGATCCTTTCCAAGCCGTTCAAAATATTCCTGAAGAGTCAGGCGGATTCTTTGATGATTCCCACCGGCGGCCACCACTTTGGCCACTGCCCCAACGATCGCATATACAGCGCCATGGAAAGGACTCCACTTGGACAGGGACGGGCTGTATCCAAAACTCATGATGGTGCCGGTCCTGGTCTCCCCGGTAAGAGTGGGGATCTTCGCCACCATACTCTCCGCCGGTGTGGCCTGATAACGCCCTCCGAAAGGCATCAGGACCGTCCCGGCGCCGACGGTGCTGTCGAACCTTTCTATGAGACCTCTCTGGCTGCATATATTCAATCTTTCCAGATTATATCTCCAAACCTTCTCCAGATCCTTAAGCTTTTGCTCAATCCCCTCCGGCAGATCCCGGAAAGGATTGACAGCCTGATCGGGTTCCGTCACCCGTACATCTGCCAGCTGCGTCACGCCGTTTGTGTCCAGAAAATCCCGATGGATGTCGACAATGGTCTTGCCGGCCCAAACCATGCGCAGGCGCCTGTCCCCCGTTACCCTGGCTACCACGGTGGCCTCCAGATTTTCTTCTGCTGCATATTCGATGAAGGAAGCTGCATCCTCCTTCCGCACAACCACCGCCATCCGCTCCTGGGACTCGGAGATGGCCAATTCTGTCCCATCCAGCCCTTCATATTTTTGGGGAACGGCATCCAAGTCGATCAGCAGTCCGTCGGCCAGCTCGCCAATGGCCACGCTTACGCCGCCGGCTCCAAAATCATTACATTTCTTGATCATCCGGCTGACCTGGGGATTCCGGAAGAGGCGCTGGATTTTCCGCTCCATCGGGGGATCCCCCTTCTGCACCTCGGCGCCGCTTTTCAGGATGGATTCCTCCGTATGCTCTTTAGAGGATCCGGTGGCACCTCCACAGCCGTCCCGGCCGGTCCTTCCTCCCAGAAGGATGATACAATCCCCTTCCTGTGGCTTCTCCCGAACCACATTTTCCTTGGGCGCGGCAGCGATCACCGCTCCCAGCTCCATTCTTTTGGCGATGAAGCCCTCATCGTATATTTCATTGACCAATCCCGTCGCTACGCCCACCTGATTTCCATAGGAGCTGTAGCCTTCTGCGGCTTCCGTGGTGATTTTCCTCTGGGGCAGTTTTCCGGGCAGGGTTTCATCGATCCTTCTCCTGGGATCACCGCTCCCCGTGATCCGCATGGCCTGATAGACATAGGACCTACCCGACAAGGGGTCCCGGATCGCTCCGCCCAGGCAGGTGGCGGCCCCGCCAAAGGGCTCGATTTCAGTAGGATGGTTGTGGGTCTCGTTCTTGAACATCACCAACCATTCCTCGTCCCGGCCGTCCACATCCACATTGACCACAATGCTGCAGGCATTGATCTCATCCGACTCATCCAGGTCCTCGAGCATGCCCTTCTTCCGCATCTCCTTCATCCCTATGAGGGCAATGTCCATCAGGGAGATATCCTTCTTCTGATCTCCGTAAACAGCCTTGCGGGAGGCAAGATATTCCCGATAGGCCTCCTGAATAGCGGGTGTATATTTTCCCTCTTCAAATTGAATATCCTCCAGACGGGTTAAAAAGGTGGTATGGCGGCAGTGATCCGACCAATAAGTGTCAATTACCCGAAGCTCCGTTACGGTAGGATCCCTTCTCTCCTCATCCCGGAAATAGGACCGGCAAAACTTCAGATCCTCAAAAGACATGGCAAAGCCCATTTCCTCCATATAATCCAGAAGCTCCTCATCAGTCATGCGGGTAAAACCTCGAATCCTTTCCACTTCCTGGGGCAGATCAGGATCCATCTCCAGGCTCTGAGGTTTTTCCAAGGATGCCTCCCTGGATTCCACCGGATTAATACAATAATTTTTAATGGCTGCAAAAGCCTTATCGCTGATTTTCCCCTGAAGCAGAATAAGCTTGGCGGCCTTTACAAGGGGCCTTTCCTTCCCGGTCATCATCTGCAGGCATTGGGAAGCAGAATCAGCCCGCTGGTCATATTGGCCCGGCAAAAACTCCATGGCAAACACCCGGTCAATCCCCTCCTGGCAGAAATCAAATTGCTCATCATATACCCTGTCTACGGGGGGATCGGAAAAAATCGTGTTTCGGGCTAAAAGGTATTCCTCCTCCGTAAGACCCGATACATCATATCGATTTAGAATCCGTACTCCTTCCAGTTCCGAAATGCCAAGATTGTCCCTGAGATCCTGGCCCAGATTGCGGGCTTCCATGTCAAAACCCTCTTTTTTCTCCACATAAATCCTTCTGACCTGGGCAGTCATTGTCGACACCATCCTTTCCATTTATCCGCCGGTCAATGGGCTTCTAAATACCTTCAAGGTCTCTGGAACACAACAAGCAAAACCATACATATCCTATCATGGGAAAAAAGGGGCTCCTCTATTCCCTTGATGGTTTGATTATAGCACAGTATAATTAATAAATAAAATTAATAATATTAATATAATTTATTAGGCGGTGTAATATTTGAATATCAATTTTGAGTGGTACAAAGTTTTCTATTTCGTAGCCAGCACCCTGAGCTTCTCTGAAGCTTCCGAGAAGCTGTTCATCACCCAGTCAGCCGTGAGCCAATCCATCAAACAGCTGGAGGAGCGGTTGAACTGCAAGCTTTTCCTCCGCAGCACCAAGCAGGTACTGTTGACCCAGGAAGGAGAACATCTCTTCCGCCACATTGAACAAGCCTACAACTTCATCAAGGCGGGCGAGCGGAGCATCGAGGAGATCCATTCCCTCCAGAAGGGAGAAGTGCGCATCGGGGCCAGCGATACCATCTGCAAATACTATCTGATGGATTATTTCCAGGAGTTCCACCGAAAATATCCTTCAGTGAAAATCCATCTGACCAATCGCACATCACCGGAATGCATTCAGCTCCTCGAAAAGGGCAGTGTGGATTTTATTGTCATCAATCTTCCGGCCAAATTCCCCAATCCCCAATTGGATATGAAGCCCATAAAGGAAATACAGGATGTCTTCATAGGGGGATCAGGCTTCTCCCATCTGAAGGGCAGAAAGGTTTCCCTTCAGGAGCTGGCCCGGCTGCCACTGCTCATGTTGGAAAAGAACACGATCACCCGGGAATTCTTTGATCGCTATACCCATGACAGGGGCTTCCATATTGTACCCGAGATCGAGCTGGGAAGTGTGGATCTTTTGATTGAGATGACGCGAATCGGCTTAGGTCTTTCCTTCGTACCCAAGGATTATATTCAAAAAGAGCTGGCAGAAGGGGCGATCTTTGCACTGGATATGGAGGAAGACATTCCCTCCAGAACCTTAGGGATTATGACCCACCGTCGTCTTCCCGTATCCATGGCGGCAGCAAAATTCATGGAACTGCTTCGCTAGACTGATATGCTTGCATAAAAAAGATCCCCTTTTCTATAAGGGGATCTGTGCAAGCTTCTTTGCTCTTTGTTGTCGGCAGATTGGAATGCCGTATATGTACTCCATTGTGATGCATCATGCAAAAATATGCTTGGCCAGGTAGATCACACCGGTGACCGTTACAGCACTCAACAGGGTGGTGGTCAATACCACTTGGGAGGCAAAATCTGGTTCATTATCGAATTCCACGGCGATCAATGCGCTGTTCACGGCAGTGGGGACCGCCGAGGAGATCATCAGCACCTGAGCCATGGCGCCGTCCACACGAAAGAGGAGAATCAATAGATAGGCCATAAGGGGACCTCCCAACAGGCGCATGAAGCTGGCCAGATAAGCATCCTTGTTCCTGAAATTCAGCTTTGTGACCGACAACTGAACGCCCAAGGTCAGAAGGGCCACGGAAATCAGGCCATCCCTCACATAACTCACCGCCGGCCAGACAAAAGTCTGGGTAAAATCATAAGGAATGGCCTTCAATAGAAAGGCGCAGCTAATGGCATACACCACCGGCATTTTGAGGATGGCCAGGATGGTATCCTTGAGCTTCATATGACTGCGCCCGGCATTGTAAAAACCAAGGGTATTGGTGCTCAGATTCTGAACCAGCAGGATCATGATCTGAATGGATATGGCATAGGTCATCGCTGGGGAATCCTTAAAGACGAGGCTGATCAGGGGAAGGCCAAAATTCCCGGAATTATAGAACATCACGGAATTCTTAAAGGCGCTCTCCAGGGAAGTACTGTATCCCCTCAACTTGGAAACCAAAGTGCTGGACAGGAAATTCAGAATCAATAGAATCACGCCGAATAGGAAAGCCTTTAAAAGGTCCATCTCGATTTGGGTTTCATAGATCTTCGAAAAAATCAAGGCAGGCACAAACATGTAAAAATTAATCTTCACCAAGGATCGGATATCCAGCTTGAATTTCTTTCCTAAGATATAGCCCACAACGATAAGAAGAAAGATAGGTGCAACGTTGTTCATCAGTATAAATAAGAAAATATCCATTGATGTCCCCCGATTCCGCGTTTTTATCTAAACCACAAACATAATTATTGTAATGGATTCAGGATATAAATGCAAGGATATATATGCCAAAAGCAAACTCCGGAAGCTTGAACTTCCGGAGTTTGAGCTCTTATTATCTAGAGGTTATTTGGAGCAAAGGCCTTTCCAGGAACATCCCTTGCAGCTCCCACACTTCGGGATGCTTTGAAGGGAGCTATTGCACCTTGGGCATCTTTTCGCGCCATCCTGGATGACCAAATTGCAAACTTGACATGTTTTCTTCATACGAAGCCCTCCTTACAGGGTGATCTGGGCCAGGGTTCCCGCCGCCAGAAAGGAAATCACAAAACTTCCAATCCAGATAAAAGCTGCTTCCTTCCAGCTTCTTTCCTTGAAAATCACCATAATGGCGGCAATGCAGGGAACGAACAAGGTAATGGCTACAAGAGCTATAACCAGCTGCATGGGGTTCAGCATGCCTTCCGATACCATGCTGTTCAATCCAGCCGCTCCGAAATCCCTTCGGATGATTCCCATGATGAAGGCCTGGGCTGTCTCCCTGGGCAGCTTCAGGAATCCTTCAGTAATCGGAGCAAAGGCATTTGCGATGGCCTCAAGGGCTCCCGTCGCCTGAAGGACGGTAATGAGCACAGCTCCCAGGAGGAACAGGGGTCCCGCCTCCATAATGAAGGCCTTTGATTTCAAATAGGTCTTTTGCAGGACATTTCCAAGCTGGGGAACACGGATAGGCGGCAGGTCAATCAACAGGTCTGTGGATTCGCCCGGCATCAGCTTATTCAGCAAGGTCCCGGTCAAGACGAATATGATCACAATGGTGGATGTATACAGCAACAACATCTTCCCACCCAGCGGCGCGATGAGACCCGCAATCACACCGAGCTGGGCAGAGCAGGGAATGGCCAGGCCCAGCAGCATGGTGGCGATAAAGCGCTCTCTTCTGGAGCCCAATATCCGGGTGGTAATGGTCGCCATGGTCACACATCCAAAGCCGAGGATGATGGGAATAATGGCCCGTCCGTTTAATCCCAGACTCACCAGCATCCGGTCCACCAAGGCAGCGATCCTCGGAAGATAACCGGAATCCTCCAGGATGGACAGGACCAGATAGAAGCCTACCACCAGAGGCAGTAGCAAGCCGAAAAGGTACACGGGCACCATGGTCAGCACACCGAATTCACCGATGAGCAGCTGTCCGATAAAGCTATCCTCATTCAAAAATCCCAGCAGATTGGTAATAAAGTCGGCATAGTAGCTTCCCATGATCACTCCTTCGGTATAATTCACCACCGTTTGGGCGACGAAAACACCGATAAACTGATAGACCAACCAAAGGACAAGCGCCAAAATGGGGAGCCCCGTCAGGGGCCACAGCATCCATCTCCCAATCTTAACCCCCAGGGAAGCGCCTTTGCCGGTTTCAGCCACAACTCTGTCAACGATTTCATTTACACGCTGCCGTCTTGCCTTATAGATGGCTTCCCGCATGGGTTCAATTTGATCTGCTTCAATATGGTGCCGTGACAGGATGTTCTCGTCTTCCTCCAGCACCAAGAGGGCCTCTGATTCCTCGTCGACCCGGTCCAGGACGGTGGGTATCATCCTTTCCACCAAAGGGAGCCGATGGCCCCTTCGAGCTTCCGAAAGGGCCTCCTTTAGCTCATTAAGCCCTTCTCCCTTTGTAGCCGTCGTAGGAACTACCGGAACCCCCAACTCCTGGGACAGTTTATCCACATCGATGGCAAGCCCGTTTCTCTTCACTTCATCTATCATATTCAGGGCTACCACAAGGGGTTTGCCCATATCAATGATCTGTTGGGTAAGAAAAAGATCCCGCTCCAGATGCACCGCATCGACTACATTCAGGATCAAGTCGGCATACAGGATCACATCCCGGGCTACCCTTTCCTCATCATTAAAGGAAGATACCCCATATACGCCGGGAGTATCCATCACCACCATGTCCTGGTACCTCCCGGAGCTGATATCTACCGTCGTACCGGGAAAATTTGAAACGTCCACATAGACCCCGGTCAAACCACGAAAAAAAACGGACTTCCCAACGTTTGGGTTCCCTACCAGAACAAGCTTTTTTGATTCTGTGTCAATATTCGCCTGTGCAGTCATATTGTGACAATTCGCCATACATACCTCCGATAAGCTTATGATACTCCCTTGACCTCGATTTTTTGAGCCAAGCGTCGTCCGATGGCAATCTCCTGCATCCGGTTCTGCAGAATAACCGGCCCGGCAGGCAGCTTATCGGAACAGGTCAGCACACTGCCTTCATAGATTCCCAAACGAATGGCCTGACTGCGTATCTTTTCATCAGGAATGGAAACGATCTCGATCTGTTGCCCTTTTGATGCTTTATCCAAAGTCATGGCCTCATCTCCTTTATCATCAAGCTGCTATTGATAATCATTGTCAAATATGCACAATAAAAAAATCACCAATTATAATGCTTTCATTATAACGTAAATGAGAATCATTGTCAATAATACGCTGCCATTTCTTTATCGTATTTCAACAAGCCCATTGTTGCCCCAGGCCTCCAGGCATGAAAGGCCTAAAAGATCGTAGGCCATGGGCTGAAGTAGTAAAATGGCAAAAAAAAAAGTACCCCGCCCTGGAAAAACCCATTTGGGGGTACCTTTTTCATCAAAGTGTACTCTGATCATTGAATTAACTCATGGAAACAGATGAGGATTCTTCCGCTACAAGGGAGTCATTCCTCATGATAAATATGAAGATCGGTCCCATGAAGAAAAGGATAATGCTTAGAATCAACCACAGGGTGACCGACTGAGGACGGTAGATTTTAAACAACCTATGAAGGGCAAAAAACATCAGGACGGCGAAGGCCAGGCTTATCAAGCCTCCGATCAGAGGGATCTGACCAAGGATGGCTGCTACGACCGCACCTATGGGAAGGAAGAGCTCCACACTGGGTACTTCCCAGCTGCTTATGGACAAGGATCCAATGAGTTTTCCCAAAATATAAAGGTTCGCAACAGGTATCCAGGCCAGCCAGGGGTTCTCGATCCCGCGGTTCTGCGCCATCTTGTATAAACCCAGGGCCATAAGAATATGAAGTACGATAGCAATGATGACAAAGAAAAACATCAAGCCTGCTAAAATGGCAAATAAGGCACCTATACCGGAACCGGCGGCATCATAATTATACATACATTCATCTCCTCCTTGTCATGCTCAGAGTACACTTTACATGGCATCCAGAAAGTATCCTTGTTTTTTTGAAAAACCCTCCTTTGCTTTCTTAACTGTTCACAAACGGTACGATTGATACTATATTCTATTGATCAGATCTTTAAAATAGAATACGAAATGAATTATATGAATTGGTCATTCCCCCGGGGAAGTTCGGCTCTCCTTTCCTGGACAGGCACAGAAAGGCTGTCGTCATAACTGCCAAAGCCCAGGAACGTTTCTGCTTGTTTTTGTGCCTTCCAGTCTTCCAACCTCAGCATCTGATCGTTCAGAACCGCTTTGATCTCCCCAGGCGAAGATACGTCCCGCAGAAAAAAGGAGCCGCTTGTGGTATGAATATAGATGCTGCCGTATTCAAACAATCTTCCCAGGAAGGATTGCTCCATGACAATGCCGTTGATTTTTTCAATGGGGCTTTCCATCAGCCATGTCCGGAACACTCCGGTCTTGATAATGACCTTTCGATCGGTCACGAGTATCCCGGAGGCAAGAATCCTCATTCCTCTGGACACAAGCATGGCACCGATCATGAGCAGGATGACAAAAAAGACAATCCCGACAATGCTTGCCAGGATATTCGCGCTGAAAACCTCCACACCAAACACCTTAAAAGTTTTCACCGCGCCGGTATTCCGAATAATGTCCGTCAGAAACATATGGGCCAAAAAGGACAGAATCAGCAATGTGCCCGGAAACAGCAGAATGCCCCAGTGAACCTTTCCCTCTATCAGAATGCTCTCATTGGCAGGTATATTCTTATAAATATACTTCTCCATAATTAACCTCTTCGCATTGAATCGCCATTCCTCATGATTCTATAATAATTCTATAAAGATTTAGAAATTCCTGCCACGAATTGCAATTGTTCAATCAATTTTGATTATTCTGTCCTCTGTTTATGCCGTCTATATACATGCATTGTGAATGAAAGATATTTTCCCTATTCTTCGGACTGGATCCCCCAATTCTTTAACCGCTCATCAATAAGCTCCTTGGAATTTTTGCGGGGGGCATTCTTGTCCTGTACCGTCAGGAACAGGATCCCCTCTCTGGCTGTTGCCTCGATTACTCTCCCCTCCCAATCTACATTCTTTGGGGCATTATCCACCCGAATAATCTCGTATGGAATCCCTTCTTGCCAGAAATCCAACACCAGTTCTTCCAGGAGAGGAGGTTCCTGGGAAAAATCCATGACCCTTTGGAAGGAAGGATACGCTAAAGCTTTTTGAAGCAAGGCCTTATCTTTTGCGTCAGCTTCGGAGAAAATGGGGTTATCCGTCATGGCTTCCTGATCGCTTCGGGGCCCGCCGGGCGTCTGCTCCTTTACGCTGCGATGGGCGGCAGGATTTTCTTTAATATCCTCATATACATGGCTCGGATAGAAAACTCCCCTTCCAAAGGCAAAAAGAAGGATGATAATGGCTGCTACCATTGTAGCCGGCACATGGCGGAAAAAGGAGCGATAGAAGGGTTCATACCAGGGCGCATATTTTCTTCTGCGGATTCGATCCTCAATGTTATTCCACATGACCTCATATTTCTCGGGCGGTATATATCGATTCCGATCCTGGTCTGCCAGCCCCTGCTTTATCAATTTATCCAAGTCCATAGCCGTACCCCTCCTTTCTGTATTTACGAGTCAGCTTCTTGCGTAAAGCCTGCTTGCTCCGGGATAAGCGGGATTTTATGGTGCCCTCCGATGTATTCATCGCAGTGGCGATGTCCCGAATGCTCATGTCATTATAATAATAAAGAATGATGGGAATGCGCTGCTTGATCGGGAGCTCATACACCATTTCCATGACTTCCCTTTGCAACTCCTTGCTAAAATAATAATCCTCGGGAAGGATAGAAGTATTTTTTTCTTCAATCTTCTGTACAAGCTCCTCATCCCAAGCCAGCTTGTATCTGCTGTTCTTGCGGATATAAGTCATACAAAGGTTGATGGCGATACGAAAAAGCCATCCCTCGAAATAATCGTAGGATTTCAACTGATCCATTTTATAAAAAACCTGTATAAAGGTCTCCTGAGTCACATCCTGAGCCATATGTTCGTTCTTTAAAATAGACCACGCCGTTCTGAATACCCTTTCTTTGTACATATCGTAAAGGATTCGAAAGGCTTCGACGTCATGATCGATGATCCGGGCGATCAAATCCCTTGTCAACATTTCAACCCCCATCAAAGGTTCTCTATTGATAAGACAGTGTATACCCACAAAGAGTTCCATTTTTTTCGATGATTTCTGAAGCAAAGCTTCTCTTGCCTCCATTGTACAACTTAAACCACAGGAAATCCACAGCCAAATCCCCTTGCAGCCCTCCTGTCCATTTACAAATTCCATAAAAAAAGACATACTGCCTTGTATGTCTTTTGCTGTCCTTCTCGAGAAGGTAATGAGTATGCAGATATTCATATCCGCCTTTTCTATTTAAACTTCTTAACGGTAGATCATTCCATTCTATAAAGGGCTGACAGAACAAAGAAGATAAGCACAATCAGTCCCAAAATGGAGAAAAAAAGGATGACTCTTTCCTTCTCTTTTGACGACAGCATATATTTATCCGGCGATGTCGAATGGTGCCTTGTATAGAACAGTTTAACCAATCCGCTCATCAGAGTTTTCATGCAGGGGCTCCTTTCGATATATTCCAGGTTTGATGAACTTATAGGGTGTATCCTGTCTGCTTAAAGATTCGGAAAGGCCAACAAAAAGGTAGCCTCCCGGTTCAGTCCAGTGGTAAAATCGTTCTACCAGATCCTGCTTTGTTTGATTGTCGAAATATATCATCACATTTCTGCAAAAAATCACATGAAACTTCCTCTTAAAGGGGAAGACTTTGTTCATTAGGTTGAATCTCCGGAAAATCACTTCCCGCCTCACAAAATCGAGAATCTGACTGTTTTGATCATCGATCTTACGGAAATAACGTTTCTGCCAGGCTGGGGGAAGCGGACGAATGGCTTCATTGCTATATATCCCTGTCCTTGCCTTTTCCAGGGCATGGCTGGAAATATCGGTAGCCAAAACCCGGGTATCCCAGTCCCTTCCCATTAAAAGCGAGGCATCCAGGAGAAGCATGGCAAGGGTATAAGCCTCCTCTCCGCTGGCGCAGCCTGCACTCCAGAATCGGAGGTCTTTCCCAGTCCTTTCCTTGGAGATCAGGTAAGGCAATACCGTCTTGTTTAGGTAAAAAAAATGGTCGGCTTCCCGCATAAAGTAGGTATGGCGGGTTGTCAATCTGTTCAAAAGGTCCGAAAGGGCTTCCCCCGATGAGTCGGCCATGGCATGGCGCATATACTCGGAAACACTGGAAAAATTCTTTTCCCGAAGCCAGGGTTGAAGCCGTCCCGCTACCAGGGATTTTTTTCGGTTAAGATCGATACCGTATTCCTTTTTGATGTAACTTGTTAAGGACCTGAATTCCTCATCCGTTATCATGATATTCTCATCATCCTAATTATAGGGGAGTACATGAGAAGTCCCTTCCCATATACCCCCCTTCCTTATGATCAGTATTTGCCGTATTCTGCGTCATCCAGCGTAATCTTGACGGATTCCTCGGAAAGAGCAGCCTCATCCACAGGCTCCTCCGTGGGAAGGTCACAGTCCAGGTCTTCCTCCGTCCCCTCTTCTTCGTTCACGTTCTCGTCCTCTTGCTCTGTTTCCATATCCCTCAGCCGGAAGCGGTCCACCATATCCTTCAGAAGTTGAGCCTGACCGGAAAGCTCCTCACTGGCTGCGGCGCTTTCTTCCGCTGTAGCTGAATTACCGTGAACCACCTGGGCTACATGGGAGATGGCCTGGTTAACCTGGGTGATACCCGTAGCCTGCTCATTGGAGGAGACAGCGATCTGGCCTACAAGTTCAGCTGCCTCGGTTACTTCCTCCACAATCCTCTCCAATGCTTTGGCCGTCTCATCAGCGATGCGGGAACCCATGTTCACCTTATCAAGAGAGCTTTCAATCATTTCCGTGGTTTCCCTGGCTGCATTGGCACTTCGGTTTGCCAGATTCCGTACTTCCTCAGCCACGACAGCAAAGCCCCTGCCGTGCTGGCCTGCCCTGGCTGCCTCCACCGCTGCATTCAAAGCAAGGATATTGGTCTGGAAGGCGATGTCATCAATGACCTTGATGATCTTGGAAATATTGGTGGATGCCTGACTGATTTCCTCCATGGCCGACAGCATTTCTTGCATCTGCTGATTGCCCTGGAGGGCATCGTCTTTAGCCCTGTTGGCCAGAACACTGGTCTGGCTGGCATTGGAAGCATTTTGATTGGTCTGGGAAGCCACCTGTTCCATGGAAGCGGTAATTTCCTCAATGGAGCCCGCCTGCTGGGCTGACCCCTGGGATAGGGACTGGCTGGAATCCGATACCTGCCTTGCTCCCGCAGCGACCTGCTCCGCAGCATTGTAAATCTCCCGAAGCATCTGATTCAAGGATTCTACAATTCCGTTGATGGATGTCTTCATTTCCACAAAATCCCCTACATATTCCCGGGTGATCTCCACATTCAGGTCCCCTTGGGCCACTTCAGCCAGCAGAAGGTTAATTTCCTGCAAATAGCTGCTCAGGGTGTCGATGGTGCTGTTCAAGGCGTCCTTGATAACGGTATAGTCGCCCTTGTATTCGCCTTCCACCCTTACAGAAAGGTTTCCTTTTGCCAGCTCCTCCAGAACGTCCCTGGCTTCATCGATGGGCTCGATGACGGCATCCAGGGTGCTGTTAAAGCCTTGGATGATCTCGGCATAACCACCCTTGAAAGCAGAGCTGTCGCCCCTGATCCCAAGATCCCCCTCCAGGGCCGCTCTGGTAAGCCTTTCGGTTTCTTCTACCAGGCTTTTTAAGGTCTTCACTACATTTTCCATGCTAAAGGACAGAATATCATTCCTGGACCTTGGCTCCACTTCCACATCCAGATCTCCCTCGGAAATCCTTTGAACCATAAGGGCCTGCTGATGGATATTCTCAATCATCTGGCGGAAGGATTCCCGTAGGGCGCCAATCTCATCGCCGGATTCCCCTTCAATCCTGACCTTCACATCGCCCACGGCCAGTTTCTCGGCTGCCTTCTGCAGCTCACCGATAGGCCTGCTGATGCTATAAGCCAGGAAAATGCCCAGTCCAATGGCCAAGGCCACGCTAATCAGGATGATGATCAGCATCTGGTTTCTTCCTGAACCGGCAATCTCTACATTCTGATAATATCTTGCCCTGGCCTGAGCTGTCTTGGTTTCATACAGGCTTCGGATCCCGGCCTCGATCTGCCCCCCACTGATAGCCAGCTCGTTCTTCAGCATATCGATGACCTTGGCATCCTCTCCCACCAGCAACAGGTTCTTGATCATAAGGCTTGTATTGAAGAATTCATCCTTAACCGTCTTCAGGGAAGCGACCTCTCTTTGCTCCTTATCCGAGGAAATATACTTTTCAAATTCCTCCAGGTTCTTGTCAATCTGATCCTCCAATTCCTTGATGGAATCTAAACTGTCCAGCTTATTGTTCTTATCCAGAATCGCATCCCTCATAATGATGCTGATTTTCTGAAAGGTAATGCCGGCATCATTCAGGTAGGCCAAGGGCTCGATGTTCTCCCTGTAAAGCTGTCCATCGGCATCAGCCATTCGCTGCATGCTGATCATCCCAATGGTTCCTACCAGGCCGGTCAACACTGCTACCAGGATGAAACTTGCCAGTAGCTTGGTGCGCAACTTCATGTTTCGAAACATCTTCACTACTTTTCCCTCCTATACATTGTGTCAGCCCATATTTCTATGGCATTGCCCCTTTATACGATTTCGTGAAGGCTGTCCATCTCTTCATCCGTCAGAAGCTTTTCACAGTCCAATAGCAGCTTGACGGCCTCTCCCACCTTGCCAATCCCCCTCACATACCGGTTTTGTATGCCCTTGTGGACCTGCGGAGGTGGGACGATATCATCCTCCCTGATGGTGAGGACTTCCGCTACCTCATCCACCACGAGGCCGACGGATAGATCTTTCATCACAATAATGATGATACAAGTCCGGTCATCATACTCCCGGGCTTCCTTTCTGAAGCGAAGCCTCACATCCATAATGGGGATGATTTTACCCCTCAGGTTGATCACGCCCTTGAGATAGGCGGGCATTTCGGGAATAGGCGTAATGGGCTGCATACCGATGATCTCCATGACATGGGCGATATCGATTCCATACTCCTCCTTCCCCAGGGAAAAGATCAGATACTTATCCTTCAGGGTATCTTCTTCCCAAACCCCCATGCGGTCTGTTTCAAAGGCCATCTCAATCCCTCCTTTCCAAATTCCCTTCTATCTGTCAATCAGTGCAGCCGGATCCAGGATCAGGCTGATGTCACCATTCCCCAGCAGGGTACAACCTGTGATGCCCCGTACCCTTCTGATATAGCGAGGCAAGGCTTTCACCACAACCTGCTGCTGACCTACCAGGTGGTCCACCAGTACACAGGCCTTGCCGGATTCCTTCTCCACCACCACTATGATCCCGTCATCAAGGGTTGTGGCCGCTGTCTCCAGGCGGTACTCCTCGAAAAGCCTGACTACCGGGTAGCATTCTCCCCTGATCATTAACATCTGATTTCCATCGGGATCGGTGATGATATCCTCTTCCCGCCCCTTGAAGCATTCCTGTATGGAAGAGATGGGGATAATAAAGCTGGAACTCCCCACTTCCACGATCATGCCTTCGATGATGGCCAGGGTATACGGAATACGGATGGAAAAGGCAGTCCCTTCATCCGGAGCGCTTTTGATGGATATGCTGCCTCCAATCGCCTGGATATTCTTCTGGACCACATCCAGCCCTACCCCCCGGCCGGAGAACTCGGTGACATTCTCCTTGGTGGAAAAGCCCGGCTGCAGGATAAAACCGTATATGTCAGAATCCTTCAATTCCTCCATCCTCTGATCCGTCAATCCCCTCTCGCGGGCTTTCCGGTAAATCTCCTCCCGGCTCAGACCCCTTCCGTCATCCCGGACGATGATCCATACATTGCCACCCTCATTCCGGGCTTCCAGGGTGACCCTGCCTACCGGCGGCTTCCCCTTCCTCTCCCTTTCGGCGGCGGACTCCAAACCGTGGTCCAGGGCATTGCGGATGAGGTGCATCAGGGGATCCGACAGGTGATCGATGACGCTTTTATCCACCTCGATCTCCGAGCCGATGATCTCCAGTTCCACCTCTTTATCAAGCCTTCTGCTCATATCCCGCACAATGCGTTTCATCCTCTGAAAGGTCATGGTCAACGGCACCATCCGCATGGACATGACCGTATCCTGCAAATCATTGATAATCTTCTCCAGATTCCCGACAGCCTTATAAAAGCCCTCCAGGGGCAATCCTGCCAGCTCCGGATTCTGGGCTACCATGGCATGGGCGATCACCAACTCCCCTGTCAAGTCCAAAAGATCATCCAGCTTGGATATCTCGACGCTGATCCGCTCGGACTTTACATTCACGGCATTCCCGTTGGAAGCTCCCGAAGAGGGTTTGCCGGGATCCTTCTTGCCCTTCAGCAGTTCCAGATCCATGTCCTTCAGAAAGGCAATCTGATTGAAGACGGCTTTCACTTCCCCTTCCGGAGCCCCGGTCCGGAAAACGATCTGAAAGCCTTCCTTCCGGATGACTTCGACGCTTCCGTCTTCTTCGATATTGGAAGGATGGAAGCGAATGATCTGGGCGATCTCCTTCAGCTTGTTCAGAGCCAGTAAAGCCCTGATATTGACCATCTCAGTATCTTCTTCGAAATACAGGACGGCCCTGTATTCCCCCATGGACGGATCCAGGGCAGGCCCTTCCCTCGAACTTTCCGCCTTCACAGCCGGTTCCTTGGCAGCCCCTTCCTCATTTACTGCCTTCAAGGCCGACAGGAAGTCCTTGATTCTTACTATCAGGGAAGAGGCATCCCCATCAGGAGTCTGACCCTGCTGCAGCTTGCCGATTTCGGCCTTGATGAAATCCACACCCTCCAGGAGGATATCCCCCAGGCTTTCCCTGTCCAGGATTTCCACATGCCGGGATCTCAAATAATCAAAGATATCCTCCATGGCATGGGCCAGAGAAGAAATATGTTGGAATTGCAGGGTAGCGGCAGAACCCTTGATGGTATGCATGGTTCTGAAGATCTCATTGATGGAAGCGTCAATGGCGTCCTCCCTTTCACTGCTCAGAATGGTCTGCTCCAGCTCCTCCAGAAGCTCCAGGGATTCAGCAGTGAATATATCAATGAGCATGTTTTGGTCGTATTCATAGTCCATTTATTCAATACCCCCTTTACGTGCCTGGTGGCTGATTCATCATATCTATAATGGCCTGGGCCATGGCATCCAGGGCGACCTGTCTTTCCACCGCTCCCATCTCCACAGCCGCTTTGGGCATTCCATATACAACACTGGACTCTTCATCCTGTCCTATCGTCCTGGCTCCCCTCTTGCGCATGGATAGCAGCCCTCTGGCTCCGTCCTGTCCCATTCCCGTCAGGATAATCCCTATCGCGTCCCTGCCCACTGCCTGGGCAACCGAATAAAAAAAGGATATCCGCCGAGGGCCGATGGCCGCTTACCTTTTCCCCCTGAAAGCATTCCACCAGATAGTCCCTGCCTTTTCTGACCACCTGCATATGGTAGTCCCCCGGTGCAATCAACACCCGACCCGGGGAAATCCGGTCTCCGTTTTCCGCCTCCTTCACCTCCAGCAGGCTGACTTCATTCAAACGCTCGGCAAACATCCGGGTAAATACGGGCGGCATATGCTGGACCACCACTATGCCCGGCATATCCGCCGGCAAGGCGGATAAAATCCGATGGAGGGCATTGGGTCCTCCCGTGGAGGCGCCGATGGCAATCAGCTTTAGAGGATTGACAGGAAGCTCCCCTTTCCGAGGCTCTTCCTGCTCCCTCTTCCTTTCCTTTCTCGCAATAGGGAGTCGAATGGAGGAAGCAATCTTGATCTTCGCACAGAGCTCATTTAAAAAGGGCTCCCAGCTGCTTTTCAGTCCACCCTGGGGTTTTTTCACAAAGTCCACGGCACCGGCCTTCAGAGCATCCAGCACCTTGCCGCTGATGCCGCTTACCATGACCACCGGAATGGGGTATTGGGCCATCAGTTTTTCTAAAAACTCAATGCCGTCCATCCGGGGCATCTCGATATCCAAGGTCATCACATGGGGTTTCAGGGTGAGGATCTTATCCCTGGCCTCATATGGATTGGAAGCCGTTCCCACCACCTGAATGGCCGGGTCGGATGACAATCCCATGATCAGCATTTCACGAAAAAAAAGGGAATCATCCACTACCAGAACCTTGATTTTCTCCATGGCCAAATCCCCTCATTCCCTTTCGTAAATCAATACCGTCCTTGAATATTTCGGCATTTTATGCCAAAAAGTTTAGTCTCTTAGCCAATTTAATTTATGGAGAATGTCTCCTTCTGATATACAGCTTTCTTCATCCAGAACAGAGAAACAGCCCGTAGAAATAAAAAAACCGGAGAATGAAACTCCGGTTCGTATACTGAATGACTATGGGTTTATATATGATTTTATCATGGATCCAGCCATTCTTTTGGAGGGATAAGGATGTAGCTGCCGATCTCCAGGGATTCCCCCTCCGGGATCCGGTTGAAGCGCCCCAAAGCTTGTGCCATCGAAGAATCGCCGTAGAATTTCCGGCTGATCCTGGATAGGGCATCCCCCTTTTCAATCCGATAGGGAAGGACCTGGTTCTCCTGGATAGCATCATCCAGCTTCCCATCAAGCTCCATGGCCAGCCCCCTGTTTTTCCTCTCCAGTTCCTCCTTTTCATGGCCTATTCGTTCCAGCTCCTCCTCCAAATCTTTGATAGTCCCTTTCAACTGTTGGATTTCTGCATCCTTTTGAGCAAGGATTTTGGCATTCTCTGTGCTGCCCTGGGAAAAGGGCTTGGAAGCTGAATCCTGCTGTAGCACCTGATCCGGCGGTACCAGGGACCCCCTGTATAGAAAGCCAAGGACAAATGATATCACGGCGACAGCCATTAAAGAAAAGCCCCTTCTCCACCGGATAGGGGGAATGGGTTGAAGCTTTTTCCCTTCTTCCCCCTCCCACAGAACGGCTCCCTTATAGGTCTTAATATGATTTCGCTGCCAATGGTAGAACTTTTGGGCGCCGCTTGCATCATCCAGGAGGAAGATCACCTGGTGGGATTTGGGAAAAAGCTCCCGGTGGATGCTTCGGTCCTCCTCCGTCAGCATGGCCTCCCAGCCGGTGCGTATCCCGTACCACCCCATAATCTCCTTGCCGAAATATAGTTGGGACATCCTCTTCTCTACCTTATTCCACCATTTACCCGCCGAGGCTGGCTGGGTGCTTATCCTCTTTAATTTTCCTATGGGAATGGCACTCTCGATATATACCCGGATGCTGCCTTCCTCCTGCCTTTTCTCCCCCACCAGGACCCCAAAGGTTTCCTGCCCCATGGGCTTTTTTTATGCCGGAGGATTTTATCAGCCACCCCTTGACCGATCTGTATAAAAATTTTGTTTTCCTTCCCCTTCAAGGATTCCATTGGATGCCGCTCCTTTGTACTCATAGTAGAATGAATGGTTCAACTCCTTATCTGCTTATTTCAATTGAGGATTGTCTTGCACCTCAATCCCAATTTTAGCAGAAACCCCTTAGCCCAAACAAGGGGACAAGGACCTAGTCTGGTTCAGGAAACCACCAGAAAGTGTCCCTGTCCCCTGTGTAGTGCAAAAAAAGACTCCGGAAACCGGAGTCTTTTCGAGTATTTGGCTGATTATCGGAGCAACTGGAGTACTCCCTGGGGCTGCATATTGGCTTGGGCTAGCATGGCCTGGGCTGCCTGGGACAGGATGTTGTTCTTGGTGAACTCCATCATCTCCTTGGCCATATCTACGTCTCGGATACGGCTTTCTGCAGCCGTCAGGTTCTCGGCAGAGGTTCCCAGGTTGTTGATGGTGTGCTCCAGACGGTTCTGGTAAGCACCCAGCTTGGAACGCTCGGCAGATACCGTTTCGATTGCGGATTGAATTGTGGCAATGGCAGCATTGGCTGATGTCTGATTGGAAATATCAATACCTTCACCGGTTACTTTGATCAAATCTCCAACATCCAAGCCATGGGTTCCAGTTAATGACAAGAGAACCTTGTTGGTGTCGTTAATGTCGACGAAGACTGTAGCATCGCCCATGTCTTCACCTCCACTAGTATCTAACGCTGTACCAGCTGAAGCAAATGCAAGGGCTACCACATTGCCGTCCTTATCGACCAATCCAAATCCATAGTCGCTGTATGTTGCATTTGATGATAAATCAGCTACTTTATATTCGCCGGTTGCTAATTTATTAACTGAAGAGCCATCGCCGGAATCCACAACCCCTACTTCAGCAGTAAAACTTGTACCATTCTTATTCACCTTTCCGTTTTTAGCGATGGTTTCTTGAAGGGTAAATGTTCCTGATGTTCCATTCCCATACTCATTAAATATTTTCCCGTCTTCACTTGTTGCTACGGCATTACCATCTGCATTCACCATCACATATTTCACATTGGCAATTGTTTGACCACCAGTTAAATCAGTACTTGCCAAAGCCGGTCCTTTATAATCGTTGATGGATACGACTGTGTAATCTCCATCAGCTATTGTGCCTGCTGTTCCAGTAACGGTCTGGGAATAAACCGCTGCTTCCTGACCGGCTACTCCAAGGGCATCTGAACTCATATTATTGATTGACAGTTCAATATACTGTTTTTCATTGGCTCCGATATGGAATTTGCCTGTGAAAGAGCCATCCAACAGTCCCTGGGTATTAAATTCAGTATTCTCAGCGATTCTGGTAAGCTCTTCAGCCAATTGGTCGATTTCCTTCTGAAGTTCAGCACGATCGGTGGAAGTATTGGTATCGTTTGCAGACTGTACAGCCAGCTCACGCATACGCTGCAGAATGGAATGGGTTTCGTTCAAAGCCCCTTCAGCGGTCTGGATCAAAGAGATACCGTCCTGAGCGTTCTTGGAAGCCATCTCCAAGCCGCGGATCTGGCCTCTCATCTTTTCAGAAATGGCCAAGCCAGCTGCGTCATCTCCGGCCTTGTTGATACGAAGACCCGATGACAGTTTTTCCAAAGACTTCTGGGTGTTGGTACCGTTGGCACTTAACTGCCTGTAAGTGTTTAAGGCAGCAATGTTGTGATTAATCCTCATCTTTCTTTCCTCCTTGAAATTTTATTCGGGAATCCTTTCCCTTTTTTGAAGGAGTGGGATTATTCTACCCGTACGCTGTAGAAGATCCTCCTGCCTTCATATAATATATCGAAGCATGTCTTCTAAACTTTAATAAAAAATGAAAAATCCAATAAAAAAACAACCCTTTTTTCAAGGATTGTTCTTTCCTTTAATCATGTCCCCCAGCTTCTCCAGGGTAACGGTGCCGGACTGGGCTACCGCTTCCTGATTAGCCTTCTGCACCTCTTCCACCAGCTCCTTTCGGAGAATGGAAATGTGTTGGGGAGCTTCCACACCAATGCGAATCTTCTCTCCCTGGATTTCAATAATCCGGATCTCGATGTCCTCCCCGATGAGGAAAGACTGGCCGGCTTTCCGGGTAAATACCAGCATCTGATCAAGCCCCTTTCTGCAGCTCTTCCAGGATATAGTGCCGGATCTGATATTCATCCCTGTCCAGAATCACCTGCATGGCAATATTCTTTCGGGCATTGATGACAAGGGGACTCTTCAAATTGGCTGTCATCTTGGCCATTTCCTTGGGTATGACCACGATGGACAGGTACCGGAGATCCCCAAGGTCCTCCAGCTCCAGCTTTTCCATCACTTTTTGGTTGACGGTGGGGGAATAATCCTTCTTAAAGACAAAGGGATCCACCACCACAAAACAGACATCGGGATGTCGTACGGCCTGGAGCCACTTGAAGGGGTTGTCGTCATCCACCCGTCCCAGCAGTACATATTCCTTTATTTCCTCGAATCCATATAAGCCCTCGGGGAAATAGATAATCTCTTCCTCGGGGATTTCCACATGACCAAACTGTCTGGTCTCGATAATCATGGCACACCTCCTTGGGATCCTCTAGCATTTGGCGGCATTGGATCGCGGCATCACACCTGCCGATTCAGGTTCTTCCCCACCACCTCGATATGAAGCTCCGGCCACTGGCGCATATAGATATCCACCTTATGGAGGGTAGCATCAAACTCTGCCGTGGTATGGATCTCCCAGTCCATTTGGATGAATCCGGGGATGTATTCTATATCCAAGGTTCCCCCCATCATCCGGATCTCCGGCCGTGAGCTGGGAATAAAGGCGATGTTAAAGGAAGCATCCCTGGTCATTCTCTCCCGGGCAATTTGAGAAATGACGTTCTCCTTCTTTTCTATGGCCATCAAGCGCCTTCCCTCTTCCGCTATCCGTCCAATGGCCTCCAGGGCGGCCTCCCTGCCCAAACGGGCATACTCCTTCCCCATCTCACTGATAGGTTTTCGGCCGGCCTCGGCAAAGCAGCGGGACTGGTCGATGAGAACCTGGACCGGTTCCCGCCTGATCTCAAGCCGGCCATCCCGGCGCTTCATGGTAGCACGGGGAGGGGGCTGCTGAATGGACAGCTTGGACGGATGGGTCTCTATTCCGATTTGCCCGTAGGTTCGGGAGATACGGAGCTCCATATCCATCTGTCTTCATCCGTCCTTATCTATCGCAGAAAATCCACCAAAGTGGGCTGGATGATACGGGCCCCTATGGCCAAAGCGGACCGGTAGACCGCTTCCTTCATGGAGAAATCGATAATTGCCCTGGCCTGGTCCACATCCTCGATCTCCGACTGGCGGGTGACATAATTCAAATAAGCATCTTCCAGCCTGCCCTCCATGAAATCCAGGAATTTGGTGCGCTCCCCGATATCCGTCAATTGGGTCAAAACTCCCTCCAGCTTTTCCTGGAGCTTCCCTATATAGGGCTGGATCTGGTCTGAGGCGTCATTGCTCGTTTCGTAAATCACTGCAATATCCTCCAGGATTGAATAAAGGCTGTTGGGCAAACCGTCCGGATCCTGGCCGTATCCCATGAGATTCGATCCCGGGAAGGCTACATTGATTCCCTTGGTAACACCCGTGTCTGCATCCTGCTGAAGGCCAGCGCCCAGATCATAAATTACTCTTTCCTTGGACAGGGCATCCAATTCCTCCAGAACTGCGGTATCTACGGTATTCAATTCCCTTCCGTTATAATAAAGAACACCGTTTTCCACTGAGAAGGGGGGTGTCTGGGTATTGCTGCCCCCAAAGATGTATCTGCCCGCAAAGCTGCTATTGCCCGCCAGGACCAACTGCTCCTGGAGTCCTCGGATGGCCACAGCTACTGCTTTCCGGTCGTTGTCACTGAGAGCGCCGTTGGCTCCTTGGATGGTCAGTTCGCTGGCATTCTGTATGATGTCCTTAACCTGCATCAGGACCGTTTCCGTCTCCCTCAACCAGGCATTGGCGTCCTGGGCATTTCGCTGATACTGCTCAATCCGGGCGATGCTTCGTCGGATCTGCAGGCTACGGGCGGATCCCACCGGATCATCGGAAGGCCGAAAAAACTTGCGGCCTGTTGCCATCTGCATCTGTATATGGTCCAGCTGCTTCAGGTTGTTATCCAGATTTCGCAAAAAATGCCTTGTCAACATGGAATTTGTCACGCGCATTTCCGTATCCCCCTATTCCCTTATCGTCCCACGATACCCATGCGGTTGATGATAATGTCGATGGCTTCATCTATGGCGGTAATCATCCGGGCCGCTGCCGCATAAGCCTGCTGGTAGCGTACCATATTGGTCATCTCTTCGTCCAGGGATACCCCTGATACCGATTGGCGGTTGTTATCCAGGGCATCGAGAAGGATTTCGCTGGTTTTCTTCATATCCTTGGTATAGGAAGCATCCACTGCCAGGTCGGAGATGATGGATGCAATGCTTTCTTCGAATCCTTCACTGTTCTGAAGGGCAAGGAAGCGAAGGGCGTTCTCATTATAGGCCATCTCCCCCGCTCCGGAAGTAGCGATGGCGTTGATATCGTTCTTCCAGGCATCGGAAATGGTAATGGTAAGGGCAGTGATATTTCCGGAGGAATCTCCTTGGAAGAGGTCTCCGCCGCTCTCTCCGTTGTCCAGAATCCCCATGGCGTTGGTTTCGTTGAAGGAGCTGGCAAAAGCCCGGGCGAATTGATCCAACTTGTTCATATAATAGGGAATCCCCATAACGGTATTACCGTCGGGAGCCCCCAGGCCTTCACCGTCCCGGATTTCCAGATAGCCCTTTAGCTTGCCCCCGGTGATTTCATTTTGCCAATCGGGATCGATAGCGATCATAGGACCGCTGTCATCATAGGCGATCTCATAAGCGGTGGTATGTTGAACCAGGGTTTGGTTCCCAATATATACGCTGAGCTGTCCGTCGGCGTTCTCCTCCACCCGGATGTTTACCATTTCTGAAAGTTGATCCAGAATGAGGTTCCGGCTATCCCGCAGATCGTTGGCCTTTTCTCCGCTTAATTCAAATCTAAAAATCTGCTCGTTCAAAGCCGCGATCTTTTGAGCCCAGCTGTTTACCTGCTTCACGCTCACCTCCAGGGCATAATCCTGCTGGCCCCGAAGATCCTGAAGCTGGCTTGCATACTGACGGATGACCTCTGTCACCTTCTCGGCGCTCTGGCGAAGGAGGGTCCGAATTTCCGGACTGGTCGGATCCTTCACCAGCTCCTGGATCTGGCTGAAGAATTCCCCCAATTGGGTATGAAGGCCGTACCCCGATGCTTCCCCGAAAATATCCTCGATATATTCCAAGGCGCTGTTCCGGATGTCCCAGCGGCCTACTAAGGTGTTCTGGTTTCGGTACTGGATGTCCAGGAAATGGTCCCGGATCTGGGACAGCTCCATGACCTCCACTCCGCCCCCTACCTGTCCTTTGACAGGGGATGCAAAAAGACCTCCATGGGCATCAGGTGCCACGGCCTGAGTAGTCAATCTCTGGCGGGTATATCCGGGTGTATCGGCGTTGGCGATGTTATGCCCTGTCACATCCAATGCTTTTTGATTCATAAAAAGCCCTTTTCGGGCTATTTCCAATCCATAAAAAGTTGAACGCATAATCCCTCTCCTTATATCTTTTGATCCAGCAGCTTGGTATTTTCCTTGGATTCTTTTTTGCCCCCGGGCCTATAGACCTCAGAGGAAAGCTGTTCTTCCCCGAACAGCTCCTTAGAAAGCTCTACAAACTCCAGATTCATCCGAATCAGCTTCTCATTAATTTCATTCAAACGCTTCTGCTCCTCCAGAAGACGGGTAAAATCCTCCTGAATGCGGGTCAGGACCTCTGCCCTTTCCTTGGGTACAAGACGGATGAGGGCCGACAAAGTCTTTTCTTGGAGCTCGTCCCCCAGGATCGTCTCGATTTCATCCATGCATTTTTCCCTGGAACGGGCCAGATTTCCCGCCAGCATAATCAGGGATTGCTCGGCAGTGACAACCCGGTCCAACTCTTCGATTTTTCCGGCAGCGATCACATCCTTTTTTTTCAGGGATAATTCCTGGATGTCCTGGTACACTGCCTTTTCCTTATTGAGGATATCAATCAACTGAGTAATCGCCCTATCCATGGCATGATCCCGTCCCATCATATTTTTTTATCGAAGGAGATATGCTCCAGGATTTTATCCGCCACTGCACCGGCATCCACCTGATACGTGCCCTTCCGGATCCTTTCCCGGATACTCTGAACCTTGGCATCCCGAATATCCTCCCCAGCCTTTGCTGCAGCCAAGGCAGCCTGTTTGGATAAACCCTGCGGGGAGAGTTCCACCTTGTCTGTCTTCTCCATGGCATTCGGCGGTTTTACCGCCCTTTGCCCGGCCTTTTCATGAGCCTTATATGCATTGATGATCTTTGTTATATCAGCCGGATTTATTTTCATACAGGTCACTCCCGTAAATTCATTCTATAGCTATTATCGTCATGGGGGCTTTATTATTTAACCCCCGAATCATCTATTTTTTCGAATCCGGTCAAAGGTATGCATCCGCTTGCTGTCGGCAGACAGCTTCCCGGTACCTTCCAGCGCCTTTCGCATTTCCTTTACGAATTCACTTCCGCACTTTTCACAGTATCTTCCCTTCTGGATGGGCGTATTGCAGACCGCACAGGTCAAGCCCGAGTTCTTGCTCCGGAGCTGGAGCCTCCCTTCATGGAGAAAACGGAAGATGATCTTCTCATCCACGCCCGTCTCTTCCGCAATTTCCCCAATGTTGGCCTCGGGATGCTCCTCAATATATTGGCGGACGCTTTCAAAATACCCATCCATCTTCGACACACATTTGGGGCAGATGGGATTCCCCTGGTACACAAAAAGGTCGTCACAAAGCTTACAGTTCCTCAGATCCATTCCTTATCCCTCCCTGCTTTGGGAAAGCTCTCTTTTCAGGCTTTCTGACAGGCCTGTCAATCCCTGACGGGCGATCTCGTCCGCCAGCTTCTGAATCCCCGTCTCCATAAAGGGGTCTGGCTCTTCCTCCTCTTCAAAATTCAGTTGAAAGATCCGGCTGCTTTGGAAAAGCTTCTGAAGAAAAAAACTCTCCAGCATTCTGCTGACTTCCTCCAGCTTCTCCTCCTCCCCGAGGGAATTCCCCTGGACCTGCCGAAGCCGGTCCAAAAACTCCGATTCTCCAGCAGAAGAGCGGGCCGGTCTATGGCTACTGTATAAGGAAGAAAGCTCATCCCTTCCGATGATCTTCATGTCTCGCCTCCTAAGCTCTCAGGTTGTTTGCCATGGCTTCCATTTCATCCGCCGTTCGAAGAGCCCGTGCACTCAGCTGGTAATTCCGCTGGGCCTGGATCATCCGGGTCATTTCCCGGATCAAATCCACATTGGACCTCTCCAGGAAGCCTTGCTTCACCGATCCTGTATCCGTGGGCATGATCGCTCCGCATGCTTCTGTCCACCTGTACCGGTTCTCTCCCAGGGCTTCCAGTCCATGAGGATTCTCGAAGCGTACAAGTCCCAGGGAAAGCCCTGTATCCTCGTCATCCACAAAAATGGCCCCGGAAGAATCTACCGTAAAGTCAGCTCTCTCCTCCAATACAATGGGATTGCCATCCATATCCAATACGTAATCCCCTCGGGATGTCACCAAAAACACCCCGTCTTCTTCTACCGAAAGCTGAAAACTTCCGTCCCGGGTGTATTGGACCTCGTCGTTATACCGGTCCAGGACGGTAAAGAATCCGTCACCTTCAATGGCTATATCCAGACTTCGGTGGGTCTCCTCCAAGGGCCCCTGTTGGAAGGATCGGGCCATTGCATTGACCCGGACTCCCGTCCCGTTCTGGAGGTTTACATTCTGGTCCCCTCCTCCGGGCTTCTCCAGGGTGGTATACAAAAGCTCCCCGAAGCGCGGGGACAATCCCTTGTAGCCTGTTGTGTTCAGATTGGCCAAGTTATGGGCTATGGTATCCAAATGGGTCTGCTGGGCCATCAGCCCCGACCCTGCCGTGTAAAATCCCTGTATCATAAGCGTCCTCCCTTATCGAAGTGCGATTTCGTTTACAGCCTTCCCCAGGCTTTCATCCAGCATCCGTACAACCCGCTGGTTGGACTCATAGCTACGGTTTATCTCCATCATATCCATCATTTCCTTGATGACGTTGACATTGGAGTCCTCCAAAGAACCCTGGACCAGTTCTCCCTGAAAAGGCATCATCTGATCCGGGTCGCCAATATACATATACTGCCCTTCTCCTGTCTTTCTCAAATCCTCCATAGCCTCCTCAGCGAAGTCCACCAGAGCCAGGGTAGTGACATATTCGTCATCCAGATATAGATTCCCCATGCCGTCCAGCGTAAAGCTGCTGCTCCCCACCGGGATGGGCTGTCCGTCGATATCCAGAAGACTTTCTCCCGTAGCCGTCACCAGGCATCCATCTCCGTTGATTTGGAAGGAACCTCCCCTTGTATACCTTATCTCCCCATTTGGGTTTTCAACGATCAAAAAGCCCCCGCCTCTTATGGCCAGATCCAAGGGATTGCCCGTCTCCTCCAAGGCCCCCTGTTCGAAGGAGGTGACCACCTCATCCACATGGATGCCCAGGTTCAGGGGGCCCACCCTCTGGGGCCTCTCGTCGGACCCGGAAGGATAGATCCTGTCCACCAGCATATCCCGGAAGGATCTTGATACGAGCAGGTCCTTTTTGTAGCCGGCGGTATCGGCATTGCTCAGATTATTGGCTACCGTATCCATTCGCCGGGACAGGGTAATCATAGCCGTCCCGGAGGTATAGAGACTGCGAAGCATTCCTTCCACTCCTTTTTTTGCATACTGCTCCAACAATTATATCGTCATCTTCCCTGAAAACTTGAGGGAAAATGAAGACTTACTAAACTTTATCGCCGTACATGTCCAGAATCAGCCGGACCTCCCCCTGGCCAAGCTTCAACTCCCTGGCGATCTCGGCAATCCCCAGACCTTTCCTGTGGAGGTCCTCTACCCGTTCCCTTTTTGTTGGGGGCGGGGAGGATGCCTTTGGAATTTCCTTATTTTGGAGAGCTCCGGCAGAATTCGAGAGTAAAGGCTTCTCCTCCTTTTTCAGTCCGTCCAGCCGATCCTCCAACTCCTGTCTCTGACGGACCAGATCATCCTTGCTTTCCTGGACCATCCGTTCAAATTCCTCCATGAGCTCTTCAATGGATTGATACAGCTCCAGGAGCTCCTCCTCCTTTTCCTTCAGTCTTCTCCGGAAGGTCTCCCCAATAAAGAAGGCCATGCCCAGGAGAAAAATGACGCCAATCATCAATAGAATCAGCACACCGGCATATTCCATATGTCCCTATCCCTCCCATCCATGAAATAAACACCGCCTCATCCGTTGACCGGGGTCTCAGGATATGTATTCCTGCAGCTTGCCTTTCAGCTTTATCAGGGCTTTGGAATGGATCTGAGAAACCCGGGATTCCGAAACCTCCAGCACCTTTCCGATCTCCTTCAAGGTCAGTTCTTCAAAATAATACAGGGTAATCACTAATCTTTCCTTCTCGCTGAGGCTCTCCAGGGTATCGATCAGTACCTCCCGCAGCTCCCTTTCGGCCATCCGATCCTCAGGAGAATGGAAATCCTTGGGGAGCAAGCTGTCCCTGCGGGATACATTCCGGGCAACTTCTTCAAAGGAAAGGAAATTATAGGTATAGGATTCATCCAGCACCTTTCGCAGTTCCTCTACCGATATCTGAAGCCGGTCTGCCACCTCTTCATCCGTCGGCTGCCGGGACAGCTCCATTTCCAGCTGCCGATAGCATTCCTCAATGTCCTTCACCTTTTTTCGGACACTTCTGGGGACCCAATCCTGTTTTCGGATCTGATCAATGATGGCACCGCGAATCCTTAGGGATGCATAGGTCTCAAATTTAACTCCCTTCCTCATATCGTACTTATCGATGGCATCCATCAGCCCCAGAATGCCGTAGCTCATCAAGTCATCATAATCGATGTAGTTCTGATAGCTGGGGGCCATCCGATGGACAATATATTTCACCAAATGTATATAGTTGAGGAGAATGTTGTTCCGAACCTCTATATCCTTTGTGTGAAGAAAATCCATCCAAAGCTCTTCTGTAACCGTTGCTTGTCCTGACAAAACCTATACCTCCCACTGCTTTCCTATAAAAACCTCTTTCTCAGCAGAAGCTGTTGCTTGCGAAAAATAAACTGGACAATCCGATCCCTGGTATCCCGATCCAAATCTACAAAACGCAATCCCATCTCATATTCCAGTTCCGGCCTTTCCAGCCTGTCCAGACGGAGGACCTCAGCCCGGACATCGATCCTGCCTTCCTCCTCCAGATCCAGCCGGCATTCCATCCACTGGCCGGGAGACAGGGGGATAGGCGAAAGAACCTTTGCCCCTCCTCCACTGATATCCAGGACCAGACCCTTATGGACCTCCCCATCCTCTTCTTCCTTCTCCTGATCTATGATGCGGAAAGAAAAGGGAAGGGGTGTTGCCAGACGAAAATATTCCCTTCTCTGCTTTCTCTCCACGGCGGAGGCCACCCGCAGCTCCACCAGTTGAAGATGGCCGTCCTGGTAGTAGCGGACAAGATCAGCTTCAAAGCTGTACTGGGCATCCTCACGGCAAAAATGGACCTTGACCTTTTCCCCCGGAGGAAGCCTGAAACTTATCCCCGATCGGGTAGGCAGGGTAATGGCAAAGGACAGTCCTGGACCGGTATCCTGGACCATACTCAGCCACAGTTTTTCTTCATGGTCTGTCAGCTCGATCCTCTCCCCTACTGTCAAGGGATTTTGCAGCTCTCTTTTTTTTCTCCTTCTAGCCATTGATTTCCACCCCTCCTATAAATCGGCGGAAGAAGGACCAAATACCCCTTTGCTGCCCATCCTCCGGGGGTGTATTCAGCAGTTTCCTGGTGATCATCTGCATATTTCGGGATGGGGTGCTGTGGGGATATCGAAGGGAAAAGGGCTCCTGATATTTGACCGCCTTCAGGACGGTCTGGTCATACACCATATAGCCCAAGCTGTCCAACTCCACCTTTAAGAAGTCCCTGGTCACCGCCCTGAACCTCTCCAGGAGTTCTTCCCCTTCTCTCCTTGTCTCCGCCTTGTTCACCACCAAATGGATACGGATTCCGGGATTCTCCGATACCGCCGTCTTCACCAAGGCATAACTGTCCATGATGGCAGTGGGCTCAGGGGTAGTCACCAGGATGACCTCATCACTGGAAAGGACCAGTCTCATCACGTTTGGAGACAAACCCGCTCCCGTATCCACCAGGATGACGTCCGCTTCATCCTCCAATGAGCCCATCTTCCTGATAAAGGCTTCCAGCTCTTCCTCCTTCAAATGGATCAATTCCTGGATACCGGATCCCCCCGAGATGAACTTCAGTCCGTTGGGACCATCCTCAATTACCTCCAGAATGCTTTTGGCACCATTGATGACATGGGACAGATTATACTTCGATGTAATACCCAGCAGTACATCCACGTTGGCAAGACCGAAGTCGGCATCCAGCACCAGTACCCGCTGTCCCTGCCTCTGGAGCTCGATGGCCAGGTTAACGGTTATATTGGACTTCCCTACGCCGCCTTTTCCGCTCGTAACGGTAATGATGCGGTTCGTACGATCGCTCCTCCGGCCGGGAGTTTCCTTCCCCTGAACCATTTCCCTTAACCTTTGGGCCTGGTCATTCATACCCTCACTCTTCCTATCAGATGATTTGCGATCTTAGCCGGATTGGCCGTTTCAATATCATCCGGCACTCCCTGACCCGTTGTGAAATAGGCCATAGGCCTGTCCAGCAGCATTCTTGTATTGAGAAGGGCTCCGTACGCCGTGGTCTCATCCAGCTTGGTAAAAACCAGCTTAATGTCCTGAATATGCCGGTAAGCTTCTACGATGCTGACACAGCCGGGATAGCCTGTCGTGGCACTGATGGTCAGATAGATTTCATCGGCTCCGCTCAGCTCGATCAGGTCCTTCATCCTTTGATCCCTGGACCTGTCCATGGGGCTCTTTCCCGCCGTATCAATGAATATCAGCTGCTTATCACGGAATTCCTTCAAGGCGTCTTTCACCTCTTCAGGGGAATAAATCACCTGCAGGGGCAAACCCATGATCTCGCCATATGTCCGCAACTGTTCCACGGCGGCGATCCGGTAAGTGTCCTCTGTGATGAGTCCCACCTCTACCCCATGTTCAAGGGAGTATTTGGCAGCCAACTTGGCCAAGGTAGTGGTTTTTCCCGCCCCGGTGGGTCCCAGAAAAATGACAACTTTCTGTCTGTCCCTCTCCAGTCGAAGGGGTTGAGGCCGACCCAGGTGCCTGGCCAGGATTCCACGGGCAACGACGGAGCTGTCCTCCGCCCCTCTTGCCATGGCCTCCTCTACCTCCCTGGCGATCTGATAGGCATATTCCTGGCATACCTCGTTTTCCATCAGTCGATTGAAAAGGGGCTGGACCTGTCCCCCGAGGGATGGACCGTCCTTAAGGCCGACATAGCGGAACTCATTCACCAGCCTGTCGAGCATCCTGCCCATAGTGTCCAGCTTATTTTCCAGTTCTTCAAAGGCCTTCTCCCCTTTGCCTTCATCTTCTCCGGAAAATTGGAAGTCCGAAGAAGACTTCCCCCCTCTGGCAGTAGACGGAGGAGCTGACTCTGCTTCGTCCACTGCTGCCACGATTTCCACCAAAGGCTTCTTGAAAAAGCCCATCAGGCCCCTGTGGCGGATCGCCCTTGTATGGAGGATGACGGCATCCTCACCCAGACTCATCTTCACTTTATGCATGGCATCTTGGGAGTTCTCACCAATAAAGCGCTTTACCTTCATGGATTATATACTCACCATCCCAACCGATTGTATTTGAACGGAATGCTCCAGCTCATTATAGGAAAGGACTGTCAAATCGGGAACGAGCTGCTCCGTCAGTTTTTTAAAGTAGATTCGCACCACCGGGGAGGACAGGACGATGGGCTGGAGCCCCAGGCCGGTCAGTTTTTTCAGCTCGGCCATCAGGTTTCTCAGGATGTCCTGTATTTTCTCCGGATCCAGGGAAAGATAGGAACCATGCTCCGACTGCCGTACATTGTCCATGATCATCTGCTCCAGCTCCGGATCCAGGGTCACCACCCTGACCTGATTCTCCCCAACGAATCTCCGGGTAATGGTCCTTTTCAGGCTCTGTCTGACATATTCTGTAAGCATATCGGGATCCTTGGTCAAGCCTCCATAGTCTCCCAAGGTCTCCAAAATGGTCACCATATCCCGGATGGGTACCCCCTCTTTCAGAAGATTTGCGAGGACCTTCTGAACCTCCCCAACGCTCAGAATTTTGGGTACGACTTCCTCTACCAGGGAAGGATGGGATTTTGCCACATGATCGATGAGGGTCTGGACCTCCTGGCGTCCCAGAAGCTCATGTCCGTAAACTTTGAAGACCTCGGTCAGGTGGGTGGCGATAACGGAAGGGGGATCTACGATGGTATATCCCGCCAATTCCGCCGTCTCCCTCAGTTCCTTCCGAATCCATTTGGCCGGGAGTCCAAAGGCGGGCTCGGTGGTGTCGATGCCTTCCAGCTCTCCTTCCGCCGTTCCCGGGTCCATGGCCAGGAGATGGTCCATCAGTACCTCTCCCCTTGCCACCTCTTCTCCTTTGATCTTGATAATGTATTCGTTGGGATTGATCTGGATATTGTCCCGCAGACGCACCACAGGGATAATCATCCCCAGCTCCAGGGCGCATTGGCGCCGGATCATGACCACCCGGTCCAGAAAGTCTCCCCCCTGGCTGGCATCCACCAACGGGATCAGGCTGTATCCAAACTCCATTTCAACGGGATCCACTTCCAGCAGGGAAATCACACTCTCGGGCTTGCGGAACTGCTCCGCTTCCGTTTCCTGCCTTTCCTCCACAGCCATATCCTGCTGTCGAATTTGAGAACGGTTCAGGACATAGCCCAGATACAGCATAAGACCGGCCAGTGCCCACATGGGCAGTCTGGGCAGCTCCGGAATCAGGCTCATGGCCACCAGGACCCCGCCGGAGATGGTCAGGACAACGGGCTGGGAAAACAACTGCTTTGTCACATCCCGGCTCATGTTATTCTCGGAAGCAGCCCGGGTCACAATCACACCTGTAGCCGTTGAAATCAAAAGAGCCGGGAGCTGGGACACCAAACCGTCTCCCACCGTGGCCAGAATGTATACTTCCAGCACCTTATCAAAGGTCATGTTTCCCTGGACCATGCCGATAATGATGCCGCCCACGCAGTTGATAACGGTAATGATAATGCCTACGATGGCATCCCCTTTCACAAACTTGCTGGCACCGTCCATAGCCCCATAGAAGTCGGCCTCCCGCTGGATATCCAAACGCCTGGCCCTGGCGGTTGTTTCATCAATCAAGCCTGAATTCAGGTCCGCATCAATGGCCATCTGCTTTCCTGGCATGGCATCCAGGGTAAATCTGGCTGCCACCTCGGCCACCCGTTCGGCTCCTTTGGTAATGACAATGAACTGCATCACAAGGATGATCAGAAAAATGATGAAGCCTACCACGGCATTTCCCTGGATGACAAAGTGACCGAAGGTTTTAATGACCTCCCCCGCTTCCCCATTGTTTCCCAGAATGAGCCGGGTGGAGGATATATTCAGACCCAGCCGTAACAGGGTGGTCAACAACAGCATGGAGGGGAAGACGGAAAACTGGAGGGGCTCTTTGATATACAAGGTCAGCAGAAGTATCACAAGGGAAAGGGTGATGTTGAATACCAGGAGGGTATCCAGCAAAGGCGGACTCAGGGGGATGATAATCAATAATATGACTAGAATGACAATCAGAGCAATAGCTATGTCACCGAATTTCATGGACGCTTTTCCCTTCCTCTATCTTTCCCTGAGACTGTATACATAGGCAAGGATCTCTGCAACTGCCTGATACAGCTCAAAGGGGATCTCTTCTCCAATTTCCGTGGTCCGATAAAGGGTCCGGGCCAGGACTTTGTTCTGCACGATATGAATACAATGCTCCCTGCCGATTTCGATCACCTTCAAGGCCACATACCCTTGACCCTTAGCAACCACCACGGGAGCATTGAAATTCTTTTCGTCATACTTGAGGGCCACCGCATAATGGGTGGGGTTCGTGATAATCACGTCAGCTTCAGGAATCTGCTGCATCATCCGCTGCATGCCCAACTGTCGCTGCTTTTCCTTGATCTTCCCCTTGATCAGGGGATCCCCCTCCGTCTGCTTATACTCTTCCTTCAGCTCATGTTTGGTCATCCGCAGGGCTTTCTCATGCTGCCACCACTGATACAGATAGTCTGCTATCCCAAGGACGATCATGATACCGGCAATGGTGAAGGCTAAATCCATGATACTTTCTGCGATATAGCGGATAGATTCGCCGATATCATAGGCCATCAGGGTCGGAATCTGACCAAATCTGACAGCGCCCTTGCTGTACACCACATAGGCTATGATGGATACCTTAAAGACGGTCTTCATAAACTCGGCGAAGGAACGGATGGAAAAAATCCTTCGGAAACCCTCCAGGGGATTGAGCCGGTTCCATTTCATAAGGGTTCCGGTGTTGAACAAAAAGCCAACCTGGGCCAGATTGATCAGCAAACCCGTCACCAGGATCAGGAGGGCTACAGGACCGCATATCCATATGAGGTCCCTCAGAAGCCCCAGAAAGAATGCATGGATATTATTAACCGTATACAGGCCGTCGCTCCCCACCATTCTTCCCAGATACCGGATTAGAACGCCTGCGCATTCATTCCAGATGCGGGGGGCAAAGGCCTTTAAAGCCAGGAAAGCCGCCAGCAGAGTCACGGCTGAACTGATCTCCCGGCTCTGAACCACCTGCCCTTTCTCTCTGGCTTCTCTTCGCCTTTTTGGCGTTGGCTTTTCTGTCCTTTCAGTTGACAAGGCTGATCAACAACTCCCTTCTTCCTGTAGCGGCGGCTTCATCATCAAGCCGTTCCCATTCTCAGCAGCACCCCTTTTATCGCATCGAACATCCTATCAAAGGTCCCCCCCAAAAAGCTGATATACACTGGGATGAATAGTAGCAGGACCAACAGGGTGAGGACGATTTTCAAGGGAATTCCCACCACAAACATATTCATCTGGGGAACGGCCCTGACCATGGTCCCCAAGGCTGCCTCGGTCAGCAGCGCAGCAGCCATGATGGGGATGGATATCTTGACAGCCATGGAAAAAGTCGTGATAAATATCTCCACCAACCTGCCGTAGACAGGAGTCTGGATCATCACCGTCCCCGGAGGGATCAGGCCATAGGTTTCGAACAGAATCCGGATCAGGCTATGATGACCGTCCAAGGCGAAGAAGACCAAAAGGGCCACGAGATTCATCAGGTTTCCCATCAGGGGCAGCTGGGTATTGTACTGGGGATCGAAGACCTGGGCCATACCGAATCCGATCTGTACATCCATGATCTGTCCGGCAAGGATAAAGGCCGAGAAAAAAAGGTTGGTAACGTATCCCAGGATGAGGCCTACCAACAGTTCCTTGATGGCCAGAAAGATGAATCCGTATAGATTGATAAAGTCTACAGAATAATCTGCCGACAGGGTCCCCATCATGATCACTGCCATCAGAAAACTGAAGCCTATCTTCAGATGATTGGGTACATTGCGCCTTCCGAAGATGGGGGACAGAATAAAAAGGCCTGTCATCCGAAAGAATACAAGGAGGAAAAGAGGAAAATTGCTGTAGATATCAGCTAATACCTGCTCCATACCGCTTCCCCGTTAATTTATAAACCCATTGATGCTGTTGAACAGATTGCCGGTAAATGCGATCAGGGTGTTCAGTATCCAGGGGCCAAACAGGATCAAAGCCGCCATGATGGCCAGGATCTTGGGGATAAAGGCCAGGGTCGGTTCATTGATTTGGGTGGTGGCCTGAAAAACGGATACAAGCACCCCTACGAGAAGTCCAATCCCCAGCATAGGGGCTGATACAAGAATCCCCGTGTATATGGCTTGCTGGGCAACTTTCAGGATCTCTCCCTGAGTCATCACATCTTTTCCTCCTTACTTAAAACTGGTAACCAAGGTCTTGATGATCATCCCCCACCCATCCACCATAATGAACAGCAGAATCTTGAAGGGCAGGGAAATCATGATGGGGGGTAGCATCATCATACCCATGGACATCAGGGTACTGGCTACCACCATATCCACAACTATAAAGGGTATATAGATCAAAAAGCTCATTTGGAACGCCTTTTTCAGTTCACTGACGATAAAGGCGGGAATCAGGACACGGGTTGGGATATCCTCCAAAGTCTCCGGTCTCTCCATCTTTGCCAGATCTACGAAAAGATTCATATCCTTCTTGTAGGTCTGCTTGAACATGAATTCCCTTAAGGGAGCCATCCCTTTTTCCAAAGCATCCTCCTGGGAGATCCTTCCCTCCACAAAGGGCTGATAGGCATCCTCATATATCTCGCCCATAATAGGGGCCATGATGAAGAAGGTCAGAAACAGGGCCAGGCCGATCAATACCTGATTGGGAGGCGTCTGCTGGAGCCCCAGAGCATTCCGCGTGATGGATAGGACAATCACAATCCGGGTAAAGCTCGTCATCATAATCAGGATGGAGGGGGCCAGGGCCAGAATGGTCAGCATGAAAAGGATCTGGAGACTTACTGCCGTATCCTGGGGTGTTTCTGCCCCTTCGATCTGCAGGCCGAACCTGGGCAGGGTAATCTCCGGAGCTGCAAGAGCCGTCCCTGAACCGGATACCAGGAGAAGGACCAGGATCACCGTGACCAGGAGCCCCCGGGAAACAACGCGCTTCATTCCTGACCCTCCCCATCCTCGTGCCCCTTCCTCTGCTCCATGGATAGCTGCCGGGCATGGATTCGATCCAGCAGGGCAGATACAGTATCCCCGGTCTCCTTATGGGAAGGCCGTCTCAGGGGGAGAATTTTTTTAAACTGCTTGAAGGCAGAAGAATCGGCCGCCGGCTTATTCTCCAGGAGGGCAGCCAGTCTCGTCTTGAAATCCCCTGGCTTGGCCCCGCTTTCCCCATCCATCAAAGGTGCCAGCCGGGAAATATCCGTTTCGCCGATCTGTTCGATCCTCTGACCGGTAATCCCTATCATATAGATCTTATCCCCTAGCTGGACCAGGGTAATCCACTTGTCGTTTCCCACCATAATCCGGTCAATCATCTTCAAATATTTTCCCTGTGTAAATTGGGCGGATCTTGATGCAATCCACCTACTGGTCCAGTAGGCCAGCCACAGAACAAAGCATAAGCCCAAAATAGCCAGTATGGTTGACAGAGCGTTATCCAAATTGCATTCCCCTTATCCTCGTAATATCTTTCTGACCGTTTCCACTACCCTGTCTGCCTGAAAGGGCTTTACAATGAAATCCTTTGCCCCTGCCTGAATGGACTCGATGACCATGGCCTGCTGGCCCATGGCAGAGCAAATGACGATATTCGCCGCAGGATCGATCTTCATAATCTCTCTGACGGCTTCAATACCGTTCATATTTGGCATTGTAATATCCATCAGAACCAGATCCGGCTTCTCTTTTACATACTTTTCAACGGCCTTTATACCATCCTCTGCTTCACAGCATACCTCATATCCGTTTTTTGTCAGAATATCCTTGATCATCATTCGCATAAAAGCAGCATCGTCAACAACCATTATTCTCTTGCCCATCCTATCTCCTCTTTCTGTATATATTGCTGTTATTGGAATCCATCCTTTATCTCATTCTGTCCAATCGATTGGCAGGGCTGACGATATCCGTCACACGGACCCCGAAACTATCATCAATGACCACGACCTCTCCCTTGGCCACCAGCTTTCCATTCACCAGAATATCCACAGGGTCTCCCGCCAGCTTGTCCAATTCGATAATGGAGCCTGCACTCAACTCCAAAATCTCCCTGACGGTTTTCCTGGCCTTGCCCACCTCCACGGTGACCCGCAAGGGAACGTCCATAATCAGATCGATATTGTCCCTGTCACTTCTGGGATCCTCTTCCTCATCAAAGCTCTGAAAGGAGACAGGCTGCACATTCACCTTGGAGGAAGAAGCCGGGATTCCCCTTTGCTGCCTTTGGGTAAGGGCCTCCTCGTACAAGGGATTGGATCCTCCAGGGTTAGTCGAAATCTGTGCCTGCGACTGATCCTGATCTTGGGAATAGGCTGATGAACTCTCTTCTTCCTGGGGCGGTTGGGAATCCGTCCCAGGACTCATTAAAGATTCCACCAGATCTTTCGCAAATTTCACAGGCAAAAGCTGCATCATCTGGCTGTCTATGAGGTTCTCCACCTCCAGCTTGAACATCACCTTGACCAGATACTCCTCATCTCCAAAAACCTCCGATATGCACTCCTTCCCTGAACTCATTTTAAAAAGTCTCGGTGGAGAGATATTGATGCTTTTGGCGACCATGGCGGCCAGGGAAGTCGCTGAAGAGCCCATCATCTGGTTCATGACCTCACCGACAGCGCTGAGGTGCAGATCATTCAGCTCCATATGGACGTTGGAACCGTCTCCCCCCATCAGCAGATCGGTGATCGTCTTCACGTCTTCCTCTTTCAGTATTAATAGATTGGCACCCTTCAGTCCGTCGGTATAATGGATCTCCACCCCTATATAAGAGCCATCACATTGCTCATCAATGTCCATGGAAGAAGTTATGGAAACATGGGGTGTGGTAATGATGACCTTATGGTTCAGCAGACTGGATAGAGTAGTAGCTGCCGTTCCCATACTGATATTCCCGATTTCACCAATGGCATCCGCTTCCTCCGGACTTAAGGAGGGAGCCTGATTGGATGTTATCCTGTTGTTGTTCAAAAGGGCGTCGATCTCTTCCTGGGATAAAATGTCACTCATCTTCCAAAACCTCATCTTTCAATACTTTATTGATCCTGACGGCAAGCTTCTTTTTCCTTTTTCCTAAGATGCCATAAAAGCGGACTTTATCCTGAACCTTGATCAGGACCTCTTCCGTGATCTTCTGGTCCAATTGGATCACATCGCCTTTCTGTAAATCCATCAGATCCCGCATCAGAAGGGTGGTTTCACCCAGAATACCCCGGACTTCCATATAGCTGTTTTGAATGCGATCCAGGATATCTGCCTTATGGGCTCCTTCCTTTACTGATTCCCTATTGGATGAATACAGGTATTTGGTACTTAAGTTCTTCATCACGGGTTCCAGCACGATATAAGGGATACAGAAATTGATCATGCCATGAATTTCCCCTATGATGACGTTCAGGGTGATGATCACAATGGTCTCATTTGGGGCCAGAATCTGGACAAAGCGGGCATTGGTTTCCATCCGCTGCAGCTCCGGTTCAATGGCAACCAAGTTGGACCAGGAATCCCGTAAAAATACCAGGATCTGCTTCATGATCCGCTCCAGGAGGGCAAGCTCGATATCCGTAAAACCTCGCTTGTCTTCAAATTCCTTCCCGGGTCCTCCAAGGAGACAATCAATCATGGCATAGGCGATGGATGGGGCGATCTCAATCAGAGTAGACCCCTCCAAGGGAGAGAACTCGGCAATCCCAAGGACCACAGGATCAGAAAGGGAGTTATTGAATTCGGAATAGGTCTGCTCCTCGATCGAAGCCACTTGGGCCCCGCAAACGGTCCTCAGCATCCCGGAAAAATAGGAGGAAAACAGACGGGAAAAGTTTTCATAAATTCCATGAAAGGTACGGATCTGTTCCTTTGTAAATTTATTGGCACTTCGAAAGTCGTACACCCTTATCTTTCTGCCCTGCTTTTCAGATTCGATTTCTTCGGCGTTGAGCTGTCCTGATTGCAGGTTTCTTAAAAGTTCATCAATTTCACTTTGGGTTAAAATCTCAGCCATGCTTTCACCCTTCCATCCTTTTCCCCTGTCGATTCGACTTCCATATTGTCACTTGCCGTGATGCAACGTTTGTCTATCACATCTGTTTCAATATTCTTATCTATTTCTCGTCCGATGTCTTGCCCATCCTCACAATCACCAGGTCCACCCGACGATTTCTCGCCCTGTTTTCATCCGTGTCATTCTTCCGGATGGGGTGATATTCCCCATAGCCTACAGCTGAAACCTTTAAAGGGTTCAGATCCCTGACTTCAATAAAATAGCGCAGTACGTTGACGGCCCTGGCTGTAGAGAGTTCCCAGTTGCTGGGGTAATGGGAGGTATGGATGGGAACATTATCGGTATGGCCTTCGATGCGAATCATCTGGATATCCTTCTCAGAATCGTGGAGAACCCCATAGATGTCATTCAAAATGGTCAGGGCGTTCTTTTTTATCTCTGCTTTTCCGGAATCAAACAGAACATGCTCCTTAAAGCGTATCAGAATCCCCGATTCGTTCTGGCCTAATTCAATCTCCGTGTCCAATCCGTTCTTTTGGATATAGTCCTTGATCTTCCTATACAGCTCATCGAACTCATCGGGTTCCTCCTTTTGGATCTCCTCCGGGGACTCGGGTTCCAAACTTTCCTCGGGGAAGGGCTCGTCCTCGTCCAGCTCTGTCGGAAAACTAGGCATCGGGCTGTCCCCCCTCAGTTCCTCTTCGCTAATCCCGATTTGTCTCATGGATTTCACCAGCTCCCTCCACTTCTCGGCATCAATTTTGGAGAAGGAGAAGAGAAGCACGAAGAAGCACAACAGGAGGGTGACCATATCCGCGTAGGTAGTCATCCACTCCGGAGATCCCCCATTTTGTTCTCCACGCCTCCTAGGTCTGGGCATTGATCTCAGCCACCTTTTCTTGAACTGCTTCCCTTCTTATTTTGGGAGGCAGGAAAGCTACCAGCTTCTCTTCAATGATCCGGGGATTCTCCCCCGCCTGTATGGACAGGATGCCCTCCATGACAATCTCCTTGTAGAGAATCTCTGCAGCACTGAGCTGCTTCAGCTTTGCAGCCGTCGGCAGAAAGAACATATTCGCCAGAACAGAGCCGTAGAAGGTAGTGATTAATGCTACAGCCATGCTGGGTCCCAGCGTTTCGGGCTCCGACAAATGTTTCAGCATGTTGACAAGGCCGATCAATGTACCGATCATACCGAAGGCTGGAGCAAAGCTGGCTCCCTTTTCAAACATTTCCTGTCCATGCTTATGCCTTTCTTCCAAATAAGCCAGCTCCGTTTCCAGAATATTGCGTACCAACTCCGACTCGGTACCGTCCACAACCAGAAAAATCCCCTTCCTCAAAAAAGGATCATCCAATTCAATGGCCCTGTTCTCCAAGGCCAGGATCCCCTCCCGCCTGGCGGTGGATGCCAGATCGATGATCAGGTCAATGGCGCCTTTCATATTCAGCCTTCTGGGAAACAAAACCTTCCAGAAAAGCTTGGGCATGGTAAAAATTCTGGAGAAGGGATAGCTCATCAATAAAGCACCAATGGTTCCACCCACTGTAATCAGCATAGATGGCATGTCATAGAAGTTGCCTATCTCACCGGCGAGATAGATCCCATAGCCCACAAAGCCGGCGCAAGCCAATAATCCTAATAAAGATGCAAGATCCATTCCGACACCTCATTCACACTTACTTATGCCCGCAAAAAATCCCGGGAATATCTTACGGTAATATGCAAAGATGGCCTCGTTGATTTCTTCTGCAGTTTCTGCAACGATGAACTTCTTTCCTGTCGTCATCCGAATCACCGTATCAGGGGTTTCTTCAATACATTCAATGAGGTGAGGATTGATATAGAATTCCTCATTGTTCAACCGGGTTACCTTGATCATACATTCATCCCCTTTTTATGGGGAGAAAACAGGCTGATGGCCCGTTTTCCCCCACTTTATTCACTAGCGTTTCAGGCTCAACAGCTCCTGGAGCATCTCATCCGAGGTGGTGATGATCCTGGAATTGGCCTGAAAACCCCGCTGGGTAATGATCATGTCGGTGAATTCCTTGGCCAGATCCACATTGGACATCTCCAGGGCTCCGGCATCAATGAATCCTGAAGAGTTGTCACCGGCTCCACCGATAACCGGTACGCCGGAATTCTTACTCTCACTGTATAACGCTTTTCCTTCCTGATGCAGACCCTGGGGGTTGGGCACAACAGCCACGGCAATCTGCCCCAGTTCCACGATGTCACCCGTGGTAGTATCAATGGCTTGGATAATGCCATATTTGTTAATGCTCAGGTCACTGTAATTGGTGAAATTGGGAATTTGGATGGCTTGTAATGAAGCGGCATCGCTTGGAGGCTGTTGAGTTGTGGGGTCCGTCGGATCCCAATTCACACCCTGGACTACGTAGCCGTTGGCATTCACCAGATAGCCGTTGGCATCCAAGCCGAAGTTGCCCGCCCGGGTGTAGTAGGTCTGGGCTCCGTCCGACACCACAAAGAAGCCATCTCCTGCGATGGCCAGGTCCAGGGGCCTGTCCGTCCGCTCGGTGCTGCCCCGGTCATGGAGCACTTCGATGGTAGCCAGAGAGGTTCCTAATCCCACCTGCATGGGGTTCACCCCGCCCAGGCCGTTATTGGCTCCTGCAGCCGGTTTCAAGGTCTGGCTGTAGACATCCTGAAAGGTTACCCTGCTGGATTTGAAGGCTGTGGTATTCACATTGGCAATATTGTTTCCCACCACGTCCATGCGGATCTGATGGGTTCGAAGTCCCGATACTCCGGACAACATTGATCTCAACATAATTTCATTACCTCCTTAGGTTTTCTTGCCGTGGAAGCCCTTCCGTCGTTCCGGGCTCCATAGCCTCCTAAAAAGGTCCGGCTATATAATCACGGCACCGTCAATATTGGTATAGACATTTTGTTTCATCTCGTCCCCTTGGACGGCTGTCACAACCGTATTGTTAGGTATGTTTACAATGAAGGCCATATCCTTCATAATGATCAGGGAATCCCGGATACCCTTTTGCTTTGCTGCCCGGACGGCGTTATTCACCTTTTCCAGTTCATCACCGGACAGGGATATATCCCTAGCGGCCATCCGCTGCTGGGCGTGCTTTGAAAACCTGATTTCCTGCTGACGTTGAATCTCCCGGTCCAGTACTCCGGCAAAGCTCCCTTCTTTATGGGAATCCACCCGGGGATCGGCATTCCGTCCTTTCCGCCCCGTTTCCGGTACGCCGGTGATCCAGCCTGTGGTTACAGGACGGTTGATATATGGATTCACAGGTTCACCTCCCATCCTTATAAGTCAGTATCCATGGCTTCCTCAGACACAACAGTTCCATCGTACACTTCCAGCACATCCTCCAGGCGAACCGCCCTGCCCTGGATATACAGGGACACACCTTCTCTGGAGTTGCTTACCCTCTCTACCCTTCCCTGTATCAGACCGCCCCTTTCTATGCCGTTTCCATCCCATTTGGCGCTTACGGTTTTACCTATCAGGCTGTAAGCTTGGACAAGGAACATGGAGTTGTTCAAGGCTTTCATCTGCTCCAGGGCGCTGAACTGGGCCATTTGGGCAATGGATTCCGCATCCTGGTTGGGATTCAGAGGGTCCTGATTTTGCAGTTGAGTAACCAATATCCTTAAAAATTCATCCTTTCCCAGTTCCTTTGCCGGGGATCTTGCTTGATTTTGTCCGGCGGATGCCCCGCCGACTACGGACATAATTTCCATATCCAGACCTCCCTTCTGGATTAAATTAAGTAATTGAGAAGTCCTGTTGCCGGGGCTTTTTCCGGAATCCTTCCATCTTCCGAATTGCCTTCCCGGATTCTTCCCCTATCTTGTGGGGCAGAGGATCCTCTGTGGCCTTCCCGATAAGGAGCGCCTCCGTGATGGAACATCTCCATCCCGGGTGCCTGCCAGTACACAACTTCTAATTGGGTAAAATCAATATGTTCATGCCTGAGAATGTTTTGGAGGGTATGGGCTTCCTGCTGAAGGATCTCCCGGACTTGAAGATTATCCGTGATAATCCGAGCCCGCATTTCACCATCCTGCAGGGATAGCTTGATGGTCAGCCGGCCTAAACCTTCCGGCTTTAACTGCAGCTCCAATTGGGATCCCTGGTCGCGGTTGGACACCTTTATCCCCGCTGTCACCTGCTCTATGATGGATTCGGAAAGGGCGTTTCCTCCGCTGACAAGGGATTCCTCCCGTACCGGTTCCCAAACAGCCCCATTGGATCCATTCCATGGCGTTTGGATGACAGGAGTGAGTTCCCCATTCCTGTCTTTTTCAAGGTTGAAGAGGACATCCTCCTTGCCTTCGCCACCGGCTTGTATGCTCTGAATCTCCTCCCGGATTTCCCTCAGGAAGAAGGGCAGGGGATGATTCCCTTTGCCTTGTAATGGCATGTCCGGCTTTCCGTCGTTTCCTTTGGGAACCCCATCTGCCGACGGCTTGTCGGCTCCCACGGATACGGACTCCGGCTCGAACCTGTCTGCTGCCTGTCCTTCCGTCTCCGCAAGGTTGACATTCCCGTTGACTTCATAGTCTTGCCTGATGAAGCTTTCGCGGGCTTGCGGTACAAGAACCTCCGCCAGATCATGGACTTCCGTCCCAAGACCTTGCTCCTGGTCAGATGTTTGCAGGGCATCGACGATGTCAGCAGCCGGTTCAGCTTCTGAGAACCGGAACTCACGGACCGGTTTCGTCTCTACGGCATCCTTCTCTAGCCTGAGGGTGTCCTGATAAGCCAAGGCTTCCTTCGTCATCAGCCGGTGATCCGGCCTTTCCTGTACGGACTGCAATGCCTCGCTCTGACCTTCCGGAAGCTCTGAATGGGAAACTGTGCGAAAATCTCCCTCCGGGAATAAAAGCCTGTACAGATCCAGGGGAATATCCTCCAGGGTCTTTTTCTCCAGGGTCCCTTCCTCCCGGTCTATCCGCTCCGGCTCCTCAAGCGCCGGTTGGGATTCCGCCCGGCGGTTTTCGCTTTCTGCCAATGAAGCTGCAGGATCCATAAAAACCGCCCCGCTTCCGCCTAACATATTCTGCAATAGGGATGCAAATGCAAGATGCTCGGATCCTTCCAAAGCCGGACTGCTTCCATTGGATTCCACCCTGCCTGGGGTCTTGACCTCCCCCTTAAGCTGGGGCAAAAATGCCCCTGTAAAACAAACCTGACTGATTTCCCTCACCTCCCTTCTCTGTTCTGGTATTCCTGGGTTTCCCCCAGCCTTTGGATGATTCCGGCACCCTTCTTCGGATCCAGGTATGCCAAAATCTCACCTGCCTTATCCTTTTTTAGATTTTTAAAGATCCTGACTGCAAGCTCTTCATCCTCATCTACCAGCTCAGCCAGTACCTTGGCAGCATTTTCGCCATCCATCTTCTCATAGATTTGGACGATCTCTCGTATCTCATTGATCTGAAGAGACAAATGAGCCTTCATCTCTTCCAGCTCATCCTCTTTTTCCTTCAGCTCCTTTTCTGCTTCGTTAAGCAGGCCTTCCTTTTTCAAAAGCTCATGCTCCAGTTCCTCCAGCTCCTCCGCCTTCCTTGCAACGGCCTCCATATCCTGGGCCAGCTTTTGCCGTTCTGCCTCTAACTGAAGCTTCTGTTGAAGGTCCTCCTGGGAGATCTGCCCTTCAACCGGCAGCCCAAAGGCTTCCAGGACAGGTAGGGCTCGACTGCGAAGTCCCCCGATGTCCAGGATAAATATCAGCACAGAAGATGATAAAAGGACAAAGAGGATGATCACAGGTATCAGCCATCCATTTTTTCTTTTGGCTTTTGTTCCTTTTTTGGTGACCGAAGCTCCGGCTTTCAGATTCCCTTTGTTTTCCCTCAACATTTAGCTGAAGACCTCCATCCCATGGCCTGCCCTCTGGGCAGCCAGTTCATCCAGTCTTTTCTGTTCCTTGGCCTGTTCTTCCAGAAGATACTGCCGGCAATGCTTTTCCCGCAAGTTTTCCAGTATTTTTCTCTGTTTCATGGCATGGATCACCAGCTGCTTCTGTTGCTCTTCCTTCTTTTCCGTATCTTTGATGGCCTTTTTCTGCTCCTCAATTCTTTTTTCCATTGTCTCAAAGAACGCATGATATTCCTTCATCCGTGATGTAGTGATCCCCTCTTCACATTCCTGCAGATAGGCGGTCACCGCCTGTTGTTTCTGTTCCTGAAGCCGGTACAAATCCTGCCTCATGCCGTGCAATTCAGTCTGTATGGCCTGAAGCTTATTTTTTTGTTCCTTCTCGACGGACTCCCGGAGGTTCAAAAGGGTCTGCAGCGAAAACACGAATTTTTTCATGATGGTTCACCTATCCTAAGACTTGCTCCAGCATCTGTACGGTTTCTTCAAAGGAAAAAGCCTCTCCCATTTGCTGACGAAGAAAAAGGTTGATCTCGTCAATATGAGCAATGGCTTTATCAATTTCAGGGTTGGATCCCTTTCGGTAGGCCCCGATATTGATAAGATCCTGGGAGCTGCGGTAAACCGCCAGGAGATGCTTCATCTCATTCGCCAACTCCATATGCCTTTCATCCGTTATATCCGGCATAACCCGACTGATGCTCTGGAGGACATCGATGGCGGGATAATGATTCTGAGCGGCAATGCTTCTGGACAAAACAATGTGTCCATCCAATATCCCCCTTACAGCATCGGATATGGGCTCATTCATATCATCACCGTCCACCAACACCGTGTATATGCCCGTTATGGATCCCTTCTCCGAGTTTCCCGACCTCTCCAGCAGTTTGGGTAGGAGAGCGAAGATGGAGGGAGTATATCCCCTGGATACGGGAGGTTCTCCCACCGCCAGGCCTATTTCCCTTTGAGCCATGGCAAAGCGGGTAAGGGAATCCATCAGTAGCATGACATCATAGCCTTGGTCCCTGAAATATTCAGCAATGGTGGTGGCTGTCATGGCGCATTTCAAGCGAACGAGGGCGGGTTGATCCGAAGTGGCCACCACCAGGACGGACCTTTTCATTCCCGCTTCCTGAAGATCCTTTTCCATGAACTCCCTGACTTCCCTGCCCCTCTCCCCCACCAGGGCAATCACATTGATATCCGCCTTCACGTTTCGGGCGATCATCCCCAATAGGGTGCTCTTCCCCACCCCGCTTCCTGCAAAGATACCGATACGCTGGCCCCGACCACAGGTGAGCAGACCGTCAATGGCCTTTACACCCAGGGGAAGGGGGGATTTGATACGGGGCCTGCTGAGGGGATCCGGCGGCGGATTCTGAATCTGATAGTATTGGCTGGCGGGTATGGGGCCCTTTCCGTCAATGGGATTGCCCAGTCCATCCAAGACCCGCCCCACCATGGCCTCCGACACCGGGACGAGGAGGGGATGACCGGTGGATACCACCGGACTGCCGGGTCCGACTCCTCCCAAATCACCAAAAGGCATGATCAGAACTTTTTCAGACCGGAATCCTACAACCTCACCATGGATATATCCCTCCCCCTTCAGGGGATAGATATGGCAGATCTCTCCCATCTGTACGGCAGGCCCGCTGGACTCCACCATCAGGCCGATGACCTGGCTGACCCGGCCCGTGTAGACAATGGGATCGATCCTCTTGAGAGCTTTCCGATATTTTGCTAATGAAGGAAAGGAGCTGCTCATCGTTCATTCCCTATCAGGTGGAGGAAGGAATCCTTGATCTTGTCCAACTGGGTTTGGATGCTTGCATCCACCGTGCCATTGGCAGACTCGATGACACAGGAGCCCTTTTCCACAAATCGATCTATGACGATATCCAGACCCTTTATCCCCTTGGTATGGGCCAGGATGACATCCTTGGCTTGGCAGACAAGTTCGTATTCATGAGGACTGACCCGCAGGATTGCCTCAGCTCCGGTGCGTATCTTCTCCAAACCGTTGGCCACCAAGGCACAAAAAGCCCGATCGTTCCTGTCCAGCTCCAAGCGCAGAATCTTCTCTGCGATGTCCAGAGATAGCTCCAGTATTTCATTCTCCATCCCCAAGAGGATTTCATCCCGCTCCTTCATGGCCTGCTGACGAAGCTCCCGTGCCTCTGCGATCTCCCTTTCCTTCTCCTGAAGGGCTTCCCGGTAGCCCTTTTCCCGGCCTTCCTGATAACCCTCCTTAAAGGCATGTTCCCTTTCCTGTTTCGCCGTAAAACGTGCGGCCTCGATGATCTCTCTGGCCTGCCTCCCGGCATCCTCCAGGATCTGCCGGGCTTTCTCCCTGGCCTGCTCAATCTCGTCCTCCACCATCTTTTCCTCCAAAAAAGGTCGATGATTGCCGTAATCGCCGGGGAAACGGATCACCTTCGTCTCTTCTTCCCGTATGATATACGGGAGGCTGTCCGTCACCACCACTTCAAAGGATTTATGAATCTTAGACAATGATCTCATCTCCTCCGTTTCTGGCTATAATGATCTCACCTTCATCCTCCAGTCGACGAATGACATTGACGATCTTCTGCTGGGCTTCCTCTACGTCACGCAGCCGGACAGGCCCCATGAGTTCCATGTCCTCCTTGATGATTTCCTGTAACCGCTTGGACATGTTGTTGAAGATGACTTCGGCCACCTCGGGGGAAGTGCCCTTCAAGGCGATCGTCAGGTCATCATTGTCCACCTCTCTGAGGAAGGCCTGAATAGCCCGGTTGTCCAGAGTGATAATGTCTTCGAAGACGAACATTCTCCTCTTGATTTCCTCCGCCAATTCCTCATCTCTCTCTTCCAGCACATCCAGGATATGCTTCTCCGTCCCCCGATCCACGCTGTTGAGGATGTCCACAATGGCCTGTATACCACCCACTGATGTATAGTCCGCTGCGACCAGGGAAGATAGCTTTTTCTCGAGCACCCTTTCCACTTCCTTGACGATCTCGGGGGATGTCCTGTCCATCACGGCAATTCTGGCAGCCACATCCGGCTGCTTCTCCGGAGGAAGGGATGAAAGGATAGCCGATGCCTGGGCCGGACTTAAATATGATAATATCAGGGCAATGGTCTGGGGATGTTCATATTGAATAAAATTCAGCAGTTGATTGGGATCGGCATTCTTCACAAAGTCAAAAGGCCTAACCTGCAGGGACGAGGTGATCCGGTGAATCAGCAGCAGTGCCTTTTCAGTCCCCAAGGCCTTTTCCAGTATATCCTTTGCGTATTCGATGCCTCCTTTTGCAATATACTCCTGGGCTTGGCATATCTCATAAAACTCTGCTACAACTTTTTCCTTTACTTCCGGATCCACCTTCCTGATGGAGGCGATTTCCAAGGTGAGCTGCTCAATCTCTTCTTCGTCCAAATGCTTGTATATCTGTGCCGCCTTTTGTGTACCTAATGCCACAAGCAGGATAGCAGCCTTCCTCCTGCCTGTCAGTTCATCCTTCGATCTTGCCATGTCCTACAACCCGCCTTTATTCCTCATTCAACCATGTACGCAGTAATTGGGCGACAACTTCCGGCTGCTGCTGGGTAAACTTCCCTACCTTGCTTTGTATGGAGTCCTCCCTATCGCTGATCTCAATATCCGGAATGAGGTCAGCAGGAGGCACGGATTCCAAGTCGAAGCCCATGGGCAGCTCCTCCACAGTACGTCTCCGGACCATGAGTCTGATCAGGATGACGATAAGAAGAATGGCCAGGACTCCTAAAGCACCATACAGGAGAAGGTTCCGTAAAACATCGGATAGGATAGGGGATTTTGCCCGGCCGTTAAAGGCTTCATCTAATCGTTCCTGCAGTTCCCTGTTGCCATTAAATTCCATGCTCTGGACAACCACCCGCTCCGGATCAATCCCGGCAGCACTGGCCACAATTTCCCGAACATTCTCCATGGTTTCCGCTGTCATTTTGTTGTTGTCGATGACAACGGAAACGGAAAGGTCTTTGATTTGTCCTTGGGCCTTTTCCAGCTGCTCTTTCACCTGATTGACCTGGTAATTGGTAACCCGGTTTATCTTCTCATAATCTCCCGTCACCTGCTGGGAGGCAGGATACTGGGGAGCCCCCCCATTGCTGGTGATACCCGGTACTCCCCCCTCAGCACCGCCTGTACTGTTGCTCACCTTTTCCTTCAGCTCATTGATGCTCACCGCAATCCCTTCATCATCTATGACGGGCTCGTATTTGATGCTTTCCTCCAGCTTTTTATCGAAATCCAGCTTCACATTTGCCGCGACCACAACCTTTTTATAGCCGAACACAGGCTCCAGAACCGACAGAATCCGCTGTTCGATCTGTTTCCCTACCTTGTTCTCCAGCTCCAGCTGGCTGTCGGCTATCTGAGGACCTCCGTCTCCCTCCTGATTGCTCAATACATTCATATTGCTGTCAATAATGGAGACATTCTCCGGAGTCAATCCTAAGACGCTCTTTAGCACCAGCTCCTGGATTCCCTTGACCTGTTTGGGATTAAGCTCCACGCCCGGTGCCAGCTTCAACAGGACGGAGGCTGTCGTAGGCTCCTTGTTCTCCTGGAGGACGAAGGAATCTGCTTCCGGCATGCTGATGGTGACAATGGCATCCTCCACACCCTCAAGGGTTTTTATGGTGTTCTGAAGCCGGTCCTGCAATTGAAAGAGCAGATACTTCTGTTTTTCGAAGTCCGTGGTACCGAAACCGGATTGGTTCATAAAAAGATCATAATTCAAGCCGCTTTTGGGGTATCCCTGAGAGGACAGTTCCATACGGACGCGGGCTTCCTGATCCTTGGGAACCAGGATGGTGCCCATTCCCTGAGCCTTGGCATCCACCTTCATTTCCGTGAGCTTATTGAGGATTTCTCCTGCATCCTTGGAGTCCAGATTGCTATATAGAACTGCATATTCCTTTCTATTCAAGAAAAAGGCTGATCCGATGGCGACTGCCAACAAGAGGGAAGCAATGAGAATCACCCTCCACCGGGTGGATTTGCTCATGTTTCCCCACATCTCCGTCAGCTGTGTTGCCATTTTCTTGAATGTTTCCAGCATCTTCCCTTACCATCCCTTTTATAAAAATGGGCTTTTCAGCCCTTCGAGCATTCATCTACTTCACCGGGCAAGCCGCCGCAGGGGCAGCAATGATCTAGATCTGCATACGCATGATTTCATTATAGGCATCCAGGATCTTGTTTCTCATCTGTATGGTCAATTGGAGAGCCAGATCTGCCTTTTCGGCATTGATCATCACCGAATGGAGATCGTCAACGGTACCGGCAGCCAGATCCAGGTTATCCTTCCTGCTTTGCCTGTCCAGCTCATTGACCTGCTCCAGGGCATCCTTCAGCGCATCCTTGAAGGATGTACCGCCGGCTCCTGATGAACTTCCCAGCGATCTTCCCAAACCGGAAATTTCTCCGCCCTTTTGAATGGATGTGATGTTCATTCAGAATCCTCCTGTCTTTACTTGCTAATTTCCAAAGCCTTCAAGGCCATGGATTTTGCCGCATTGATTGCCGTCACATTGGCTTCATAGGACCTTGTGGCAGATATCATATCCGTCATTTCTTTGACGATATCCACATTGGGGAGCCGCACATAGCCATCCTCGTCCGCATCGGGATGTCCCGGCTCATACATCAGCTTGAAGGGGCTGGGATCTTCCTCAATCTGGGTGACCTTCACTCCTGCGCCAGAAAATTGGGACTTTTCCGCTGACAAAAACGCGGAAAAGGGCTCCTTCTCCTGGGGCTGAAAGACCACCACTTTCCTCCGATAGGGAGTGGCCTCGCCCCCCTCTTCCGTTCTTGTGGTATTGGCATTGGCGATGTTCTGTGAAATGACATCCATTCTCAGTCGTTGAGCCGTCAAGGCCGATGCACTTACATCCAAAGAAGTTAAAAATGCCATGTATCATCACTTCCCTTCCCGAATGGCCATCCGTATCCGCCCAAATTCTTTCGAAATCTTCTGCACCAGGGCATCATATCGAATGCTGTTCCTGGCGAGATCAACCATCTCACTGTCAATGTCCACGTTGTTTCCATCCATCCGCATGGTCGTCCACCGGTTTTCCACAACGACAGGCTCCAAACCGTCCATGCCTGCCGTCCCGTCGGAAGATAGCTCTCCGTTCTCCATGGCGGATCGAAGGATATTCTCGAATTCCACCTTGGAGCTCTTAAAACCAGGGGTGTCCACATTGGCAATATTGTTGGAGATGACTTGATTCCGCAGCCATACCGCATCCAGGCTTTTCTCCAAAATTCCCGTGTTTTTTACAAACCATCCAAACATCGCAAACCCCCTAAACTTTTTTTCATGCACGAAAAAAGACTTTACAAAAATTTTTACCCACTTTTTCTGTTTTAAAACAATATTCTGCGCCCAAAAACCCCTATTATCGACACATATTTTATATTCAGAAGAAAATCGTCCTTTTGTTTTCCTACATAATTCCACAATAAATGCGATATATATATACATTCAACTAAAAAATATCATAAAAATTACCAAGTATCAATCGACAAGTAGTCCTATGCTAGGTCTTTGGTCCTAAGTCGAAGATGGGTATTGCAGAAATAAGCCAAAGAATGTAGAATAACATCAGATACCTTTTTTAGGCCGGTTGGGAAGCATCCATACTCCGGCAATCGATTGAAGGAATGATCGTACATGCAAAACGTCAACCAACTATTTCGACAAAAATTGGAGAGTATCAATAGCCGTCTTCCTGCCCGGGTGCGACTGATTTCCGAACAGCCCTCCTACAGCTTCCATCAGCTTCTGGAAGCGGCTGAGTCCAAACAGGCGCCCCAGGAGGATATCCCCATGTTCGAAACCATATCCCGGAAGCTGTTTCCTCAACGGTTTAGCCAAGGGATTGGCTCTCTTGCTTCCAGAACAATGAGAACTACGGCGGAGCGAAGGGATCCATCCAAATACGACCAGCTTATTCACCAAATCTGCCAGGAGTACGACATGGATCCCACCCTCGTGAAAGCGGTCATCAAAGCGGAATCCGGCTATAATCCCAATGCAGTATCCCATGCAGGGGCCATGGGACTTATGCAGCTCATGCCCAAAACGGCCCGCAGCCTGGGTGTAAACGATCCCTTTGATCCGGAAGAAAACATCCGGGGAGGGGTGAAATATCTCAAGATTCAGCTGGATCGCTTTCAAGGTGATATTCCCCTGGCCCTGGCTGCATACAATGCAGGCCCGGGAAGGATAGAGAGGTTGAATGTCACGGATCTTAACAAGCCGGAAGAGATGATGAAGCTACCTTCCGGGACCCAGCGGTATATTCGACGGATTTTAAGAGATATCAACGGCTAAAAATAAAAAAAGGTCCTACAGGACCTTTTTTTATGAGTTCCGTTCCCCATATTCCTTTCCTAAAAACACAGACAAACACAGATCTTATCATCCAGTGAACATCTTATTCCTTATAATCCATAAACACACTGATATCCTTGGGTATACTCCCTTTATATGCACCAATCCCTTTTTGCCCCTGTTTGACGCTTCGAATCTTTTCCTTCAAAGCCCCCATCCATTTGTTGGCGTTGCGGCGATTGGCATCATCAAGGATACGAATCTTCTCCAGAATTCCATTGATTTGAGATATTTCCATCCGAAGGGCCTTCCAGCTATCATCCACCCCATCCTCAACCTGAAGCCAGGGCACTGAAAGATTTTCTTCATACAGGCCTTTGCAGCTTTGGGAGAATCGAGCATCCAAACCGTCGATTTCCCGGATGGCATTCTCTTTCAGTTCGATCATTTTACTGAGCCATTCCAGGTCACCCCTGTCAATGGCTGCCCCTTGCTCCCTGGTCAACTGAAGAATGTACTCCAGCTTTTCCTTCTTGATCTCCAACAGCTTTGTCAGTTCCGCCGTCACTTCTCGCTTTGTTTTCATCACGATCTCCCTGCTCCGTAGGACTGGAGCCGGTTCAACCTCACAACTTCCTCCCAGGTATCCCTCAGCTCGGTCACCAAGCCAAGAACCTCCTCCAGAATCTCCTGATCCTTTTTCAGGTTGGCCTCGATCAAGCGTCTCCGCATATAATCATACAAGACCATCAAACTTTTGGAAACATCATATTCCATATCCAGGGTGCTCATGAATTCTGTGATGATATTCTGGGCTTTTATGATGTTCTCGTGCATCTGGGGTATGTTTTTGTCCTGCCCGGCGGCAGAAGCCTTTTTGATAAACTTGATGCAGCCATTATAGAGCATCAAGGTCAGCTCTCCCGGCGAAGCAGTGGTTACACTCTGCTTTTGATATTGTAGATACGGATTTCCCATTGCCATATGCTCCCCTCCTTACTCCTTGTCCATCCTTGGCCGGCCTTACTGACCGAAGCCAAACTGCTGGGCCAGCCAGGCACTTTGCATATTCATCCTCTGAATGGCTTCCTCCAGGGCGGTGAACTGTTTCCAGTAGCGATCCTCCCTTCTGATGAGCAACTCATTCATCTCATCGATTCGCTTTTCCATTCGCTTGATCTCTTCATCCATCATATTCTTGAATTCGGTAATGTCCCCCACGATTCCCGCCTTTTCCAGCAGAAGTCCTTTTTTACCATCCTTGTTCCGGATGGTGCGGATGTAGTCATCCAGGATATCCGACAGGCGATAGGCCAAGCCCGATTCTTTGGTGCGCTCCAGTCTGTCGGCTTGCGACATGTCGGGGGAATAATCCTTGTCGGATTTCTGGGCAAACAGCTGAACAACTTGATCCGGATTGTTCCTCAGGGCTTCCTTCAACTTGCTTTCGTCTATATAGAGCTTTCCCCTTTCATAGTACTGACCTGTGGTAATGCCTATATCGGCCAAATTGATCCCAATGCCCCTTGCATTGTCCGTCAGGGATTTCACCTCATCGTACAGGGCTGCCCGCATGGAGTAGACGATATCCTGCAGCATGGAATCCCCTTTCAACAGCCCGCTTCTGGCCCTTTCCTCCCATTTTTCCACTTCTTTTTCCGTCATGGCATCCTTTTGCTCCTGGGTAAGGGGCAGGTAATCGGCGTATCGTTTCTCGTTGAGCTTCGTATTCAGTTTATCAATCAATTCATTATACTTATCCACAAAGGTCTTGATATTCTCATTGGCCTTATCGACATCCAGGGTCAGGGTAATATCCACACTTTCTGGAGGATTATCCACCGGGAAAGCCTTCCACAACTGATAGGTAACCCCGTCAATGGTAAAGGTGTTGCTGTTCCTGGTAACCACCTCTCCATTCAACACAAGCACTGCATTGGTGCCGTTGCTCTTTACCCCTTCTGCTATTCCAATGGCACTCTCTGAAGGATCCGAAGCAAAGAAATTCCCCTTGAGGTTTTCGATCCTGATCATCTCCCCGGAACCGGTGTTCTTGGCTGTCAGGGTGATGGTATCCTTCAGGCTGCTATAGCCCATGGTCACACCGGCAGCACTCTGATTGATGGTGTTCATCACATCTCGAAGGGTATCATTCCTGTGGAATTTGAAATCCACACCGTTGATCCGGAATTCGATGGTATCGTCCGGCCCAAAAAGAATGGGTCTGGCCAGATTCAGGCTCCCTAATGATGCATTGACATTGATGCGATTCTCCTGTCCTGATGAAAATCCCAAAGCCTGAAGGGCGTCAGTCCCTCCCGATGGAGCTGCCGACACCCGAAGGAAGCTGTTTCCCGCATCCAATTTCAGGGTTTGCTTTCCATCCCCATCCGTTACCAGGGATACCTTGATCCGTTCTGTGGTCATGGCCCCATCCGCATAGCCAAAGGCTTTATTGATCTCCTCCTGCAGGGCTGTTACCAAGTCAGCCCCATCTTCGTAGTCATCGGCAAAGGTAATGGTCCTGGATACACCGTCCAAAACCAGGGTAAAGCTCTTTCCCTTCACAGCAGCACCCTCAGACAGATCTTGCTTGCCCTGAAGGGCCTGGGAGATCGGAAAGCTGCTGCTATCACTGGCTGCCGTTGCCAGGCTGACAATATTCGTAATGGTATAGGTCCCTGCCACAGCATCCCCATTGGCGGTCGCTGTCACGTATTCACTGGCGCTGGATACACACTTAAAGGTTTTGTAGCTGTTGGCGGAAAGCATGTTTTTATCCGGCTTCAGTATATCAAAGAACTCCGTCTTGAAGCCCCGGAGGGCGTTAATCATCTCCCGGTAGTCCTCCTTTTTCCATTCCAGAAGCTGCTTGCTCTGCTCCAGCTTGTTCAGCTTTAGTCGCTCAATCTTCATAAGATCCTTGACAATGCTGTCCGTGTCCAGCCCTGTGGCAAGACCCCCGATCCGCATCATCCGATTAATGGAATTGAGAGAATTTGTACTCATATCATCATCCCCTTATATACGTTCATCCACGATAATGCCTGCCATCTCCCATATCTGAGCAATCACGTTCAAAATTTTCTCCGGTGGTATTTCCCGAATCACTTCTTTGGTTTCGCTGTTCACAACTTTCACCATGATGACATTGGTCTTATCGTGAATCGAATATTCAAAAACCCGGTTTGCTCCTTCAATCATCTTGTTAGCCTTTTCAATGGCTTCCAACAAGGCCTGCTCTCCCACCGTGGTCAATTCATGGGTTTCGTTGTCAAATATGACAAAAGCCTTATTGGGGGTTTGGGTTTCCCGGTTCCCCATATTCTGGGGCAAAGCGACGCCCGATCCTTTGATAACAGCAACAGATTTGTCCAGGGGATTCATCGAACCTCTCACTATCTGCATGCCTATATCGCTCCCTTATCTGTCTCATCTCATATTCTTATTTCAAAAAGAATATCGACGAGATGGCTATAAACTTTAGAAAAACTGTACAAAAAAAGGAGCCTTTTTCACCATTACAAGGACTCCTTTTGATCCAGTTCCATTCCCTCAGCGCCCCGTCCAGTTGAGGAATCTAACGATACCTGCCATAGGTATGGACCGCCCACATATACACTTTGAGATTTTCAAGGGGGGTCCCCCCTGCCACACTGCCTGCAGGACATTCCACCAGTCCCCCATCCCCACCGACAGCATCGATATCCCGCCTGACCGCCTTAATAATCTCCTCCGGAGAACCATTGCGCAGTACAAAGGGAGGAATCTGTCCATAGATCACCGCGTTCGGCATGGATTTCCTGATCTCCAGGGGATGGATGTCAGGTCCAAAGTTCACCTCATTGATGCCCAAATCATGGAGGATGCCCATGAGATGCCCCATGCTTGAGTCGGAATGCTGGTGCCTTCTATGGCTGGGAAGGGGTGCAAATTCCTTTAAAATCTTTTCCAGAAAAGGGGCACAAAAAGCCTCATATTGTTGGGGCGGAAAAAGGTAGCAGTTGTCATCGGTGATGGAATAGCCAGCCCGCTTCGTATGACCGGTATCCTCCATCAGAGCCTGATGGTATTCCACCAGCTTATCTCCCAGCATCTCGAAGAACTCCTTCATGATGTCCGGCTCATCCATGATAAACAAACAGGTATTCACCGTCCCCAGAATACTGGTGGCCATGGTGGCAGGTCCCCGGGATCCTTCTCCCCCCATCCTCAGCCGTTTTCCCGTAGCCTTTTCATATCGCTCCTTGTCCTCTCTCCAGCCTTCAGGAAAGGCTGCCTTTTTCATGTCCAGCTTTTCCGCCCTTTTTATCAGGGCTTTCACATCATCGATACAGGTGACGGAGGATTCCAGCCAAGGGGTTCCCCCTTCCGTCAATTGCCAGTGGGCCCCCATGATGACCTCAAAGCGGTTGGGCGACGGAGCAGGAACTTCTTCCTCCGTATAAAACCTTCTTCCGATCACCTTCTCCACCCGATCATTGCATTCCTTATGAACCTTGACCCTGTAGCTGTAGTCCTCATAATACCTTTTGGTTGAGGGTATCTCCATCTCCTCCAACAGAAAATGGTCATCCAGCCAAAAATGGATGGGTACCCTGGGCTTATCGGTGGAAAAAGGCTCAAAGCAAAGCTCATTTTCCTCCCAGAAGGCCTTCACGTCCAACTCATACTTCATCCCTATTCCCCCTCGATTCAAGTATGGAACAACGCCATCCGTTCCTATTCTATGCCCCTGCAGAAGGATGTTTTCCTCAGTTGGGCTTCCACCCAGGCCAACGCTTTTTGGCAGGCCTTTTCAGTAAAGGCCTCCAGCTCCTCCAGGATTCTTTCCCGATCCCATGCCGAGGAATGGGAGGCGGCTGAAGCATGGTCAGGAAGCTGTCGGAGGAAACCCCTGACTTCCTTCTCCATCCCTTCCTCAAAGATCCGAACCTGCTCCTGTATTTCCGGGCTGCGGCTCCTATATTCCTCATCCACCCATTTGCACAGGGCATCAAAGCGATAAAAGCTGTTCCTCCCATCCGCCAGGACAGTTTCATCCCGGTTAAAATGGGTGGCAATGGCTTCTTCCGGATCCAGGAGGCTGTATCCCTGGGGAATGGATCGAATCCCCAGAAAAAAAGGAACATAGATGCTGGAACAAGGATAGCCCTGGGCTCTCCATAGCAGGGTATCCATGCCGTCGGGGAGCCTGTTCCCATATTCAACGATCAAGCTCTCCCGGCTGGTGTCGTGACAGATGGCCCGATCCTTTTCCTGGTCCACATGATGGGGCCAGCCCGGGTTGGCCTCCCCCATCCCCCCTTGCTGATGGTTTCGCAACACTCGCTTTATGACATCAATGGTCACCGGCCGTGCCGGCTTGATGGAAAAGGGCAAAGGACCCGGGTTGGGTTCCCTCTCAAGCAGAATCCGCTGCCCTGCCCAATGGCGGTTGTCGAAGCCTTCCTCCGACAGAATTCCCTTTCCATTCAGCTCGAACACCCGGTCAAACTGAAAGGGTGTATCGGGCTGATACCAGCCCCTGGCTACAGCATAGGCCTGGATATCATCGGAAACAATGACCTCTCCCCTATCCTGGGAATCGATTTCCCCCATGATCAGGTTGTTGGGAATCACCGCCACTTCATCATCGGGTACCCGTCTGGCAAAGTAATGCTTGCCGGCAATCAGCTGGACAACCCAGGCTTCCTCCCGGTCTGCAATGGTATACATCCTTCCGCTGGCATTGTATCCAAACTTCTCCACCAGGGAAAGGGCAATATCCAAGCCTTCCCTGGCCGTCCGGGCCCTCTCCGCAACCAGCCGCCGCAGCCAATAATCGATGCCGCCGTCCACAATTTGTCCCGTTTCCTTCAGCAACTGGAGATCCTGCTCCTTCGTGGCTGCGGAATTGCTGGTTACCACAACTCTCCATTCATTCAGGTAGAAATCGCTGAAACGCTCGTTGGGCGTCTCCGACCACAAGTAAGCCCAGGTGGTATCGACCTGGGCCACCCTGCCTCCTCCATTCATTTCGATCCATTCGCCCTTCGGGTGATTCCTTCTGGGGACGGAGTACAAGGTTGTCATCTTTCCTTTCAGATTGTCCTCATTATGGCCTAGCATGACAAAACCGGAAGCGGAGGCTTTTTTCCCCGCCACCACCGTGGTGCATCCCGTACAGCCCATGGCCAGTATGTTGATCAAAAGCCATTTCAACCGCTTCCATCTCCGTCCTTGAAAGAAGCCCATAGCATATCTCCGTCCTTTCCAATCAAATGCGATGATTATTCGAATCCTTCCCTTTCCTTCACGCTCTTGCCCACCAGTCCAGGACTCTCATCAGAATCCGTCTGCCTGAAATGGGCATTGGGATGCTGGGGAAACATGAATTCAATCATGGCGAAATTGGCAATATCCAGGAGATATTCCGTATTCCCCGTCTCCTTGTACTTCATCAGCCTTTTCTCCAAGCTTTGAATCGCATCCACCAGACCTTCCCCATAATTCTTCCGTACCGGTCCATATTTATAATAACTGACCAGCATTCGGTTCTTCCGCAGCTCGTCGAATTCATTGCTGTACTCCGTTTGGAGGATGTTATCCTTTGTCATGAGGGGCCCCCCTTGTACAGGGAATCAAAGTCAAATTCCAGGTCCTCCATCCTTTTCATATACCAGACCCTTGCATCATCCAAGGCTTTGTTATAGATTTGCGGACCCAATCTCTCCAGAAAAAAATCCAAAACAATTCCTCCAGCCACAATACCGATCTCCTCATCCCTTTCTTCCTGGAAGAAGGTTTGGATTTCCTGAATCAATTTATTCCTTTCCTCGCGGGACAACTTGAAAGTCAAGCTACCAACCCTTTCCCCGTCAGGTGAATTCTATACCTTTCATTATATCAGAGTCTCACAACTCATGCGATCATTTATTTCTTATTGTAGTCTATCTTCTGATGACCGGCGGTCCAGAATGCACTCAAAACTGTATAAAGACTGCTGCGCTTGGTCCAGAGCTGAGAATGTAAATTCCATAGCTCACTGTGTTCATCTTTCCAGAAGTTTGGAAACTGTTTTTTCTCTTCTTCCGAAGATCTTTCATAGAAATCAGCCAAACCTCTGATGCAGTCGCCATATGTCTCGATACAATTATAAAATTTCACATCAATCTTTGCCTTATACTGATCATATTCCTGCTGAAGCTCTTCCAACGTGATTCCACCAAAGGGGAGCGCATTCAACTCGGTGATCCGTTGCTCGATCTGCTCCTTTAATGCATCCATCCTGTTGTATATTTTGGGATATTGAACATTTCTCAGCAAATCAATCCCTTCCTGAATGGTGGAATAGGTCCCGCATATACAGCAACACTCATCTTCAGGCTTGGATATGGTCAGCTTAAACTTCACATCAGCATTATGCCCCCATAAACCATAGCTGATACCGGTAAACAGCATGGTCCCTATAATGATCACAACGACAATAAAAATCTGCCTTCTGATAGCAAACACTCCATTTCCTTCAACTTGTTGCTTGCACAAACTTAAGATAGGTATTGAATTCAAAACCTTCGCAGTAACCTTTTGTAAATTCCACCTTGATGGATGCGCTTTCTCCCACCTCAATCCTCCCGGGAGAATCCACAAGCCTCACGCCCAGGGTGTTGGGAACATTGGAATCGATTCCTTCACATACCACCGGCAGGGTTCCGGTGTTTTCCACTATAAACTCCAGTACCATGCGAAAGGGTTCTGTATCCGTTGCAATATGCATATTCACCTGTTCCACTGTATTGCCTTCCATGTCTTTGTCCAAGGTCATGGATTCATAGGGAGCCGAGCTGTCCAGGATCACATCCCGTACAATGACACTGACCTCCCCTGTATGAATGGACCCGAAAAGGGTAAAGGTCTGGTTCCATGATGCATAGCTTGCACCCAGAAGACCGAACGCCCCGATCAGCACCAGGCAAACCGTCCCCATGCTCAAAAGGTTCCCAATCCTTCTCTTTTTTCGATTCCTATGCTTCCTGATCCAACGTTTTATCATCATCCCTACTCTCCAGTGTAATCATTTCTTGCCTTTCGGAAAATACTGTATAAATGTCGGTACAAGCACATATGACAAGCTGTCCTCCAGACCAAACCATGCCTCTCCCTCTTCAAACTGCTGATCCAGTTCAATGGCGATTTCTTCGTTGATGTCGATCTTCCTGTACTTCATGATATTGGTCAGATGATCAGCCAGTTCTTCAATGTTCACATTTGAAAAGCTTCCAATCAAATCGTAGTATTCGTCGCGCCCTTCCCTGCCCTTGTACCTGTATATCTTCACACGGCCGGAGAAGGTCAGCAAATCCGCCAAAGAACCGTCGCTGCCGTTCACTTCCAAGGTATAGTTGTCAACGGAAAGGGGAAGGGTGCTGATATTTTTGGCCACAATACGATAGGATACGTTTGCTCCTCCATAGACATTTTCGGCAATCAGCCTGACAAAGGTTCGATCAGCGATATTTCCGAACTCATCCCGGTTGAATTCAACGCTGGCCTCAACGCCCTCACTCGCTTCCAAAACCCTGCACTTTTGAGGGACCAATTCAATCAGGGTCGCACCCCGCAGGGATTGGTCTCGAAACACGTCGCTCATTGCCTCTGCATAGCTTAAACCAATGATAATGAGGGCTATCACTGTGACGATGAGAAGGGTTTTTCCCTTTGTTTTCAAGCTGATCACCTCCTTTGACCGGCCACTAGTTGAAAGAACAGGCACAAGCCCCGAAGGGCTTATGCCTGTTACGCTTCATCTCCACTGTATTCACTGTATTACTGATAATTAAGATTGAGTATTATTGTTGGCGTTATATTGCTCAAATATGAGGGGTATCTCCCATGTCAACGAAAGACCCTCTGCACTATTATCAGTTTCATTTTCTTTTAAGGGAAGCTCTATAACAACGGTTACAGTTTTTAAATCCTCCAAATCAAGCTCCCCAACGGCAGCTCGGATAGCTTCAGCTAAATTATTAAGCTTTTCCGCCCCATTGCCGCTAATCAATGAGCCCTCATTCACTCTTATATCAAGCTTATCTAATAACGTAATGTCTCCTTCGTAACTTGGGGAACCATTGAGTTCCGTTACTGTCTTAAGGGTCCCTAGATTTTGAAATTTAAGAACACTGGTTTGCTTGACTCCCGGGTACATACCCTCAAGAGTGAATTTAAGCTCTGTCAGCGTTGTTATATCCCCAGATTTATCGGTCGTAGTCTCAGTGTGTAGTTCACTGAATTCCAAGAAATTTTCCGTTTCTCCGGGAGCAATCTCTCCATCAACATTTTCAATTTCAACCTTGTGCTCTCCTTCAGAAACCTTAACGAACAACTCACCGGTTGATACAGTACTTTGAATGCTAAAGGTTTGCGTCCAAGCCGCATATCCGGCTCCCATCAGCACCAAGGCTGCGACCACTACCACTAAAACTAATCTCGTGTTTTTCATGCTTATCCTCTCCCATTATAAATTTTGATATCATTTGAATACTGTTTCTTTTACTGTTTTTTTACAACCATTAACATCAGATCATACTATATCCCTTCCCCCTCTATAATGTGTTGCTGTGTATCATTTGGGTTGTTTCCCTTATGCACAACAGTAATCGTTGGATGCTTGTCCAATCAATCCGTCGAGGCTTTAATGTCACCAAAGATCACGAGGTAATAGATGCGCGTGTTGTCAAATACGAAAAACTCGATCCTTCTTTCTATACCGTCGTCCACCTTGTAGTAAAACACCGGCTGCCCCACCTCATCAGCGATTTTCACCATATCTTCAAAGCTGTTGACATTGATGGTCTCTGACATATGGTATGACAGGCTATGCTCCAATCCAGCCAATCTTTCGGAATACTCCTTAAAGATCGCAGCGATCCTCTTTTCAAAGGCATCCAGGGGAGGTGCTTCCTCAATACGAGTTGTCAGAATCAGCAGAAGCACCAGGACGAATGAAGCGCTGAACAGGATCATCATCTTCCCTTTGTCCACAGGGATCCGGCTTTTTACCATTTCGGAAATCTGATCCTTGCCTGTAACAACCGGTTCGCCCTCAATCTTAAACACACTGCTATTAACGGGAATGATTACATAGGGATTTATGCTGTCTTCTATGGCGCCGTCCTTTGTGAGGGCGCTGGTGTGAATACGGAACTCCACCCTTAGAACAACCGGTGCGTTGATCTCGGAATCCAGATATATCTTTTCCGCGATGGCGGAATAGTCCTTCAGATTAACGGATACCTTCTGGTTTATGGTGAATTTGGACGTCGCCTCCTGTTGTGTTTTGTTAGGTATCAGGGGGATTTCTTTGCTCCACAACACCTCCTCTTCCCGTCCATGGAGTCCCTGGAGATAGGCTGACACCCCATATTCAACCTCCAGTTCAGCTTCGGAGTTGGCTGTATAGTCGTATTCAAACTCCATGTTGATATAGTCGATATATTTCAATACATAGTATCTTTCCCCTTCAAGGTACTGTTCATTGAACATGCTATTAGGTTTCAGATATACCTTGTGGTTGATACTACCCTTGCTATCGTATGTATAATACACGGCTTCGGTTTCCTGATACCGCGGGAACGCCAGTTCAAAAACAGCCAACAACGACAGTGAGAGAATCAGGATTGCTTCTACACTGATTAGTGCGATCTTTTTTGTCTTACTAATCTTCAACCTCTCACCCCGTATCATCTCAAAATTCTACCGCTTCCCTTGGTCTCTGTCCTCGCATCCCCAGCATCACCCGTAAAATACCTATCTTTGGAACAACGGCAATCACTTTCCCTCTGACTTGTCCTTGGGTGACCAACTGGGAATCAGGAGCGCTGTTGTTATCCCCCTTGGTTTTAAACTCTCCTGTCGGTTCAACATCGATAACCCTGTGTATAATAAATACGTCTCCTCTCCAGTACTGGATGATGTCCCCTTCTTTGATATGGCTGCCGTCATCCTTCCGGACAATCGCCACATCTCCCGGATACATCACCGGCTCCATACTCCCTGTAAGGATTACGGTGGGGAATATGGGAAAGACACCGACAACGAACCAGATCAACAGGATGGAAAATACGCTGATCCCAATCCATGCAGCGGGTTTTTCCGCCTTTTGCTCCCGCAGCTTGATTTCCCTGGTCTCTTTTCTATACACCTGCAAGAGTATTACTATGAAGGCCACCGGCAACATGGTACCTATAAAGGATTTTGTAATCCATTCCAGATTCGGCAGCACAGGGGACAACCATATGGGTATATTGGTAATGACCGCATATACAATAGCCGGAAATGCGCCCCCGATATAGACCAGGAAATTCATGAGGATATGATACATGATCTCGGGAAGAATATATTCCCCTGCATACTGGACAGCCTGCTGCCATGTTTCAATGCTGCTGATGATTCGAAGATTCAGCTTGTACAAGGTAAAAACGACGACTACAATGATATAGAACAGGATCAGATATTTCTTCTTCACGCGGTTGATGATATAGTTCCTGACCCATTCCATCATCACCAATACACTGCCGAAGGAGAACACATTCATCAGGATCCCCCCTATGCTTTTTGCATAGGGGCTGGATCCAATTCCATGTGCGCCCGGCGGGCGCACGTTCTAAAGGGTGAAAGTCCCAAATCCGCCCGGTAGTGGGAAGGATATAGCCGAAGGCAAGGGTGTCCATCGTGAGAGGGAATCTGAAGGAAGCCGGATGTCGGGAACATACTAACCGGCGGGCAAATCTCTGGTCTGACGTACAGGAATCACATAAGGCCATGCAGGAGGGTAAGGCTGCATGACAAGTCGAAGCCCAATAACTACACGGAATCCTGCATGGTAGATGTGGCAGATAGATGGAGAGAAAGAACGTGCGAGTACCCGGGGAGGTCTGTATGGAAGGCTCTGAAAGGAGTAACCACTGCACAAGGAAACGAGGCAGTGCTGAACATACAGAAGTCAGCAGAGGTCATAGTAGCCGAGAGGTGAAGGGCCGAATCAATAGGAGTTCCAAGTATAACCGAGAAAGGAGGAATGGCCGGTGAAGGCAGAAAACTCTGGGAACAGAGGCTGTCCGCAGAGAGATAGTGCGGAACATGAAGGGTATGCGGAAGTGCGCAGGTCATTCCGCTCGATATGGAAAGAAAGGGACAGTGCACAGCCGGAGCTTTTGGAGAGGATACTGGACAGAGAGAATCTGAACAGAGCCTTCAAGAGAGTAAAGGCGAGGAAAGGGGCAGCGGGAATCGATGGCATGACCGTAGAGGAAGCCCTGCCCCACATTCGGGAAAACCGGAAGGAACTTCTTGAAAGGATCTATCGAGGGAAATACACACCATCCCCGGTAAGACGAGTAGAGATACCGAAGCCCGATGGCGGAATACGCAAGCTTGGTATTCCCACCGTGATAGACCGCACCATTCAACAAGCCATAGCGCAACAGCTCACACCAATCTATGAGCCGCTGTTTGCAGACGGAAGCTATGGATACAGACCGGGACGCAGTGCAAAGGACGCCATATCAAAGGTGAAGGAGTATGCAGAACAGGGATACCGTTATGCAGTGACACTGGACTTGTCCAGGTACTTCGATACACTGAACCATGAACGGCTGCTGAACATCCTGCGCAGGGATGTGAAAGATGAAAGAGTCATTCAGCTCATCAAAAGATATTTGAAAAGCGGAGTCATGGAAGATGGCGTTGTGATGGCAACAGAAGAAGGCTCACCCCAGGGCGGGAATTTATCGCCACTATTGGCGAATATCTACCTGAATGAGTTTGACCAGGAGTTCAAGAAAAGAGGAGTACCTTGTATACGCTATGCAGATGATATTGTATTACTGGCAAAAAGCAAGCGTGCATCCGAAAGACTTCTGGAAACAAGCACAACCTACCTTGAGGAGAAGCTGAAGCTGAAAGTCAATAAAGACAAAAGCAGAGCGGTCAGCGTGTTCGCAATCAGAAATTTTAAGTTCCTTGGCTTCGCATTGGGAAGGAACGGAAAGGGCATATATGTCCGGGTTCATCCGAAGTCATGGAAGAAATTCAAAGCCCGATTGAAGGAACTCTCTTCCCGAAGGTCTGTACAGAGCATACGTCCCTCGCTTGCGAAAATCAGGGAGTATGCCCGCGGGTGGTTGAATTACTATGGGGTTGCGGATATGAAGAAGCCAATAGATGATATGAACAGCTGGCTGTACCATCGCATTCGTATGTGCATATGGAAACAATGGAAGAAACCAAGAACGAAGATGAGGAATCTTCTGAAACTTGGTGTACCGGAGGAACTTGCACATATGGCGGCAAACAGCAGAAGAGGATATTGGTTTGTTACACACACGGTAGCGGTAAACATGGCAATGACAAAAGAAAGACTGATACGAGCAGGTTTTTATGATTTAACTGCTGCGTATCAGTCTGTGCACGTCAACTATTGAAAGCGCCGTGTACCGAACGGTATGCACGGTGCTGTGAGAGGACGGCGGCTAATCACCGCCTTCTACTCGATCGATAAAGCCTCCCGCGAAATACACTGAAACGTATACAATCGCACATATGGCACTCCACAGGAGGATAAATCCTTGTAGCTTTAACTTTCCTTTAAACCTTACCCGCGGCTTCTTCCATATATAGTACGACAGCGCCAGCCAGAAAAGCGGTTTGAAGCCATATAGATAAAGGCTCGACCCCAGCAGGGGCATCCATATCCAGTCATCCAAAATTACCGAAGCAGCGATGATCGCTATCCATATCAGTGCGCCATATTCTCTTTGCCCCATAAGCTCACCTTTTATCCATTTGCTGTCGAATTTTAAGAGCTTTGGTTTTCATATATATACCACAGCATTCCTCATTGAAAACAACCCATTCGAATTTTTAATTTTTTTGTCATCACTTTTTCATGGTTACTTCGACACCGCTGTTCGTTCCCGATTGACAAACCACAAAAAAACGTACCGAGCCGAGGTCACGCCCAGTACGCAAGCTCCAAATGATGTCTATATTTTTTATCGAACCTCTCGCTCTGACAGTCCCCTTACTGTCCGTGCTTAAAAGCAGGGAGCATTGCAAATCTCCGAATACCTGCCTTATGTGTTTAACCAGCTTTTGTCTATTTCGCCTTTATCATAAAGCTCTCGAATGGAATCCTCCATCGTAACCATCCCCAGTGACTTGCTCACCTTAATCAGGGTCGGAATCTGGTGTATCTTATTTTCCAAGATCAGATTCTTTGCCGCCTGATTGGCCAGCATCACTTCCACGGCCAGCTTGCTGGATTTTCCATCTATACCTGGAATCAGCTTCTGGCATACAATGGCCTGAAGCACATTGCTTAATACGATTCTTACATGTTCCCTTCTCTCTTCCGGAAACATGGAAAGAATGTAATCAATGGTTGATACGCTATTCGTCGTTTGAAGGCTGGTGATAACCAGATGCCCGTTCTCAGCCGCGGAAAGTATTGCCGAAAACATCCCGGAATCCCCGGCATAACTCGTCATGATGACGTCAGCATCCTGGTTCATGGCGGAGAGCATCCCTTCCTCAAAGCTGTTTACATCGATTCCAACCTCTTTTTGGTTTACAATCGCCTTGTCATGTTTATGCAGGTATTCAATTGGATTTTCAATGGTTATGATCTGACATTCCCTGCTTGCGCTGATCTTCCTGATTAACGACGTAACAGTGGTGGTCTTTCCGCTGTCTTTGTCGCCACAGATCAGAATAAGACCGCTCTCCTTTTGATGCAGATCCATGACAACCTGAGGAATTCCCAGTTCCTCAGGGGTTTTTAGGGATTGATCCAGTATCTTTATATTAATGGCGTACGAACCCCTCTGCTGAAAAATATTGGCCCTTATTCTTCCTACATGCTCCAGCACAACCGTAGCGCATACGTAATGCTTCTCCGCCAAGGTGCTCCTATGCTCATCATTCAACATCTGGTTCACGATGTTCTCCAAATCATCCGGCCGGACCGCTCGAAAGCCCGAAATATATGTCAGTTTTCCATCGATCCGCGCAGCCGGAACAGCCCCTGCCGTCAGATGAATGTCCGTGACATTGCTTCCCTTTATCGATTCAAGGATTTCTGTGATCATATCCAATGTATACATGAACATATCTCCTTGATATTCCCAATAATTCCACAATAATTACCAAAATATGAATTTCAAAACTTATCATCATCATACGTTGTCGCGCATGTTTTGTCAATTGATTTTTCCAAAAATTTAAAAACAAGCGATGGATTCATCATTCTTCGACTTATCGGGAAATATAATATTTCCCATAATGGTCGTTGTTTGTCGAATAGGCAAAACATGTCGTTTTTCTTACTCTGTACCGGGCTAAATAAAAATTATTTCGAATTTTTTGAATATTATTGATTCTGTTCCATCATCTATGGTAGAATATTTATGTCCAGAAGGAAATTGGTATACCCCTCATAATATTCAGAGGTTTATTCCCTGTAAACCTCTCTTTTTTTTACTCATTTTTCCCCTTCTCTTCCTCCATCAGCTCCCCCAGATCCCGAAAGATTCGTGTAGGAAGGATCGGACTATCCTGGAGCCCTTGGAGATCCGTCACTCCCGTGAGCACCAAATAGGAAGGAATCCCATACCTTATACCCGTCAGGATATCCGTATCCAGGCGATCTCCAATGATGCAGCATTCCTCCTTTGTACACTGCAGCCTTTGCAATGCCTCATCAAGGATCATTGGGCTGGGCTTCCCCACAACCAGGGGTTCCACGCCGGTAACGGTTTGGATGCTGGAGACGATGGCTCCGGTATGGGGGACCAGCCTGTCCCCTTCGGGTATGGCGCTATCCATATTGGTACAGATGAAAGCGCACCCCTCAAGGATCCAGTGACAGGCCTCTTCCATTTTTTTGTAGGTAAAATTCCGATCATAACCTACCACAACCAGATCGGGATCCTTATCCACGATGTGCAATCCTTTTTGGCTAAGCTCCATCTCTAAGGCTTCACTGCCGATCAGGTACACCCTGGCAGCGGGATGGGTCCGGGAAATGTAAGAGGCGGTAGCCTGTCCCGATGTCAGGATATGCTGCTTGCTTAGATGGATACCCATCCTTTCAAGTTTTTCCACCAAGTATTCCGGTGAATTCCCGGGACAATTGGTGAGCAACAAAAACCTGCGCTTTTTCTCTGTAAGATACCGGATGAATTCCCTGGCATGGGGAATAGGCTGCGAGCCTCTATAGATGGTACCGTCCATATCCAGCAAATAATGGTATTTCATAGGCCTGCTCAACTGCTCCTTCCTGCGACGATATACAAAATTGCCTATATCCACGACCGAATTTATCCCCATCCATCATCGGCGGAAATTCCGGAAGCGATGAAAGGTCAGGTGGTTTGCATTATGAAAATTAAAGGCATTGTTGATGGCTGTCCTGGATACCGCCAGAATATCTTCCCCATCAAACATCCAATCCACATATTGGAATCCCACCTTGGTGTCATCCTCCGGCCAGCCTATATCTTGGAAATTGATTAGATCCCGTCGGATTTCCCAATTCTCCAAATCGGGGGAAGCAATCAGTGTGAGGATGTTCCGCTGGGACACATTGGCCGTCGTCACTCGATTGACAAGAGCGTAATATTTCCGGCTTTCGGGATCAAAGCGAATGGTGAATTTGGACATGCTCCCGGGAAAATCCACCACCTTGCCGAATCGCAGGGGAGCAGAGGGCTTATCCTTGTCGATATATAAGTAAATGGCCTTTCCATAGTCGGGACTTCCATGGATGGTATGATACCTCAGAAAATTGACCAGGTCTCCTTCAGGGGTCATGACTACATTCCCCTCCAAAAGCCCGGGAGATCCCCCTTGAATCGTGCCAGGCCACCGGGAATCGTATGGCAGGAAGGGAGACACGGTCCAATTCATCGGATCCATCAAATCGACATCGACAGGTACGGAAGCAACCCCCGATGCATGGCCGCCAATGGACCAAGATCCATAATCGATGGCCGTCCACAAGCGACCATAGGATTCCAGGATGGGCATAGGTGCCTTATGAGGTCCTCCCTTTTCCCGGCTGCCCCCTGACAGAATTTCTATCGGGGAACTCCAGCTTTCCCCCCCGTCCTTCGATGAAAAGAGCAGCAAAGCCCCATATTCCGTACTCGTTCCCAGCATATACAGGACGCCCCGATGAACGAATAATTTCCCCCAAAAACAGGGATATACATCCGACAAATAGCTCCAGCTTTTCCCTTCGTCCCTTGATATGAAGACCTTGCTCAGGTTTTGCGCTTCCTCTCCCCAATAGATATCATGGGAGGCCAGAAGTTCTCCCCCGGGCAGGCGCACCAGGGACGGACTGGCCGGTGACCTTCCCGAGGGCTCGTAGGTATAATCATCGGGATGAATGTAATTGATGACAGTACCGGGAACAAAGCCTGTTCGAAAGAAACGAACGGGGCTTCTGGCGATCTCCCGCCCATCCCGTTGGCTGCAGGCGGTGATTTCGACCATATAATCGACGCCGTTTCTCAAATCCTCTATACAGACAGATCGTGCCTGACCCTCCATTTGAAGGGTGGAAATGACATGCCCGCTCATCCGCTCCCTAAGGGATAGGTTGAACCGAATATCCGACCCATCCTTATTATCCTGAAAGACGTAGTCCAGGGTGACTCTCTGATCCCCCGGTGCCATTCGAACAATCTCCAGGCCTCCGTATGCCTTGGAATATTCCCTTTTGGTTGGATTTACAGCAGTGATATCCATAATGCCTCCTCATATCCCTACATCCATCGTTTTTATGTATATCATAACGCAAATGCGGAAATAATAATAGTAGAGAAATCCCCCGATTTCTCGTCGATAGATGCTTCATCTATTGAGACCCCCCCTTACTTAGGAGGAGCTTGCTCCTCCTAAATCTTTTTCCTTTTTCAATCCCGCAGAAAAATTTTTAAATGATTGGTACATAAATTTCATATCCTTCATAGGATATTAATACAGGGGGTACTGTTCATCATTCCCCTTCTGAAGCCCCCTTGAAAACTGGGAGGATGGTCCTGGACCGTTCTCCCAGCGTTTCATTTTTGGCAACTTATTCGTCCAGCCGGCTGTATCATCATCCCAGCTTCCTTTCATATGATGGATTAAAAGAAGATGAGGAGGAATCCCTATGAAATTTGGGCTTGCATTATCGGGAGGAGGACTTCGGGGCACAGCCTTTATTGGTGTATTAAGGGCTCTGGAAGAAAACGGCCTTCGTCCATCCTGGATATCCGGTACAAGTGCCGGGAGCATCTTTGCCGCTTTATATGTCTGCGGATATTCCTGGAAGGAGATGGAGGAAACTGCCCTGGCCATACACAAGGGTATTTTTGATCCGGACATTCCGGGGATAATGATCGGTATCATCAAGCTGGCTTTCGGCAAGGATCCCGCCATCAGTGGGATCTTGAAGGGGAAGAAAATCGAAAAGCTAATGGAAAAGCTCACCCAAGGAAAAAACATACGGGATATATCCATACCCATCGCCATCACGGCGGTGAATATCAACAACGGCCAAACCATCTATTTCGTGAACCGGAAGGATGGATTGGTAGACGATGCCCATCATCGCTATATTGACAATGTCCTTTTGTCGGAAGCCGTGCGGGCCAGCATTGCCATACCCGTCATCTTCCAGACCAAAATGGTGGACGGTATAAGGCTGGTGGACGGAGGCGTCACAGACAGCCTGCCCGCTTCCGTTTTAAAAAAGAATGGGCGCGCCCTCGGGTCATCGGAATTAACCTGGGCTATAGCGGTCAGATGAAAAAAGAGGTGGATAGCATTCTGGAAATTGGGAACCAAAGCTTAAACATCATGGAGTATCAGATCACCCGCCTGCGAAACGGAGATGCGGATTTGATCATCAACCCCCGTATCTATGATGTTGGACTGACCGAGCTCGAAAAAATTCCGGAATGCATCCAACGGGGCTATTGGGTCACCAAAGAAAATATTCATCACATAAGAAAAGCCATCGGCTATCCCGCTAAACAATGGCAGGGCATCCCGTTCCCCTCTTCATGACAAGAAATCTCCTTTTGGTGATATGCAGGGATCCATTTAAAAGGTATAATAGTAGAGTAGTGGGGGAGCATGTTTACCAAAAGGAGATGTTGACATGAGCAGTTCCATAAAAGCTTTGATCATTTTTTTGCTTTCCTTCGGCCTAAGTGTATTGGTATGGTATATACCAGGGTTATTCTTTCAAAACGGACAACCCGCCGACATCCGCATCCTCATGTGGGTGCTCTACTTCTTTCTCCCATTCATTGCTCTCCTGACCGGTATCGCTTCCCAGGTCTACGTCAAAAGGCTGTGGATGGGTCCTATCATCAGTCTGGTGGCCTCCATCCTTGCTGCTACGAGTTTGGCGATCTATATCCCCTTTTATGTATTTACCGCCTTCATGGGCTCCTATGCCACCATGCGCATCCAGAAGGTTCTCAAGGAAAAAGACGACTGGAATCCAACATCGGAATAGAGGGAATGTAAAAGCACCTTCCTGTAAAAAGAAGGTGCCTTTTCTTGTAGGCTATTGGGTTTGAATAAGACCGGCTATCCTGTCCTGCCTGATAAGAGCCACAAACTCCTCGGGCTTTTCAATCCTTTCAGAAATCTCAACGCCACCCCGGGTATCCAGATCGTAAACCTGATGGAAATCCGTACCCGACAGCATTTTCAGCTTGTTTTCCCTGGCGCAGGCGTAAGCCATAAGGATTCTGGGAGTGCTGGCGGGGATTCCCGTTATACACCTCAAGTCCGGCCAACAGGGACAAATGCTTCCGAACCATTTCGGGCCGAAAGGGATGGGCCTGGAAAGATAAGAATATCCCTTATCCTTGATCAGCTCCTCTGAACCTTGGCACGTCAAGCCGATAGAGCTCTTCATTTTCCCTCAGGAAATCCTCGTTCACACCCGTATACCAGGTAATCGTTGGCACTCTCGTCAAATCGAATCTCGATGCCCAGGAAAACCTGCAATCCGACCCTTTCTCCCTCAGCGGCGGGCCAAGCGGTACCCTCTCAGATATTGATCCATTTTTTCCTTCCAGCTCTTACCGTTCAAGGCCTCAAAAAAATCCTTATTATAATGGTCCGTAATAAAAATGCCGTCATAGCCTGCTTCTTTATATAACCTCACAACCTCAACTGCATCTACCTTACCACACCTGCTGGTTTCAGCCGTGTGGACATGGGTATCATATTTGTATAATTCCATCGCGACCTCCTATACATCCATATCACATAACTAGAATTATATAACAAAACCTTCCCGAATGACAAGGTGGTCGGAGGAATCTACCGATACAAATTGGCATCAAGATTGCTTAAGCAATTTTTGTGCCAAATTTGCAATTTAGTGTTGACATTCGAATATAAATTTGCTATTATAATACCAACGACTCAACACTTTATTCATATATCCCCCTTCTCTTTATGTAAAGACAGATGATTAGGTCTGTCTTTTTTGCTTTTGGAAAAACTGATCCCTGTTGCATCAATCTTCATAGCGAAGAATGGTTTTGCGAACTTCGTTCCACTTCAAGGCATCCGCAATGCCTTGCTCAATGGGCAAAACCGCTTCCCAGTCAATCAACGCCTTCGCCCGATCTGCATTGGCATAAGCTCCCGGCACATCCCCCGGCCTGGGCGGAGCCTCTTCCTTTGGGATTTCCCTCCCATATACCTTTTCGAAGGCCTTCACCAGTTCCTTTACCGTAACCCCTCGGCCAGTGCCCAAATTGATCACCAGGTAGGGATGGTGGGAAGGAGATCCTTTCTCAAAGGCCTGTTGGAAATTCTCCACAGCCTTGACATGGGCCATCGCCAGATCCCATACATGGATATAGTCCCTGATCCCCGATCCGTCCCGGGTGTTCCATTGGGTTCCGGTGATTCGAAAGACGGGCTCCTCCCCGTTTGCCACGCTAACCAGCTTCCCCAGAACATGGGAAGGGAACTGAACATGAATACCCGAGCGCATTTGAGGGTCGGCACCGATGGGATTAAAGTAACGCAGGGCAATCCCTTTCATGCCATAGGATACACAAAAATCCTCCAGGATCATTTCCATCATATACTTGGTCCTGGCATAAGGGCTTCTGGGATTCAACGGGGATTTTTCCGTCACCATGAAACCGGGAACATCATCATAGATGGAAGCCGATGAGCTGAATATGATGTTTTTACAGCCGAGCCGGTTCAAATTGTAGAAAAGCAGCAGGGATTTGGACACGTTTTCATGGTAATAATGAAAGGGCTTTTCGACCGACTCCGGTACAATGATCAAAGCTGCACAGTGGATGACAAAGTCAATCTCAGGATGGTCCTGGAATATCCTTTCCAATAGCTCCCTGTCGGCAATATCCCCCTTATAGAAAATATGATCCCGGGTAAATTCCTCCCGTCCCTGTGATCAAGGAATCAAGAATGATGGGGGTGTGCCCCCGATCTTTCAGGGCCGAGCATATGGTGCTGCCGATATATCCTGCTCCGCCGGTAACAAGAATTTTCATTTACAATCATCCTTTCGCCATTTTTACGATCTATCCAAAAAACGGGCTTCAAATATTTCCCCTTCCATAAGCTATCCTTTGCCTCTGCAAAAAGCCATCGATGAAAATTGTATTATCTTGCGATTATAGCAAGATTTATGCCAAACATGAGTGGAAGCCTTGATTTTATGATAAAATATGTTATTCTATTATCGTAACAAACTTCATTCTCATATATCCCCCTTCTTTATATATATATTTGTATAAGGCAGATCTTTTTATCTGTCTTTTTTATTTTTCTTTTTTCATTTCCTCCGGTTGTCGAAAGGAATCAAGGGATCTCCGTGAACGGCTTGCCTTCCATACCTACAATCGCTGCCCCGATGGCTGTCGCGAATTCGCCGTTGGTTGGAAAATGGAAACGAATATCATAAAACTTTTCTACATTCCCGAGAATATCCTTCGCCTGGGGTACATTCACCAGATTACCGGTTAACACAATATCTTTTATATGGTTCATTCGGCTGGCAAAAACCGAAAGCATGCCTATGGTCTGAAAAACAAGGTTGATGATCCCTAAGGCAATGTCAGCCTTAGAGGCAGAATCGCTGATCTTTCCAAAATTCGATGCAGTTGTTTCCGGCGAAAAACTCGCCACCTGGTCCCTGGTAATATCACCGATGGCCAGATCTACGTTTCTGAGGTTTCCATTGCGGGCAATTTCAATCAGGTCCTCAAAACCCCGGATATTGAGCATCCTGTTGGATAAACCCAGAAGGGTACCGCCTCCCACTCCCGTGCCTCCGATATAGTTGACACTGTTTTCATCCGCCATGACAAAGGCCGTTCCCGTCCCCATGCTGACAATGATGGCTTTTGAAAGCCCGCTGGAGAAAAGGCCTCCTTTTCCCGTTGCGGTGAACTCCTCCACCCTCCCGGTAGCTATCCCGTATAGCTTCTCCGTAAGAAAGGATGCACCTACCCCCGTCACCATGATCCGATCGATATCATGAAGGGAAAGCTTGTTCATGCTGATAAATTTCCCAAAGGCGCCATACATGGAAGCTACGGGGTCTGTAGCCTTTACCAACAGGGGGCTGAATATCTGATTGTCATAGAGTCCAACGATCTTCGTTGTACTTCCTCCGATATCGATCCCTATGACCCTTTTTTTCATTCCTTTTTCAACCTTTTCCATCAGCTAATCCTCCAACATTTTATTAAAATCACCAGGTTCTTCAAACTCCTGTTTCACGAAATCTGATCATTAATAATATACCATAGATAGCCATCACCATTATAGCGTAAACGGGAAAGATTAAAAAAACATTCATGGAAATGGTATTTTTTTGCGATCATAGCAAAAATCATGCCAAACATGAAAGGCCATATTGATTTTGGCAATCCAGCCTGTTATACTATCATCATAGCATCAGCTAATATATCCCCCTTCTTTTTTAAATATAAAAGACAGATTGATCCAATCTGTCTTTTTTGCTTTTATTTTATTGCACTGTTTTATGTCCTTTTTCAACATTTAACCGAAATTACTCTTTTAGTGATATCTTTCATCTCTTTTTTGGCGAACCTCTGCAGCCAAAATGTTATCCATTCGAAATGTCCTGGGTCCTTGTTTTTCATAATCCCAGGCTTTGAGCACACCCTTGTCCAACTTCCTTGGGCGAATCATTCTCTGAGTGATGGCGCCCTGTTTTTGATAAATAATCACAAGGGGGATATTCTCCTGAATCGAACGTTCAACGATTTTTTCGATCATTCTTCCACCTCCCATAAGGTCCGATGGCATTCTTTCTCCTTTCAAAATCATTTCCGAACATCCTTCGCCTACATTTTATCACAGAACATTTGTTCGTGTAAAGAAGTTTTTTCCCCATCAAAACATCCTCATTTTCATCAACATCTGTAAAATTGCATATGAACTGACAGGACTTTTTGGCGATGACATGGAGATACTAATAGTGTGCCGGAAAGGAGATGGATGAGTCATGAAAATGTGGAAAATGAAGAAGAACATGGCTAAAAAGCATGGCATAGGGCGCGATATCGCCATGGCCGTTGTTGGTGTCATCGGTACCAGCGTGGCGAGAAACTTATACCACCGTTTTGCTGACCATCGTTAAATGACTGCACAGGGAGGCTGTTATGAATAAATTCGTACGAAAAACTTCCGGAAGGAACCGGTCAGAATTTGCAAATGAAATGATGACGGACCTTCAGCCCCTGAACCAAAGCAATGTCCGTTTTAACGATGCAAGCAGACAAAGCCTTCCCATTTCCAGCGCACAGAAAAAGGTCTTTAAGCATCAGCATAAGGGGAGCTAAGCTCCCCTTCCTTTCTGAATCATCTCAGTTTTCACCATGCAGAACAGACTGCAGCTTTACTCCAAGGCCAGCTTATAGATGGCCAGGACATCCTCATAGTCCAGCTTTTTCAGTCCGCCTATCGGTCCCCTCATAACCGCCTTCCGTGCCATTTCTTCCAGCCGCTCCGGACCGATATGAACATCCTTGAGCCTTGTGGGAAGGCCCATTTCCTTGAAGAACGCCTCCAGCCTTCTGATCCCTTCGAGCACGATTTCATCCGGCTCCCGGAAGGAAAGGTCTACATCAAAAACCTTGACTGCGAATTGTACGAACATGTTCACATTGGTCTTGTATACATGCTTCATCCATGCCGGAAAGACGATGGCCAGACCCTCTCCATGGGCTATATCATAGATGGCGCTGATCTCATGCTCGATATTATGGGATGCCCAATCCTGAACCCTGCCCATTCCCAACAAGCCATTATGGGCAAAGCTGGAGCACCACATGACCTCCGCCCAGGTATCATAATCCCGTTGGTCCTTCATCAGCTTTCTTCCGTTGTTGATGACCGTCTTGAGGGTTGCTTCACAAAGCTTATCCGACAAATCCACATGGATGGTGTTGGTAAAATACCTTTCCATGATATGGGCCATGATATCGCATACCCCAAAGCCGATTTGCTCTTTCGGCAGGGTGAAGCAGAACTCCGGATTCAGGATGCTGAATACCGGCCTTAAGGACTCGGATGTGGCACCCAGTTTCAGCTGCTTCTCCTCATTGGTGATGACCGTATCCGGACTGCTTTCGCTGCCTGCAGCCGGGATGGTCAGGATGGTTGCCAATGGAACGGATGTCTTGGGAGTATCGGTCCCTTCATAGAAATTCCAGACATCCCCTTCATAGGGCACCCCCATGGCAATGGCCTTGGCGGAATCGATCACGCTTCCACCCCCTACTGCGAGGATGAAACCGATATTGTTTTCCCTGACCAGCCTGATTCCCTCATATACCAATGAAAGCCTGGGATTGGGTTTTACACCGCCCAGCTCGATAAATTCAACACCGCTTTCCTTCAGTGAACGGACCACGTCATCATAGATGCCATACTTTTTGATGCTTTGGCCTCCATAATGGAGGAGAATCTTGTCCGCATAAGGCTTGATCCGCTCTCCTACGGTCTTGTGCATGTCCTTTCCAAAGATAACCCTCGTTGGATTACAGTACTCAAAGTTTAACATTTTATCACTACCCTTTCTTTGCTTTTCGCTGAAGTTCCCTAATATAGTATAAACCGGAAAAGCTCTGGACAAAACGACAAATCTCCATGAATCATCTTTCCCGTATCAGCCACAGCTCCCTCTGCTCATCCGTCAGGACCCTGCATCCGTCCGGAGTGACGACCACATCCTCCTCCAGGCTTACCCAGCCCCTGCCTTCCAGCCTCGTCTCAAGGCCCTCTACCGTGTATACCTGTCCGGCTGCCATCCGGCATTCCGGCCGTGGGTGCCTGTAATCGAAGCAGGCCCACTCCCCCGTCATGCACAGCCCGGCCCAGCTGGTGTCCCGCTGAATATTTCGGTTCCGGAGAATCCGGCCGAGGTAATGATAGCAAAGCCTACGGATGACGGAAAATCGTTCCTGACTCCCGGTTTTATCTCCCGAATCATGCTGTCTATCCCCTTCCGGATGAGGTTAAACAGGCGCTGTACCTCCTCAGGCGGCCCATCCTCCCCATCCTCCAGGACATAAAACATCCGCTGAAAATCCGAACAATAACCCTGGTATCTGACCCCCAGGTCCACCTGCAGAAGCCAGCCCTTCTCCAGCCGCCGCTCATCAGGAGGTGTGTGCCCCATGTAATCCACAGGACCCACGGTGACTACCGGACAGTTGTAGCGACTCCATCCGCAGCTCGCTCCAAGGGAAATGATCTGCTCCTGGACGAAACGGAAGATTTCGATACCCGTCACACCGGGTTTGAGATATGCTTTCAACCGATCAAACACCGCATTGGCTTTCTGGATGGCCAAACAGACGGCTTCGATTTCCGCCGGCGTCTTTATGCTTCGAAGGGTTGCCGCCGGCGTTTCGGTACTTGCCAGTCGGCCGGCCAAAGGGGTGCCCTCCAGGGCTTTCACAAGCCGCAGGTATTGTCCATGGCTGATGCCATCCGCCGATGGGTTATTCTCCGAATAATTGATCCCGATACGATTGGGATTTATGATCTGTCAACAGCTGCCGCAGGGTGTCATATGGGCTCTTTTCATAGACCACCACTTCATCCCACACGCCGGTGGACTTTGGGATCATCTGATCCAGGCCGCTGACAATGGCGATCTTACGGCCGTTTGCCGTCAGCAGCAGAAAGCCTGCGCCAAGGTCCCTGTCTCCAAACAGCAAGGGGTACACCGGATCCTTCTCATACCCTGTCTCCTGGGCAAAAAGCAGCCATACATCCAGATTCGATTCCCTTAAAAGCCCTATGGCCTGTTCCACCTTTTCCGCTATGATCGGGTCCAGGTTTTGACCGTTCTGTTGGTTAGACATTTTTCACACCCCTATTCACTCATCATTTTCTTTGCACATCAAAACCTATGCTTTCTATACCTGTTTTTTACCTTTTCCTTTGCATACGATACTTTATTTATACCACCATTTACCATAAAATTCAAATGGGTGAAAACTATAAAAAAAGAAGGCTGATGAAAAAGACTCCAGCTTTTTCACCAGCCCCTTATATCGGATGAAGCATATTATTTTTTCATCCCCGTGTAGATGTGGACCGCATCCCTCAAAAAGGCCGCCAAACCGGGCTGTTCCGCATCGTAGTGGACGGTAAACCGCTCATCATCCACATACATTTGGGCTACGCCGGCATGGGCTTCCTTATTATAGTACCCCCAGACGGTGCTCAGCCATTGACGGTGCAAATCCGCGGCCTTCTGGGCCAGGTCTCCTGCCGGATCCCCTTCTGCAAAGGCAGCCTTCAGGGTTTCCAGCATTTCGGCGCCGATTCTCTGCCACTTATCATACTGTTCCTTCGTCATGTTCTGAAATGCTTTATTGGATGCTTCGACGGCCTCTTCGCCGTATTTTTCCCGAGCTTCGGCACCAAACTTTTGCTCGTTTTCTTCAATCAGCCTCCGCTTAAAGCCTTCAAACTTTTCTTGATCGCTCATTTGAATCCTCCCTTCCGTTAATGCGATGGTCTTTTCCACATTGGCAATGAGTAAGTCCAATTGATGTCTTTTTTCAAGGAGCTTTTGACGATGGTCCTGCAGTGCCTTTGCTGCATCAAAGGAGGGTGACGTGATAATTTCCTTGATTCGCTCCAGCTCTACGCCCAATTCTCTGTAAAACATAATTTGCTGCAGCCTGTTGACTTCTGCCTTCTCCATAGATCCGGTATCCCGATGAATTGATCCTTGCCGGCTTCAGGAGTCCAATTTCATCATAATACCGGAGGGTCCTGCTGCTGACACCCGCCAATCTGGCCAGTTTCTGCACTGTATATTCCATCTCTTCATCTCCTTTCGAGCTTACTATACACCTTTACGTAACGTTAACGTCAACGGTTTTTTTCTAAAATTTTTATAAATTTTTGTGCCCTTAAAAAACAAGATCCGAAGAGGTAAACCCTTCGGATCCGTCATCCAGGTGATGACCTGGCAAGATATTTATTGGGCGATCAATCTTAATGGCAGCCGGCCCTTCCAAACCACTGGGAATGGGCTTCGGTGCTCCAAAAAGGCCACCGGCAAACTGTCTGTATTCCGGATCTCCGCTTAAGGCCTTCCCCACGAGCCGGTTGCGAAGGGGTGGGGTTACCTTGATCCGGAGACTGTTCCCCCCAACCTTCACAAACTCCGTAATGTCCAACTGATAAGGAGAGAAAATCACATGACCTACCGCCTGCCCGTTCACCGTTACATCGGCAGCGGCATGGACGGCTCCCAGGTCCAGGAGATATCTTTTATCGGGAAGAACCTCGTCGAGGCTGAAGCGAGCAGGTATAGATACCGGGTGAGGAAACATACTGCAGATCCTCATCAACACTCCAGTCGCCCAGGGCATCCTGGACCTTTTCATATCGACCCCCGGGTACATCCTCCCCTGCAATCTCAAGGGACCATTGAGCCAAGGGAATCTCATCCACTACCTTCGGGAAGGACACGGGATCTCCCTCTGTGATCTCGGCATCAGTAACCATGGCTTCCTTTCCGCACACCAGGGCAATGGATCCAAATCCATGAAGGGATCCCTCCACCCTTCCATCCTCTACATTGGCCTTATAAATACGGCCGCTGACTGCTTCAAACCAATAGCAGGCTTTCAGGCTGGGATCCACCGTCAGCACAAAGGAAACCGGCTCAGGAGATACATTCCGTATAAAGGCCAGATGACCCTCTTCTCCCAGACTCCTACGGATGAAGGTCAGGGAGGGATTGGTTTCGTAGCTGATCCGTCCGGCGGGCAGGCCTCGGACAAAGCAACCCAGCTCTTCAGGATCGGTGATGTGGCGGCACTGATCCTGCTCCAGGATAGAAGCCACTTCCCTGGCTACCTTTTTGTCATTCTCTTCATAATTAAAGAATCCTGGCTGCTGCGTGGGACGCTTGCCATAGACGGCGATGGGTACCCCTTCCCTTGCCAGGGCGGCAAGGCTCTCCGCCGTTTCCACGGGCAGGGCCTCTATATTGGGCAGGACAATCCCCTGGAAGACCATATCACCCACGACAAGGCCTTCCTCCTCCCATTTGGCCTCCTGGATCAGCTCGTCATTCACCCACTCCCATACGCGGCCATTGGCATCCAATGTCTCAAGAACCGGCGTAAAGGCCTCATCCTCAGGGTTGGCAAACAAGGGGAAATAGACCAGTATATCGGCATCCGGCTTCCCCTGCTTCATGAGAAACTGGAGACGCGCGGCATAGGTATTGATATCCTTCTGATACTGCCAGAAGGCGGAATCCCCTTCGGAAATGTTTGTGGCAATGTCGCCCCCGTAGGGGGAGGTGAAGGGAGACCAGCCAAACTCGCCATAGCCCGGACGATTCCAGCGATAGGGCATGCCATGGTAAATAATTTCATTCACCCCGGAGGTCATGAGGACATCGATGCCCTGCTTGTACTTCTGGGGCGTTATGCTGAAGGTACCTCCCGGATAGAATACAAAGGATTCTGCGGAGATAACGGGACGCCCGTACAGATGTCCGCCCGAGGTCACCTGCTTCAGGGTGGGCACCATAAGGTTCTCCGTTTCCGGTATGCTGGCAGCCCCTGCCGCCTTCATCACATCCAGGGGCGGGTTGTAGCCCTGCTGGCGGAACAGGAGACCACGTTCTTCGACCCACTTGCGGCTTACGGGATACCAATGCTTGAAGAACAAGTCGGACACGGTCCGATCATAGTCGTAGTTGATCCGCCGGCTGATTTCACCAAAGGAGAATTCAGGAGCGATCTCCTGCTGCATCTTGATGAAGAAGAAAAACGCCTGATCCCGGCCGGGCTCAAAGACTGCCGGAAGCCAAGGGAGTGATGTCATAGCCCCGATTCTTACGGAACAGCTCGATAAAATCATCGGAGAAGAAGCGCTGGACGAAATACTCGTAGCTGTCGTTAAAGAGAGCCCGCAGGGGGCTGCCTGCGTACTGAAGCAGTTCGGGATGCTTCCCGATCCAATTCTCGTAATAGCGCAGAATGGCCTCCGTATCAAAGGGATCCACCATATAGTTTTCTTCGACATCCGCCGTCAACATCACCTGGCTGCCGCTGGGCATGGAATAGATGGCGATGACCTGCCACTGGCCTCCGGAAGGCGGTGCCCATTGTATCCGTCCGTCTTTGACATAGCCGCTGATATCCATGGCGGTTTTCGGATCCAGAACAACGGTGTCATGAAGCACGGATGGATCGGAGGAGCGCCCGTTTTCCACAATTTTGGCGGCTACCACGGCAAGCAGCCTTGCCTTTTCCGGATGATAGTGGAGCACCCTGGTGAAAGCATTGGGGCTACCGTCGAACCTCTTTTCGGCTGAAAACAACTCATAGGCGTAGGGCTTCTCAGGGGCCGGTACGGGCATATCCAGCTCTCCCTCCACCGTCATTTCCCCATAGATGAGGGTGTCGATATTATCCTCCAGGGGAACCATGGTTCCTCCGGCGTGCCAGCCCGATCCCATGGTCAGATCGATCGTCAAACCGCGCTTTTTTGCCTCTTCCAAAACCGCTACAAGCTTTTCATAATAGGCTTCGCTGTCATAGTCATGGATGGGCGATGCCGGATCGGCGATTTCTTTTGGATCAATGCCCGAAACGAAGGGCTGAATCTCCGCTCCTCTGAACATATTATCAGCAAGGAGTCCTATCTCCCGAAGGAGCTCCTCCTTTTCGACATCCCCGCCGGGCCACCACCAGCGCACCATGGGCCGGTAGTCCATACCCGGATCCCTGAAGGAATTGAACAAGATTCAGATCCTTGGAAAACGTGGAATTTCCCCGTTGGTCCATCGAAAGTACCCCCTTCTGTTGTTTTTTTATGAAATATCTTTAGCGAATATAATTGATGGTGTTTTCCCTCCGGGGTGCCGGTTCAGGCGCCTCGACGGCACTATATCCTACCGCAAGACAGCTGACGGGGGTGTATCCCTCCGGTATCTGAAGCTTTTTCAACAGCTCCTTGCCCCTTGGACCCTTTATGGCCATGAGAAAGGAAGCGATATAGCAGGAGCCCAGGCCCAACGAATGGGCGGCCACCGCCATATTCTGAAGGGCATTGGCACAGTCAATGGTCCCAAAGATGGCTTGATCATCGGCTGAAACGATGATGACGGTAGGGGCATGATGGAAACTATCAAAGTTGGGATCCTTTGCCCTTTCGATCATCCGCTCATTACCCGATTCCAGAATCAAGCGGCGGTTCTCCTCTACGATTTCATCCAGAACTTCCCGGTTCTGGACCACGGTAAAATGCCATGGCTGCCGCCCCATGGCTGTTGCCGCATACTGGCCGCACTTTAGAATCAGGGATAAGCTCTCCTCAGGTATCTGCCTATCCTGAAACGCCCGTATGCTGCGGCGACCCAAGATATTTCTGATCGTTTCGTTCATCATTGTCCCTCCTCGTATGTTACAAGAATGACAGTGCTTTGTTATACATATATCCCAATTCTATTATGTCCGATATGACATTTCCCTTCCATTGCATATTTTGTCCAGCTTCGTTTCATTTCTTGTCCATTTTCAGAAATGTCCCACACTCATTGGAGGTCGGGCAGCCGCATGCATCTTCTCTATTTTACGCCAATCATTTCTTTCAAGCGCCAAACAAGGTATTGGAAATCCTCCCATGAAATTTCCGGATGAATCAAGTGGTCCAAGGCCGGGAAATAGCCACTGTAGGCGAACAACTCCCGAACCCGTTCCAGCTCCCTGTCGATAGCCTCCTTGCCCTTGGCAATTTCCCGTTTATCGATTCCCCCCATAATGGCCAGCTTGGGATATTGCTTGCGAATGGCAACGATATCGCAGCCGGCCGCCACCTCAAAGGGATAAATGAGGTTAATGCCGCTCTCCAGAAAAAGGGGAATCAATTCGGTACAGTCTCCATCGGTATCCAAGGAAAAGATGGCAATGTCGTGGGCATCCGCGAAAGCCTTGATTCTCTTATAATTGGGCATCATAAACTCCCGCACCATAGCCGGCGATATCAAGGATCCATTCTTCGCAGACATATCCTCCCACATGTGGATACAGTCTACCTTTACCTGCCGGCATACCTTTTCATAGATGTGCAGCCAGAAATCCGTCAGATAATTCATCATATCCCGGATCAAATCCGGCTGGGTATAAAAGGATACCAGCAGCTCCTCCACCCCCATCATATCCCGCAACGTGCCGAAGAGCCCATATGGAAACCATCCCAACTGGATCGCATGCTCTCCTGTATTGTACTGCTCCACCAGCTCATTCCAATTGTCGGGAAACCTGCGGGGATCATCGGGATCAAGGCGCTCCTTCTTCAAGCGCTCCCAATCTTCCCTTCCCTTCACCGGATAATCCAGATAATGGGGGACGGCGGAGCCCTTCTTTCTGACCTCCGCCGTAATCCCCAATGTATCCCGGACAATCATGGTATCCCCGCGATCTTCCAATTCCTGATAAGGAAAAGGAGGACGGTAGCCCAGGTTCACATCCACAAAACGAAAGCCCGCATCAAAACCAAAGCCTTCATCCCAGTTTCCCCCTTCCGCCAATCCTTCCGTCCTCCACCTTTCGATCGTATCCGGCCAAGGGCCAAACATAAAGGTGAATGGCAAACGGTCAACCTCCTTGCATAGGGCTGTATTCCGAATCCTCGTCCGATTGTCCATCATACACCCTTCCTCCCTTCTTCATCGTTTAAATCATTTCCGCCTCCGGGATGGGATGACTAGTCAATTGCTACGGCTGCAGACCGAGGTGGAACGACAATCCCGCTTTTTACCGGTTTCCATTCCGGATCATCCACCAGACGATAGCGGCCTAGTTCACTTCCATCCTCCAATTCGATCCATGCCGTAATCTCTTTATCTTCATAGTTGACAACGATCACTCCGGGCCGACCGTTGGTGCGGTTGATAAAGACCGAGTAAGGATGATGTTTTTTTTCCTCTCCCGTTGTCACCTTGGCACCGCACTCATGGCGAAATTCTCCATCCCAGAAATAATCCCGCAGCTCCGTTCGCAATGCATCCATTTTCTTCCCATAATCCATTGTCAGCGGATAATCATCCAGCCGACCTTTGAAATTGTAAGGCTCGTAGCTGATGATGTACTTATACATCAGGCATTGGTTGATCATGTCCCGGTCATTGAAGCCTGTGACCGCCGTCATGAGCGGGATATCCGGCAGCATATATCGTGATAATGGAATATGACCCTTGCTTTCGCTCCGGTGATAGGAAAGGTGATAGACCTCAAACTCCCAATCATAACAGGCTTCCCCTGCGAACAAGAACTCCCTGTCCCCCTTGAGCGTATTGAAGTTCTGAATCAGTTTTCGATCGTTGGCATACACGGAAGCCCCATAGCGATGACCATGATCGGTATTGAAGCACAGCAAGGCCGGACTGTGGTGGAGGCATTCATCAAAGAGGATTCCGTCGGCTCCCAGGGCCAGCATCTTCTTGAATTCCTCCTCGCATACTTTCAGATACTCCTCACTCAAGAAGCACATGGGAATCAGCCGCTTTGTGTTGATATCTAAAAGCTGGGTGGCCGTCTGATACTGATAGCCCTGAAAATGATAGTAATCCCCGTAGGGGTCTTGAATCGCCAATCGCTTCAAATCCTTTCGGAACCACTCCGTTGCCTTGTCGGCCCAGGTGAATTTGCTGAAAAGGACCACCTTGACCCCCAGAGCTTGAATACGGGAAATGGCTTCCTTCAGCTCTTCAAACGTCCCCAGCCTCGGATCGGGGTCATGGGAAGGATTCCCCTGGTCCTGTCCTCCGTCGTTCCAGCCCACCAATTGAATGGCCTTGACTCCATGCCTGGCACAATCTTCACCGATTTTCACCAGGTCCCGGAAAGGAATTCGCAGCTCGTCCTCCGGTGAATTGATATGGATCTGCTGCCATGCATGAGGATCCCGGACCCATGAAGGCAAGGAAGGGGTTTTCATCCACTGCTGCCGCCATTCTGTATAAATATCCACCCCGGCCTGCCATCCACCTGTATAGGCCTCCAAGGCAATTGGCGTGAGGGATCGGGACTCTCCAGGCAGAATATAGGGCAGATGGACGGCAGCAAAGCGGGTGGACACTTCCCATCCACTGATGGTTAATCCATCCGGCACCCGGGCATCGATGGAGGTGCTATATCCCGGCCGCAGCTCCGTATGCCAGGCCACAATTTCAGGGCTGGCTTCCCATACGCCCGCATAGAGGCCCTGGTCGGCGCTGCGCAGCAGGCAAAAGGGCGACATGGGTGCCCCGCATGTGGGGGTCCAGGAGCCAAACTGGGTGGGATAATCCACGCCATGATAGGTCCGCAGGCTCTGATAGGTCGGCCACAGGGACCATTCCTGGGCTGCAGCATAATTGTAGAGGAAGGTACTAAACCTCTCAGCTTCCGGAGGATGCTGAATATCTCCCAGGTAGGGACAGTATACATTCTCCACTGTGTATTCCGAATGGTTTTCAATATGGAGGGAAAAAACAAAGCGGTCATTTCGACCGTCCAGGTCCATGATGAGGCGAATGTCATGCTGCCCGCCATATTCAGAAGTCACGCCATCCCATACCAGGATGGCTCTTTTCCGATCTTCCGCAATTTCCAGGGAAGTAACCCTCTGCTTCTCGCCAAAAACAGGATTGTTCCGCCGTCCGGGTAAAGGCACCAGGAGTCGAAAGGCCAAGCCCAGATGAGGCCGATTCAGGATCTCCCAGCCCGTTTTTACAGCCGTCACCCCTACTATCGCGCCATTCAACGGATTGATTTCCAGCCGCAGATTGCCGTTCTCAAGGGTAAAAGTATCCATTCCTTACAACCTCCTCTTTTTTGATTCATAGGATATTTTTAACATGCATGTCCATCGGTTTCCACAAAATAGACACAAAAGGTGGAGGGAGGGTTGACTCCATCCTTTGTGTCTGCTTATTAAAATGGAATCTTTAACTTGACTCAATACAGTCACTGACAAATCATGTCCTATTGTCTATAGAAATATATTTCCATACAGGCATTGTTGGCAAATCCAAAGCCTTTCGCAGGGACATTTCCCATATTCTTATTCACAACATTGGGACGGTTTACTCCATCCACCGCAACGAAGTAATAGTGGTTTGTATTGATCATATTCAGGACTTCCTGATAGGCCTTTTTGCCTTCCTCAGGTGATAAAATCAAAATGGAGTTCACAAGGTCATAAAACTTGATTACATCTGCAGAAGGTTCTTCCCCTTCCTTGCCCTTTGTATCGTACCACCGTGACCACAACGGCGCCCAGAAGCCCTGCCCCAGATCCTTCATATACCACAATGGAGTATGTGTCCACATCATCGTTGCTTTTAATTCATTAGCAGCATTTCGGGTACCATGTAAACCTGTATCGATTGTTTTGACAGTCGTTTTTATACCTATCTGCTTCCAGAATTCGACTAACAACTCACCTAGGGGCTGCATTTCCGTATTATGGGCTGCAATCTCAAAGGGTACCTCGAATACCTTACCATCAAGCCCTAACCGCCAGCCCTGGCTATCACGTTTATCCATGCCCATCTCGTCTAAAAGCTTATTAGCCTGATCCACATCATAGGCCGGGGAAACCTCTGGAACCTTGGCAAAGCCAAAATATAGGCTTTCGATGATTTCTTCTCTATTTATTGCCATATTCAGAGCCTTTCTGAATCGTACATCTTGAACCAATTTCCGCCATACCGCATCTTTATTGGTAAGGTTAAGATGAATATCAATGGGTGAAATATGTTCCTCCGTCAGGACAACCTTATAACCGCCTTTACTCTCATTCTCCTTATAAAGAGGCAGCTTTGACAGAGAAGGTGATCCCGAATAATCCACTTCTCCTGCTATTTCCCTCAGGGTAGCCGCCTCAGCGTCCTGAACCAGGTTGGATCCCAGTTTATCGATATAGGGCAGCTGATTTCCTTCAGCATCAACCTTGAAATAATAGGGATTGCGCTCATATATCTTGTTTTCACCGGCCTGCACCATTATCCACGGTTGCAGTGAAGGGAAGCCCAAGGCTTGGGAATTCGACAATTCCCAATTTGTTACATCTTTCAGGCTAAATAAATTTACCCATTCTCCCGGTTGGAAACCTGCTTCCTCTATCAAAGGCTCCAACTCCTCCAAGGGTGTGAAGTCAACATGGAATTGTTCCAAATAATGTTTGGGTTTCAGCAACTCCGTATACCCCTTCCAGCCCCTTATAGCAATCTCCAGGAGGAAACCTCCATAGGACTCTTTAAAACTGATCTTGAAGGTATAGGGATCCAGGATTTGTATATCCATGGGCTCACCGTCTGCTTTCCCTCCCGAGCAAAGCCAGTTGGGAAATGCAGGGGTAAGCTCTTCATTCTTCAAGACATTTTCATAAGTAAACCGAATATCCTCCGTTGTTACAGGCTGGCCATCGGACCATTTCAGCCCTTCTCTCATGTAAAAGGTAAATTCTTTTTGGTCAGAACTAACCTCATAATCCCTTAATACATTTGGGGTGATCTCCTCCCCAATAATGCCCGGTGTATTCAGTAAGGCTTCATTACACATGACAAATACATTTCCATCCCATTCCGGTGCTGGAGACACCAGCCTCATGGTCCCGCCATACTGACCAATCTCCATTTTTCCGTTCTCGAAATGCTCGTCGGGTATTTCGTTCACCAGCCTCGGCTCCTTGGGCAATCTTTCCTCAATAGGAGGTAGCTCTCCTGCCTGAACCTTATCAGCAAGCATAGGCGATTCAGAAAATTTCTTCACATCTTCCGGAGTATTTTCTGGAGATTCATTTCCATCTGAACCAGAGCCGCTTTCCGGCTGTTCCGTCGGAGCAGGACTGCCCGATGCTGGGCTACTCCCTGGAGCAGATGAACTGCAACCTGTGAGTATCATTCCTGTCATCAAGACCACAACATACATCTCAACCATAAGGTACAGTAGCTCATTTTTAAAAAGGTTTCTAATGTGTTGATTAAATAACCGCCCCCTTACTTTGATAATTTTCCATTTCAGAAATGACACACCCCTTATACTCAAGTATCCTTGCCAGAGTCATCCTGTTTTCCAATCATTTTAAAAAATGGTATGCTATAATATGTGAATTGTTGTATTTTATTGCAGAAAAACGTTTTTCTTTGATTTTAAAAAAAAGAAATGCAGCAGATCAAGTTATCTAGTCTCGCGGTTGTCGGAAAACTCGAAAAAATCATACAAGTCTGGTATAATAAGGATACCCCATATACACTCCTATATCAATTCATTATTTTGCTGAAATGACTTCATTATATTGCTAAGTTTTCTAAAAAGATGAAACGAACATTCGGGGAGTATTCATGAAGAGGGGAGTGTTCAATGGCCCAAACAACCATTGCAACTTTCTCAGATGATGGTTTGTCATTCGTAAACATGCCGAATCTCCTCTATGCAGGCCAAATCAACTCCGAATCGAAGTGGTTCTATCCAACCCACCAACACAATGAACATGTAGAAGTTATCTATATGAGCAATGGAACAGGAATTTTCACCATTCACAATAAACCCTATCGGGTCGGAAAAGGTGATATTGTCATATACAACAGGGGTATCCCCCATGAAGAGAAATCCAACCCTTCTGATCCCCTGGAGACATACTATTGCGGTATTGGTGACCTGCATATAAAAGGATTCGAAAAGCAATGCCTGATTCCGCCCAATATTAGTCCGGTGATCCACGCAGGTAAGTATTCATATAAGATAGAAAGCATAATAAGCAACATCTTTGAGGAATGCTCATCCCAGATTCTAGGCTATGAGATTGTGTGCCAAAGCCTATTGATGTCACTGATTGTGTTAATCCTACGGGTAGTGAATTCGCAATATGATTTGGCCCAAACAAAAGAATCCCAACGGCTTAGCAGTAGAATTAAGGAGTATATTGATAGAAATTATACAAAAAACATATCGTTAGAGGACATCGCCAATAAGCATTATATCAGCCCCCACTACTTAATTCATATCTTTAAGGATGAAATGGGTGATACGCCCATTAACTACGTCATTAATCGAAGAATCGACAAAGCGAAAAAGCTTTTGATAACGACGCAAAGTACAGTTCAAGAGATATCCCACTTAGTAGGCTATGAAAACGCTAATTATTTCAACACTCTGTTCAAGAAGTCCGTGGGTATGACACCAGGAGAATTCAGAAAGAAACATATGAAAATCCGCTAGCATTCTTTCGTACTTCCTATTTTGTGTATCAGCCAAGCGATATACCTTCTATCCTCTGTACACACTCTCCACAATCAGAGACAGTCAAAGCTCTGTTCGTCTGTTGATCCTTTTCTCTCCATAGCATTTTTAATCTCACTATGCAAGCTCATCGGTTTCCGTAAAAAAGGCACAAGATATGGATTCGTTTTTCTCCACATTCTTGTGCCTTTATATCAAAAGAAACACTCTTAACGAGTCTGATTACTCGCTTGCAGGAGGATTCGATTTTGGTGGTGGGGTTGGGGTCAGGGACGGTTTCGGCCTTGGTTTTGTTCCCACCCGAACCTTGCCGACGATTCTACGATAGTTGCTATAGGCTTCCTTGACCCGCTTGACTTCTTTCCCATCCTTATAATAAACCCGATAGGTTTGGGTCTTAATACCCGGCCGCGATTTGTATTCTTCGATCTTCTCATCCTCATAAAGGGTTGGATCCTTTACAATGGTTGGCTCGGGGGCAGGTGTCCTGCTCAAGACCTTTGTTATAATCTCGATCTTATCATATTCCTCGGGAGCCTTTCCATAGACCTCGACATAGAGACGGCCATTTTTGATGTAACGGTCGATAAACACGGGCGTATCCTTGTCATTCACAAATTTTATATCCGCTGTCGGATAATTGACAGTAGCATCCTGCCCCTCCTCCGTATAGGTGGACGGCCAGGAATGATGCCAGCGCTCGGTAATCTTCAGATCAGCCCGCATCACGGCTCCATAGAGAGTGGTGGAGGTTTGGCAGTTGCCACCGCCGGGTTCATCCTCCAGCTTTTCCCCGCCGACGATAACCGGAGCATTCTTGTATCCATGCTTCAAATCTCGTGGACCGGTGACTTTGTTGAAGGAAAATTCCTCTCCCGGATCGATTCGAATACCGTCAAAAGCTTTGGAAGAAAGGGTGATGTTATGGATCCGTTCAGGAGTACCGCTGAGTTTCGTTGAATATACGGAAATCCTGCTGGTCCAGGTCTTTAGTTCCTCCAAAGTGTATTTGGGGTGCAGTTCCTCGTAGGGAAGTTCGTATTCGGTGAAATCCCCTGCATCCACCCGAGCCTTCAGTTCTTCCATAGCCTCGCTGACCAGCATCCCCTTCCCTATCTTGTGCTCGGTAAAGGAGAATTTCTCCTTTTTATCAGGATGGAAGCTGATGGTGGCATCCATCGGTTCCTCATTAATCTCCTTTGCAATGGCTTCCACCTCATCCCGGAGCTGAGACACATCGTAGGTCAAGGTGGTGGTGAAGCTGACCCCATGCTTATAGGAATTCCATATCTGCTTCAAACGATCAATCATATTGCCTTCTCTGCCCACCTGATATGCCTGCCGGACAATCTCCTCCACATTAATCTTTGCGTCAATATCCTCGTATCCATACTCCCATCTTTTTTCTCCATGTTTGAGGACGATTTTTATGGCATCCAGCTTGGGCTGCTGCTGTGTTGTAATGAGCCTGACGGCCTCATCAAAGGCCATTCCTTCCAAATGTACACCGTTAACCTGAACTCCGATATAGAAGGTATCAATATTCAAAATATGGTAAATGTAAGCGCCTACAGCCACCAGCTCCAAAACCAGAAGGGTAAAAATAACTATGGTCCATATTCTGATGAATAAACCTCTTCTGCTTCTTTTTTGTGCCAGCTGTCCAGAGCCTGGATTTGAATGCATTCTCATTCCTCCAAAATAACTGCAAACTTCCAGCTGCATTATTCAAATGGGCATAAAAACGGCGTAAAAAACAGTTTCATGTATATAATATAGGAAGCACCGGGAAAAACAAATAGCCGGCCTGTAAAATCATAAAAATGTAAACAAATTAACATTTAATTAATATTTTTAGTTATATCGTAACAATTTCGACCGGACCTTATGTGCCTCTTCTAATAGTCGTCAAGCCCTTTCTTTTCTTTGCATTTTCATACAGGGATATTTTTTCATGGATGATGTCCCAGGCCATATGAAAATCCCTTTGGTCTTCTTCGTTTGATCCTGTAAAAACCTTCTTTTTCCCGTCATCATAAGGTATGAATCCAAATTTCTGATAGATATGAATGGCCTTGTAGCTCCAGGTTTGGGTGGTCAGGTAGGCTGTCCCTGTATAGCCCAGTTCCACGAAACGTGAGAGAACCCGGCTGATCAACGCTTTACACAGCCCCCTTCCCTGATGCTCCTCTTTTACAGCCACCCAATGGATCCTCGGCAAGAGCTTCCCATCCAGATAACCATACCATGCCATGGCTGTAGCCACCTTTTCACCGGTTTCGATCTCCACAAAAAAGCATCTTTCCTTCAACTCATCCATTTTATCTTCGAATTCTTTCATAAAATGATCATATGCTCTCTCCAAGCTTTCAAACTCTCCCACGGATGCTTCAATATCAGCCCAGCTCTTTTCGTCACCTGCCTGAAACAGGGAAAATCGATACCCTTTCTGTAAAGGGTATTCTTCAATATCTCGGAGGTCCTCCCTGATCATGATGACACGGTAATGCTTCACTGATTTGTCCAACATATGCCTTCTCCCCTTTCATATGGATGATCCATCCAAGGAATACACAAGTTCAGTTTATCGATATGGCACCTATGAAACAAGCCCTTTTAGCATCTCCAGTAAAATAACATGGCTCCGGAATGTTATCGCACACTCCGGAGCCATGCGAAGCATTACTCCATCAAACAGGGTATAAACGAAATATGAATTCATGTTTGGAACTATGAAGCCTGGGCCTCTTCTCTTTGAATACTGACATTCCCCTGCAAAACCGCACCGGTTTCTATCGAAATAGACGCTGATGTGATATTTCCTTCCACACATGCATCAGCATGTAACTTCACCGATTGGGATGCATCGATGTTTCCCTTTACATGACCTGATATTTCAATATCAGTACCCGACAGATCACCGACGATTTTGCTCTTGGATTTGATCTGCAGCTTATCTGAAACCTCAATGTTGCCTTCAATCTGAGCATTATCAATTTCAGCTGAAATACACTTGATATCTCCGTGCACTGCACCTGTAACCGTGACGATATTATTACTTGTGATATCTCCCTCTACTTCTCCTGCTATTTCGAGTTTGGAATCGGTCGTGATCGTTCCTACGATCCGAGTGTCCTTCGTAATGACATTTGTAGCGCGAGATGTTATCGTGGCATTTTTGGCCTCCATAAATACATTCGCAACAACCGGATTCATCATCCCTTTTATGGAGCGCTGGTTTTTTTGAGCCTTTTGAGAAGTGCCGGATTCCTTTTGTTCCTGATTTTTGTTTTCTTCTGCCGGTGCATGATTTCCTTCCTGATTCATTTCAGCTCGCCTCTTTTCCTCATTTTCTTTTTCTTTGTCCGATACAAACACCTCTCTTAAGGCTTGTTTGAAATTTTCAACCATTTATATACCCCCTTAGTATAATGTGTATGTAACAGAGTTACATGATTTATATCAAATCGGAGGTTGAGTAACTCCAGCATGATATATCACAACTCCAACTCCAATTGTTCGGTAATCTTTGCATTCTCTACCTCCAATATTGCACTGGATCACTCCTACTGTGGTTACACAAAAGGATAATCCCACCGCCCTATTCTGTAATCGAGTTTATTAAGGAAGAACGGCCGCCTATTGTTGATAAGTTACAAGACTATGGTCCGCATCACTGTATTCTTCCATCTCAATTTGGCTGAAATTCCTGTTGTACTGCAACCTAGTATAATGTGTGTCCAGCATAAAGCCTCCAATAAGCAAAAGACCGGATAAGGTAATCACTGTTGTAGCAATCAGAAAGAAATAGATCAAATGCTTATAAAATCGCACACTACCGATATACATCCACAAATTACCTCCTTATTCGCACCTCTTTTTTTCCCCATAAAATGACGATAATGCGTTAGTTCAGGGGGTGTAAATTGAGATACGTGTCGATATTAAGGATTTTATCGTATTTTGGCAGAAAAAAAACCACCCAAAAGGGTGGGTTCGCGGACTTCTGTTAAATTTTTTTTGAAACGGCTATCTATTTTTGTCGTTAGCTGCCATAAGATGTTTTACCTTTATATATCTCTTATCAGATTCAGTTCCCTTGCTTTGGTGATCACCTGTACCCTCCTGTGTACCCCAAGTTTTTGGTATATATTTTTTATGTATCCTTTCACTGTATTGATGGTGATATCCAAATGGTCAGCAATTTCTTTGTTTGACATTCCTTCAGCAATAAGCATAAGCACTTCCATCTCCCGCTCAGTAAGGGGATCAATGAGATATACCGAGGCTTCCGGTTTATCAAGGACTTCAGCCTTTCCCAGATATGATTGAATATTGTCAACGTAGGCCATCTGGACAGACAACCACTTCAACGCCTCCAGACGTTCAGGGGTAAACACTCCCGGTATAAAGCTGTTTTCAAAGTAGAGCACCCCCACAACTGATCCCTGGAACAGCAAGGGTAAAGAGGCGATGGATTTGGGATTGGACTCCATTATATAAGGATCCGTGGCAAAGATTCCCACCTGTTCTCTACAATTTAAAACGACTGTTTCCTGGGTTCGGGCTACGTAGCGTACGACAGCCTTTGAAAGCATATGGCTCTGTTCCAATGGAATGCTCCTTGTAACGGCTATACTGGAATTACTGTCCTTTATCGCTTTGATAAACATTCTTCCTCCCTTATTCAGTATGAAATAGCCCTTGTCTGCACCAATGCATTGGGCTGAAATTTTCAAAACATTTACAAGCAGCTTATCTATATCTGTTTCCTTAGAAATGCTTTCCATCACTTCGCTTAGCAAATAAGTATCAAGACCTTCCGACGCATTGCTGTCCGGTGCGGACATACTGAACAGATCTTCCAACAGTGCTTCATTGTCATTCTTCGGTGTATACAGGCTCAGCGGATCAACGAGTTCAGGGTACTGCTCCTGTAATTGCCTGATTTTAGCCTGGGCGCCCCATTTACTATATGCACGGCATGCATCCCGCATATATGTCATTGCGATTTTGATCATGCCGCATGACAGATAGAATTTTGCTGCCAGTTCATTCGCAAGGGCTTCCCATTGTATATAGCCGTTTTCCTGAGCCGATTCAACTGCCTGATTATACAATAACATGGCATCCGAATCCCTGTGTTGTAACCGTGCCATCTCTGCCTCTACCAATAAATATTTGTGCAAAAAATTCTCTTTACAGGCTTCTGAACATTTCTTCATCTGCCGCTGATTCTTTTTTAGGATTCTCCAAAGGCCTTTTCTGTAAGATGGGGACCGGCCTTCATAGATGGCGGCTATCACCAGTGAATAGTAGAATTTGTATTCGGCACTGATCATAAATCCTTGAATGGTATCAGCCAGAAGTTCCACATTTTGGGCGGCGGACAGCGCCTCCATATGGCTTCCCGCCATATAACACAGGTACATTTTGTTAAAATAGTAGGTTGCCAGTGACGTCCCATCCCCCTGCACCAGTGCCAAAAACTCTTTGTCTTCAAAATCTGATATGCCCGTTTCGAGAGAATTGATATCGGATCCCTGCAGGATCGATATGACCTTTTGATATATTGCCACATTGATCGTCAGGTTATCATGTTGCAGTTGTTTCGCAATATCATGCTTTTCCCTGGCCATCTCAGCCAGTCGAACCAGAGGATTGCCCATAAGATAGCTCGTCTCCAGAATGAGACAATGGGCATAACCTATATAAAGCATATCCCCTGCCTCTTTACCATACACAATCGCCTTTTTCATATATTCCAGTGCCAATGAAAGATGCCTGGTCCAATGGACTACAAATGCCCCTATGACAAAATAGATAATGCATTTGCAAGGACTATTCCCATATTTCTCCGCCAAATGGATACATACCTTTGCATACCGGTCGCTTAAGCCGTAATTTCCCAGGATAATCCCTTCGGTAAAACAGTAGCCGAAAAAACCAACCGGCGACATATATGAGTTTCCATAACGGCAGGCATGATTGCCCGTTTTAATGATGATATAGCTGTACAGATCGGGATTGGAAGTCATGGTTACCGAACACAGGCGACTCAGGAGCTCTGCTACTTTTCTCTGCTTGTGATCCTCCATCTCCGGCAAATCCATTAAATCATCGATTTTTTTGTTTCGCATATTCCATTTGTAAAACAATAATTCCCTTGCATAATCCATCTTTGTCGGATGCACCGGTATCCTTACTCCCAAGTTTCTCAACGCAGCAATCCCAGTGTTTACGGCTTCATCGTATTTCCCTACACTGGCATACAGGATTACTTTCAGGCCATATATGCCCGCTCGTTCTATTTCAAGGTCTACCTTCTGAATGACGGTATCAAACAGCTCTTCGGCCACATTCACATTGCCCGACAGGTATTCAGCCTGAGCGCGCTCGAGGTGAAGGTCATAACAAAGCTTGTAATCACGCTGCCAGCTTCCGTCCGTAAGCAATGTACTGCCGAATCTGAAATACTGCAAAGCCGATGTGTAGGCAGCTAAGGCCTTTGCCTTTCTCCCGGCCAACAAATTATACCGGGCCAACTGCAGCCTTTCTTCCGGATCATCCACAAGCTCCAGACTGCGGTTGAAATGATCCATGACGGACAGGATTATTTCATCAAGATTGTCTTCAGTCGTTTCCTTCAGGAGATAGCGACCAATGGCCAGATGCTTTTCCTTCTTTTCCTTCCCATCAATGAGGGAATACACCGCCTGCTGCACCCTGTCATGCAAAAACTTATATACGGATGGTTCCGTGTGTATATCTTGTATATACTCTGTGGGCAAGTCCTCATTTGGGTTCGTCACTGGCAATACAAGCCCCTCATGGAACGACGGCATCAGGCCGGAGGCTGTCTCTTCCACTGATCTGCCCAATACAACTGATAGGGTTTGCAAATCAAAACGGCTACCAATACAGGATGCCAGCTTCATGATCTCGAGGGTTTCCTTTGTCATCCCCTGCAGTTTTTTCATGAAAAACTGTAATACGTCATTCCCCGGCTCTAGCTTTTGGATCTCTTCTATCTTCCACTTCCAACGTCCGTGCTGTACATCGAAGTATAGGTAACCCTTCTTGTGGATCAGCATAAGAAGCTGTCTGAGGAAAAAGGGATTTCCCCCGGACTCTCGGTATAACACTTCCGTCAGGCGAGCCACACATTCCGGATCAGTGTGCAATGTGTCGGCGACCAGCCTCAAAGTCTGCTCCCAATCCAATGGCATGAGGGAAATGTGGGTCTTGTTGGCCTTATATTCCCCCATACCTTCGATGATTCTTGTAAGAGGGCTACTTCCACCCACTTCATTATCCCGATACGCCCCAATGAAAAGAAGGGAGTGAAGGTTTGCTTCGTAGATTAAATAATTCACTAAACCAATACAGGCCATACCCGCCCACTGCAGATCATCCAGGAACACCACCAGTGGATGCTCCTTACGGGCGAAGATACTGACAAATTCCCGAAATACCATCGAGAAACGGTTTTCCGCCTCCATGGGAGGCAACTCATCTACGGGAGGCTGCTTTCCTATGAGGGTTTCCAGTTCCGGGATAATCTCCGTCATCACTGCAGCGTTTTTTCCAAGCACATCTAAAATAGTATTCCTCCATTGCTTCAGCTTCTTCTCATCTTCGGTCATCAGCTGTTTGATCAGGCTGCCAAAGGCATCCATAAGCGGAGCATAGGGGATATTTTGCTTCAGTTGATCCAACTTCCCACTGATAAAATAGCCCTTCCCCAATACCAAAGGCTTTAAGACCTGGTTGACCAGCGCCGTTTTCCCAATACCTGGATATCCACTAACAAAGACGATTTCTGTCGAGCCCTTTGACACGCGATCGAAGGCAGACTTCAGGATCTCTGCCTCTACATCCCTTCCATAAAGCTTGTGAGGCAATTGAAAGTATGTATATACATCCCTCCGCCCGATGGTGAAGGTGTCTATTTTCCCAGTCTCCATCCACCGCTTCTTGCACTCTCTGATATCCCATGCAAGTCCAAATGCATTTTGGTATCTCTCTTCCATATTCTTTTCCAACAGTTTCATCACGATTTCAGATATGACGGAAGGAATATCTGGCTTGATGTTAATCGGTGGTTTTGGTTTTACCGTGATATGGGCATGTAGCCATTCCTGGTGACTCCCAGCCTCTAAAGGAAGTCGGCCGGTCAACATTTCATAAAATATGACACCCAGGGAGTAGAGATCGCTGCGTTGATCAATCACTGTATTTAACAGACCTGTTTGCTCTGGTGAAATGTACTCAGGCGAACATTCCATGCCCATCGAAGGCAGGTTGTTCTTGTTTTCAGAGGAAATATTTGAAGCATTGCTGAACCCTGATAGATATACCTTTCCCGTATCCGGGTGTATGTTAATATGCTCTGGTTTTAAATCATTGTGGATGATGCCCCTCTCATGAATCCGACCAATCGTTTCTGCAAGCTGAACAGCAATATCCATAAACAACATTGGGTCTACCGTATGGCTACCAATGTATGTTTTCAAAGGCACAACTCCGATATCTTTGGTAATCAAAGCAAAATATGAATCCGTACGTTCAAGCGCCATGGGCTTGATGATTCCATCTATATCAAGGGATTGAGTGATTTCATACTCATTGATGAGCCTTGAAACATCAAACAGGTTGAAAGCTTCTTTCATCAGTATTTTTATCATGACCGGAGTTTGGTTGACTGTCATGTATCCTCTGAAGGTTCTTATCTTGTTATTTTGATATATGTTTTGATGTATCTCTTCCAAAATCGTATAATTCGGTAATATAGCCATCAAAATTACTGTCCTCCACTTACTTCCAGCACTATTGATTAAGCTAAAAAACATCGTGTAGTCAGCCATGTTAATGAAAATGATTCAGAACAACGATTTATCGGTTTGAAGTTCATATGTAAGCATCATCTTCTCCTGGATTCGTATGAGAGTCAATGAATATAATCCGCTTAAATCTGCTTTATTGTTTTTATTTCGATATTCTTTGCTGATTTCCTCTTTTTGGGGCAAAAATTTCCATATACGGTGCCCGAAGTTCCTTTTTCACTCTATTCGTCGCTTTTTGTCCTTTAACACTATTTAAATTCAATCTTTATTGACAACTCTCATAAATTATACAAAATTTTTAAAACTTCAGAAGGATATTTCTAACATTTATAGAATTATATAATTAATTTTAAAATATGGTGAAAGGTGGGAAAAATGAATATACATGTTAACTTAATTCCGGAAAGCGGATCCCTCATACTGCCAATCAATTACAATCATATGCTGCAATCAGCCATCTATTCTTCTATTGGTCCGGAAATAGCCCAGTTCTTGCATGATAAAGGATACGTTGTGGGCAACCGAATATTTAAGTTGTTTTGCTTCTCAAGGCTTGAAGGAAAATATTCCATTGATTTCACCACGAAAACCATTACCTTTCTTAACAAGATTAAGCTCATCATTTCCTCTCCTATCGATAATTTTTGCGAATCATTGATCAATACCATGCTCACAAAAGGTCAAATAGAGTTATACAAAACAAAACTAAATATAGAGAGTATCTGTGTAAGTAAGAATGTGGTCCAGAATGAAATGATTCGATGCCAGGTCCTCTCACCCATTACCGTATACAGTACGCTTTTCAGGCCGGATGGGCGCAAATATACATGCTATTTCCAACCTGGGGATCCAGATTATAACCTCTTGATAGAAATGAACCTAAGAAAAAAGTATCTAATTGTCAACGGAGTAGAAGCGCCAGAGGGTGAAGTAAGTGTCAAAAGACTTGGAAGAGGCAGGATGGAAATTGTCCAGTATAAAGATACAATTATAAAAGGCTATATGGGTAATATTCTATTGCGAGGGCCTTCTGCTTTACTGCAATTAGCTTTGGATGCAGGGATTGGCAGCAAAAACAGCCAGGGGTTTGGCTGCATAATAATGTTAGACGATTAGAACATGCGAAAGTAGTCGTTAAATTAAAAAAACCGGACTTTTTGGGTTAGATGTAGGTTTGCAAAATACTTGATGATTAACAGGAGTGAATGAAATGATAACAGATGAAGTATCAATCAATGGAACCTTGATATGGTATTACTACATCTGTAAACGAGAAGTTTGGCTGATGTCAAGATACATAGTACCGGATCAAGAGAATGCGAATATTGATTTAGGACGTTTCATACATGATGAGGCTTACGAAAGACAAAAGAAAGAAATCAATCTTGGCAACATTGTCCTTGATATATACAGGAAAGAAAAAGGTCAATTGATCATAGGGGAAGTAAAAAAGACTTCCCGATACGAAAAAAGTGCTATGATGCAACTAGCATTCTATCTAAAAGAATTGAAGGAACATGGAGTTAATGCCAGAGGTGAACTGCTTTTTCCAAAAGAAAGGAAAAAAGTTAAGGTTGAACTGACAGATACAATAATTGAAGAGCTAAAACAAGCAGAGAATAAAATATTACAAATTATCTACTCGAAAAAGCCGCTGCCAGTTCAGAAGACCACTTATTGTAAAAATTGTGGATATTGTGAATTCTGTTGGTCTTAAGAGGTGATCAAATGAAAAAAACCATTTTTATTTTCTCGGAAGGGGAGTTGAAAAGAAAAGATAACACCTTGTATTTTGAGACAGAAAACGGTAAGAGGTTCCTTCCGATTGAAGATATAAATGAGATAATGGTGTTTGGAGAAGTGACATTTAACAAGAAGTTGCTTGAGTTACTTTCTCAAAAAGAAATTCTAGTTCATTATTTCAGTTTTTACGGGTACTATATGGGCACCTTTTACCCAAGAGAACATTTGAATTCCGGTTATATGATTTTAAAGCAGGCAGAACACTATCTTGATGAAAATAAAAGAATAAAAATAGCTCGTAGTTTTGTCGAAGGTGCATATAAGAATATCAGACAAGTACTTAAATATTATAAGAATAGAGGAAAAGACCTTAGCAACGTCATATCTTCCCTGGAACAACAAGCCGAAGAAATTGCCAATCTTGAAGATATAAACAATCTTATGGCTACTGAAGGTCATATTCGAGAAACCTATTACAGTTGTTTTGACACAATAATTAGTAACCGTGATTTTAGTTTTGAGCGTAGATCCAGAAGACCGCCTCAGAACAAATTGAACACATTAATAAGCTTTGGTAATGCAATTATATATACAGTGATACTCAGTGAGATTTACAAGACTCATTTAGATCCAAGAATTGGATATCTCCATGCTACCAACTTTCGTAGGTTCTCTCTTAACCTTGATATTGCAGAAATATTTAAACCTATTTTGATAGATAGGCTAATTTTTACATTATTATCAAAAAATATGATAACTGCAAAGGATTTCAGCAAGGAAGCCAACGGGATAGTCCTTTCCGAGAAAGGGAAAAAGGTTTTTGTCGATGAGCTAAATAAAAGGCTTGAAACCACAATAAAGCACCGTAGCATTTCGAATGTTGTATCATACAGGAGACTATTAAGATTGGAGATTTATAAATTAGAGAAACATTTAATTGGTGAGAAAGAATACGAGCCGTTTATTGCTCAATGGTAAGAGGTGAACCATATGTTTATTGTATTTGTATATGATGTAAACGAAAAGAGAGTAAATAGAGTTTTGAAATGTGCAAGAAAATACTTAACTTGGGTTCAGAATTCGGTCCTTGAAGGCGAGATCAGCAACGTAAACTACATAAAACTGAAAGAAGAACTGAAGAAAATCATCAACGATAAGGAAGATTCACTGATTTTCTATACATTTCGAACCACAAAATATTCATCAAGAGAATCAATTGGCTTGAAAAAAGGTGGAGATGGAAATATACTATAAGTGATATATTCTCTAGATAATGATAGTCAATAAAAATGATTGTACACAGTCGTCGACCATCAATAATGTAAAAAAACCGTTGAATCGACGACAGCATTAAAAACGTCAAAACCACATTAACACACGTATTTTTCAATTTCCCATCAGAATAAAAAGAAATGTTTTTGTTTTCTCAAAGAATGGAGAAAGCTTTATTTTTCGGCATTTCATTGGGGTTTTTATCTTACCTATAAGGAATTGAAACAAAGAATACATTGATGCAGATGTCTGAGGATATGAAGGTTTTTATCTTACCTATAAGGAATTGAAACGAGTTTGTAGAGGGAGGTTTCGGCATGAGCAGTCCGTTTTTATCTTACCTATAAGGAATTGAAACACAGCAATGGTACGGAGTCCAAAAAGTAAGGGAAGTTTTTATCTTACCTATAAGGAATTGAAACCAAGATTATACAAAAACCAATATAATAGGAAATTAGTTTTTATCTTACCTATAAGGAATTGAAACATGACAAAGATGCTTATAGCGGAATGCGATCGAACGTTTTTATCTTACCTATAAGGAATTGAAACCCTGTACTGTTAATAGTTGATGATTGACTATTAAAAGTTTTTATCTTACCTATAAGGAATTGAAACCCAAGGTTACAGTTCCACTTCTTCTCAAGGTTCCCGGTTTTTATCTTACCTATAAGGAATTGAAACTAACATAACGCTAACTAGTCTGGCGTGCTGTATTCGTGGTTTTTATCTTACCTATAAGGAATTGAAACATTGGTTTATCGCGTTGAGCCGTGTGCTGAATGGTACGTTTTTATCTTACCTATAAGGAATTGAAACCATTTCCATCTCTCCAAATGCGTCCGCAGCTTGTACGTTTTTATCTTACCTATAAGGAATTGAAACATCGTGTACCCATTGGATTCCCAACCGTGTAATAAGCGTTTTTATCTTACCTATAAGGAATTGAAACCTCTGGAAGTGGTCAAAGGAACGCCAGGAGAAACTGGTTTTTATCTTACCTATAAGGAATTGAAACCTCTGGAAGTGGTCAAAGGAACGCCAGGAGAAACTGGTTTTTATCTTACCTATAAGGAATTGAAACTTGATAGTCGATATAGGGACGGTAAGCCCATGATTTGGTTTTTATCTTACCTATAAGGAATTGAAACCAATGTAAAACTGGGTGGATTTTAAGATGGCAAAAAGTTTTTATCTTACCTATAAGGAATTGAAACTGAAATAACATTAACTGGTAAACGATTGCTTGTAGAGTTTTTATCTTACCTATAAGGAATTGAAACTTGCATCCGGTGAAAATATTACAGGTGAATATATCGGTTTTTATCTTACCTATAAGGAATTGAAACCTCGACGGGCACCATCACAAAATGATCTATCTGTTCTGTTTTTATCTTACCTATAAGGAATTGAAACTGGATTTGTCCAAGTTGCGAACATAATTTACGATACGTTTTTATCTTACCTATAAGGAATTGAAACTGTCAAAGTGCAGCCGAGTATAAATGCAGAGCAATCGTTTTTATCTTACCTATAAGGAATTGAAACCTGACAAGCAGGGACAATGCGATATATTATATTGGGGGTTTTTATCTTACCTATAAGGAATTGAAACATATTTCACAAAGTGGGATTACACCAAACGCTGTGCGTTTTTATCTTACCTATAAGGAATTGAAACATCAATATGTCTTTCATATTACACCTCCACCAATTCAGTTTTTATCTTACCTATAAGGAATTGAAACGCTAGTGTATCAACACCAACTTGTGCGTCTATTTTTGGTTTTTATCTTACCTATAAGGAATTGAAACAAAAATTTACTTTTTCAGCACTGTTCGTGTCTTTTATAGTTTTTATCTTACCTATAAGGAATTGAAACAATAATTTTTGCTGCACTTCTGCGGTGATGCTTTCAGCGTTTTTATCTTACCTATAAGGAATTGAAACTTACAAGGTTGTTCCTTTACAATTGGAACCAATCACTGTTTTTATCTTACCTATAAGGAATTGAAACAATTATTTTCAAAATCAATGTTATCCCATTTAAGTCCGTTTTTATCTTACCTATAAGGAATTGAAACCCTTCCCCTGAAGGTTTATTTACAACACCTAAACCAAGTTTTTATCTTACCTATAAGGAATTGAAACTCATTTTCGGGTCTCCACTCTACACCACCATAACACGTTTTTATCTTACCTATAAGGAATTGAAACTGGACAAGATCACTGGAGGGAAGATGTCTCAGATTCGGTTTTTATCTTACCTATAAGGAATTGAAACGATCGAAAGCCGGGTAATTGTCTAAGCCACAATAAAGTTTTTATCTTACCTATAAGGAATTGAAACTGGAAGATCTAAGAAAGAAGCTGAAGATAAGAGAGAGTTTTTATCTTACCTATAAGGAATTGAAACTGAAAGAGCAGTACACATCTGAAATCGGCTGGCTTGGTTTTTATCTTACCTATAAGGAATTGAAACTATCATTTGGGCCTTTATGTTTTTGCACATAGGTGGGTTTTTATCTTACCTATAAGGAATTGAAACTGGAATGGTTGGCTGTTGAGGAAGAAAAACGAAAGAGGTTTTTATCTTACCTATAAGGAATTGAAACTATGGAAATGGGAACGGGCAAAACCAGAGTAGCATTGGGTTTTTATCTTACCTATAAGGAATTGAAACAACTGAAGGAGGCCCAAGAATGGGCCGAAAAGTACCGTTTTTATCTTACCTATAAGGAATTGAAACACAAATACCTTGCTTTGCTTTCAAACCCCACTATAATGGTTTTTATCTTACCTATAAGGAATTGAAACATTGATGCCAAAGGAAATAGATCTTATGAAATAGTAGGTTTTTATCTTACCTATAAGGAATTGAAACCGGTTCTTCTTCTTCCAAATCGTCCTCAAGCAGATAGTTTTTATCTTACCTATAAGGAATTGAAACATCTCTCTCATCATTCATCCTCCTTGCATTCTGGACGTTTTTATCTTACCTATAAGGAATTGAAACGAGAAGAATATAATGATCCCAGGAATTTGTACAGACAAGCAGGTCAAAATAAGTTAGAATTGGATTATGGAAAAGCGAAGAAGATTCAAACCAGAATTTAAAGCAGAGGTAGTACTCGAAGTTTTGAGGGAAGAAAAAACGCTCAGCGAGATAGCTGCAGATTATGGAGTTCACCCAAACCAGCTAAGTCGCTGGAAGGCGGAATTCATTCGGAATGCATCAAGAGTTTTTAGCAAAGAGACGGATGAAGTGGAAAAGGTTAAACAGTCGTATGAAAAGGAGAAGGACGAACTGCTTAAGCAAATAGGGCAACTATCATATGAGGTGTCCTGGCTTAAAAAAAAATCTAGCCGATTCCTGTCCCCGAGAAACCCGAGTAGGCATGATTGATACTGATGAAAAGAAACTCAGCTTGTCGAGACAGGCAGAATTGCTTACAATAAGTCGGTCAAGTTTATACTATGTGCGTGTTCCGATAAGCAAAGAAGAGCTCGATATCAAGAGGATAATTGATGAATTGTATACGAAGCATCCTGAATTGGGTTACCGAAGGATGACAGTATTTTTAAACCGGGACTATGGCATAAAGATAAACAGGAAGCGGACAAGAAGGTATATGAGACAAATGGGTATTCATGGCTTTTGTCCTGGCCCCAATCTAAGCAAACAACTCCATGGAAAATACCTCTATCCATATCTGCTTAGGGGTTTGAATATAGATCATCCGGATCAGGTGTGGTCGGTTGATATAACTTACTGCAGGATGAATCATGGGTTTATGTACATGGTTGCCATAATTGACTGGTATTCACGATATATAATAGGGTATTCCCTTTCAAATACACTTGAAAAGAGCTTTGTAATAAATGCTATAAAAAAAGCAATAAGGGAACATGGTACGCCTGAAATAATGAATAGCGACCAGGGACCACAGTTTACGAGTGAAGAATATGTGAACCTTTTAAAGGCGAACTCAATAAAAATATCAATGGACGGGAAGGGGAGAGCATTAGACAATCAAAGGATAGAGAGGTTTTTCAGGTCATACAAGTGGGAGAAGCTGTATCTTGAGGAATGCGAAACAGGGCACCAGTTGAAGCAAATAACGAAGGAGTACGTGGATTACTATAATCATGTGAGGCCTCACGAGTCACTGAGCTACAAAACTCCTGCTGACAGTTATTATGGCAGTTCACTTGGTACTGAAAAAGCGGTTTAAGCAAAGGTAAAAGCATTAGAACGGGGACTCTGTCCCCTGGCACCTGTCCTCGCCGGAAGGCAGGCCGGTGTGTACTTTATTTAAAAGCCGGTCTTCGCGGGCAGCACCCACCGGTCATGCAAGAGGATGTTAATAGCAAGTGCTGTAAAGGCCTTTTGCGGCATAAACGGGAGCCCTCCCGGCAAAGAACAGCCGGGTCCCTCCCATTTATTCCACAGTTCCTTGACAGCACCCAGCCTTGACATATTAGTACCAATTAATACTAAAACGAAGGGAGGTCATCTAACTTAAAACGACTAAAAAATTTGTCTTGACAAAGGGGGGCACTGTAGAACAAGCAGAGGCACAAAGGATTATGAATGTGTTTTTATCTTACCTATAAGGAATTGAAACAATAATTTTTGCTGCACTTCTGCGGTGATGCTTTCAGCGTTTTTATCTTACCTATAAGGAATTGAAACCACTAAAAGAGTATGCAAGGTACCTAGGGAGCCTGGTAAATCAAAAGTATGGATGCGGGTTTTTATCTTACCTATAAGGAATTGAAACCTGATAATAACACAACTATTTTTCAGTTGCCGGTGGGTTTTTATCTTACCTATAAGGAATTGAAACAAGAACGTAATATGAATGAATATGTAAAGGTTAAAGAGTTTTTATCTTACCTATAAGGAATTGAAACCACTAAAAGAGTATGCAAGGTACCTAGGGAGCCTGGTAAATCAAAAGTATGGATGCGGGTTTTTATCTTACCTATAAGGAATTGAAACATTGTTTCTTCCCGTGGATCCGGCCTATTATCTATTGGCGTTTTTATCTTACCTATAAGGAATTGAAACCTACCTGATCACCCAGTATCCGTGTACGGCCTGCGTTTTTATCTTACCTATAAGGAATTGAAACCGGATGCACAGGCGAGCCAGATGTAGGGCTCAAGCTCGGTTTTTATCTTACCTATAAGGAATTGAAACATGCCATCATTCTACCCATCAATTCCATGCATTCAGCCGTTTTTATCTTACCTATAAGGAATTGAAACGAATGGCAGAAAGACTGGAGCGAAGTACGGAATGGGGTTTTTATCTTACCTATAAGGAATTGAAACTAGATTCCTACTTACACAATGCCGTCGTTTTTATCTTACCTATAAGGAATTGAAACTAATCTAAAAGAGGGTAATTCAATGACATACAAGTTTTTATCTTACCTATAAGGAATTGAAACAAACAATGTGCGAGGCCTTTCAAGGCGCGTTTGGGGGTTTTTATCTTACCTATAAGGAATTGAAACTAAAACTTGTTGTTCACGCTATCCTTGATTACATAGCGTTTTTATCTTACCTATAAGGAATTGAAACAACCTAAGCTTGCTTGCGCCAGCATCAAACCCAAATGGGGTTTTTATCTTACCTATAAGGAATTGAAACAACCTAAGCTTGCTTGCGCCAGCATCAAACCCAAATGGGGTTTTTATCTTACCTATAAGGAATTGAAACCCGATTTCAATATCCTCACCTGCTACGCACTGTTCTGGTTTTTATCTTACCTATAAGGAATTGAAACAGATTGTGTCTGATGCAAGTGAATATCCAGAACTCAGTTTTTATCTTACCTATAAGGAATTGAAACCATATCTGCTGTCATAGTACTCAACCTCCATCCTAGGTTTTTATCTTACCTATAAGGAATTGAAACTATTCGTGATGCTCAATTGTTTCGAATGGCCAATATGTTTTTATCTTACCTATAAGGAATTGAAACTGGCGCAAGACAGGACAATCATCAGGGTACAAAAAAGTTTTTATCTTACCTATAAGGAATTGAAACAAAAGACCCAGGCCAGAGCCAAGAGCCAGGTTAGTGTCAATATAAATTCGCAAAATCTATTTAGTAACTCCGAATGGTAAGCATGGCATATCAAAATTTGAATGTATTCGGGGGAAATCAAGGGTGAGCGTACGCGAGTTCATCTTGACCCTTGATTTCAAATGGGTGCACATCCTTTTGCTTCCCGGTCTGTTTTGACAGACCGGCTGCCCTCCGGCGAGGACAGGGTTTGGGGCAGAGCCCCAACTTATGCTACTCTTGAAAGATCCTCTTTCGTCAGTTGAATGATTTCCGGCTTAATATAGGATCGTCCTGTCGACCATTCTTCTGAGTACTCAATAAGATAAGTTGTAATGAGTCGAATATATGAATCCATATTGGGAAACATCCCCACGACTGCTGTTCGTCTCCGAATCTCCCGGTTAAGGCGCTCCAAGATTTTCGTGGATGAAATCTTGCGGTGGTCGATTCGTTTAAAGGCATAAAACTGCCGTGAATCCTCAAGGCCTTCTTCTAATACTTCTATGGCTCCAGGGTATAGATCCTCGTATGTGTCCATGAGTGAATCTGCATAGGCCTTGGCACTTTCCATATCAGGTTGCAACCAGATTTGCTTTAACTTCCTGGCAAACTCTGATTTACTCTTTGCCGGCACATGAGCCAGGATGTTCCGCATAAAATGCACTTTGCAACGTTGCCAGCTACAACCGATAAAAGATTTTTGGATGGCTTGGACAAGCCCTTTATGCGCATCAGAGACTATCAGCCAGGTATTCTTGAGCCCACGTTCTTTAAGCTTATCAAATAAGCTTTGGTAAGTTGTTTCTGATTCTTCGTACATAGGTTCTATTGCCAAGATATCCCGTTTACCGCTTTCATCGATTCCTGTTACTACAGCCACAGCCAGATTTTTAACCTGGTGGCCGACGCGGATTTTTTCGTACAATGAATCCACCCATAACACTGGATAAGTTTCTTGTAGAGGTCGTTGCCGAAAAGCAGCCACTTGATCATTCAGTTCTTTAGTTATCTGAGAAACCTGGCTGTGGGAAATGGAATCAATGCCAAGGCTTTTGGCCAGTTTTTCAATCTTACGGGTCGATACACCGTTGATGTAAGCTTCATGAATAACATTCATCAATGCCACTTCCGATCGCTTTTTTTCAGTGACAAAGAAAGGAATATAACCACCGTTGCGGATTTTAGGGACAAAGAGATACATAGTTCCCAAACGGGTATCAAAACGTCGAACCCGATAGCCGGAACGGTATCCTGTGCGCTGGGGATTGCGTTCTGACTTGGCAGCATTGATTTTAGCAGAAACTTCGGCTTCCATGAGTTGCTCACAAAGCCATTTGAGCATGGAAAGCATTGGATCTTCATCCGCCAAAAATTTCAATAGCATTTTTTCAAAATTTAGGTTATGATTAGAGTAAGCCATCGGTTATACACTCCTCCTTGGTTTGCTCATCACTTACCAAATTCGGAGTGACCGATGGTTTTTCCTTCTTTTTATTTTGCGAACTTAATTATACATGATCATCCAGAGGGGATGATCATATTTACGATCAACTGATGGAAGCCGTAATGGAAGCAGATAAAGAGTCAGTGAGAGATATATGTAGAGAACTTCGTAGGAAGGCAGAAACTGAAAAGGGAAAGAAAAAGGTGGATCATTTTAAGAGCTATCTTACAACGAACTGGGAGGGAATTTGTCATATCAGGAGGAAGGAAGCAGGGGAAGTAATACAGAAGGTCATGTAAGTCATGTACTATCCAACAGATTAAGCAGTAGGCCATCCGGGTGGAGTAGAAAAGGACTAAAGGTTATAGTGGAGTTAAGAGCATATTGCTGCAGTGGTGGCGAAATAGAACCAAAGCTTATCAGGAAAACTGATAGCAGATATAAGGTAACGAGGAAAATACTCGACAAAGTATCCAGACAATATAAAAAGGTTCAAAAGAAATAAAACATAATATTGCGGTACTGAACATAGGAAAAGTAAATCAGTTATCACGAGCACTTAGAAGCATAAGAAATGGGACAATTTTATTTAAACAACAAAAGAAAAAGAGTGAGTCTACTCTATAAAAACTGAAAACAAGTTGACACTGCCCTTTTTCCACTTGTCGAAAATATATTAAGCAGCTAAAATATACTTGATTCCTATCTTACCTATAAGGAATTGAAATTTTCAATCCACACTCCCAGGTGGGGGGCGACACATTAGTTCTTATCTTACCTATAAGGAATTAAAACAGAATACACTGCATCATATGGTACCTTGTAAACGCCAAGCATTATTTGCAGATTTTGCTAAATAATTTTGTACACAGTAATTCCCAAATATAGATTCTCGATGTTTCAAGCGATAACTGTCTACACATAAATGAAAGACTTCACATCTATGGATAATCCTGACTAGAATAGCGGTGCTAATCACATGATCCACCAAAAGCTTCCCCAGTCTTTATGCCCCTTCTTGGAAGTGATGATAACAGAAGTTTGACCATAGAGCTTTTTAAAGAATTGAAAGATAGATTGGCTTTATGTTTTTCCATAGCTATAAACATCAGGTCATCAATAATGACAAGGTCTGTATCTACCATGCCCTTTTCCATTTTCTCACCTCTCAAGCCATGATAAGGTATCTTCATTCCACCGATCCAGGTTGTGGAAGGTGCGTTTGTGAGCAAAGGTCCCCTTGACAAAATCAACGTCCTTCTCAATACGACCCTTGGTCTCTGGAACCGCGTTCCTACAAATGTAAATCAGAAACTTCATTTACTGCAAATAGTTAGAAAACTAATGAGTATAAATGAGGTCTCCGTGGTCTTCGCTCACCAGAATTGAATGGTCTTGGTCATAAACCATCTCTTCCGACACCCCTCCAAAAAAATCAAAAGCATTCTCATGGATCCGGATGATATCGGTAGTGGTAAAAGGCCTGTCCAGCCATTCGCAATATTTGATACGGGAGTGGAAAAGTACAAAGCACATGACGAGCAGTTTCACAGAACGGCTATCTTCTTCCATCGTTCTTCTTTTTTCAAACCCTTAAATGTTTCCATTCTAGTAACAATAGCAGTCAACAAAGTCGGATACCAAGAAGTTCTAGGAACCATCGAGGGTGGCTGTGAAAATCAAGAGAGCTGGCTTATTTTTTTGAGACACTTGAAAGAACTCGGTTTAAAGGGACTAATCTTGTTGTGGAATATAAATGTGTTGGATTAATGGGAGCATTAGGTGAAGTATTCCCTGACGCAGCCTTTCAGTGTTGACATATAGTGTTTTTTTATCGAAACATGTTCTATTCAGTACCAAAGAGCAAGGTGAAAGATGTTGCAGCCATACAAAGGCTATACATACACAGGAGATATTGAAAGTGCCCGCATAAAATAGCATCAGTTGTTCAGAAACTGTGAAGCTTGAAACTGTTGGAAACGACAGCCAAGCAGGAAAAAGGGATAAAAGAAACGCTTGTCTATATGCATTTTCTAAAAGAACATTGGCCAGAATCCGGACCAATATTGGCCTAGAACGATTAATACGGGAGATCAGACGTAGAACCCGGGTAGTAAGTTCATTTTCAGATGGGCATTCAGCTCTAATGCAGATGTGTGCATGTCTTCGGCATATCGTCGGTACTTCGCGGCGAGAAAAGCGATATATAGATACAGATCTTCTTTATTATTATATAGCAGATGATATTATGACTAACTGAAGCCCGTGCAACACACGCCCTTAACAGCCAGGGCACAGGGTCTTGGTGGTTTGACAAGGGTTAAGGGCAACTGCAGGCGATAGGGTCGCCTGTAAATGTACGAAATAAACTTGATACTACCTATCCATTCCGGACACCGGTAATAACTACTTCGATATGTATGAACCACTGGATATTCACCGTTTTGAGAATCTTTATATCACGATCAGGCGTGCTGTTAGCCAGTTTGGCATTATAACATAAGAGAATCTTCAATAGTTTTTTTTTCTGGTGGCAAAAAACCCAGCACTGGGCTGTACAGACCACCTTCTTTTTTTACTGCTTCTTTTCGTAAAAGCCACGCTCGGCCTTTAAAAATAGGACAAAATATAGGTTCTTCATCATACGTGTTAATCTGTGCACAAAAAGATCTACAAGCGTTTATCATATTCTTAGGTATTTCGATGGCATATTGCATAACCTTTTGGATTAGTCTTTTCTGCTCATCCCTATCTTCCAAAGACCAATTAGTTTCCTCAAGCTTTTTCAGCATAGGCAACAGTTTACTATTTTCTTCTATAAACACCGTAACATTATCATTATAATTTTCATACTCTTCATCATCAAATAATTTTGCATATTCGCCCCATTGTCCTTGCGACAATCGTTCAAAAATTGGGATACTTGCTAATCCTTCAAGGATTTTTTCATAATATACATTTACAATCTCACCAACATCTCGTTCTGAGAAATTTGGCTTTTCAATCAACACTTCCTTTGTTTTATCAATCATTATTTCATCATATATATTTCGCCAAGTAAGATGCCCTTTTTTATCGACTATCTCAGCAACCAGCACTTTTCCTACATAATCTTTAATAAAGTGCCTGTTACATCTACCTCCAACCTGAATAATGCTGTCTATAGGTCCTAAGTCTCTAAATACCCAGCCAAAATCTAAATCAACTCCAGCCTCAACTACTTGTGTAGCTGCCAGGTAATGTCGACGTCCTTTTTTCTCCAGCCATTTTAGATACCGTAAGATGATGCGTCTTCTATAAGGTGTTACCCAACCGCTTAATAATAGAATAGGAGCTTTAAGTTCAAGGCTTTCTAAAACTTTGAAGGCTTCAATAGCTGCTTTCTTTCTGTTAACAACAACTAGACCAGAGCGTTCGTGGGTGGGCAGTCTATCTTTTAAAATATCTGCAAGCTCGTTAAGCTTGATTTTTTTTATATCTTCTTTATTCTCTTCCATTATTATTTCATATTGGTGCCTGTTAAATGGGAAGAAAGCATTTGGTGGTGCCAGTTCCCGATGGCTGGCAATTTGTGGCTGTGTTGCGGTCATAAGCAGGAAAAAAGTATTCCATTTTTGGCTCAAGTAAGACAAAACTTTACCAAATCCTTCCCATAGACGCGGAGATATAGTTTGGGGTTCATCCAAAATAACTATGGCATTGCTTAAGCGGTGATAATTCATTGTACTGTTAGCTTTAGGATTGAACAAGGCATCCCATAGATGTACCAAAGTAGTCAAAACTACCGGTTCGTGCCAGTATCTAAATAATGCAGACATTTTGTTCCAGGCTAATCCTTCCTTAGAATAGTCAACGGTATTTTCGTCATAGTCTTTTCCATACGCGAGACTATGGTCTTCCTGCACATCTTGCTCATTAAATACCATTTTTGCAACAGAAGCAGTTTGTTCAACGATACTGATAAAAGGCAAACCATAAATAATGGATTTGGCTCCAAAGCGCTTTGCCCATTCATAAGCAATGGAAAGGCCTGTTAAAGTCTTACCGGCACCGGTTGGCAGTGTTAATGTATATACACCTGGTTTATCAATATCTTTTGCTCTTTGAAGACAGGTATCTTTAATATCCTTACGCCAATTATCAATTATTGCTGAACGAATAGATAATTTAGGCTGTGAGAATGGAGGAATTACTTTCTTAGGAAGACTGCGAATTCCAATAGCATCCATTCTGTCAGCTGAAACTAATAATGAATATAATAACCTTACCTTGAGCCAGTGGTCGATTTTTATTTCGTATTTTAAATCAAACAGAACATCCTGTAAGTTCTCGAACTGTTCTTTGCTAATCATAAACGGCCAAGCAGGCAATAAATTCTTCATATCTTTTTCAAAATTATGATCATTGACCCAATCGGCTATGAGATCATCCAGGTTTCGAAGACCGGTATGATGGCGGCAGACTATTTCTGCCGCCCATATGTCTTCAGTAATACTAAAAGTAAATCGAGCAGACGGTTTAGCATGATTAATACCGGCACCTATTCCATCCAAAAGCTTTTGAAATTTTGGATGAACCTTTCCCAAATCATGGGTCCATACAATTGCCAATAGCAAATTTTCGTCAATGTCTATACCCTGGTTTGCAGCCAATTTGCCAGCAAAATCAGCTGCATTTTGCAAATGAGTAAAAAGTAGTTTATTAGGATGGCTCTTTTTTTCACCAAGCAGGGAACCAAGCAATGTATTCATCTCTGTAAGCCGTGACATCTAATCCCTCCCATGATGTCAGGTAAAGCTTTTCTTCAACCGATGGAGTATAAACAGTATTTATGGTTTTAAGAAGCTGTCTTTCTGTTGACAAGCAAAAAGGTAATGTATCCCGAAATATTGATTTTGTAGCAGATATATCAATTTTGATGTTCTCATTTTCAGGTAAGGGCATTATACTTATTAATGCTATCTTTTTTTCAGTAACCGGCTGAAAAGGAAAATAACCTAAATATTCTATATCTGCAATAGCATACGCTGTTCCTAAGCAGGGAGTATAGATGAAAGTACCCTTCTCCAAGTGATATCTCAATCTGTCTTCTAATCCGCCGTGGACATAAATCCTGTATCTAGGCTGTCTGATAAATTGATGCTTTACCCTGATATGAGGGCTCTTTTGAGGCTCTTTGAGATTCCAGAAATTTATAGTAGTCGAATACCACGAAATCGGATTTATGATCGACAATGCAATCTGGGTACCCATCATTTCATCCCAGTATTTTGCAGAATAGGATGCTTCATGGCTACCATTGTTTAAACCTGTAATGGCACCCACCAAACCTGCAATAGCAGTAGGTGGCGGAACAGAAAACGAGACAGATGAAGTAGTAGTGTATGGACGGCGAAACATGGCTATTGGTGCAGTTATTTCAAATGCAACAGCCATTTAATTCACCTCTTTTTTTCCACCAATTTATCGGCAAAATTCATTTTTAATTCATTTATTCCCTTCACCTGCAATTCGTTGTCACACCAAATATTTATTTTATCAATATCTTCTTTAATTTCCAGTAATCGCTGATTAACCTCATTTATATCTACTACAAAATCTTTTGGTGTTCTAATGGCTAATTCATCATCGGTAGTAAACGGACGTCCATCAGGATTCTGCAGACTCACCCTCTCATCTAGTGAACCAGCAATTCCTGAGAATCCTTCATGGTAAATAACTTCAATCAACAATCTGGGTACATGACCTATTTTGCTTCGAGTAATTAGATTAACAGTTCCATTCCATAAGGCTGGGGCAACCATATCAACATCATCATCAGTAGCCCCTGACTCAACTGAAGGATACTGGTTAGCAATGCCATAAACTCCCAATAACACAAAGGGCACAATATATTCATTACGAAAAGATCTTTGCTCGCTATCATCTTTCGTTGCAAAAGCAGCTGTTCCTTGAATTAGTTCGGCTTTTGCTTTATGTAAAGAACGTCCCCATTTGAACTGAACAGGTCCTGTCCATGAAAAGGATTCTTTATCAAGAGCAAATGTTACACCAAACAGTTTTGTGTCTATACAGTTTTGTATTGCTTCTTTATTTGTTTTTACATTTAGCATTTCTTTAATTTCATTAACTCTTGTCTTTAGGGTTTTTGCTTCTCCATCTACAAAGACAGGAAGGCCTTCCTTTAGCCATTGGTCTCTTATTGTCCGTTTTATACGTACGTCTGACACTATAATCCTGCTTGTTTCAGCATCAAATCGTGGATGGTTTGCATTGAGGGGATCGCCATTTGGATTAGCATCCTTAACACTATAAAGAAAAAAATACTCTCTTCTCTTTGTAAAAGCCATAGCGATTCTCGCTCCTTTCTTTATTTTTTTTCTTGATCTTCTGATTTACCGAATATTTTCCAGAAATACTCATAAGCATTCAAAAAAGAAACTGAAAAGGCGAAATTCCCATCTACACCCATTTCTGATGATCCTTTAAGCAGCAATTCTCCTGCTTTACCGGATAGCTGTTCAAGATAACCTTTATAAGGAATATCATAAACTCTGATTAGCTCCGGAACACGACTTAAATGTCTTATTAAATCTCGTCGCTGCATTTTACCGAATATAATCTGTTTGAACATAGGTGCTGAATCTCTATTCTCTCCTTCTCCAACCTGGTATTTTGCGATCATTCCTAATATAATTCCGCTCAAAAATACTCCCTGTCCATTTGGTGTCTTTAAGTATGGGTCGGAAAATTCATTTAACCAATCAATTTTCAAAAAAATCACCTCCAGTTGGCTCTGTATAAAAAGTCTATTACTTCAGCCATTCCCTTAATCTTTTGTTGACCGGACATTTCCTCTTTTTCTAAAGGCCTTAACCAATCAGGATCAGTCATTAATCCAGCCAGACGGGATATCATTAAAGCTTTAATATCTTTAATTCCTATTGTTTCTCCATTTAGCAGCCCACTGATAACAGAAATGACTTTATCTTTCATTACTCTTTTATCCTGTTCCCCTTTTCCGGCCAAAGACATCAATACAGCTACAATTTGTGATATAGCGGTATCCAAACTACATTTCTTATCACTGACATCATTATCATAACTAAATGCCTGACATGTTTCTGTCCACAACTCTTGCAATTTTCGTAGGTGTGTAGGTGGAACATCTTCAACCAGAGAATGAATTATCAGTTGTGCTTGATTGGTTTCAGCAAATAGGAAATGGAAAACCAAACCTTCATTTTGCCTTAGTAAGTATTTAAAAAGCTGCGTTTCATATCGGACACCGTTTTTAAGAAAATCTTTGGTGTGATCGGCTGCTTTACGGAAAAATTCTTGCCTATCTGAAATTATTTCAGGTACAACATACAGACTGACATTGGGGATAATGCTTAAGTTGACAAATCGATTTCCCATTTCTTCCTTGCCTGCTGACAAAACTTCGTAACAGGTCTTACACACAGGAAATACTTTTTCTTCAATTTCTGCTCCTCTTATTGCCCCTGGTAGAAATCCTGGTTTATCGAAGGTAGCAAATTTAAACACCTTATCAAGTGTTTCAAGTCCTTGTCCAGTTTTTTGACATAAAGCACAGTATGACATATATTCTGTTTTTTTATCTTTACATGCATCATCCAATGCACTTGGAGCAAGTTTCTCTCTGAAATATTTTGTGAACGCTGTTACTTCACCGGGATACAAAAACTTTTCATTGTCATTTAGCCCGAAAATCAGAAAATAAGGAATTTTATTGTTCCGACCAAAACGCGACTATTTTGTCAACTTGGGCAGCTAAATCTGCCATAATTCTGTCAGTGCTGCCTTCAGTAAAGTAACCTGATTTCTCATAATCTTTAAGCACTTTATGATATATTTTATAATATCTACATTCTTTGTTACTTTGCCAATTTCCATTTTCCCCCACTAACTTTTCGAAAGAGTTTTTGCTCCCCTTGCCTAGTTTGTATAAAGGAGTAAAACTCCAGGACACATTCTTCCCCACTGGCTCACGATAAAGACAGCGTTCCTTAATTTTTGTTTCTTTGATTTCCTCATCGCCAATTGCCTTGTACTCAATTCTGTCGATATTAGCAATGCTTCTTATATCCAATACTTCCGCACAAGTATCCGCTGCATCAAGCCACACTCTTATAGCATATACCTTTTCATTTTCTTTTTCGGATACAGGATAAGGATGCTGTAAAAAATTTATGATATCAGCAAGAGGAGAATCTTTGTATGTTTCATTTGCCATTTGACCGAGAGAATAAACAGCTTGCAGAAATCCCATCAATTACACCTCCTTTCTAAATTTGAAATTCTTTAATTCATTAATCTGTAATTTCACCCAAAGATTACAGACTATTGAAATTAAAGTACATTCTCATACCTTGCCAAAAGGCCAGAGCGGACAATTCTTGGATTCACATTGCATCTACACTGGGCTGTAAAGCAAACCCTTCCAGATTCTTTCGATGATGTTTTTTAAGATGTCAATTCCCTTACTGATGATATATGCACTTTTCCTTTTTGTACCTTTCTCGTATCATATTATATTAACTAGCCCACTCTTTATCATACGATCATCGCCCATAAAATTAATGGTCTTACCCTTATGGTGACCGTTGGTTTGATGTGGATCAATTTCTATTCAGCGTTATAGGTCAATTATATCCTGGTAGTGATAACTGAATCTTATCAATCCCTATAATAGTTATATAGGAAGTGTTATATTGTTGCAATTCTAAGGTAATTCCATTGGAATAAGATGTGTAGTTAGATAGGTATGTATAGTACTTCAAGACGTTCTATTAATGAAATATGATTCTCTTCTGAACTGTAGTAAGGAAGGCCTGGAACTCATCCGAATATTTTCTGATATTGTGTAGTTATCCTATTATATATTCTAAAAGTACTGTATCAAATTCATCTACAAACTTTCCAGACTCTTAGCAGTATGTACATAATGTTCTAATAAACGCCAAATATGTTCAGTACGATTTGGTTTGGAACGGAAGTTGTATTTCTTAAAAAGTCTCCCATTCTGATTATAGATTGTCTGTTTCACAATCAGGTAGATAGAACCTGATATAGATATTATATCATATATTGTAACATTATGGCATAAAATAGCAAGAAATTTCTGTATTTCCTTGTAATTTTTATTCTGGTTTTGCTACATGACCAATAAACATATGGTTGTCGTCTATATTTACTAATAGTATGAAAGAAATCGAGGCTATAAAAAACAGACCGTATCAACGGTCTGAAAGCTTCCACTTTGAGACTACATGCGACGAGGGCGAACACCACACCCATCATCAGGGAGTACTCTGTATTCTGCAGTCGGGATTGAGGCAGGTAATTCCTAGTTGCCAGGAGAGACGACTACTCGCTTAGGACCGTCCACTCCCCCTGTACTGCTACTTGTCTCCGAATTATCCCCTTCGAACCAGCCTGTACCCACCCCCATACTGCCATTCTTCATTTCAATCCGCTTGGTGATCGCATCCATCTCCTCCTTGGAAATATTCAAGGGATGGCTGACTAGAAGATGGACATGCTCAAAGCCAAAGTTTGCAATTTGCCGGTTAATTTCCTCAATATCCGTCGTGGCAATGGAAAGGTCGTAGACCTCATGCTCCTCCTTCCTGCGCTGTGTACGCCGCAGGAGGGTGTAGTAGATGTCGTTGTTGCCCGTCAGCTCCGGCTTTCTCCATACATACAGCTCCAAGCTCCTGGTGGAGCCCATTAGTCGAACGGTTTCTTTTGTCTGGAGAATTTGAAGCAGCTCCTGAAGACCTTGGCCGTTTTCAGCATACCTGCGTACATCTTCGCCGATGATCTCCTCGGCATCCTCCCGGGTATGGGTAAACTCAAATGCAGAGGAAAATTCATCATTCCAGCGGCCTGTATGGGTAACGAAGCCGGCGTTATCAATCAAGGCAAAGAGCATCACGGAATTCCGAAAAAACTTCTCTCCGTTGATCTCCCAGTTATATTTATCCAGCTTGTAGTGAATGGTCACTCCGTAGGGCTCCTCCGACGTAGAGAGCTCCACCTTATCCCGGGTGACTCCATAAGGCAGGGGCATGGCATCGATTAGGGCCACTACTTTGACATGATTGCCGATATAGGGAGTTTTGTTTTCAATCAAAGCCTCCACATCATACCCGACTATATTCTCTCCAGAGTCTTCAGACCTTCCAGAGTCCTTGATGGGATTCGGCACCAACACCAGTACCAGCAGGATCACGACAGCGATGGAAGCAATCATCACCCAGAATACCGGCTTTTTATAGTTCAATATGTTTTTGATTCTTGCTTTCACATTGCTTTCCCCAAAGGCCAGGGGGATTGGGGAAGGCATTCTCCTATCCATCGCCAGTGCCAGGAGGGAGCTGCTGTAGGCTGCTTTTCCCCCTCCGGACATCTTTGCCATGACCTGCTCATCGCAGGACATCTCCATATCCTTTGCCATCAAGGAAAAACACAGCCAGATCAAGGGATTAAACCAATGGAAGATAAGGGCCAGAAACCAAAGGGGCTTGACAAGATAATCCAGGCGTCGGATATGGATTCCCTCATGGAGCAGGATATATTCCCGTTCTTGCTCTCCAAGGGTCACGGGCAGGTAGATTCTGGGCTTTACAAAACCCCAGACAAAGGGACTTCGAATCAGGTCCGTTTCATACACATTCCCCGAAACCAGGGTTGCCATGCGGATTTTATTGTTCAAGCTGATGCAGGAAATGATCCCGTATGTCAGGAGGACAGCCGCACCGAAGAGCCAGATCATGGTAGCCAGGGCCATCCAGATCTGGAGGGGATGAGCGCTTGCAGTAGGTATCGCTGCCGGCAGCGAGGTATTGACAATGGCATTCACGCTGTCCAGCCCTGTATCCACGGCGGGTGAATCCATCATAACAATATTGCGGGGCACATATTCCATGGCAGAAGAATCAGATTGGGGAGCCTGCATAAGACTGAAAAGGCTGAATTCTGAGGTAAAGCTGAAGGGACATAGTAGTCGGAAGAGTACCACACTCCACAGGATATAGGAAAAAAGCTTGGGCGCCCTTTTCAGCAGCAGGCGGGCCAGCATGACCACGACAGCCACATAGCTGGCCGTAATGCTCATATTTAAAACAGTAAGAAATACATCCTGTAAAAAATCCATGTTCAGCCCTCCTTATGACGTTCGATGAGCCGCTTCAGCTCCTCGGCTTCCTCATCCGACAAGGTCTTATCGTTCAGGAATGCGGCAACAAACTTTGGCAGCGAGCCGTCAAACGCCTTTTCAATGATAGCCTCGCTTTCATACTGCTGGACCTGTTCCCGCTTCACAAGGGAAGAAACCATGGAATCCTGACTCTGGACCACCCCCCGGTCCTTCAGCTTGCGAAGAACGGTATAGGTAGTGGTCCTTTTCCAACCCAGCTTCTTCTGGCACAGCTCAACCAACCGCCTGGTTGTCAGGGGCTCTGCATCCCATACAATACACATAAACTTAAATTCTGCATCAAACAGTTTATATTGCTCCATATGAATAACCTCCCATAATGTCTACTCCAATAGACAAATATAGTCTATCACGATAGACACGTCTTGTCAATAAAAGGACAGTAAAAACTATCCTTTTTTTTATGTGATATTCCCATCCTACAATCCCAGGGTCTCGGTTTCACCGGACACACGATAGCTGCTCATAAAATAAAAGTAAGCCACCAGTCCGATCAGGACACATAAAGCGGAAAACACGAATATGTATGAAAAACCCAGCGCTTCAGCCACGATACCCCATAGGATGGACCCTCCCCCGATACCCAAATCCATGGCGCAATAAAACGTGGCGTTGGCGGCACCCTTTCGATCTTCGGGAGCCAGTTTAAAGACAAGGGTATTAAGTACAGGCTGGACGATCCCATAGCTAAAGCCATACAGGGCAGCCGTAAACAGAAACACGGGCATGGAATTCGCCCACGCCAACAGCAGCATGGAAACGATCATTACAATCATTCCCGGCAGAACGAGCGTGTTGGCTCCCTTCTTGCCGGCCAATTTCCCTGTAAAAAGCCGGGCGACAAAAAAACCGGCGGCATAGATGACGAAAAAGATGCTGATATCCTCAATACCCCGCATTTTTGCATAACCGGGCAGAAAAGAGGAAACGCCTATGTAGGTAGAAGAGACCAACATCATCACCAGGGAAGTAGGAACGGCAGATATTTCTAGCAGACTGCTCCATATCGAGGATTTTCCCTGAGAAGTCTTTCTCTCGGCTTCACTTTTCTCTTCACCAGAGCTTTGTTCAAGCTTTTGAGCCTTTTTCTTCTCATCATAGTTAATGCCAAAGGTAAGGAGAAAGGTGACCACCCCAAGAACCCCTAACGTTATGAAAAGCATTAAATAGGAGAAATCCTTTACCATGCGCAAGCCCACAACCGGTCCGATCGCCACGGCAATCGTCATAGCAAGGCCATTATAGCCTATCCCTTCCGACAATCTGGATTCCGGCACCACATCTGCAATCACCGTACCGGTGGTTGTTGAATTGAGGCTGAAGCCCACCCCATGTATAAAGCGGACAATGAAAAGAATCAGGAAAGTATAGGAAAAACTATAAAGAATGGACATGGCAGCGAAAAGCCCCGTCCCCAATATGAGAGAAACCCTACGGCCTCGCTTGTCCACAAAGTTTCCGGTAAAAGGGCGGGCCAGGAGAGCCGAAATAGGGAAGGCAGCCATGATCAGACCTGCCAGGGCGTTGCTTCCCTTCATATCATTGATATACAAAGGTAATGTCGGATTCAGTATGGTATTGGAGGTGGCAACAAACAAACCGATCAAAACGACAATAATGTATTGAGAAGTCCACAACCTTTCCTGTGACATCTCTATGTTTCGTTTCATATATCGAATTCTCCTTCTACATAGATCATCATGTGTATTATCCTATATTCACAAGCTACTACCAATAGTGAAACTTGTCTTTATTTGTAGCATTCTTTGTGTTTCCGGATGTATACTGTCACGATTCAGCGAGGCACCGTCCATCAAACAGAAGAGTGGAATGGAAACAGCCTAATAGCCTGCCGAAAAATCCACCACATTCTCCATAGGTTCTCCCTTTAAGAAGGCTTCCAGATTGTGGGCGCTTATTCCCACAATGCGGTTATGGGTTTCCGCCAGGCTGAAGCCCCCCGAAACATGGGGCGTAATCACCACATTTTTCATTCTCCACAGCCTGTGATCCTTCGGCAAAGGTTCCGGATCCGTTACATCTAAAGCGGCCCCTAAAATCCGCTCCTTTTCCAGCGCATCACAGAGGGCATCGGTATCTATGGCCGTCCCCCTTCCTACATTGATCAGCACAGCATCCCGTTTCATCAACTCCAAGTTCCTCCGATTGATCACTCCTGTGGTAAGGGGCGTTTCAGGCAGGCTCAAAGCTATGATATCAGCCCGGGGCAGGAGATCCTCCAGTTTGTCCATCAGATACAGCTCATCCAGGTAATCGGGCTTTTGGGTATTGGTGCGTCGGATACCGATGGCATAGGCACCCAAGGCCTTCAGCCTTTTGGCAAATTCACCTCCGATGTCACCAAGACCGACAATCAGGGCCACAGAATTGTAAATGGATTTTACCGGCCCCAGATAGGACCACTCAGCTTCTGCCTGCTGGTCACGGTATAAATGGAGCTTTTTATAAAGCTGTAGAAGCACGCCCAGCATATACTCGGAGATGGCCAGGCCGTATGCCCCTGACGCATTGGTCAGGATAGCGTCCTTGGGGAGTACCCCCTCCTTGATATAGCCTCCCACACCGGCGCTTTGCAGCTGCAGCCACTCCAGCCTGCTTGAACCCTCTAGCATGTCAATGGGAGGATTTCCAATGATCACATTGGCGTTTTGCACCTGGCTTGCATCCACTTCCTTTGGATTTGAATAGATAAAACGGGCAGAAGGCGCCTTTTCTTCCAAAATAGCTTTATGATGGTCTTCCATCGGAATCAGTACCAGAATATTCTTGTCCATTTTTTCACCCCGCTAAAATGAATGATATACTCCAGTATACCATCTCTTCAGTATCCCTTCAATTTCCATATTCACCGGAGCCTCATTGGTTCTCCTGTACCATCAGTTCCATCATCACCTTGATATAGTCCAATTTTGCCAGACGGATAGACAAGGGACACCTTCTTTCTCCCGGAATCTCCAGATTCCACAGACCCCTGTAGTTGATGGCTTTCAGTCCTTGCACCACTTCATCCCAAGGCACGTTTCCCCTTCCATAGGGCATCAGGTGCTGATCGCTGCTACCGTCATTGTCGGCAATATGGAGGGCCTTCAGATGTCGCCCTGCCTTCAGGATGAAATCCTTCTGCTTTTTGCTGGACAGGTTCAAATGCCCCGTATCCAAGCAAATGGCCAAGCGATCCCTTTGCACATGTTCCAGAATTTCCAGCAGATCCTCCGCCTCAGGGGCAGCGGAAACGAGATTTTCCAGACAAATGATCACATCCGTCCCGCGGATATGCCCGATCAGCCCATGCAAGGCCTTGACACGCCGTTCCAGCAGCTCCTGGGCAGTACAGTCCGGATTCCGCCCGGGATGGAGTACGGCAGCCCTGATGCCAATGGCTGCAAATAAGTCCAGCCATCTTTTCAAATGATCCAAAACTTCCCTCTGATTATCGGCAGCGATGTTGGCGGTCAGCCACAGATGCCCTTGGGGAAAGAAGACACCTAAGTCCCCTGCAAAGCGCCGGAATTCCCGCCCGACAGAGCTTGGCTCTCCCCTTTCAAGAAGGACTTTTCCATGCTCATCCGACAATTCCAGCTCATGCCAGCCTTTTTCAGCGAACTGCTCTACCATTTCTTCAGGACTCAAGTCCATAAAGTAACTGGTCCACATACCCAAGAGCATAAAAGCACCCCCTTTTTTTCAATAAGCTTCCATACTGTATTCGTCATCAAAGCTTATTTCCCTTCGTCCATCTCAAATTTGGAACCTTCCGGCCTTTATCTTGAACAGGTACAATAGCCCCTTAAGCCGGAATAATGAAACACAAAAAAACCCCAGAGACAGTTGGATCATCTCCGAGGAATGAAACTCCATGAACATGTTTCTTCTCTTTTATTATCTTGCAATAATTATGTAAATATAATGGAAAAGATAGAGTAATTCCGAGAAAAGCAAAGATAGAACGACAAGGATCATAACAGACTAGGATTCATGATAGTATTGAAGGAATTCCTTCTTTTTATAAATATGTTCCTGGTATTGCTCTTCATTTATGAGACCTTTGTCCTTCGATTCATCCAATAAAGCAATTAACTTTATGCACAGTTCCTTCAATTATTGTTCCCGGGCCCAATTCAGGTCCGATTCTATGGAATGGTTTTGCATAGATCCGCCCCCCGTTTGCCTTATGTGCAAAGGAAAAAATGCGTACAAAAAGAATACACATCATTTTCTTGGCTTTTAATATATTCGATACTGTGTAAGTATTTCCTGTAAGATCTCTTTCATATTTTTCTAAAATACAGAATTTTTAAAAAATTATCAAGAGCTTTAGAAAATTCCCCTCCCTTTGTACTTTTCCATGTATTTCACTACCAAACTATCCAGTTCCCGGCTAATAAGTAGGACTTCATCCGTATGTAAAATTTTGTTGCTGTTGTCAATGATCTGGTTGAGACGCCCTTTTAGCGTCTTGATCGAATCTTCTAATCGAGCCTTACTTATGCCGTTCATATCCATCTTATACCCTCCTTGGAAAAGAATAAAAGCAACCCAAAAACACCTTTATCATGCTTAGAGAAGTATTTACTTCCCAGTGTTATGAGTTGCTCACCCATGGCTATATAAATATTATATCTTTTTTTACATTATCCCACATTTTTATATAAAATTCAATAGACTTATTGCTATCGTGGCGTTTATAATTATAGAAGATCCTTGGATAAGATGTCGAGGGCTAAGCTAAAGGAGTCTAACGCTTCAATGGATAAAATCATCATAAAAATCGGCGGAAAAACAAACCATATCTCCGCTGCCACTTCCATAAAAAAGCATCTCCTAAATGGCGATAAGATGTATGTGGATGTGATCGGTATGGCAGCCAACTATGTATGCACCAAAGCGTTTATACACCTAAGGTCCGGTTTGGCAGCTGAAGGTATGATCGTGCTCTTCTCTCCAACCTACAAAGACCTTGAAACCACGGATCATCACATCAAAACAGCCGTCCGATGGAAGGTTGTATGTATAAAAAAACCGGAAGACAGCCCTGGATCCTCCGATTAGTCGAATGCAACAGGGTCTCGCCGGCTTCATTTCCGGCAGTAATCAAAAAAGGCAGACGCCAAGTCTGCCTTTTTTCATTAAGGATAAGGGGATATATAAGCTAATAACGGATCGCTAATTCCGTTATAACAAAACGAGCAATAAATTGCAAATTTCTTATTTTGTTTTGGCATGATTATTGCTTGAAAAAAGGTAAGTTATTCTATGCATGCCGCATCAGCCTTTCCGCAACCTCTACGTCGGCAGGGCAAAATTTGAAGTTTTTCAATTCACCGGGAGAAACCCACCTGATATCTTTATGAACACCCCGCCTTGGAGTGCCTTCAATGATTTCCCCATAGAAGAAGGTGAAGGCCATTGCAGCCTCCGCATATTGGAAGGTGGTTTCAGCAAATTTTCCCTTTACTGCGATACCCACCGCCAATTCTTCCCTGCATTCACGGATCAGGCATTCCTCAAGGCTTTCATGGGGCTCCAGCTTGCCCCCGGGAAACTCCCAGAGATAGGCACAGCTTCCGCCTGGTCCTCTCTGGCAGATCAGAATCTCTCCCCTTTCATTTTTCAGAATAGCCGCCGCCACTTGAATCATGTTCCTTCACCGTCCTCTGTCCAGTTATCCATATTTTGGAATGTCCGGCGGGATATCAATCCATCCTATTGAAAAATGGTCCAGGAATGAACTCCTGCACCATTTTTCATAGATGACCTTTCGATCTATAGCTTGGCCAGGGTCTTCTCGAGAATCGACCTGGCGATATTGGGGTTGGCCTTTCCCCTGGTAGCCTTCATCACCTGGCCCATCAGGAAGGTCACTACCTTGGCATTCCCCTGCTTATATTCCTCCACGGCCGCCGGATTCTTGTCGATGGCCTCCTGTACGATTTTTTCAAGTTCCTCCGTTCCGCTGATCTGGCTCAATCCCTTTCCTTCAATGATGGCTTCGGGCGTCTTGTCTGTCGTAGCTAACTCGTCGAATACCTCCTTGCCTGCACTGCGGCTGATTTTCCCCTCCTCAATGATTTTAATGAGGCGGGCAAGGTATTCGCTCTTAACGGGGATATCCTCCCCTTCTTCATCCTTCAGCACCCGCAAAAGCTCTACCAGAATCCAGTTGGCTGCTTCCTTGGGACGGATGCCCAAACCCACTACCTCCTCGAAATAGTGGGCCAGAGCTTTATTGCCTACCAGAATATCCGTTTCATATTCACTCAGGCCATACTGCTCCAGAAATCTTGCCTTCTTTTGCCCCGGCAGCTCGGGCAGCTCTGCATCGATCTTCTGAATCAAATTGTCATCCAGTACGACAGGGAGAAGGTCGGCTTCGGGAAAATACCGATAATCGTGGGCATCCTCCTTGGAGCGCATGGATACCGTTTTACCCTTGCTGCTGTCCCATTTTCTTGTCTCCTGTATAATCTTATCCTCTTCTCCAAAGCTATACAGCTCCTGCTGCCGCTTTTCCTCCTTCTCCAAGGCCTTCTGGATTTCCTTGAAGGAGTTCATGTTCTTGATTTCTACCTTGGTACCGAATTCCTTCTGGCTTCTTCTCCTTACGGAGATATTAACATCGCATCTCAGGGAGCCCTGCTCCATCCTACAGTCGGATACCTCCGTGTATTCCAGGATGGATTTTAATGCCTTCAGGAAGGCAACCGCCTCTTCAGGAGACCGGATATCCGGCTCCGTCACGATTTCAATGAGAGGCACTCCAGCTCTGTTATAGTCCACCAGGGTCAAGGGCTCATCCTCAAGGTGTATCAGCTTGCCGGCATCCTCCTCCAGATGTATCCTGTTAATCCGGATCCTCTTGCTTTCCCGTCCCTTATCCTTCGAATCGGTCACAATATCGATGTATCCATTCCTGCAAATGGGCAGATCGTACTGGGAAATCTGATAGGCTTTTGGAAGATCGGGATAGAAATAATTCTTTCTGTCAAATTTGCTGACCATACTGATATCACAATGGAGGGCCCTGCCTGCTCTAGTGGCCAGCATGACCGCTTCTTCATTCAGCACCGGCAGAGTGCCGGGGATGCTCAAACAGCCAGGGCAGGTGTTTGCATTGGGCTCATCACCGAATCTGGTGGAACATGAACAGAATATCTTTGATTTCGTTTTCAATTCTACATGGATCTCAAGGCCGATAATCGTTTCAAACATCTTATTCTACCTCCTCAAGGAATGGTTCCCTGTCGGAAATCCCAAGCTCCCGTTCCAGGCTGTATGCCGCCCGGAAGAGCTTGCTTTCCCCGAAGTGATCTCCCACCAGCTGGAGCCCGATGGGCAGACCCGATTTACTGAAACCGCAGAGCAAGGACAAGGCCGGAACCCCTGCAATGTTCATGGCCACGGTACAGGTATCCGACATATACATATCCAAGGGATCCTTCCCCTTCTCCCCGATTCCGAAGGGCAGCACCGGAGATACAGGCATGAGAAGCATATCATAGTCCTGCAGAAGCTCCCGGAATGCTCCGCGGATCTTTTTCCGCAGCAGCATCGCCTTTTTATAGTAGGCATCATAGTAGCCCGAAGACAGGACAAAGGTTCCGAGCATGATCCGCCTCTTTACCTCCTTGCCGAAGGCTTCGGATCTGGAATTCACTATCAGTTCATCTACATCCCCAAAGTTTTCCGATCGATAGCCGTATAGGATACCGTCATACCTCGCCAGGCTGGAGCTTGCCTCTGCCGAGGAAATAATATAGTAGGTGGAAAGACCGAAGTCCAGAACAGGAAGGGACAGTTCTTCTACCACCGCTCCCATTTTTTCGAAAAGCCGGATGGATTCAGCAATGGAATCGGCGATTTCATCATCCAATCCCTGCTGGAAACATTCCTTCGGAACACCGATTTTTAAGCCCTGCACACCCTTATCCATATCCTTCATCCAGTTCTCATCGGCTTGGAGCTGAAGGCTAGTGGAATCCTGGGGATCATAGCCCTCCAGGACCTGAAAGGCCAAGGCACAGTCCTTTACCGTTTTGGTCATGGGACCAATGTGATCCAGGGAAGCGGCCAAAGCGATCAGGCCATATCGGGAAACCCTACCGAAGGTGGGTTTCAGGCCAACGGCACCACAGAAAGCTGCCGGCTGTCTGACGGAACCTCCGGTGTCGGAACCGATGGCCAGGGGAGCAAAGCCTGCCCCGACGGCAGCAGCCGATCCTCCGGAGGAACCTCCGGGAACTTTATTTAAATCCCAGGGATTGCGGGTGATTTTCACAGCAGAGGTCTCGGTGGAAGAACCCATGGAGAACTCGTCCATATTGGTTTTCCCCAGAATGATCGCCCCGGCATCCTTTAGCTTCTGCACCACCGTCGCATCATAGGGAGGCACAAAATCCTCCAGCATCCTTGAGGCACAGGTGGTCCGGATGCCTCGTGTGCAGATATTGTCCTTAACGGCTACCGGGATACCGCCCAAGGGACCCAGGTCCTCACCCCCGGCCAGCCTTGCATCCATTTCTTCCGCCTGCTTCAGGGCGCTTTCCCTGCAGAGGGTAATGAAAGCGCCGACTTTATCCTCCAGTCTGTCAATCCGCTTGAAATACGCCTCTACCACGTCCTTCACCCGGAGGCTTCCCTGTTTATACGCTTGTTGAATCTCTTCTATCGTCATCTGATGGATTTTCATTCATCTCACTCCTATTCCAGTACCTTTGGTATGGCGATAAAGCCATCCCTCATTTCTCTAGTGTTTTGGAAGAGCTCTTGGGCAGCCTCAAAATCCCTTGCTTCATCCTTTCGAAGGACGGACCTTCGGTCCGCTTCCGGATTCATATCAAGGCCCGTCAAGTCCACCTTGTCTATATCTTCAAAACTGTCGAGGATTCGATCAAATTCTGCAGCAAGTTCAGCCGTCTCCTCCTCCGTAAATTTCAGCATAGCCAGTCTGGCAATATATTGAATGGTTTCCTTGTCTACTTTCATTCCTCATTACCCTCTTTCTATCCGTTTTTTCTGCTTCCATTAAGGAATGATCCTGTTCAGATCCCTGGAGAACAATGCAGCTTCGCGGACGTTCTCCAGATCAAGGAGTTGCATGGTCAGCCTTTCCAGTCCGATTGCAAAGCCCCCATGGGGCGGCATGCCATATTTGAAGGTATCCAGATAGAATGCAAAATCCTCAGGGTTCACTCCAAACCTGATCATATTTTCCCTCAACATCTCATAATCATGGATCCTCTGACCCCCGGTGGTGATTTCAAGCCCCTTATAGATGAGATCAAAACTCCTGGTCATCCCCTCAGCCTCATCATGGGGCATGGTATACATGGGCCTTTTTGAAACGGGATACCGGGTCAGGAATACAAAGTCGCTTCCGTATTCCTCCTTCACGTATTGAGCGAAAAGGGCCTCTCCCTCACTGTCCATATACCTCTTGCCATGCCTCTCGTGCAGGATTTCCTGGGCTTCCTTCAGAGGAATCCTGGGGATGGCGGTGATTTCGGGCAGTTCCACATGGAGCATGGCGAGCTCTGCCGAACAGCTTTCCTTCAAGTGCTTCAACAGAAACTTAAGAAAGTCCTCCTCCAAGTCCATCAGGTCGTTTTCATCCTGAATGAATCCCATCTCCACATCCAGGCTCATATACTCGTTCAAATGCCTCCAGGTGTTGTGAAGCTCGGCCCTGTAGGCATAACCTATCTCGTAAACCGCCTCAAAGCCGGCTCCTACCATCATCTGCTTGTAAAACTGGGGACTTTGGGCCAGAAAAGCCCTTCTGTCGAAATAATTGACGGTGAAAACCTCCGAGCCGCCCTCCGTTCCGGATGCGACAATCTTAGGGGTATGGATTTCGGAAAATCCCCTGCCCCTCAGATAGCGGCGGAAGGCCTCCACAATCTCTTCCTGCACTTTGAAAACCGCCCTTTTTTCCGGCCTTCTGAGACTGATAGTCCGATGGTCCAGCTGTACTTCAAGAGAAGCCTGGATCTTCTTTTGATGAATGGGAAAGGGCAAAAGATCGTAATAGGTTTTCCCGATCACTTCCATTTCGATGACCGACAACTCTAAACCGCCCGGAGCCTTTTTATTCTCAATTACTTTCCCCTTCACCTCAACGGCTGTCTCAAGCTTTAAATCCTTGATGTAGTCGAGCTCTTCCACTACCAATTGCACAATTCCAGTTTTGTCCCGCAGGAGAACAAAAGCGAATTTGCCAAATTCCTTGATATTATAAACCCATCCTTTCAGTAAAACCTCCCTGCCTACACAATCTGCCAGCTGGGATATATAGCTTCTTTCCATGATGATCACTCTCCATTCCCTTTATGTATATTTTTCCTGGGCTTTGCCCTTCCCTGTTTACCCTTAGCGTTTTATTAAGGATCTGTGAATTAAAAAAACCTTTCATCCCTGTTAAGGGACGAAAGGTCTACCTTTCGCGGTGCCACCCAACTTAGCAGCTAAGCTCGCTCTGCCGATACGGAAATACCATCGGTATTTCGATATCTCCCAGCATATAACGGGCCGGATCCGTCTGAGCCTACTCTCCTGCCGGATTTGGGTCAGAGACTCGGAGATGTTCTTCGATAAAGGCTTCGTTGTTGGTCTCCCACCGTCACCAACTCGCTGAAAACTACGTCCTAAATCTACTCTTCTCTTCATTGTCTTCCGCTATACAATAGGTTTTCAACATTATACCCTTAGCCCGGTTTTTTGTCAATATAATTCCGGAAAATCCCATTTATGCATCGTTCTCATCCAAGCAACTGTATTTTTCCCAATGGGTCCGGATATTATCCTCCGCTCACCTCAATGGGTCACGGTTATCAATTTTCCAGGCTGCACAGATGGATCCTTCGGGGCAGCTTATATGAAGCAGGGTATTTTCTATTGACTTGATTCCGATCGTCCAAACAGACTCAACAGCTTCTGCCAAAAATTCGGCTCATCCGTTTTTGAATCCGGTGATTTCGCTTCTTCGGGCAGACGGATGGCAGCCGTCTTCAGCACGAACTGGACCGATGAAACATTGGTGTTTTTCTCCGACACAAAGGACACCGTCTTTTCGCCTTTGCCTGTCATTTGCTCCAACATTTCATCCAACTTGTTCTGGATTTCTGAATCCATGTCTGATGTTCCCTTTCGTAATTCCTCGGTGCCCTCCTTGTAGGAAGCAAGACCGTCCCGAAGCTTTTTGAGGGCTTGATTCAGCTCCGCCCCCGCTTTATAAAGCTCATTTGCCGATGACTGGATTGTGGCGGTGGAGGATCTGAACTCCGATATCCCCTTTGTCAGCTCCGAAGCGCCCCTCCCCAGCTGGGCCACTCCATCCATATATGCCTGCAAACCTTGGGCAAACTGCACCGCACCGTCCAGCTGCTCCTTCACCGGAGCCAGTTGGAGAACGGATGACAGCACCGTACTGTAATTTTCAGGAGTGAGGACAGGAAGCCCCAAGCCCATTTGACCAAGCTTCTCATTGACGGCATCAAAGGCAGCCTGCTGCATCGCCGACGCCCCCATCAGCAAGTTTTCATTCTGCTTTGTCAGCTGGGATAAACCTTCGTTCAGTGCCCCTGCCCCTGCCTCCAGTTTGCCTGCACCCTCCGGAAGCCGGCCAAGACCGTCCCGAAAGGTTTTCAAGCCATTCAGATATTTATTCATCCCCGTCGACAGCCGGCGGAGGCCCTCCAGCAAATCCCCGGCGCCCTCATCCAGGCCTTCGATGGCCTCCTCCAGTTCCTCAAACTGTTCTGCCCATTTCTCCTTATCCACAGGGATGTCGAAGAATAGCTTGATGCCGTTTATGGTGATGGGCTCCATTTCGAAATCACGAACGTTGGCTGTCAGCTCAATGTCCATCTCGTTGCCCGGCAAAAGGGTATATGTCAGCTGTTTTTTCCCTCCCGCTTCAGCAATGGTGGCGTTTTCAGCCTTTATATCGGAACACAGCCGGCTGTCAAGGCTAACAGCAATCTGCAGGGCATAATTCTCGAAGAAGGTCGGCCGGATGTTCTTGTTTTGTTTGACTGACATCGTCATTTTTAATACACCGCTTTTTCCGGCCAGCTCCGTCCCCGGTATCTCTTTCCCGTCCAGAAAATACTTGATATCCATTGTCCAGGGCAGCTCCTTCTTCTCAAGGGTTCCCTGATAGCTGAAGCGATCGGCCTTGGTATTTACGCTGATCCGATCCCCCTTCCGATCGATTTCCTCCGAGGACGTTAAGTTGCGTATCTCCGAGTAATGGCCATAATCGGTAATGGCCCCGCCCCGGAAGATATTCACCACATACAGATTATCCACCCGTCCATCCAAGTCCAGGATGCCGTAGACAACCTCTTCCTTATCTGAAGGAATATCCGCAGCCGATGCGGTAGCAAACGGCATAAGCAGCAACGTGGATATCAAAAGAAAGGATACAATCCTTTTCATATTTTTCACACTCCTCTCAATCTTTCACGCCATTCCTGAAGGTCGTCTTTTGAACCGGCTTATCAAACAATACCAACAGGGCCGGCAATACACAAGCCACCATGGTCAGGGACAGGAGGGTTCCTCTGCCCAGCAGCGTACCCAACTCTGCGATAATGGAGTTGCTTGTGGTAAAGGCCAATACAAATCCTGCTATGGCCAGGATACCGGCGGAGGTAAGGATAGCCAACAGGTTATTCCCAATGGTTATCTTCATGGCTTCTTTCTTTGGAAGGCTTTTTCTGTGATTCAGATAGGCATTGGTGAATAAAATGGCATAATCCACCGTTGCCCCCAACTGTACGGTACTGATGATCAGGTATCCCACAAAACTTATAGCCTGCCCGGCGAAATACGGAACGGAAAGGTTGATCCATATAGCCAACTCAATTGAAAACACCAACAGAAAGGGCAGGATCAAGGATCGGGATGCAATGAGAAGCACCATGAATATGCCGATGATCGCCACGAGATTAATACGGCTTGTATCGTCGGACACGACTTCCTTCATATCGAACAGGGTAGCGCTTCGCCCTGTCAGGTAATAGCTGTCATAATGCTCTGCTGCCGTATCCAGCACAGCCCGGACGGTATCAAACGCTTCCTCCCCTTCTTCGGCGGTGCCTATGTACAGGATGATGCGGCTGTAATGCTCCGAATAGAATTGCTCCGCCACTTCCTCCGGGACAAACTCCGGCGGTATCTCCGCTCCCACCGAATTGACATAGGATACCACATCCGTCACATGGGGAATCTCGGCGAGTTTATCGCATAGTTCCGATTCTTTGCCCGCATTTTCCTTTGTCACCAGCAGGACAAGCTGGTTTTCCTTCCCGAAATGTTCTTCGATCCGTGCGGTGTCCTGACCCACCCGGGAAGCCTTCGTCAGACTGCCCATGCCATACAGGAACTCAGTATTGGGTTGGGCAAGGAAGCAGGGGATGACAAGCACAAGGGCAAGAATCAGGAAAGGCAGCCTGATCTTCATCAACCAGCCACCCGTTCTTCTAAAGTCCGGTAAAAGCCTGGCATGTTTCGTTTTATCAATGACCTTGTAGGACATCAAGGTCAGCACCGGCAGAAATACCATCACGGAAATAAAGCTGAGCAAGACGCCTTTTAACAGGTTCATACCCAAATCTGCACCAATCCCAAAACGCATGAATACCAAAGCGGCAAAGCCGATGACCGTAGTGGCTGCACTGGCCGCCACCGTCGGAAAGGCTTCCTTTATCGCAAGGGCCATGGCCCGCTGGGGCTCATGAGATATGCGATGGCTGCTAAAACTATGGAGCAAGAAAATGGCATAGTCCAAAGACACAGCCAGTTGCAGAATGGGACTGACAGTATAGGAAATAAAGGATATTTCACCGAACAGGATGTTGGTGCCCATATTGATTGCCACCGCTACACCGATACTGAACAGGTACAGCAAGGGCTCCAGCCAGGAAGTCGTTGTAAGGATCAAAATGATCAGGATGACGGGGAGCAGAATTGCCATGGCGTTCAATACCTCTATTACCGACATCCCCTGTATTTCTGCCGTTTCGACCGCTTCCCCGGCCGCCGCATTGTCCTCACCGATGAGCCTGTAAATGGCCTCCATTGTACTCTTTTCCTTTCCACCTTTTATGGTGAGGGGTATCAGGGCATTTTTGTCTTTATAATAATCCTCCACGATGGAAGCATCCAATAACTCGATGGGTGTGGTTTCGAGGACATCCAAACCGATGACGTCATCCAGCCAGCTTACGGAGCTGACTCCCTCGATTGCTGCCAGCTTCTCCTTGTATGCCAATGCTTCCCGGATGGACACATCCTCAAACATCACCCTTGCATTTGGCATTTCTCCGGCGAATTCTTCCTCCATAATCCTGATCGCTTCGGTAGACTGGGCGTCTTTGGGCAAATAGTCCACTAAATCATAATTCACCGAAACCAGGGATGTAAGGATGACACAGATCACAGCCGCAATGATGAAGGTTGAGAAAACGGTTCTCTTATGTTGAATAACTCCTTGGGCAAATCGATCCACCGAATCTCCTCCTTAATTACTAGACATTGTGTTGACAAAATACCACATATATAGTTTAATTTCATTGTGATAGTAGTTCAACAAACAGATGTTTTGGAAATGTCCGTTAATCAACATGAATCAAGCAACGTGCATAATATCCAACACATTGAAGAAAATTGGAGGATGCCATGAAAAGCAAGAAAGTCGACAGACGGGTAAAATATACCAGGATGGTATTAAAGGAAAGCCTGATCAAGCTGATGGAACAAAAAGACATCTCCAAGATTACCATCAAAGAAATCTGTGAAGATGCCGACATCAACCGGACAACCTTTTATGCTCACTACACCGATCAGTACGACCTGCTCCGGAAAATCGAAAAGGAGCTCCTGGATAATATCCGTGCCCATATCGAAGCATTTGACCAGGAAACCGATAAAAGGGACGATGTCTTGCTGGCCGAAAAAATCTTTGAATATATCAAGGAAAATGCAAGACTCTGCAAACTGCTCTTAAATGAGAAAGGAGACCTGGGTTTTCAAAAAAAGGTGATGATGCTTGTATACGATAAGATCATTGCCGAATTGACGGACAACAATAAGATTAGCAAGGAAGAGGCGGAATATGTCTATTCCTTTACCATCACCGGCTGCGTCGGCCTCGTTCAAAAATGGCTGGATGACGACATGGAAAAATCCGCCCGTTTTATGGCGGAAATGGTTGTAACGCTTACATGGGGCCTGATCGATCAGCTGAAAAGTGAAAACCGAGTGTGAGGGAAGCTCGAATGATTGAAAGTTCAGCACAGTGAAGTCTTTCGTATCTTTAGGAAAAAGAACATGAAAAACTTATCTTTTTCCACAAATCTGCAAATCTCTTTATTACCCACAAAACTGGACTAAACAAAGTCTATAGCAACTAACTTATCAAAGAAATACAGAGAGATAGATAGTAATTATGAGTCATCTGCCGTAGAAAGACTCCTGCACAAAAGAAAGGAAACTTTTCTCACTCTCTTGATCTATGTACACACCCACAAAATACAGAGGATGAGGGTTTCTTATAAAAGCGTCTGAAACAGCGTAGCCGAAGCCATAATATACAAACCTTGCCCACATACCATCGGAACATTCCTGCTCGATAGAGAGCCTCATGCCTCCCAACTCAAAGTAAGGAGCATAGCAAAATATAACAATGGAACAAACCGTAAAGACCACCATCATCTAGATCGGCTGTGATAGGAAAGATAGAGCTCCAACTCGTTGCATTCTGCTCCTCCTGCACTCTATCCATCCCAATTTCATCACCCTTCCTGCCATTGCTCATACCGGTATCAAAGAACCATCCAGTCCATTTATCACAATGGAATAATTGCTAGAAGGATAACAAAAGATCCAACAGGGCACCATCATCCAATAGCTACCGTCATAATCCTTTGGCAGCACAGGAAAATAGGCAAATTCTATTTCTGTAATGAAAATCTCCTCCATGGGCGCTTGGGCCAATCTGTCATACATGTATTCTTTAAACAATCCATAAGCCGTATAAAAATCGATTACATGGCGATATTCCGCTTCTATTCCTGTTTTCTGACTCAAAAATGAACCCATGGATAAAACTCCTTCCTGGCAAACCTGTACCGATACGTATTCAAAGGTGAGAACCAGTTGAGGGATGTTGGCTGCCAATGTGTTAGTATAAGACGGAATCCCTCCATAAAGGTGCTCAAAAATAATTTCATAATACTGGAAACCATGCCATTGGCAAGCTTTCACTCGGGGAAGGTCCAGATCAACAGGAAACTTAAAAGGTTCCAGATACGCCCTGGCCTTTTCGATGGCCTCCTCTCGAGAAAAGGAAATAGTGTCACATATCCCTGAAGGGAGCACTTCGATCTCCTTCATATCTTTTTGTTCTTCTTCGACCACTACTGTATAACGAGGGAAAAAATTTGTCATGCCCATAAAGTGGTCATCTACAACAACATGTACATTTCCACTGCGAAAATAGTGCATATTTGGCCGCTCCGGGGCTTTCTCAACGGTCTTATCATAGGCCATAGCTTCATCACTTTCCTCGCCATATACCAGTTTCGCAATCATCTCCGGATCATACTTGAATGGTTCCACCCGGTAGATGGGACAACTCTGGGGCTCCCTGGTCCTCACCAGGATATCAGCGTCAATGCTAACGGTACATCCTTTCATTTTCAAGGTTTCCTTCAGATGGGCGGGAGTGTTTTCCTTGACCTTATCTACTGGAATATGCTCCAGAGAAACGGAAGCTGGTCTGGTGTCATAGATCTTCTGGTCGTCTTCCTGTTTGGTAGTATTTTGTATATCATCTAATTCCGATGTGTTCCTCTCTGGTATTGGATGAATCCCCATTGCCTCGTTCTTTTGTCTTTCCCACGGCTGAGCAGTGGGAGCCTGTTTACAGGAAGACACAAAAACAAACATACTTGCTATTGCTAAAAACAAGGAAACTGCTTTTCTAAAACGAATATCCATGCAATACCTCCTTCTCAATCGCTGTATATAATGGCACAATGGTATAACCAATCAAAATTTATGAATGAAAAAAAGGGAAAGCGCCGACTACTTTCCCTGCTACTCTTTTTTGCTTACGGTGTAAAGGTCCCTTTAGCGGTGAAAGTGTATGTCTCACTAACATTAGAAGTAACCCTTAGTCTGTAAGGTTCTTTATTATATCCATAACCAGAATTGTATTTGAGAGACACCGTCCCAGTACCACGAACAGCGACCGGGTCTGTAGCTGCAGAAGGGCCTGTACTAAAATAGACCCGAGCGTATACAGGAAAGATAGTGGCATTTAAGACTGTGAAGGACGCTTTGGCGTTCGCCCGAGTGGAGTCAGTTTTAATAGCTGTACCAGTTTCTTTATAGCCTCCATGGTCAGGGACCGAGAGAGTAAATGATAATGCTGCGGATGCCATTGTTGTGATTCCCATGAAAACTATGAGAAACACACAAATCACTGCATATCGCTTTTTCATAAAACTCACCTCTTTTGCTATATTTTAAAGATTTCCGGTCGGCTCGGGAATCTTTAAACCATCTGCATAATGGTCAGCTCTCCTGCCTCCATTTCACATACCGTATCGCATAGCTGCTCGATATCCTCATGGTTATGGCTGGTGATGAGGATGGTCTTGCCCTGGCTACGCAGCTTCTTCAAGATCTCCCGGACATCCGCAATCCCCTGTCTATCCAAGCCGTTCATAGGTTCATCCAAGATCAGGATGGAAGGATTCTCCATAACAGCCTGGGCAATCCCCAGCCGCTGCTTCATGCCCATAGAATATTTCCTCACCGACTTTTTGCTCCTGTAATCCAGTCCAACCAAGGTCATAGCCTGTTCAATATCCCGGTTCCCTATTCGCCCCCGGAGGTCCGCTAATAGCTTTAGGTTCTTAAAGCCACTGTAGTAGGGCAGAAAGCCGGGCGCTTCGATAATGACTCCCAGGTCATCCGGAAAATCCACATCCTTCCCCACTACCTGACCGTTGACCGTCACCTTCCCCTCATCAGGGCGAACAAAACCGCAGATGGTTTTGAACAACATACTTTTGCCCGAACCGTTCTTTCCGATAATGCCATGGATTTTCCCCTTTTCAAAGGAGACAGTCACATCCTTCAATACAGTTCCTTCCTTATACCTTTTGGTCACATGATCCACTACAATAATTGGTTCCATACGGATCCTCCCTTCATTACAGCACATTATTCATCAGAAATTGTAATGCCTCTTCGACGAATAACCCATTTACCGAAAATGTACATCCCTACGCTCACCAACAGCATTAAGGGAAGAATAATATAATATTGATTCCCTACCAATTTCGATCCCTCCGTACCCACCAGGGTAAGATACCTTGAAGCCATTCCCCAGCTCCCCGGAAACCACACTGCCCACTGGGGAGAAACATAGCACAGCGCATAGCTGAGTATCGGGAGAAGGGTAACCACAATGAAAGCGATTCTTTTTTCTTCCCATGTCAGATAGCACAAGGCTTGAAGAATGGCTGCCATAGCGATATATAGGAAAAATACCAGGGGCGTCATGGCCTCTTTCAATAGCTCTCCACCCGGCTGATAGAGTCCTCCACCGAAGAGCAGAATGGACAATGTGGGAATAATGAAACAGATCAGGGTATGGGCCAGACAGCCTAATAAAATGCCCTTAACGGTTCGAAACCACCACCTACTGTAGGAAAGGCTCCGGGATAAGACGAAGGCGAGTCTTTTCCGGGTCTCCTGCTCCAGATACGCCCCCACAAAGTAGATAGGGGGGGTTACCACCAGCAGCCATTGGAGCAGTTCAAAGGGGGGAGGATCTACTACGGTCTGGCTTCCTCCCAATATAACAAGCCAGCCGGTTAGAACATACAATTGTTCAAAATCAATCAAGTAAGAGATTTGGAAGAATGTTGCCAATCCAACAAGCCATACGGATAGCAACATCACTGGCCACGTAAACACTTCGCCTAGGCCGATTCTTCCTCCGATCCTTTTCTCCATTGAATCCTTCTCCTTTCCAGCCAGTATATAAACTAAGGACAGCCTTCATTCGCCAAATTGGAAGCTATGGCGGGTTAAAGCCCAATAGGTCAATACCAATAGACCCATTAGCGGAAGACCTAGCACTAGATGGGAGGCTAGGATGGAGGGTATATATTCACTGCCTGGGCCAAATTTCTGATACGCCAGCATGGCATAGTGAAGGGCGAAATCCAGTAGGGAAAGGTGCCACCACTGACTTGAACTATCATTCCAATAACACAAAGTACCGTAACAATCAGGTATCCATAGATCCGTTTGAATCTCAAATTGACCAGAAACAGGATCATTCCCATGAGACAGCAAAAGATCCAGCATAAAAAGAAGGTTTCCACCACGGCACTATAGGGCGTCATAGCCCGGATCATCCCATAGGGCATGGTAAAGATAGCGCCACCGTCATACCCATGGGACAGGGAATAAACCGGTTGACTCCAGTAATTCCCCCAAAAACCATTGCCCATGGTTAGAAAAATGAGGGTTGCCAGCAAAAACAATTGGAACATCGCTGCTGAGGCCATAATATACAGCACCTTGCCTACATACCATCGGAGTCTTCCTACCCGATAGAGAATCTCTGCCTGCCCCAATTCAAAGAAAGGAGCATCACAGAATAAAATAGTGGAACAAGCTACAAAGACCACCATCACCTGGACCGATTGTAACAGGGAAAGATAAGGCTCCAGCACATTGAGGGCTTGGCCCTCCTCAGCGGCATATTCAAGTAAGGGATTGGTTAGCACCACACAAAAAGCTGTCATCAGTAATGATGTGATAATGGCTTTGGGGGCCATTATCCATTTTCCCATGGTCATGAAGAACACCCGACCTATGACTTTTCTGTCATCCATGCAGCAAACGCCTCCTTCCCGCCAACAGAAACAGGCTGCTAAACAGTGTCAACTGAACTCCATAACCAATTAGCAAATGCCATAACGAGGAAAAGACCCCATAGGGATGAAGATAAGAATAGGAACTAAGATACAGAAGCCTCAATCGTCCGAAAAGATACCATAGGGTGATAACAACTATAAAGGGCAGGGCAAGGGCAGCATAGCGGTTGACCACCAGAGCCGAGATGGCTAATCCAGCTACCGCCCATACCGCTCCCCACAGGAAGTATTGCAGTCCATAAGCCAGCATCAGCCAGTATCCGGCATTTACACCTTCCGGCAGCCAGGAATATGCACCCCAAGACCTGTGTGCATCTAAATAACTTGCCAGGTTTGGGTCAATGCTAGGGTCGCCGGTGAACACGATGAAGCAAAAGGCAATGTGTAACACCACGCCTAGAAACAAGGTAAATCCCCCTGACAATGCAGTGGAAAGGATCCTGCCTAAAAGATATCGACGGATGCCGATGCGCTGCACCGTCATCCAACCAAATCCTGTTAAATAATCATCAGAGAAGGAAACCCCCATGGGCAGACAGCAAAGGACGGGGGCAAGAAATCGCTCCTCCGGAAGCGATAAAGGTCAAGAGAAACCTATCTATGGCATTCAAATAAGATAGATCACTTCCGGTGAAGATACTATCAGCTACCGGTATGGCCAAAGCCACAAATAAAAGCAAAGCTCCCACCCAAACGGTCCAACTGCCAAAGGCCCTCCTCATATCCGCAAGGAGCATCCTCCCTAGATGTCTCCTCTGCTTCGCAAGGAGCATCTTCCCTATATTTCGTTCTCTATCTACCTTTTCTATTCTCATCCAGCTTCCATCCCTTTCTTTGTTCAGACCGATATCAAAGAACCATCCAGTCCGTTAATCACAACCGTATAATGACTAATTGAATCAAAAAAGCCAGCAGGGAACCATCATCCAATAGCCGCCATCATATTCCTTTTGCACCGCAGGAAACAGTCTTTTCCGTCTCCTCTGGCTTCGGTGTATTATCGACCGGGACAACATCGACCATTGTCATCTCCCCCTTTCCCTTGTACCAAAGCTGGACGGTAGGAGCCATTTTACAGGAGGCGACAAAAACAAACATACCGCCCACTACCAAAATCAGTTGAATTACTTTTATGAAACATAGACCCATATAATACTTCCTTCTCAAATGCTTATTTTATTTCATTTGAAAATTTCAACATATATTAGTTTCGTTTTGATGTTATACCTTGATATGCTATTTTACTACTCATACCCAATTGATAAAATTAGCTCAACACTAAATTTTGTGTCATACACCTGTCCAACAGCATCAACCGGTAATAGCCGAAAGATATTGTCTGCAATATGGGATCTTTTAAATGTAAGTGAATCGATTGGAGATCATTAAAGGAATTAGGAATATCGTAATGTATTTATTGATTCTATAATATAGATCATAAAGAGGTAAAAATGTTCCCAAACTCTTCAGAAAAATCTGTATAATTTAATCTTTTAGCTGCAATTACCACCATTGCTAGAGATTTACCTTACAATGGTAAATGCTGAGTAGTTAATAAGTAGCATTTCAGATAAATCATAGTAGATTATAACGACAAATATCCTGAATTACCTACAAATGTCAAAAAAGTACTGGTTTTCCCATACTTTTGGTGAAAAACAACTGAGAAAATCGCTACTGAACACAGGAAACATTCAGACTTACATTATACAAAATAAGATACTAGTATTGGATTGAGCTCTTCACGTAATTGTTACCTGCACTCTTATCAACGAATTTAACAGTCGATATTATTCGAATTAAAGACCCTAATATCACAGTTAAACTCATACTTACAAAATCGTTTCTTTCGTTTTGCAGGAACTGAAAGTTTGCTTTCTTTTTCTTTCTTAACATTCCTGTATATTTCCTTTAGCATCTTATCAGAACTAGGAACTTCGCATTTGATGTTACGAAAATCCTTAAGATCATGAAAATTCTCTGATATAGCACTTGCAATTGCAGAGTCTAATTTATCCATTTCCATCACCTGCTATCCATTCATTTAGCTAATACATCATTTTCCTTGTTACTATGAATCATTTCTTTTTCATCATTGTAATATTTATCTATAAGCTTTTTATATATCACTTTTTTGGCTCGATGTATCCGTGACTTTACAGTGCCAATATTTAAGTTAAGCAGATCCCCTATATCTTCATATGAGTAGGAATAATAGTAAAATAGAATAAGAACATTACGATAATCATCGTCCAGTTCATTGATTAAATGAAATATATACCTCTTGGTTTCCTTACGAAGCAGCAAATCCTCAGGCAGATAATTCTCATTTACCATAAAAGGTGCGAATTTGGGATTTGCATAGGCATCATCGATCTCAATTGTTTCAAACTTGGCTTTCTCAATATAAATCTGTAACACTCTATTTTTTACTATTTTCTGCACCCATGCTTTAAATTTCTTTATATCACGGAGTTGGTGAATATTCATATATGCTTTACAGTACGCATCCTGAACAACATCCTCCGCCATGTCCTCATCCTTACATAAATATAACGCATAGTAAAAAATAGCATTATATGTTTCTGTGAATAAACGTTCAAATTCGGTGCTTTTTATTTTCATGCCTATCACCTGAAACATAGTTGTATATTTATATTACCGTATACAACCATGATTAGCAATACTGCAAGACAAGAATGTCCTGCTCTCCTTTTACCACAGTATTCCGATATAATTTTCTTAGTTGTTAACTGGTAACTGCAAGAATCAAAAGATCCATTTTTACCTTCTTTAGGGTGTAAAAAAAAGGACATCATTTCTACCATGTCCCCTAGGGTCTGCAGACACATCAAGAAACAATCCTCCGTGGGTTGATACGGAGGATTGCTAGCTCGTCAATGCACATATTTATTCGAAGATATAACCTTATCAGAAATCGTATTCGATAAAAGGCATCAGTTTCGGTCTACGACACTTTCCCGTTCAATCAGATGGACATCCACCGCGGTCTTTAACACCAACGGTTCGCTGCCATCGCTAAGACGAATCAGCTGTTCCACGGCTTCATAGCCCATGGCATACTTTGGTACGTGCACGGATGTCAGGGCAGGGTTGATCATGCTGGCAGTCGGCAGGTTATCCATCCCAATGACGGAAACCTCTTCCGGCACCCGAATGCCATGGGATTTCATCGCCCGAATCACACCCGCACCGACAAGATCGTTAAAAGCGAAGATGGCGCTGGGCATGGGCTCGCTGCGTGCTTTGAGCAGCTCCTTCATGTCGTTGAAAGCCCCCTCCACGGTCGGTTCCACGGCGAATATGTTTTTAGGGTCAAGGGACAGGCCATGCTGGCGCAGCGTAATTTCCAATCCGATCTGGCGATCCCGTACGTTATTGAAGGGGTAGGACGATGTAATCATGCCGATGTCCCGATGACCTCGGGTAATGAAATGCTCTCCGGCGAGAAAGCCCGCTTTGATGTTGTCAATGTGTACCGTATGAAAGCTAATGCTTAGGAACTGGCTGTCGAGCACCAGCACCGGTGTTTTGGCCTTTAAGAACGGGCGGAGCTCATCTTCCGACATCTCTGTGGCCAGCAGCAGAATGGGGCGTGTCGTTTCCTTCAGCAGAGAAGAAGTCATTTGCATATCATTCCCATGGACATAGGATATGATCAGTTCATATTGATTTTTTCGGCAGGCGCTCTCGATACCCGTAATCAATTCGGAAAAAAAGGGCGAGTCAATGATGACCTTGCCATGCTTGCGGAAGATGACAAAATGGATGCTTTTTTTCAGCATGGGACGGGAGGGATCCTGATAGCCCATCTTGCGTGCGATCTCCAGTACGCGAAGACGGGTGGCTTCGCTGACCCGGTTGTTTCCGCTGAAAGCATTGGACACGGTGGCTGGGGAGACGCCTGCTACCTTGGCGATATCTCGAATGGTAACCTTCATGTATAACCTCATGTTTGTTTAGCAAAATTTTATATGTCATTATAACATGATCTTTTGCAGAATACAAGCAATTGCCCGTCTATATCCCATCAAACCACTCTTTTCTCTCCAAACGGATAAGCAGATAAGGTTGAAGTTCATATAAATCTTTGCTAAAAAAGAGGTAAACGTTTGCTAAAATTCGTTGAGATGCCTGGAATTCCATGCTATGATATGGACAAAACCATGAAGGGAGATGAGAAGATGAAAAATGTGTTGAAATTCCAAGTGCCCGAAAAAAAGCGGGTTCGAATGATTGTGAATACCGATTGTAAGAATGAAGCGGACGACCAATTTGCCCTCGCCCATCACCTGATGACCCCCATGTTTGATATCAAAGGGATCATCGCCGCTCACTTTGAAGTGCGAAAGGATGTCTACGGCGAAGGGAAAACCATGCTGGCCAGCTATGATGAAATCATGCTGATGCTGGACCTGATGGAACTAAAAGATCAATACAAGGTATATAAGGGCGCTGCCGTTCCCATGAAGAGTGAATCCGATCCGGTGGATTCCGAGGGAGCCCGCCTGATTATTGAAGAGGCCATGAAGGAAGATGAGCGTCCCCTGTTTGTAGCCTTTTTGGGCACCATCACCGACCTGGCTTCCGCCCTGTTGATTGAGCCGAAGATTGAAGACCGGTTAACCGCCATCTGGATCGGCGGCGGCGAATATCCGGAGGGTGGCAGGGAATTCAATCTCATGCAGGATATCCATGCCGCCAATGTGGTTTTCTCCTCCAAGGTGAACCTGTGGCAAATCCCCAAGAATGTTTACAAGATGTTTAATGTCTCCTTGGCCGAATTGCAGTATCGCGTCGCTCCCTGCGGCAAGGTTGGTGAGTATCTCTTCCGCCAGATGGTTGAATTGAACGATGCCCTGGGTAATGCGCCCTGGCCCCATGGTGAAACCTGGTGCATTGGCGACCAACCGACGGTGGGAGCCCTGTTGGAGGATAAGGATCGGGCCAATTATACCATGAGACCTGCTCCTCGGGTTGATTCCGACTGCCACTACATTCCCCAGCCCCAGAACAGGAAAATCCGCGTCTATGACACCATGGATGTCCGTCTCACGCTGGAGGATTTCTATGCCAAGCTGGCGCTGTTCTATGGCGATTAACTGAGAAAGGAATGACTTTTCACATGATGGATCTGAAAAGGCTGGCGGATCTTCGCCGAGCGGATGCCGTCACGATGATCACCCTTGCGGGAACGGGACATATCGGCGGCGCCATGAGCTGCCTGGACATCCTGACCTGCCTCTATTATCAGGTGATGCGCATCGATCCCAAACAGCCCGGGATGCCGGATCGGGATCGGCTGATTTTATCAAAAGGCCATAGCGTGGAAGGTCTATACGCCATTCTGGCCGATCTTGGTTTCTTTGATAAAAAGGAACTACGGACCTTTGCCCAGGAGGGGAGCCGTTTGATCAGCCATCCCCATAACAAGGTGCCTGGCGTTGAAATGTGTACGGGCTCCCTGGGGCACGGCCTGTCCATCGGTGTTGGCATGGCTCTGGCCGCCAAACGGACGGGCACGGACTACAAGACCTTTGTGATTCTGGGAGACGGCGAGCTGGCGGAAGGCAGCATATGGGAAGCAGCCATGGCCGGTGCAGCATATAAACTCGACAACCTGTATGCCATTATTGACCGCAACCGCCTTCAGATTTCCGGCTGCACCGAGGATGTGATGCCCCTGGAGGACTTACGGGCCAAATGGGAAGCCTTCGGATGGGACGTAAGCGAGCTGGACGGCCATAATATGGAAGCCCTGGTCTCCTATTTCAACACGTCAAGGCAAAACAAGGCGCCCCATTGTCTGATTGCCCACACCGTCAAGGGAAAAGGCATTCTCTTTGCGGAAGACCGGGCGGAGTGGCATCATCAGGTACCTACGCAAGAACAGCTGCAGGAAGCCTATGCCGCCCTGGGTGTAAAGGGGGTGGACTGGATATGAAGGCTGCCAGAAAAGCCATCACAGAAACCTTGCTCGCCCTCGGGCGGGAGAATGACAGGATATTTGCACTGGCCTCCGACTCATCGGGTTCGGTGACCCTAAAGGATTTTGCCCGGGAACTTCCGAATCAATATGTTGAATGCGGCATCGCCGAACAGAACGCCGTGGGGATTGCTGCCGGATCTGGCTGCCGGCGGCCTGATTCCTTTCGTGTGCGGGCCGGCAAGCTTCTATTCCACCCGCGCCGCTGAGCAGGTCAAGGTAGATGTAGCTTATTCCCATACCAATGTCAAAATCATCGGTGTCTCCGGCGGCGTGAGCTACGGCCCCTTAGGGGGCACTCACCACTCGGTACAGGACATTGCTTTCATGCGAGCCGTACCAGGTCTGCAGGTGATCCTGCCTGCCGATGCCAACAGCGCCGCGGCAATGACCCGCAGCCTCGTGGCCTCTACGGAACCTGCCTATGTACGGGTGGGAAGGGGCGATGTGGAAGACATCTATCCTGCCGATGTGGCATTTGAAATCGGCAAGGCCATCCCCCTCCGGCAGGGCAGCGATCTGGCCATCATTGCCTGCGGTGAAATGGTCTATCCGGCCTTGAAAGCAGCGGAAATCCTGTCCCAGGAAGGCATTTCCGCCCTTGTATTCGATATGCACACCATCAAACCCCTCGATGAAGCCGCCGTGCTGGCGGCAGCCGATACCGGCAGGATCATCACCGTCGAAGAGCACAGCATTCATGGCGGCCTTGGCAGCGCGGTGGCAGAGCTTGTTTGTCAAAGACATCCTGTACCCATGCGGATACTGGGATTGCCCGATGAGACCCTGTATACCGGTACAAATCAGCAGGTTTTTGCCCACTATGGGCTTACCCCCGGGGGAATTGCCCATGCCGCCCGGGAATTGCTGTCATGGAAAGGAGGGGTTCTATGAAATACCTTGTTGCCATCGATCAATCCACCTCGGCCAGCAAGGCCTTCCTTGTCGATGAGGGAGGATTCATTGTCCGCCGGGCTGTCCGAAGCCACAAGCAGTTTTATCCCGGGCCGGGGCGTGTAGAACACGATGCAGAAGAGATCTATCAGAACGTATTGCGCATTCTGGATGAAGTGACGGAGGGCATCCCTGAAAGGGAAATCGCTGCCATTGCCATTACAAACCAGCGGGAAACAACGGTGCTGTGGGATGCGAAGACGGGCACCCCCGTTTGCCCGGCCATCGTTTGGCAGGACGTGCGCGGAGAAGCTGCCTGTCGTGAACTTAGTGCATATGAGGACTTCATTCATACCAGCACCGGGCTGCCCCTGTCCCCCTACTTCCCGGCAGGCAAGATAAGGGCGCTGTTTCAGGAAAGGCCGGAATTGAAAAAAAGAGCCGAAGCCGGTGAACTGCGCCTGGGTACGGTGGACAGCTATCTGGTATTCCGCCTCAGCGGCGGGACGGCATGTGACGGATGCGACCAATGCCAGCCGAACCCAGCTGATGGATTTGAACGAACTGGCATGGAACCGGGAGCTGCTTCGAATTTTTGATATTCCCCCTTGGGTCATGCCCGAAGCAGATCCTCGGCGCGGATGAAGACTTCGGGACCTACCGCGGCGTCCCCATCACCGGTGTGTTGGGAGACAGCCATGCTGCCCTCTTTGGTCAGGGCTGTCACAGGCCGGGAATGGCCAAGGCCACCTATGGCACCGGTTCGTCGGTGATGATGAATGTTGGCCGCACGCCGGTGATTTCCCATAAAGGCCTTTCCGCCTCGGTGGCCTTCCGCATCCATGGCACGACCAGCTATGCCCTGGAGGGCAACATTACCTGCTCCGGCGATACATTGGTATGGCTGTGCGATCAGATCGGTCTGTTTACAGACCCCGATGAGATTGAGCGCCTGGCTTCAAGCGTCCCGGATGCCCAAGGCGTGCAGCTTGTCCCGGCCTTTGCAGGGTTGGGGGCGCCTTACTTCGATTCCGATGCCCGGGCGATCCTGTGCGGGATTGAGCCGCGGCTCCGGCAAGGCCCACATCGCCTACGCAGCCCTTTCCTCCATCGCCCAGCAGGATACGGATGTGCTGGAAATTATGCAGGAGGAGAGCGGCTACACCGTTGAATGCCTGTTTGTGGATGGCGGTCCGACCAAGAACCGGATCCTCATGCAGATGCAAGCCGATCTGGCAAACTGTGAGCTGCGCACCGCAGCAGCAAGCGAACTTTCAGCCCTGGGTGCTGCCTATATCGCCGGATTGAAGACGAAGGTATTTTCATCCTTTGAAGAGATTCCTGCCCGTGCAAAAACGGGTGAAAGTTACTTGCCGAATATGGATGATGCGCGCAGGAAGCTGTTGCGCAGTCAATGGAAGGCGGCCATTCGCCGCACACTGACACAGTAAAGGAGAGAATGCATATGGCAACCTTTGGTGTAATCATTACCAACCGTTCCTTTTTCCCGGATCATCTGGTGCTTACAGCACGGGAAAAGCTCCTGAAGAGCCTGGAAAAATGGGGCCACCAATACATTACCCTTTCTACCGAGGATACCTACATGGGCCAGACCATGACCTATGAGGAAGCGGTCAAGTGCGCAGAGCTGTTCCGCCGCCATGCGGATGAGATTGACGGCATCATCGTATGCCTCCCGAACTTCGGTGAAGAGACCGGGTGTGGCGGATGCCATCCGCATAAGCAAGCTGGATTGTCCCATCCTCATTCAGGCCTGCGATGATGATCTGGATAAGCTGCAGCTTGAAAACAGGCGTGATGCCTTCTGCGGCAAGCTGAGCCTCTGCAACAACCTCTACCAATACGGTATCAAATACACCCTTACAAGCTCGCCATACCTGTCCGGTGGACGGAGAGGAATTCCGCAGGGATGTGGAGAAGTTCGCCCGCATTTGCGCGGTTGTGAAAACGCTGCGCTCAGCCCGTATTGCCCAGATCGGCGCCCGGGTCATGCCCTTCCGCACGGTCCGGTACTCTGAAAAGCTGTTGCAGGCAAGCGGAATCACCGTTGAAACGGAGGATATGAGCGAAATCTTTGCCGATATCCAGGAGCTGAAGGACGAAGACGCCATTGCCGCAAAGGTTCAGGAAATCAAGGAATACGGCCATGTGATCCAGGGCATCCCTGAAGAAAAGCTGGTGATGCAGGCAAAGCTCATCATCTGCCATCGAAAACTGGATGGAAAAGCACCACTGCATAGCCAGTGCCATCCAATGCTGGGACAGCATTGAGGCCAATTACGGCTGCGCTGCCTGCCTGGCCATGAGCATGATGAGTGCGAAGGGCATGCCCTCTGCCTGCGAAACGGATGTGATGGGAGCGTTATCCATGCTGGCCTTGCTGAAGGCAGGGGGTGTTCCGCCGGTTTACCAGGATTGGAACAACAACTATGGAACCACTCCGGACAAGTGCATCAATGTCCATTGCTGCAACTACCCGGCGACGGTATTTGTGGAGAAGCCGGAGATTGGAAACCTGGATATCCTGGCCACCACATTGGGTACAGAGCGTTCCTTTGGTGCCCTCAAGGGTCGGGTGCGTCCCTCCGAGATGACCTTCCTGAAGATCTCCACCGATGACCGCCGCGGCGTCATCAAGTGCTATCTGGGCGAAGGCCGGTTCACCGACGATCCTTTGGACACCTTCGGAGGTGTGGCCGTGTGTGAAGTGCCCCGCCTGAACGAATTGATGCACTATATCTGCAAAAATGGCTTTGAACATCACGTTGCCCTCTCCCAGAGTGCCTGCGCCGATATTCTGGAGGAGGCCCTTGGCAACTATATGGGCTGGGAAGTGTATCGTCACAAATGATCCGACGGATAAAATGGGTATAAATTCATCACCTCTAAACATTTCCTGTACTGTGAAAGATCGCAATACAGGAAATGTTTTTGTATGTTCGGTCATGTATACTGAAACCACCGTACGGAAGGAGGCACGCCATGCGACGCCCCGAAGTCATCTGTTATACCATTGAGCTTGTGTGTTATAAAGTCTCGCATACTCCCCATTTATTTTCATCAATGATTGATGATCACCTATCTCAACTATTTCACCATTTTTAAACACAAATATCTTTTTTTGCTAAAGTAGCCAGACTTATTCGATGCGTTACTATAATTACTGTTCTAGAGCTTTTCATTTCGAGATATTTTTGGAATATCTCAGTTTCGGCAATAGGGTCCAAATTGCTGGTGGGCTCATCGAGTATCCTAAAATCGCTGCTTTTTTATATAGGCTTTTGCGATCGATATCTTCTGCCATTACCCATCAGATAACTCTGTCCCACCTATATCTTTTCCTAATACTTCATTGAACGGACCATTATACCCTGTAAAATCCAACGCCTCCCGTAACATCGATTCATTGATATCTTGGCCCAATTTCCCTAATTTTACATTTTCTAACGCGGTAAAGGTATAATACCGTACTGAGTCTTGCGAAACGGTTGAGATCGTGTCATAGTAACTGTCAATATTAAATTCTGATAAACTGCGCCCATTCACCTTTATATCGCCAATTGATGGTGATATAATTCCTGCTAACAGTTTTGCAAACGTAGATTTTCCCGCTCCATTTTCACCAACTAATGCAATATAATCCCCCTTGGATATTTTTACTGAAACATTTTTTAACACATATCTGTCCGTTAAAGGATAACGATAAGAAACATCCAGTAATTTCCATTGCCAGTTTTTTTTAGGTTTATTCCACCTTAGAGAAATGCTCGATAATGTACCCCGCTAATCCATCTGTACGAGAATTATCTCCCAGCTTAAAAATTGGCCTATTGATGTAATCCATTCCATCAAATGAATTAATGCAAAGAAGTACTGCATCAGGATTTGTTCCCAATATAAAACTAGATTGTGATAAGTTGAAAGATGAGATATTGCTATAATCGTATGTATGGTACTATAGTAATGAAAAGATTTTTTCCGCAGGCTGGACATTTAGCTTCATGGGTAGTTGACTTTCATTAATAAAAATTGTATCTTCCTTTATCGCTGTGCTTATTTAGATAAAATGACTGTAAATGTAATGTATCTATCATGGCTATTGTTATAGGATCTCGTTCTGGTTGGCATAACATTAAAGTAGGAGCTGCTAATGTTTAGCATTAGCAGCTCCATGATGGCGGAGCGGGTGGGATTCGAACCCACGTGCGGCTCATCACCGCAAACTGATTTCGAGTCAGCCCCGTTATGACCACTTCGATACCGCTCCTCATTTCATATATTGGTTGAATCAAATCACAGATGCTATTCAATCATATAATAAAATAAGCTCTCTTTGTCAAGATTCCAGGGCGAATATGCAGATATTGGATATGCTAGCTCCGCTTTTTTCGAAAAAAATCCGTCAAAAGCTGCCGGCATTCCTCCTCGAGGATTCCGCCAAAGACCTCCACCCGGTGGTTGAAGGCCGGATCCTCCGGCAGGTTGTACAGGGTGCCGCAGCAGCCCGCCTTTTCATCGTAGGCGCCAAAGACCAGCCTGGCGATCCGGGATTGGATAATGGCCCCTGCGCACATGGGACAGGGCTCCAGGGTGACATAGAGCTGGCAGCCGCTCAGTCTCCATGTTCCCAGGACCCGGGCCGCCTCCCGGATGGCGATGATCTCCCCATGGGCAGTCGGATCCTGAGCATGCTCCCGAAGGTTATGCCCCCTGGCGATCACCTCTCCATCCTTGATAATGACGGCTCCCACCGGCACTTCATCCATTTCCTTAGCCTTCCGGGCTTCCTCCAGGGCCAGCCTCATGTACTCCTTCATCTTGTTCCATTCCTTCCTTCCGTTTTCTTTCCTTCTTGATGATGGCGGTATAGGGATTGGAGAAGGAGAGCTTTTTCCCGGTGTACTTCACCGTTCCTATTCTCATTCTGCGCCCTTCGGATTTCTCCGTTGGCACCGCTGTAGACGATCCCCTGCAGCAGCACCACCGCCAGCAGGACGAAAGCTGCCGGTTGTCTCCACGAAGCTCCGTTGAAAATACCCAACAGGATCACTAGACATCCGAGATACACCACCCCCGTGAAGATGGGATAATGCTTATAGACGATCTTTATCTCCTTTTTGTTTTCTTCCCGCTCATAAAAAAAACCCATTCCACTTCCCCCTTGTTTCATAAAGGGCTGTTCAGATCATCGCCCTTTTCCCTATATTATACTTCATTTTTACCGGCTTATCCCATACCCAATCGCAAATCCTTTCGCACTTGAAAAAGGCAGGGAGCTCCCTGCCTTATGTGCTGGCATTTCCCCTGAGAAAGGTCGTTGTGCTCATCATCCATCGTTCCAGGATCCGTCTTAAGTTAGCCAGGAAGCTATTCTCCCGTACATCCTGATCCACATAGATCCCCCTTCGGATGCGGATCTCGTCCCCCAGCCTTATGTCCACAACACCGATCCGGGTTCCTGCCTTTACAGGGGCTTTCAGAGCGGAGGGGACTTGTATCTTCACCTCAAGCTCCTTCTCCTCACCCTCCTTTAGGGGAGCACCACCCCTTCGCGAATCATCATCGGAATCTTCTTCTCGGAACCATGCTTGACATCGATCTCCCCTAAAACCTGGTCCTTGGTGAAGACCTGGTGGGGATGGTATTCCTTAAAACCATAGTCCAGGAGGGCCATGCTGTCGTCAAACCAGGAGTGACAGTTGAGGACCACACTGACCAGCTGCATGTTATTCCGCTGGGCAGCAGCAGCCAGACAGCGGTTGGCTGCCTTGGTATATCCTGTCTTGATGCCGTTGCCTCCCTCATACTCCCAGAGGATACGGTTCTTGTTCTGCATCACCCTGTCCCATTCATGCCCCTCCCAGGGAATCCGCTTGTACTTCGTGGCTACAATGGTCCGAAAAACAGGGTTTTTCATGGCATAAGCGGAAATGAGGGCCAAATCATAGGCCGTGGTATAATGCTCCTTATGATGGAGGCCGTTGGGGTTGACAAAATGGGTGTTTCGAGCCCCTATTTCCAGGCTTTCTCATTCATCATTTCCACAAACTTATCCACAGAGCCTCCGATATGCTCAGCGATGGCCACTGCCGCATCGTTTCCGGATCGCAGCATCAATCCATAAAGGAGATTTTCAAGGGTAATTTTCTCTCCCCTCCCCAGATAGATGGAGGAGCCCTCCACCCCATAGGCCCTGTCGGATACGGTGACCATATCCTGCAAATTGCCCTTTTCGATGGCAAGGATGGCCGTCATGATTTTGGTGGTGCTGGCCATGGGCATCTTTTCGTGGGGATTCTTTTGATAGAGCACCCTTCCGCTGGCCACGTCCATCACCACTGCTCCCCTGGCCGCCGTATCGGGAGCTGCCGCCCATCCCATCCTGCTGTCCAGCTGCCATGAGGAACAGGAAGACCAGCAGCCCCATACCGTATTTTCTCATATATCCTCCTCCTTCAAGCTTTAGCCTTCTCCACCCTTTTGTGGAATCAGTTATCACGTTCTATTATCTGTAGGAGGAGGATATTCATACTTTGCAATTCATCCAAAATAAAGGCTCTATCCATATTTTCCTATATATTCTATAAAGGCTACGAATAAACGGAAAAGATAATGGAAAAGCCAGCTCCTATGAGCTGGCTTTTGATTATCTCCCGGCTGCCTGAATGACATGTCTTGCCAATACGGAGGTGGTTACCGATCCTACACCTCCCGGCACCGGTGAAATATATCCCGCTATCTTTTCCACTTCATCAAAGTCTACATCACCGCAAAGGCGGCCTTCCTCATCCACATTGATCCCCACATCCACCACAACGGCATCCTTGGCGACAAAAGTCTCCTGTCACCATCTTGGCTTTCCCAGCCGCTGCTACAAGAATCTCGGCTCCCCTGCAGGTTTCCTCAAGGTTCCGGGTTCTGGTATGGCAGATGGTAACGGTTCCATTCCTCTTCACCAGCAGCATGGATACGGGTTTTCCTACCACCATACTCCTGCCGATGACCACCACCCTCTTCCCCTCAATGGGAATCTTGTAATGATCCAGCATCTCAATGACGGCTTCCGGTGTGCAGGGAGCAAAGCCGGTGGGATCCCCTTCGAATACTTTCGCCACATTCACAGGGCTGAAACAATCCACATCCTTTTCAGGAGCAATCACGTATTTGATCACATTCTCGTCGATGTGGTCGGGCAGAGGCCGGAAGATCAAGATCCCGTGGATGGATGGATCTTCATTGAGCTTTTTGATGTTTTCGATCAATTCCTCCTGGGTCATATCCTGGGGATACTCAAAGACCCTGCATTGAATGCCGATCCCTTCACATCGCTTCACGGCTCCCCGCTCGTAGGCCAGATCATCCTGCCTGGCTCCCAGCCTCACAATGGCCAGGGTGGGGATAATTCCCCTTGCCTTTAATGCTTCTACATCCGCCAGCATTTTTTCCTTCATTGCCTTGGCAACTTCCGTGCCTTTCATCAATACCGCCATCGAATCCCTCCATTCTTTCCTTCATGGCTGAACGGTTTAGAACAAACCGGAAATTTTCCCTGTGCTGTCCACATCGATTTTTTCCGCTGCGGGCACCTTGGGAAGGCCCGGCATGGTCATAATTTCTCCCGTAAGGGCAACGATAAATCCTGCACCGGCCGATACCTTCACATTTCTTACCGTCACCTTGAAGCCCTTGGGCCATCCCAGCTTTTTCGGGTCATCTGAAAGGGAATACTGGGTTTTGGCCATACAGACCGGGAGCTTGCCATATCCATATTCTTCCAGCTGTCTGATCTCCTTCGAGGCTGCCGGAGTGAATTCGACGCCATCCCCACCGTAAATCTCCCGGACGATGGTTTCTATCTTTTCCTTGATGGATGCCTCATCGGGATAGACAAAGCGGAAATCAGCCTTCTCTTCCTCAGTGAGGCGGAGAACCTCCTTGGCCAGCTCAATGCCACCTTCTCCACCCTTTGCCCATACCTCGGACAGGGCGACATTGGCTCCACACTGCCTGCACTTCTCCTTCACCAGATTCAATTCCGCCTCCGTGTCCGTGGGGAAGCGGTTGATGGCCACAACGGCAGGAAGGCCGAATTTGACCGTAATGTTTTCAATGTGCTTGAGGAGGTTGGGGATACCTCTTGACAGGGCTTCCAGGTCTTCTTCTCCCAGCTTGTCCTTGGAGGCGCCTCCATGGTGCTTCAAGGCCCGAACGGTGGCAACGATGACTACTGCCGACGGCTTCAGGCCGCCCATCCGGCATTTGATATCCAGGAACTTCTCTGCCCCCAGGTCGGCACCGAAGCCTGCCTCGGTGACCACATAATCGCCCAGCTTCAAGGCCATTCTGGTAGCCATGATGCTGTTGCAGCCATGGGCGATGTTGGCAAAGGGTCCGCCATGGACGAAAGCGGGCGTATGCTCCAGGGTCTGAACCAGATTGGGCTTCAGGGCATCCTTCAGCAGGGCCGCCATGGCTCCCTCAGCCTTCAGCTGACCGGCCGTCACCGGCTTGGTTATCCCTGGTGTATCCCACCACGATATTCCTCAATTTTGCCTTCAAGTCATCGATATCCTTGGAGAGGCATAGAATGGCCATGACTTCGGAGGCCACGGTGATGTCATATCCATCCTCCCGGGGTACTCCGTTTGTCCTTCCGTTCAATCCGTTCACGATAAAACGGAGCTGGCGATCGTTCATATCCACACATCTTTTCCAGGTAATCCTGCGGGTATCCAGGTTCAGGGCATTTCCCTGATAGATATGGTTATCCACCATGGCTGCCAGCAGGTTGTTGGCGGCTCCAATGGCATGCATATCCCCGGTAAAATGAAGATTGATGTCCTCCATGGGGACAACCTGGGCATATCCGCCTCCGGCGGCTCCTCCCTTGACGCCGAATACCGGACCCAAGGATGGCTCACGAAGGGCGATAATGACCTTTTTCCCCAGCTTGTTCAAGGCATCTCCCAATCCGACGGAGGTAGTGGTTTTCCCTTCTCCTGCAGGGGTGGGATTAATGGCCGTCACCAGGATCAGCTTCCCATCTTCCTGATCCTTCTTCTTGTCCAGAATGTTATAGTTCACCTTGGCCTTGTATCTCCCATACAGCTCCAGATCCTCATCCTTGATGCCAATGGCGGCTGCGATCTCCTGTATAGGCTTCATCTCCACACTCTGGGCAATTTCAATATCGCTTTTAAATTCCATGCTTTCTCCTCCTCCTATCAAATTCATCCAAAGGTTTTTCTCAACCGTCAGGCAGCCTCCCCGGATCAAGTCCTACAGGGATGGCTTGCTGGCTTTACGGGAAAGCTCCTTCTTCTTTCCTTTGTAAAGATAGCTCAGCCAATAGACCCCTCCTACGAAAAAGGCTCCTCCAAGGATATTCCCCAGGGTTACCGGAATCAGGTTACGGGTGACAAAGCTAACCCAATTCAAGCCCTCCAGGGCTTCCGGGGTTACCCCCATGGAAAGGGCGGCATTGACCCAATCTCCATTCGCCTTAGCCAGAATACCGACGGGAATGTAATACATGTTGGCAATGCTGTGCTCAAAACCGGAAGCAACGAACAGCCATATGGGGAAGAAAATAGCCAACACCTTGCCGGCCACATCCTTCGCTGCAGCGGCCATCCAAACCGCAAGGCACACCAGCCAGTTGCAGAGAATCCCCATGAAGAAGGCATTTTCAAAGGTCAGTCCTGTCTTATATACCGCCGTTTTGATGGTGAAGCCAGCCAGGGCACCGGCCGAAAAATTCAGCTGCCCTGATTTTACCACAAAAAAGGCAATGATCAAGGCCCCTATGAAGTTTCCCGTATATACCCATAGCCAGTTTCGCAGCAGTCTCATCCATTTGTTCCGGCCCTCCAGACAGGAGATGATGATCAGGGAATTGCCGGTGAACAATTCACCCCCTGCAATGATGACCATCATCAAGCCGGCTGTAAACAGAGCCCCTGCAAGGGCTTTGGCGATGCCGACAGATTCAATGGTATGAATGGCTGCATTGGAGCCTGCCGCTGCAAAGGCAATGAAGGCCCCCGCCATCATTCCCAAAATGAGAAGGGCATATGTGGGAAGACTGGACTTCCTGCATCCGGTTTCCATCAGCTCTTTGGCGATCTCAGCAGGGCTGTACAATCCTTTTTCCATTGCAGTTCTCCCTTCCTAATATTCCTCGGGCATACGAGACAGCTGTTCCATGGAAAAGACAGGTCCGTCCACACATACATACTGATGCCCGATATTGCACTTTCCACACTTCCCTACGCCGCAGGTCATCCTCATCTCAAGGGTGGTAAAGATCCTGTTTTGGGGAATCCCCATCTCCAGCAGCTTTGCCGATACCGTCTTAATCATGATGGGAGGACCACACAGGACGGCATAGAGCTTTGCCAGGTCCAGTTCCATTTCTCCGACCAGCACATTGGGGAAGCCCACCTTGCCCGTCCATCCCTTCCTCCGGCCTGTCAATGGTTTGGAGAACATGGGTGTTCTCCGCCTTGGCCCACTCCTCAAAGTCCCTCCTGTAGATGAAATCTCTGCTACTCCTTGCAGCCAGGAGCATTTGGATCTCCCCGTATTTGGCACGGTTTGCTTCATCCAGCATATACAGGATCAGGGGTTTCAAGGGCGCCAGACCCAATCCGCCGGCAATGAACAGGATGGGATGGCCTTCCATCTCCTCTGCCGGAAAGGTATTCCCAAAGGGTCCCCGTACCCATACAATGGAACCGGCACTCAGATTATGGACCGCCTCCGTCACCAGACCCACCTTTTTAATGGTCAGATCAAAGACACCCTTCTCCAAAGGAGAGGAGGCAAAGCCAAAGGGTGCTTCCCCGACACCCGGAACGGACAACTCCACAAACTGGCCGGGCATAAAGTCCATGGTCTTCCCGTCCAATAGCTCAATTCTGAAGGTTTTGATATCCACATCCGATGAGGTCTCCTGAATAACCTCTTTTATCTTGGCCTTTAAAGGCGAGTATGGATTGCTCACGTCAATTCCCCCATTATCCCCGATACCACGGTTTTTATATTCATCCCTGCCGGGCAGCTCCGTATACATCGGCCGCATCCGGAGCAGGCGGTATATCCAAAGTTCTTCGGGATGTACACGTACTTATGCATCACCCGCTGCCGGAATCGTTCCTTTCGGGAGGGCCTTGGGTTGTGGCCTGAGGCATGAAGGGTGAACTTGGGATACATGCAGCTGTCCCACAGCCTGTATCTGGATGATCTCCCCTTCTCGCGGACATCCTTGAAGGTAAAGCAGTGGCAGGTGGGGCATATATACGTGCATATGCCGCATCCCATGCACCTCTCTGAAATTTCATCCCAGTCCGGTTCGTGGAACACCCGGTCTTCATCCGCCCGGATCTCCAATATCCTGCCAGTTTCCGAAGTCTCCCCCGGCATTTCTTCAGACTCTATGGGAAGGGCTCCGGATACCCATTCTTCCATCAGGGAGGATCCCTTCTCCGAAAGATGCCTTATGAGATAACCGTCTTCTTCAGGCTGAAGGAAGACATCGCAGGAGGAGGAATAATCCTTCCGGATACCCCTTTCACTGCAGAAGCAGCCCGGCTTCTCCGCCATACAGCCCACCCCGACAAAAAGGGTGTTCTCCAGGGCCTGGATAAAAAAGGGATCCTGATACGGGCCCTGGGTAAAAACGGCCTTCAGCACCTGTAGGGTCTCCAAATCGCAGGGCTTCACCCCAAAGACGAGGGTCTTGGGGGCTTCCTCATGGACAACAAGCTCTCCCTGATCATCAAAGGTCATTAGCTTTTGGATCTGGGGGAAGAGAAATTCCTTGGGCGATCTGTATGGAAGCTCATCGGACAGGACCAGGTCATCCAGGTTCTTTATTTCCTTAAAGAGGAGCTGCTCCCCTTCCCGTACAGGGGCTACCAGCCTGTAGTCCTCCAGCCAGGCCTGAAGCATCTTTTCGAGCTGTCCCTTATACATCACAGCCGGACCCATCCTCTTCACCTCCCAAGAATCCGATCTCCCTATCCTTCGTGTCAAAGGCCGCCATGGCCGGTATTTCGTCGGGGTTCATCCCCGCTTCGTAGCCATATTCCTCCTTGCACAAGTCCGTCAGCTCCTGGATCAGATAGCGAATCTTCACCCCGGATGGGCAAACCCTTTCACAGGCACCGCATTCCACACAGCGCCCCGCCAGGTGCATGGCCCGCCCCAGGTGAAAGGTCATCTTTGCTCCCAAATCCAGATCCGCGGGGTGCCAGTTGGGCATATCCCGATCCATGAAGCAGGTCTTGCAGTAGCAGCCATAGCAGGCCTGTCTGCAGGAAAAACACAGGATGCATTTTTCCATTTCTCTTTGGAAGGCCGCCAATGGATCCTGGAGAGTCCCTTGCCCATTCTCCTTCTTAGGCGTCCCTTCCGGGAAGGACGGTTTTCTGCCTCCCTTCCTCTTGATCAGGATATCATAAACCGGCGGGACATGCCGGGTACATTCCCTGCATCCCGGAGCCAGGCTGCCGTCCTTGCTCCGCATCCCTTCACACTCCATCCCGATGATGATCACATCCTCCCGATTGAGCTGGCCCTCCACTTGATACATCACCACCGCCCTTGCATCGCAGGGTTTGGCAATAATGGCCTTTTTCCCCTTCCCCTCCAAAAGGTATTTGGCAAGGTTTGGGGTACAGGCAGGGTCCCATCTCAGCCTGTCGACCTCCTTCTCCTCCCGGAGGAAAAAGGGGACGGCGCGATCCTCCGGCTCTCCCGAGGCAAAGCCCAGGATCAGATCTACCTTATTCCTCCTGAAGGAGGCCGCTGCAAACCCGGAGCATCTCCTCCCTCTGTTTGTCAAAACTCATGTCGATCACCTGCCATTCTATTGGGCCCAAGCTTTTCCACCCTGGCGCTGACTTCCTCGATCACCGCTGCAAAACGGTTCCCCTCCGAAGCGGATACCCAGGTAAAATGAACCCGATCCGGGTCAATCCCCGCCGTCTTCAGGAGCCTTTTCAACATCACAAAGCGTCTCCTGGCGTACATGTTTCCGGAAAGGTAATGGCAATCCCCCGGATGGCAGCCTGACACCAGAACGCCATCCGCCCCCTCCGTCAGCGCTTTTATGATGAAAAGGGGATTTATTCTGCCGGAGCAGGGCAAACGGATCACCTTCACATAGGGAGGATACTGGAGCCTGCTTGTACCCGCCAGGTCAGCTCCTGCATAACTGCACCAATTACACAGGAATGCAATAATCCGAGGCCGCCATCTGTTTTTCTCATCTTCTTTTTTCACCGTCAAATCCACATTTTGTGACATTACCCTGGCCCCCTTATTCCATTCTCAAAAGATATTCGATCTCGTTCAAGACCTGCCTGTCGGCAAAGCCATTCACATCGATGGCTCCACACCGGCAGGCGGCGGAACAAGTTCCACAGCCCTTGCACAGGACGGGATTGATGCTGGCCCTTCTGACGTGTCCCATTCCTTTGCTGAATCTCCTCCATGGTAATGGCCTTATAGGCACATACCTTTTCGCAGGTTCCACAGCCCGTGCAATCCTGCTCCGAAACCTGGGCAATGGCCCCTTCCGTCTCCAGGGAATCCTTTGAAATCACGGTCACCGCCCTGGCGGCTGCTGCCGCGGCCCTGGGCAATGCTTTCCTGCAAGTTCTTGGGCGCATGGGCCAAGCCGCAGAGGAAAACCCCATCCGTAGCAAAATCCACAGGCTGCAGCTTGGCATGGGCTTCCAGGAAAAAGCCATCCTGGTTCAAGGGCACCTTCAGCATCTGGGCTATTCGCTTGTTCTCATCCAACGGTGGCTCAATGGCCGCACTTAGCACCAGCAGATCGGGCGTCACGGACAGAGAGGCATCCAAAATGTCGTCGTATACCTCCACCCTCAGCCTGCCGTCCAGTTCCCTGACCACAGGCTTCCTGTCCGGTTCGTAGCGAATGAACTGAATCCCTGCCCTTCTGGCCCTTCGGTAGTCCGTCTCATGCAGGCCGTATGCCCGAATATCCCGGTATAGAATGGTGATATTCCGGTCGGGATCCATCTCCTTCAGGGCCAGGGCATTTTTGATGGCCTGATTGCAGCAGACCCTGCTACAGTAAGGTCTTTCCTCATCCCTGGACCCCACGCATTGGATCATCACAATATTCTTCTTACCTTTGAGCTGTTCCCCTCCCCTTTGCAGGAGCTCCTCCAGCTCCATTTGGGTCAGAACGCTTCCATGGTCTCCATACAGGTATTCCCTGGGTTTTCGCTCCCGGGCACCGGTGGCCAGAACCACCACACCATGACTAAGCTCCCTCTCTCGTCCCATGCTCTCCAAAACCGTTGTAAACTGACCTACATATCCGTCGATGCGTTTTACTCCCGCATTGGTGAAGACCTCTATGAGGGGATGGTTCACGACATCCTCCATTGTCTTCTTCCACATAGCCGGGATAGTATCTTCCCTGTAGGAGACGAAGCCAACCTGGCTCCATATCCCCCCAGCCTTCCTTCCCTTTCCACCAGATAGGTCTTGTAGCCCATGCCTGCAATTTCCAGGGCAGCCGTCATACCCGCCATACCGCCTCCAATGACCAGGGCTTCCTTGTTCACACCAACTTTTTGCCTGGTCAGGGGCTTGGCGAAGGTCACTTTTCCCACCGCCATCCGAACCAGGTCCTTTGCCTTCTCGGTCGCTTCCTCATATTCCTGCATATGCACCCAGGAGCACTGATCCCGGATGTTGGCCATGGTGACCAGATATGGATTCAGGCCGGCCTTGACAAGGACCTGTTGGAAAAGGGGTTCATGGGTTCTGGGGGTACAGGAAGCGATGACCACTCGGTTCAACTGAAGCCTTTTGATGGTATCGGCAATGGTTTTTTGGGTATCCACGGAGCAGGCATACAGATAGTCCCTCGAAAAGACCACAAAGGGAAGGCTCCTGGCATACCGAGCGACCTCCTTGACATCCAGGAATCCCGCAATGTTGGTACCACAGTGGCAGACAAACACCCCAATCCGGATGGGCTGGTTGGATACATCCCGGATGACCCCTTCTTCTTCCTCCTTGAAATATTCGGCGTAGTCCTTCAGGCTGACCTCTGTCATTCCGGCCGCCCTGGATGCCATCGAAGCCGCTGCACTGGCTTCCATCACCGTTTCCGGAATATCCTTGGGACCGGCCGAAACACCACAGGCGAATATGCCCTCCCTGGAGGTTGCCGGGGCTTTCATTTCATGGACCCAGTTGAAATCAAAACGGTTGGTTTTTACGCCGGATTTCGCCAATAAATCCTGAACCTCCGGCTTGGGTCGCAATCCCACGGAAAGGACCACCATATCATACTCCGAGGAGGTCATTCTTCCATCCTCCCCGCAGTGTTTGATGATGAGGCCGCCCGTCTCGGGGTTTTCCACAACCTCAGCCACCCTGCTCTTCACAAAACGGACCCCATGGGCATTTTGGGCGGAGTCTACATACTTGTCAAAATCCTTGCCATAAGCCCTCATGTCCATATAGAAAATATCGATATCTTTAACCTGCGGCAGGTGCTCCCGGGTAATGATGGCCTCCTTGACGGCATACATGCAGCATACGGCAGAGCAGTAGCTGGCATCGCATTTTTCATCCCTGGAGCCTACACACTGAATGAAGGCAATCCTTTGGGGCACCCTGCCGTCGGAGGGCCTCCTGACGTGACCCTGATACGGTCCCGATGCCGAAAGGATCCGCTCATATTCCATACTAGTGACCACATTGGCCGAACGGCTATAACCAAATTCATCGGGTATCTCCGATACCGGATCATATCCGGCTGCCATGATGACACTGCTTACCTCGACCGCTATGATTTCATCCCTCTGTTCATGGCGGATGGCCTTTGGCGGACATACCTTCTCACACGCCCTGCATTCTGCACATACCGAGCAATTCAGGCATCTCTGGGCCTCCGCCTGGGCTTCCTCGGGACTTTGGATTCCCAGCTCCACCTCCGCAAAGCTACGAATCCTCTGCTCCCTGTCCAAGGTGGGAATTTCACAGCTTCCCCCATCGGAAACAACAGGAAATTTGACTGCCTCCACCGGCGTCTGCTCCATCACAAAGGGCTCCACATCCATATTCGCGCCTTCAAGGTAGTTATAGATTCTCTTAGCCGCCCTGTTGCCTTCGGCGATGGCTTGGATCACAGACCCGATCCCTGTAACCGCTGCTCCCCCTACGAATACATCCGGTTCATTGATATCGAAGTTTTCCACATCTCCCACCATGGCATTGTCGATGATCACCGTATCCGCCGGAACGATCCATTCCTGGCCGGTGATGCCGGATCGGCATTTCACTCCCACTGCATGGCCGTTGTCTCCAAGGATTTCCACCGGGGAGGTCAAAATCTCCACCCGTACCCCTTCTTCCTTGGCCTGGGCCAGCTCCGTTGGAGTAGCAGCCATATCCTCCTCTTTTCCGCTATACAGGACGGTGGCCTCCGAACCCAAACGAAGGGCCGAACGGGCGGCATCCAAAGCACCATATCCGCCCCCAATCACCACGACCTTTCTTCCAGGCTTCTCATGGCCAGTCAGGTTCAAGTCCTGCAAAAATTCCCTGCAAGAGATCACATCCGCCAAGGTCTCACCGGGAATTCCTACCCTTTTCTCCTTTTGGGCCCCCGTCGCCAGGAAAAAGGCCTTATAGCCCTGCTGTCTCAGATCGTCCAGGGTCAGTTCCTTTCCTACAGGGCTATTGCATCGTATTTCCACCCCCAGGCTTTGAACCAGCGCAATCTCCCTGTCCAGGACCTTCCTGTCCAAGCGATAGGCAGGGATAGCCGTCCGGAGCATTCCCCCCGGAACCGGGAGGGCTTCAAAAACCGTCACCTGATAGCCCATCAGGGCCAGCTGATAGGCACAGTTCAAGCCTGCCGGGCCTGATCCGATGACAGCGACCTTCGTCTCCTTTGCCTTCCCCTTGGCCAGCTTGGGTGATTTGCCCTGCTCCAGTTCGTAATCAGCGATGAAGCGCTTCAAGGCTCCAAGGGCAAGGGGTTCATCCACGTGCCGCCTGTAACAGTTGGCCTTGCAGTCCTCCGCACATACCCTTCCCAGCACGCCTGCGAAAGGGGTGGTCCGTCGAATCAGCTGAAGGGCTTCCTCAAATCTGCCTTGTCCCGCCAGGACAACATAGCCGTTCACATCCATATGGGCGGGGCATTGATATTTACAAGGGGCAGTCCCCTTCTTATCGATGGTCACAATGTTGGGAACGGCCTGGGCGAAGGGTTTAAACACGGCTCGCCGATCACCCATCCCCATTTCGAATTCACTTTTTACCGTAACCGGGCATTTCAAGGTACAGGCATTACAACCCCTGCATAAATCCTCATCGATGAAACGGGCTTTTTTCCGGATGACTGCCGTGAAATTCGGTGCCTCCCCCTTTATGTCTATGAGTTCACTCCAGGTAAAGGTCTTCACAAGGGGATGACTATAGCAGGAAGTCACCTTGGGAGCCAGAATGCAAGCTGAACAATCATTGGTGGGAAAAGTCTTATCCAGTTGGGCCATTCTCCCGCCAATACTGGGACTGCTTTCCACCAAGAACACCGGAATATTCATTTCGGCTAGATCCAAGGAGGCTTGTATACCGGCAATACCTCCCCCTAATACAAGTACGGGTTTCTTCATAGCTGCATAGCATCCTTCCAATGAAAATTTGAATCAACGTCCATCAACGGGTAAGCTCGCGTACCCTGTCGATTCTCTGCTGCCGCAGGTCTCTGTCCAATTCATCCACCTTCTGAACCAATTCCTCCGTCACATATCCCTCTTCCAGAGCCATCCTTCGAAGGACTCTCATCACATCTGCGAAACGAACATCCTGGGGGCAGTGGGCTACACAGATATGGCACTGGGAGCACTGCCAGATTTCCGGAGAGGACAACAGCTCCTTCTTCATACCCAGCAGGATCATGCGCATCATCCGCCGTGGATTGTATTCCCCATGCAGGGCGCTGACGGGACAGCCGGCTGTACAGGTACCGCATAGATAGCAGTTCTTCACCCGCTCCCCTCCGGGAGCCGCAGCCACCTGATCCTTGAATTTAGGATCCAGGCCATTATAATCCAGCATTCTCTGCACCTCCTTCTGTCTCCTCAGACAATTCAGGCCGAGGCAGCAAACCGGCCTTCTCAATCAAAGTGGGTACGATACTTTCCCATCCAACGGCCATGATATGGATACCGCTGACACCCTCGATCTTCCGAACCCCTTCCATCAGTTCCAGGGCAATGGCCACTCCCTCCTCCTGATAATCGGAAGCTTTTCGCATCCGTTCAATCAAGGAATCGGGTACATGGATTCCAGCTACCTGTGCGGTCATCTCCAGGGATTTCAAGGATTTGTTCACCAGGATACCCGCTATGAAGTAAGCCTTTTTGTGGAGGCCGGCTTTTCGAACCTCCTCCATCCACCTGTCGAATCGCTCCAGATCATAGATGGCCTGGGTCTGAACAAACTGGGCACCCGCCTCAATCTTCTTGTGGAGACGAATCATCTGGAGCTCCGGCGGATCCGCCGTAGGATGGGCTGCAGCCCCCAGGAAGAAGCGGGCCGGCTGCTTGGTAGGTTTTCCGCTGATAAACACGCTCTCTTCCTTCATCCGGTGAAGGGCTTGTATCAACTGGATCGAATCAATATCGTAGACATTCTTGGCTTGGGGATGGTTTCCAAAGGTCTGATGGTCTCCCGACAGGCACAGGAGATTTTTCAAGCCCAGAGGCATAGGCACCCAGCAGATCACTTTGAATGGCAATCCGGTTCCTGTCCCGGCAAGTCATCTGAACGATGGGCTCCACGCCCTCCTCCTTGGCCAACAAGGAGGCGGCAATACTGGACATTCTCACGATGGCCGTCTGATTATCCGTCACATTGGCCGCATCCACATATCCCTTTAATGCCCTGGCGCCCTTTCGGACATATTCGGCGTTTGCGCTCATGGGGGGGCCGATTTCTGCGCTTACCGAAAAATGTCCTGCTTCAAGTACCCTCTGAAAATGACTCTTCTGTTCCATCATAGCATCATATCCTTCTTCTCAACCTTGCGAGGTCCCCCATCCCGACTGGTTCTCCAGTCCCTTACCTCGGTAATTTCATACAGCTTTTCCAGTCTCCCCAAAGCCTTCAGCCTGTCATAGATCAACTGCCAGCCACAATCAATGCTGTCATCTACCTCACATTTTCCTCCGGAGGACCCTCCACAGGGCCCATTGAAATTGCTCTTGGAGCACCTGGCCACAGGGCACACTCCCCCGGTTTTTTCCAGAATACAGTTTCCGCATCCCTGGCACATTTCAGCCCATACGCCAACATCCCGGGTAACACCCATGAATTTGGTGTTTAAGGCCGGAAGGACCGGCTTCCCTTGAAACTGCTCGGCCATGAACTGGACCCCTGCACCGCAGGCCATGGACAGGACGACATCCGCCTTTTCCACCTTATCGACCACATCTTCGAAAAACTCGACATCGCACTGCCTCTTCAAGGTAACGACCTTTACCTCCACTTCCTCGTCCCTCTCCTTATTCCGCACATTCAACAGGGACGCCAGCTGCAGGGCTTCCTTCTCGCCGCCGGCCATGCAAACGGTGACACAAGTTCCGCAGGCCGCTATTAAAACCCGCTGAAATCCTTCCAGGGTGCGAAGAATTTCCTCAATCGGCTTTTGTTCCGCAACAATCAACGTAATGCCTCCTATCCATATATGATCTTCCTTCCCAGGTCCTGGGACTCCCGTAGCAAGATCATTCGGCCATAAGCTCTCGAACGGTATCCGCCATCACGAAGGACATGGCATGGGATAGCTGAAGGTATTGAATTCTCTGTTCATCCAGCCCTGCTCCCTTTAACAGTTCACGGGCCTTCAACACCTGATGGAAAGCCCGCTTGTTCCCATCAAAATGCTTGCAGGCCTCATCCACACACACAGCCACCAATACCCTTTCATACGCCCACAGGGCCGATATGATCTCGGCCACATCCATCTCCCCCCCGCAGGAGGCCGGGACGATTTCCATCTGGCCGCTGTCGTCTCCCAAAGCATCCCTGACCTTTTGTATGGCAATCTCTGCAGAATTCTCACAGCAGAACATTTTCAGCCGTCCTTGCTGCCTGCTCCCCTCCCGGGAATGATCCTTTAGCTCGATGGCCTTGGCCGGACAAAGGGAGGCACATATCCCGCATCCATAACAGGCCTCCCGGAGATTCCCCATGACCGGTTCGCTCCGTTCCATATCCGGGGTCATGGCTGCATGGGGACATACGCGATAGCAGGTATAACACAAGGCACATTTTTCTCCATCCACTTCAGCATACAGCTGATTCGGATCCGCCTTCATTTCCTCCTTGATATGGGCGATGGTCAGATCCATCAGGGGCAGAATACCATCCAGGAGAAGCTGTCCGCAAGCGTTGGCGATGGCATAGACGCCCCGCCGGTTGGTAGCCGTAGGATGCAAATAGGGATTGTCTCCCCCGATAAATCCCCTCTCATCCCGTCTCAATCGAAGGACTCTGGCGGCTTTTTCCAGCTTAGTGCCTGGAATGATCCGATCAGCCAACAGCAGGATGGGATGTTCAATTCGAACGGTCTCATATTCATCCGTCACCAGGATGGCATAATTCCCTTCATGGGAAGGTCCCTCCATGGACAGATCCCGATACTTCATAAAAACGACACCGGCATTCCTGGCTTCCTGATAAAGCCTTTCCAGGTTTGTTCCCGCTGTGCGGACAAATCTGGCGAGGAATATCACCTTCATTTTTTGCCGGGCCAGAGCAACGGCCTTTTCCAAAGCGATTCGCGTCATAAATCCGGGGGATTCCTCGGGATAGTCCAGCAGCACCACCATCGTTCTTCCCCTATCCCGAAGGGGCAAATCCTCTCCAAACTTCAACAGGGACAGCGATGGAATTCCCCCTGTCGGAATGACCCCTTCCCCCTCTTGGGTGACAATGACATATCCGGCTTCTACGGAACCGGTCCCGGTGTATATGCGAAAAGCTGCCTTCTGGCCCTGAATGCCCTTTATGATGTCTATATCCTCCAAAAGAACAGGAGTAAAACCCTGGGATGCAAGCTGTTCCATCAGGGGCTTATTCAGTTGGCTCTTACCGATTACTGCAATGTTCATAGAATCCCTCCACTGATCTCCCAGGCCAGCTGCAATCCTTCATAGAATACCTCAGGGATTTTTTTGGGTCCTGAAACACACCCCGCCATATAAATCCCGCTGAGCCTTGGATCCTCCACATACTTGAGAAAACCGTTTCGATCAAAGCCCAGCTTGCAGATCTCAGCCATCCTTTGGCCATCCTCCGAAGGGTGGATGCCCTCGGAAAGGACCAGCATATCAAACTCCTGTTCCACCAGTTCCCCGCTCCCCGGTCTTTCATACAATACCCTGTTTGGTTTGCCGGGCCGGATTCGGATGGGCTTGGATCGGATGAATTCCATCTGCTCTTCCAGCAGCTGGTTGTAGCAGGCTTCTCCCTCCAACTCCTGAAGATCCATATAGAAAAATGAGATTTTCATGTCAGGATGGTATTGGCGGAGGACTCTGGCAGCCCTTGTGGAATAACCGCAACATACCCTGGAGCAATAGGCCGCCTTCTCCTGAATGTCCCTGGAACCGAAGCATTGAATGAAGGCAATGCTGGCCGGCGGCTGGGTGAATACACCGTGTTTGCCGCGTGACGCCAGGAGCTGCTCCAACTGATCACCGCTTATGATCCCCTGATCCGGTTCGTATTCCAGGCTGGCCGTCGATTCCAGGGAGAAGGTATCAAAGCCAACGGAAACCACAATATCCGTGACACCGCTGACGGTGCGGAGTCCATCAGGACATGCCAGCCGCAGGGAAAAATCCCCTCTGGTTCCTTCGATATCGAGTACCTGGCTTCCGGTCCATATCTGAATCCTTTCATGGCTTTCCACCTGCTTCCACAGATCCCCCACCAGGCAAAGCCCACATTGGTTGCAGCGTTCTGTAGCCTTGCAGCCGTAATGCCTGACCTTCCCCCCAATTTTTGGGGCTTTCTCCACAATCAACGTTTCTATTCCCTTGTTGGCGAGCTCCCGTGCCGTCACACACCCCGCCAGTCCGCCGCCAATCACCAGTACGCAAGCCATTCCTTCACCACCAACCATAAGAATTTTCCATGCTCCCCTATTCAGAGGCGAACGATTAAACCTCCAGTTTCCCTTCCCGGAAGGCACTTAAATAATTCATGCAGAAATCATCCTTACCCTGGATCAGCTCAGCTGCATACACAAACGACATGATCTTTTTGTCCAGGGGATCCAGGATGGCGCTGTCCAATCCGGCTCCAATGGCCGAGATCAAAAAGGCCTGGTTGATTAATTTTCTGGCAGGAAGGCCAAAAGAAATATTGCTGAGGCCACAGGTGGTGTGGACGCCTGGGAATTCCTTCATAATCCGCTTGATGGTTTCCAGGGCGACAACGCCATAATGGGATCCCGTTCCTACCGGCCGTACCATGGGATCGAAATACATATCCTCCAACTTGACACCTTCCTTGGTCATGGCCTCTACCAACCTTTCGGCAATGCGGACCCTGTCGTCGGCCGTCTCCGGCATACCGTCATCGTCCATGCACAGGGCGATAATGGAAGTGTTGTACTTCACCACCAAAGGTAAAATGGAGTTGAAACGTGCCTTTTCTGCCGTGATGGAATTGATCAGGGGTTTTCCGTTTTTGTTCGCCTTGAGAGCCACTTCCAAAGCCTCCGGATTAGGGCTGTCAATACATAAGGGCTGACTCACGACTTCCTGTACGGTATTCACCAGCCATTCCAGCAACTCCGGTTCCCGGAAGGGAAAAGTGCCGCAGTTCACATCGATATAATGGGCGCCGGCCGCCACCTGTCTTTTGGCAACATCCTGAATCGTTGCTGCATCCTGATTCTCAACAGCCGGTCGGATGGCCTTCAGACTTGTATTAATCTTCTCACCAATAATGATCATCAACATGTCCCCCTTTTGTATAAAAATATTTTGACGGTCCAAACAATTTAGATGAAAATTGCTTGGAAGATCCAAGGATACACCTCACCAATCTAAATCCTATTATATAAGAAAGCATAAAATTCGAAAGCAGACGATCTTGTATATATCCTTGCAAATTTGCCAAAAGATTAGGGTTGAAATTTATCATTTCAAACATATTCTTGTGATTATCGAACAACATTGTTCGAAATGAACAAAAAAGGCAAGAAAATAAAGTCCTGGAAAAAAGGACTTGTATTTTCTTGCTTTGATTTGTAATGAATTGCATGATTCGATAGGCTTTATTCGATGACACGAAAGGCTTCCGTTCCGATGAGTTCGGTCGTTTCCTTCCACACGGCCTGTATTCGCTGCTTTTCCTCCCCTGTCAGGCCTTTTTCTTTGAATTTTCCTACCGGCAGGACGGCATAGTTGTTTTTCCCGTTTTGCCAATAACGGCGCACCCAGGTGGGAACGTATTCAATCTCCCCCAGATAAACCTTCTCCTGGTCATAATCCTTCACAATCTCCACATTCACGATAATGCCGCTGTCCTTGTAGCGATCCCTTTGATTCGATACGAAGTTTCCCAATGAATAGATCACGAATCCTTCCTTTTCCTCCCCATCATCGGTGATCATCGCTCTGCGCTCCATGGGCTGCAACATGTGGGGATGGCTTCCGAAAATAATATCTACCCCCGCAGCAAACAGTTCATCGGCCATTTTCTCTTGATCCTCATTGGGCTTTCGATGGTATTCATATCCCCAATGCATGCAAGCAATGATGATTTCCGCACCCGCTTCCCTGGCCTGCCGGATATCCTCCCGTATCAGATCCATATCTCTGAGGTAGTTCACCATATAGGATCGTTTGTCCTCATCGATGATGGCCTCCATCCCATTGGTGCCGTAGGTATAAGCCAAAACTGCGATTTTGATATCGTTCTTCTCAATCAGAAGGACCTGATCCCTTTCTTCCTGGGTCCGGGCCGTTCCTGTATGAAAAAAGCCCTTCTCATCCAGCTTGTCCAGGGTGTGGATCACGCCAAATTCGCCACCGTCAAAACTGTGGTTATTGGCCGTGGTCAGCACATTGAACCCGGCATATTCCAATCCGTCCAGCAGCTCCTCCGGCGCCTTGAATCTGGGATAACCCGAATAGCCCTTTTCCGGTGTGCTGATGGTGGTTTCCAGATTACCCATGACGATATCGGAATTCTCCAGATAGGGTTTCACCTCTTCAAACACGCTTCTAAAATCATAGCTGCCGTCCTTCTGTTGAGCAGCCCCGATCTGGGGGCCGTGGGTCATGATATCCCCCATCGCACTTACCTTCAGCCTCGTTTTTCCCCTCGGCTTCGGTGGCGGGGTTGGCTCTGCCGCTTCCTCCGCCGGTTCCTCCCCAACTTCTTGCACGGACTCAGGAGTGCCCTCCAGTTGTACTTCCCTTTCCACCGGGTTTTCAAAAAATTCCCCATTGGGGGCAAAATAGCTACAGCCATTGATGAAGATGAGCAGGCTCAAAGCAAGGGCCAGCATTAGAATCGCTTTTGTTTTCTTCATGTTTTTCACCTTTAATTTTATCAGTATATGGAATGATGATTTCATCAAATTCCTATTTTTTATGTTTCTTCAAACGGTATTCGGAGTCCCCGGCCGGTGGCCTATGAAGCGGACCCTATATGCCGCTCCATAGGCCTTCTTATACCAAGGGATGAAAGAGCCGATCGCCATACAGGCATCAAATCTTGTTATCTCCTGCCACATCCCTTCCTCCATGGAGCTGGGGATAATAACTAGCAAACAGGTATTGGGGAGCCTCATCAAACTCCATTTCAATGACGGTAATGCCTGCATGGGTATCAGGAGGAGATTTGGGCAGATTCTTTAGGAGAATCCGATGGCCACGATGCTCAAAATCGATGGGGGTGCCATCCTTGAGGAAGCGTACCGCCTTTGGCGCATTCATATAGCCTCCAATGCCCATCTCTCCGTCGGTCGGCCAGATCCAGTTCCACAGGTAAACGGATTTACCGTCAAAGGTTGCGCTGCAAATCCCATTCCCGCCAAAGGACCCGCTAGTCCAACCCCGGCTCCTGTATAGTTTTCCGTATACCGCCTTGCCGTTTTCCTTTAACCACTTGCCCACGGTGGTCAGCGGTTCAACGGCTTCGGGCGGAACGGAGCCGTCGGGAGCAGGGCCGATGTTGAGCAGCAGATTGCCTCCACCGCTGGCACAGGTATTCAGCATTTTGATGATGCGCTGGGCATTGTAGCTGTAATGCTTTGCCTGTTCAGAATCCACATAGCCCCAGCTGAGGCCGTTGAAGGTCATACAGGCTTCCCAGTCCCGGTCAGCGGCAACAATGCGCTCTTCCGGCGTCCCGAAGTCCTCGGGCAAACGGCTTCGATCATTGATGATGATATGGGGCTGCAAGGAGCGCATATGCTGGTTCATCTCCAGGGCATTCCAGCCTTCCCAGGATTCCATGGGATAAGGACAGTCATACCATAATATATCAATTTTCCCGTAGTTGCTCAGGAGCTCCGTATTCAAGGCACGAATATACCGGAGGAATCGCTCCCGCGCCTCGGAATCAAAGGCACAGCGCCATCCATCGGGATGATGCCAGTCCATCAAGGATGAATAGAAGCCGATACGCAGACCGAACTCCCGACAGGCATCTACAAACTCCCGTACGATATCCCTCTTGGGTCCGTAGTTTACCGAATTATACGGGTTCACCTTGGAGTCCCAGAGGCTGAAGCCCTCGTGATGGCGGGTGGTCATAACCATGTATTTCATACCTGCCGCCTTAGCCAGTGCTGCCCATTCCCTGGGTGCCCCCGGTTTGGGATGAAAATCGTTGGCCAGCTTCTCATACTCCCCGATCGGGATGTTCTCCTGGGTCATGGCCCACTCGTGCCGGCCCAGCTGGGAATACAGCCCGTAATGGATAAACATGCCGAAGCGGGCTTCCCGCCACCAGGCCATTCGCTCGTCCCGGGTCTCCGCGATCCGCTGCTCATATTCCACTCTGCTTAGCATTTTATACAGCCTCCCCTATATTATCTTTAATTCCAATCATATCCATGCCTGTAACACCATTATAATACATGGAAGCTGACAATACAGTAGATTTCTCAAAAAAAACATAAAAAACAAAGGGGCTGCACCGGACGGCCGCCTCCGGTGCAGCCCCTTTATCCAATAGATGATCACCAGAGAATGGCACGGCAATATGGAGTGACATGATTGACCAGGCAGATATATCAATGATTTCCATATCCATCCTACATGCTTCCAGTTTCGGGATGCTTTCCCTGTTTCTCTAGCCTTCGAAGGGCAAAGTAAATATAAGCATACGAGCCAATGATGGTAAGCCCATTGACAATCAGGCTAAGAACAACAATGACAAATTCGGGTGAATCCTGTTGTATAGCCGGTACGACGAACATAGTCAAAAGCAGGAACAAGAGGGCTAGTCTCAGAACTAACTTGAAGAAGCTGACTGCTGACCCAACTGCCAAATGGGAATCTTTTCGACCAGATGACATGCTACCATCTCCCCTTCGTATTCCTTCAATTCCGGCTGCTGCTTTATACAGATTTCCTCGCAATAGGGGCAACGAGGATGAAAGCGGCATCCCGTCGGAGGATTGGAAGGATCGGGCATATCCAGACTCCTCAAGGGCAGCGGTCGGATCCTCCTGGCGATCCTCGGGTCAGGGATGGGTACCGCCGACAGCAGAGCCTGAAGGTAAGGATGTTTAGGTCTCTCCAGCACAGTATTCAAATTACCTGTCTCTACGATCCTGCCCAGATACATGACGGCAATCCTTCCGTGGGAGGCGATATACCTTGCCGTAGCCAAATCATGGGTAATATAGAGGAATGCAATGTTAAACTCCTTGTTCATTTCCGCCATCAGGTCCAGCAGAGAGATGCGCAAGGAAACATCCACCATGGATACAGGTTCATCGGCCACGATCAGTTCAGGCTGGACGGAAAGAGCCCTGGCCAATAAAACACGTTGCCTCTGGCCGCCGCTCAGCTGATGGGGATACTTATCCAGAAACTGTTCAGGAGGTGCCAGTTCCACCAGCTTTAACAGCTCAGCTACCCTTTCCCTGACTTCTTCCTTTGTCTTGGCCTTCTTGTGGCGGTACATCGGGGCAGACAGGGATTGAAAAATGGTTCTGGCAGGATTCAATGCCGCATAGGAATCCTGATGGACCATTTGCACTCCCCTCCGATACTGCTCGAAATCCCTCTTGTTCAGCTTCCATATGTTCTTGCTATGATAATGAACCTCACCGGAGCTGGGTTTTAACAGACCTGCTACCATTTTCCCCACGGTGGTTTTTCCACAGCCGCTCTCTCCTACTACGGCAATGATCTCCCCCGGTTCTACCTTTAAATCAATGCCGGCAACAGCCCCCACTCTTCTTTTCTTTCTGAACAGACCACTGCTGTTTTCAAAGGTCATACTGACATCTTTTAATTCTAGTAACGATTCCATCTTTCACCCATCCTTTCCCAACGGTGGCATTTGGTGAAATGTCCTTCTTTGATCTCAATCAACCTCCCGTCTTCACCATTGCAAAAACCTGTAGCGGCATACCCGCATCGGGGATTGAACTTGCAGCCCTCCGGAGGGTTGATGAGATCGGGCGGATTCCCTGGAATCGGACGGCGCTTACTGATATCGTCCACCAGGGAGGGGGCTGCATTGATTAAACCCCTGGTATAGGGATGGGCTGATTCATAGAAAATATCCTCGACGGATCCCAGCTCTACGATCTCTCCTCCATACATCACTGCAGCCCGGTCCGCTACCTTGCCGATGATGGAAACATCATGGGTCAAAAAAATCATCGTAATATCCAGGTCCTTATGGATCTTGAGCAGTATGTCCATAATATAGGCCTGGGTAATCACGTCCAAGGCAGTGGTGGGCTCATCCAGGATCAGGATTTTCGGATCTAACAGAAGACTCATGGCAATAATGGTCCGCTGCTTCATACCTCCGCTCAATTGATGGGGATATGCATTCAAAACCTGATCCGGCTCCAGGCGCACATAATCCAGCAGCTGTCTGGCCTTATCCAGGATCTCCTTTTCCGTCTGATGGGTATGGGCATTGGCGGTTTCCAGGAACTGCTCCTTTACCTTGATGACGGGATTCATTGAATTTTGAGCCGCCTGAAAAATCATAGCCACGTCCTTCCATCGGTAAGCCTTCAGCTCTTGGGCCGACAGCTTCAGCACATCCTTCCTCTCATAGAGGATTTCACCGCCGGTGATTTCCCCCGGGGCTGATACAATATTCAATATGGTGGATGCCAGGGTGGATTTCCCGCTTCCGCTCTCACCTACGATGCCAATGATTTCACCTTTTTTGATATCCAGGGATGTCTTGTTCACTGCTGTGAGTGTCCCTTTATTTAAGTGAAACTGAACAGTGATATCCTTTATCTGCAAAATATTCTCTGCCACTTTACTCACCTCACTGTGTTCTTAGCCTTGGATTCAATGCATCATCCAACCCATTCGCAAAGAACAGGCATCCCATTTGGAACAGCATGATCCCACAGACCGGGACGAAGAAGTAGATGAGGGCACTGGATCCATACATGGCACCCGTCGCAGTGGTAGCCAGATTTAACATCATCCCCCAATGGGAGGAGGAAAAGGGGACTAAACCCAGCACCATCAAACCTACGCTGGCCGTAATGGCTCCACGCATAATCATGATAAAATTGATGGCGATATAGGAAATCATATTGGGTAGCATCTCTTTGAAAATAATGTGACCCAGGCTCAGATGGAGCAGCCTGCTGGCCTCTATAAAATCCCTGTTTTTCAGAGAAAGGATTTGAGAACGGATAGCCCTTGCCAGCCCTGCCCAGGACCAAATGCTCAAAACCAATCCGAAAACGATAGGATTTCGAATTTCGATGACCATGGACAGGACCATCATAATGGGGAAGCTAGGGACGGTGAGGATGATGTTGGTGAAGAGCATCATGATTTCATCCACCTTGCCTCCAATAACCCCGGATATGGTGCCAATCAGAAAGGCAATAGTCAGGGTAAAGAGGGCTGCCAGAAAGGCTACACTTAATACATCCCTGGAGCCATGAACGAATTGGGCCAGGGTATCTCTGCCGGAATAATCCGTACCCAATGGATGTGCGAGGGAAGGAAGCTGTAATCGTTCGGCATAATTGGTTTTTGTCGGGGCGGGGATCAGGAAGGGGCCCATAGTGGCCGTAAGCAGAAAGATCAACAGAATCATCATACCCGCAAATGCTCTGCGGTTCCGTCGAATGACCCGAAAAAAGCTCTTCACTCCACTCATTCTATCTTCCCTCCTGTCTAATGCGGGGATCCATCACGGAATACAGGACCTCGGCAATCAGATTGGTTAAAACCACAGCTACCGTAATCATCAGGAACATCCCCTGCATCAAGGGATAGTCACGGCGGCCTACAGCCTGATTGAGGAAATACCCCACGCCTGGGTAAACAAAGATATTCTCAATCAGAGGAGACCCACCAAACATCATCCCAAAGGTAATGGCCAAATTGGTAATGAGGGGCAGCAGAGCATTACGCCCTACGTAGGTGGTTACGATTCTCCTCTCCGACAATCCCCTGGCCTTGGCTGCTGTAATGTAGTCCTCTCCCAAAACACTGATGGCGTTTCCCTTCATGGTAAGGGCCCAGCCTCCCAGACCGGTAATGACATAGGCACTGATGGGTAGAATAGCATGCTGCAACACACTGCCGATATACTGGGCAGTGAAACCGGGAGCAACGGAGGAATCATAGGGGCCCCGGGTAGGCAATACATTCAACAGCACACCGAAAATAATGATCAGGAGATAACCTACGATAAAATCCGGGATGGAACTGGCCACCGCGGCATAAAAGGTTACAATAGGGTCCAGAATGGTCTTTCTTTTCCACGCGATATACATGCCAATAAAAATACCGATCAAAAAGGCAATGAACAGGGAAAAGGACAGGATAAACAAGGTCCATGGCAGGGCCCCTGTAATGACGGAAACCACCGGTTTCCTGTAGGACATGGACTCCCCGAAATTGCCGCTGAGCATTCCCTTCATATAGGTGATATACTGCTGTGTCAAAGGAATATCCGGATCATAATTCAACAATGCCTTCGCTTTCCCATAGGCTTCCTGATAATCCAAGCCTTGATTTCTCATCATATCCATGGCCAGGGTCTCCACAGGATTCCCCGGCATGGATCGGATGACCACGAAGGTAATGGTGGTTGCAAAAAAAATGGTAAGAACAATGAGAAGCAGCCGCCTAATCCAAGCCATTTTATCACCCCTTCATCATGTTTTGCTGTGCTGCACCCATGAATCCATAAAAAGGATATAGAATTCCGCCATTGGCCGCCAGACAGCCAATGGCGGAAGAAACATCAACTTATTCCTTATACTCAAACATTCCTAATTTGATGAGCTTGGCGATGGGCCTCATGCCGGCACCGCCGAACCATTCGGGTGACCTTGGATCGTCGGGGAATCCGGTAAGCTTGGTATTGTACAGCTTCCACGGTGCCGTCTTCTCGCCAATGGGCAGCAAAATGCAAAACTCATTGGTGGCCTTCATCAATGTGTGAATGATTTCCCTTTGTCTTCCCTCTTCCACCGTATAGAACAGCTCATCGATCAGCTCAATGGGTTTCACGATGCTGCCGTCTGCCATTCTGATTTCTACATCGGCATTGCCCGTTATCTTGGGATCCTTGAGTCCCATTCGGACCTGGCCATCCACATAGATACTCCTGTAGGGCTCCCAGGGGAATCCATATCCGCCGGCGCCAGCTCTGAAATCAGCGCTGATCATGGCCTGCCCCGAGTTGAGATAATCCCAATATGCACTCAACTCCATAGCCTTAAAGGTGGCTTTGAAGCCGAATTCCTTCAGCTGGTTTACCAAAGCATCTCCACAGAGGAAGAAGATGGGCCATGAATTCATGGATGCTACTTCAATTTCCGGCGTTTGTCCTTTATCATCCTGCCACAGTCCGTCAGCCCCCTTTTTCCAACCAATGCTCGTCAGTAATTCTTCTGCTTTGGAAGGGTTGTAAGCATAATCTGTCAGCTGGGACAGTTCTTCCTTCGTCATCCAGACATCCCTGGCGGAAGGCACCAAACCGCTGGCATAGGTATCCGGGGCTTGGGTGCCCGGTTCGGCAATGGGCAGCAGGGCATCCTTATCCACTACCATGCTGATGGCCTTACGAACAACGGGATTGTCTACGGGGTATATTCTGGCATTGAACTGGAAGGAAGGCTGGCTGTACTCCGGAATCCACATTATTCTCATATCCGGATGGTTCTTCTCAATCTGGGCGAACACATCGGGGGTAGAGCCATGGGGTTCACCGTCATATCCATTGGACATGACCATGGATAGATAGGCCTCCGCACTGACATACCGCTGGATCCTGACTTCTGCGATTTTCACATTGGCAGGCTCCCTAAAATTCTCGTTTTTTGTCAGAATGGCTTCGGAGGCTGTCACATTTGCGATCTTGTAGGGTCCGGTCCCCACCACCTCCGTCACATTGGGTTTGAACTTGTATACATCCTCCCGGATCTTCTGGACTTCAGCTTCCGTTGCTTCATCGATGTTGCCGTCCTGATCCCTCTTGGCGGTCAAGGGAGCCAATTGGTCCGCCCATTTGCCAAAAATATGATAGGGGGCTGTGATGTTTTGATTCAACGCCATCACGGCCAGGATCGGTCCTGGCTTCTTCCAATTGATAACCACCGTATAATCATCGAGGGCCTCGATAGTATCTACATATTTCCACATGGGCCATCCACCCATAAAGCCCATATGGAAGGTACAAAGCACGTCCTTGCTGGTAAAGGGCGTACCATCGTTCCATTTCACATCCTTCTTCAGGGTGATGGTGGTTTTGTTCCCTTCCTCAAAGAAGGATTCTCCCAGCATCGGGATGAATGTCTTCTCGGGATAGGGGACATAATCAAAGAGCCTATCATACACATACTCCGCTATACCTCCAATTCCTGGGGGTGCCCACACGTTCCCATGGATGGACGGTGGTGGATCAAAATAGTCACTGGTGGTAAAGGAACCTGAAGCTGTAGGTGTAGCGCTATCCCCAGCCTCCGGTGCAGCAGTCGCTTTCTCATCCCCAGTATCGGCGGTGCCTTCACTGGTGGATGGAGGCGGGACTGTTGTATCGGCGGGGTTTCCGCAGGCAGATAGAAGCAATGTCATGATCATCAGCAGGACTAAGATAACAGAGAGTTTTTTTTGCCTTTTCATACCGCTCCTCCTTACTGCTTTATTTTAAAGAAGCAAACCAATAGGATGGCCAATCCCTTCAGAGCAAAATCATCCGGCCTGTCTCCCCCCTCCTTCTCCTGGTCGCCATCACCCTTGACGTCCATTTTCATGATAAACGTTGACAACCTCCTTTAAGACTTAGAACAGCTGAAGGGTAATGACGAACCTGCGAATCCGTATTTCCTATGATTGCTACCCTTCCTAGGATTGCTGGGTACAGAAAGAGTGTGTAACGGATGGTAGAAGTGCTTGTGAAAATACTGGTGTATTCAGAAAATCGGCTGGTGTGTACTGATATTTGTACATACGATTCTTTTAGTAAAACATATGCCATGGGTATCAAATCCATGACCAATTTCTAAACATTTGATCTGACAAGTTACCCCTTTATTAGAAAAAAGGCAGCGACAGTTCTGTCAGCCCAAAATTAAAAAAAGGATGGATATCCCATCCATCCTTTTTTAATTCCTGCTTCTTTGCTATTCAATTGAAGCCGTGAAAAGAAGGGATCCTTTCCCTGGGAACTTATCCTTATCCCAAATCCCCGGTAGCCTACCCCTGCAGAAGGACACCCTTTTCCTGAGCCTTCTCTCCATCCCTTTCCTCTATCACCGTGGCTACCGGCCTCAGACGAAAGGAAAGGATGATACCTATAAGGGCTACGGCGATGCATACACTGAACAATAGACCGTACCCAAAGGTATCACAAAGGAAGCCCGCCAGATAGCTCGAAAAGGTAGCCGGAATGGTGACAAAGCTGGATAACACCAGGCAGGCCGATCTGGATTCGGGACGAACCACCTGTACGGTGTAGATATAGTAACATGACCATATTCCACCGCTGACACCGGCAAGAAACATGGCAACAGCGGGGAAGAATATGGGATTGGCAGGAGTAAAAATCAAAGCCATCAGGGGCAAAAGGGGAATAAACAGTACATTGATACCGGCCAGTCGGATACCCGTTACACATCCCAGGCGGTCACATATCTGCCCCCACATCCATCCCCCAATGGGGACGCCAATGGATTGGATAAGGAACAAGATCCCCGACGCATCATTGGGTATTCCCAGCCTCTCCTTCGCAAAGAGAATGATAAAGGGGGTACCCATAGCCGCTGTCATAAACATCAGCTGTACGACCAACATCCGGGTATTATCCTTCTCAATGATAAAATATTTAGGAAGCTTCTTATAATACCCCTTTATGTCAACCTTCCCGGTTTTATACTTGCTTGGGGCATTCTCTGTAAATGCCATCATCACGCACGACATGGTAAGGAGCAGACCCCCGATGAGAAATATCCAGCCAAAAGCTATTTTCACATCCATATGGGGATTGCCCAGAAAGTAATTGATCAATGCCCCGGCACCTACGGAAGCGAATCCCCCCAAAAGCATCTGCGTACCCAGAAGCCTGCCATGGCGGCTTTTATCCACGGTATTGGCCAGCACCTCCGACCAAGGAGGTACGATGAGGCCGTCCGCCGCCCATAGTAAGGTATAAGAAAATATCAGAACGTACACAGCGGCCATATAGTGGCCTGTAAAGATCAGCAGCGCCGGCAGCAAGGTCTGAGGACGGCAGATAAACATTAATAGGGTGGTAAACCTGGCATGATTTTTCACATGGGGCATAAAGGGTCCTATGACCAGCCGTCCAAAATACATAAAGAAGGAACCCAGGGAAACGGCAAGGCCTACAAGCTGCTTTTGCTGGGTCATCATATCGATAAAAAAGGGTATAACGGTGGAGGAGCTGAAGAAGCCAATGCCCCCCATGAAAAAAGCCCCCTCCAGCATCAAGAGATAATAATTTCTTTTGTATTGTTCTGATTTTTGTCTTTCCATATCTTCACCCTCACAAGAAAACAAGAAGATCCCCTTTGTTTTCATATCATGATACCATACGCGAACATTTAGAGTATATCATAAAGGGTATCGGGAAAGCTATATTAGGATCATTGTGTCCATATCCTCCTTCCAGGATCTTGCAAGAAAAGGGATCCTCATCCATTAACTAATATCTCTTCAATTAAAGGCCATGCGTATCCAGAGTTTACAAATATAAGAACATATGTTAATATAGTACATGAGAGGCATTTCATCTGAATCCGGATGAGGTGTCTTATTCTTTACTATGGAAGTATGAAAGGAGGGTGAGAATGATGCAAGTTATTTCCAGATCAGCCTATGAAATCCTACATAAGCATCTGGTTGAGCTTGAGGGCAAAGTAAATGATGTCATCGAAACCTATTTTGCGGATACCGTCGAAAGCCGTGAGGACTTTTTGCGCCTTATCGATAACTATGTCAGCCGTCTGACATCCATTATGGACAGCAGCAAGAAGGTTGAATCCCAGGATGAGGAATTGCCCCTAGTTATCATAGGAAGTGAGGTAGAAGTCGAGAACGTTGAGGAGCAGAAAACCTGTAAGTTCCTGATTACTTCCCCTTTTGCTGAACATTCGACTTCTTCCGATACAGAGTGTGCTTCCTGCCTGTCTCCCGTCGGTAGGGCCCTTTTGCTAAAGAGACCTGCCGAACAGGTATCCGTAACCGCTCCTACCCAGACTTTCCATTATAAAATTCGATCCATTCGACTGGTAGAAACATAACTTTTTGAGAGTATAGCCAGGTAAATTGCCTGGTTATATTATTTTTGCTCCTTCTTTTCCAGTTTACCCCTTATCCTTTCATCGGCTAAAGAATCCATCTCACAGGGCTCCCCTTTCTCTTCACTTGGATGTTTGCCCTTCTTATTGTCCCGTTCCCCCAGGATAAAGCAAAACATTTTAGAGATACTATATGTGTATCATGGTAATTCAGTACATCCAAATTGACAGGCTCAAAGGAGCGACTGTGCAGATGATAAGAAAGATATGGCTTTTCCCGCTACTGGCGGCAGTATTCCTGTTATGTTCCTGCTGGGATCTGGTAGAAATTGAAGATCATGCCTTTATTCTGGGAATCGGAATTGACAAGGCCGAGAGGCCTGATACCATTAAGGTTACTTTCCAGATTGCTCTGACCCAAGCCTTCGGTGGGGAAGCGTCGTCGGATACAGATGCTGTATGGAATGTGGAAGTCATGGCTGAGGATATGCGTGGCGCCCAAGCAGAATTGCTAAAAACGGTGAATTTACAGCCAACCTTGGAACACTGCCAGATTCTCCTGTTCGGTGAGGCATATGCCCGTCAGGGTCTTAAGGAAAACTTGGACTATTTCTTTCGAAATCCCCGGGCTCGCCTTCGGACCACAGTGGCGGTTGTCCAGGGTGAGGCCAGCAACGCTCTGGAGATTCAGCCAAAGACGACAAAAACCTCTGCCCGGTATTTGCGGGACATCATCATGACAAATGGAAAAGATAATTTTGAAATTAACCAATACAACGATATTGCCTCCATCGAACGAAATACCTTCCGAGGCTCCAGCATCACCCTCCCTCGCATCATCCCCGGAGATGATAAGGTCATCGTGACGGGAGCAGCCGCCTTTAATGAGGAATATAAGCTGACAGGCTGGTACAGCGGAGAGGAAGCAGAGGGGATAGCCTGGATACGAGGTGATTTTCAAAGGGGTTCCATCAGCATCCGTACTCCTGACACCCTGGGGAGCATAGCCGTATTATACGTCTTTCATGCCACCAGCTCCTTGAAGCCGGAATTCCGCGATGGCCAGCTCATTGCAAAGAACAACATCAATATTGAAGGAGATATTATCGAGTTCAAGAAAAGGGTGCACGGTATTACTTTGAAGGAGCTAAATCACTTGGAGGAGCTTTTCGAAAAGGAAATTGGAAAAAAGATCCGTCACGGCTTTCTCAAGGCACGGGATGAATTTAAGCAGGACCACATTGAATTTGACAACAAGGTTATGAATTATTTCCCCAGATACTGGGAGGAACATCATGATGAATGGAACGGGATATTCCAAAACGTTGATCTGGATCTGAAGGTGAATGTACGAATCCGCCGAATGGGAGACATTCGTTAGGCTCCCTTCTCGAGAATTCCTATAGCGATGACATCAAATTCCATGAAGACAAATAAGCCATCCCTCTGTGGACGGCTTATTCCATATATAATATTGTATAGGGGGAGTTATCAATACCTATTATAACCATAAAATATGTCCAATATATGAACTATCTGTAAACAATGGCATGTAAAATCATGAAGCCTTTACGAAAATTCAGCCTCCCATATGCCATAAAGGGGCTCCGTATATTTTTGGGTTTTTATGGAACACTAGATGCAGGAGGTGATTATATTGACCCAGTTGGATAAAATGGATTTTGCCACATTGACGGAAGAGGAGTTAAAAATTCTGCAGCAGGCCGAAGATCAAATTAACTCCACGAGGGACGAGTGGCCCCGTATATCTTATGGCATTGGTCCAATGAGAAAAGCTCGGTGAATCCGAGCTTTTTCTTGTATTATTTCCGTTGTCCGGTTCAGCCACTCCCCCGCTTGGATTACAGGCCATCGCCGGTCCATCCTATCCGGGAGGGACAGTCCTTTTATACCGCCTGGGCCGCTCCTTCAAACTGGCTGTTGTAAAGCTCTGCATAGAAACCGCCCTTGGCGAGAAGCTCCTGGTGGGTGCCCTGCTCCACAATATCCCCATGATTCATGACCAGGATCATATCGGCATCCCGGATGGTAGACAGCCGATGGGCGATGATAAAGCTGGTACGGTCCTTCATCAAATGGTCCATCGCCCTCTGGATCTGTATCTCGGTACGGGTATCCACCGAACTTGTCGCCTCATCCAGGATCAGAATTTTGGGATCGAGCCAGAATAGCCCTGGCAATGGTAATCAACTGCTTTTGGCCCTGAGAAACGTTGCTGGCTTCTTCATTTAAAATCATATCGTAGCCACCCGGAAGGGCATGAACAAAGCTGTCCACATGGGCTGCTTTTGCTGCGGCGATGACTTCCTCATCCGATGCGGCAAGGTTCCCATACCGAATGTTCTCCATAATGCTGCCATTATAGAGCCAGGTATCCTGCAGGACCATGCCAAATATGGAGCGAAGATCCTTCCGGCTAAAATCCCTTATATCATGGCCATCCACCAGAATGGCCCCTTCATTCACATCGTAAAAACGCATGAGCAGCTTGACAATGGTGGTCTTGCCCGCACCGGTGGGACCTACAATAGCCACCTTTTGACCCGGCCGGACTATGGCCGAGAAGTTTTTAATCACAACCTGAATCGGATCATAACCGAATCGTACATCCCGAAATTCAACCTTTCCTGCAACCCCTTCAGACTTTACAGGATTGGGGTTTTCGGGAACTTCTTCCTCCTCAGCCAGGAATTCGAAAACCCGTTCTCCCGCTGCCGCCATCTGCTGCAGTACATTGGAAATATTGGCAATCTGAGTAATGGGATGGTTGAATGAGCGTACATACTGGATAAAGGCTTGAATATCCCCCACGCGGATGACATTGCGGGCAGTCAGCCAGGCCCCCAGCACACATACAGCCACATATCCCAGATTCCCTACAAAGCCCATGGCAGGCATCATCATTCCCGACAGAAATTGAGATTTCCAGGCTGAATGATAGAGCTGATCATTCAAACTTTCGAACTTCTCCAGGCTTTTCTTCTCACCGTTAAAGGCCTTCATGACAATATGCCCGCCGTACATTTCCTCCACATGACCGTTCACATGACCCAAGTACTCCTGCTGCGCTATAAAATACTTCTGGGAATGCCTGATAATGACGGTAGCCAGACCCATGGATATGGGGATAATCAGAAGGGCCACCAGGGTCATCATCCAGCTGATGCTGATCATCATCACAAGGACACCGATGATGGTCGTCACCGATGTAACGATCTGAGTCAGCCCCTGATTCAGGGTCTGGCTGATGACGTCCACATCGTTGGTTACCCGGGACAGAATTTCACCGTGGTTGGTGCCGTCAAAGTAACGAAGGGGCATACGGTTGATCTTTTGAGAGATATCCCTTCTGAATTGGTAACTGATCCTTTGAGAAACTTTGGACATGATCCAACCCTGGAGATATCCCAGTAAGGCACTGAGAATATACAGGATTCCAAGGATAATAAGGGTTCTGCCGATATAGGCAAAATCAATCCCCCGGCCTGTACCGGCCAGTTTATCCATCACACCTTCAAATATCTTCGTTGTGGCATTTCCCATCACTTTAGGGCCTATGATGGAGAACACCGAACTGGCTGCAGCAAAGATGAATACGATCGCAATATGGAGCCAATAGCGGCCCAGATATTGCAGAAGCTTTTTTATGGTTTCCTTAAAGTCACGGGCCTTCCCGCCACCCAGGACCATTCCTCCCGGACCCCGACGGAAACCGCCCGGGCTCCTTCTCCCGCCGCCCGGCCTCGCCATATGACCTGAAGGGGGTGTTTTCCTTCTTTGTTCTGTCATGCCAATTCCTCCTTTGATAGCTGCGATAAGGCGATCTCCTGATAAGTTTCACAGCTTTCCATGAGTTCCTGATGGGTCCCTATCCCGGCCACCCTGCCATTGTCCAGCACAATAATCTGATCTGCATTCATAATGGTAGCCACCCGTTGGGCTACGATAAGAAGGGTGCTGGAAGCGGCATAAGATTTCAAAGCTTTCCGAAGGGCGGCATCCGTTTTAAAGTCAAGAGCAGAAAAGCTGTCATCAAAGATATAGGTAGGAGGTTTTTTCACGAGGGCACGGGCTATGGACAAGCGCTGTCTCTGACCTCCTGATACGTTCATTCCGCCTTGAGCTATTTCGGCTCCCATTCCCTCCGGTCTCTCATCAATAAAATCCAGGGCTTGGGCAATCCGGGCAGCTGTCCGGATCTCCTCCTCCCCAGCATTCTCATCCCCATATTTTAAGTTGGACTCTATGGTACCGCTAAACAAAGAAGCTTTTTGGGGGACAAAGCCGATTTTCTCCCGGAGTTCATGCTGGGAAAGATCCCGGACATCCACTCCATCGACGAGGACCTGCCCTTCCGTGACATCGTAAAACCTGGGGATCAGGTTGACCAGAGTGGTTTTTCCGGAGCCGGTGGAGCCAATGAAGGCTGTCGTCTGGCCCGGCAGCGCCTTAAAGCTGATGTTTTTCAGCATATTCTCCTTCGCTCCCGGATATCGGAAGGATACATTCCTAAACTCTACAACACCTTTCCCATCCTCAGGCAAAAGCTTAGGCTGCTCCGGATCCCGGATCACGGGCTCGGTCTCCAGGACTTCCGAGACACGCTGGGCGGAAACGGAAGCCCTGGGCAGCATCACAAAGGTCATGGAGATGGTCAGGAAGGAGAAGATAATCTGCATGGCATACTGCATAAAGGCCATCATGTCTCCCACCTGCATGCTGGATTCCGCTATGCGATGGGCACCCACCCATATGATCAGGATGGTGATTCCATTCATAATCAAGGTCATCACCGGGAACATGGATATCATCACCCGGTTGATAAAGAGGCCGGTATGCATGAGTTCCTGGTTAGCCCTGTCAAAGCGTTTCTCTTCGAATTCCTGGGTGTTAAAAGCCCTGATGACCATCATTCCCGACAGATTTTCTCGGGTAACCAGATTGAGCCTGTCAACCAGCTTCTGCATGATTTTGAACTTCGGTGTAGCAATGGAGAAAATGGTTGATACAAGGCCCACCAGGGCAATGACCCCTACGGCAATTATCCAGGACATGGAAGGGCTCTTGGAGATAGCCCGGATGACTCCTCCTATTCCCATAATGGGCGCGTAGATGATCATCCGGATCATCATAATAACCAGCATCTGAACCTGCATCACATCATTGGTGGTTCTTGTTATCAAAGATGCGGTTGAAAACCTGTCAAATTCGGTATTGGAGAAGCTTTCCACCTTTGAAAACACCGCTCTGCGAAGATCCCGGGACAATCCCGATCCTATCCTCGCGGAAAGAAAACCAACCACAACGGTACAGGCTGCCCCCAGGAGAGCAATAAGCAGCATCATCATTCCCGTTTTTAGAATGTAGCTGCTCTGAATTTTACCTGTATCCATCCCCAAGGCATCATACTCTTCCTTCACCAGAGGAACGGCAGATTGGGTGATCATGCTCTCGTCCATGACACGGAATTGCCTGTTCATGGTATCAAGCAGCTTGGAAGCCTCCTCTTCCGGCAATTGGGCAAATAGGGCATACAGATCCGTATCATCCGGGAATTCCAAATCATTGAAGGAAATCACTCCATCCTTGGCACTTTCTTTCAACTTCTCCATTCCGGATACGGTCAGGAAAGCCCTGCCCATGATCGGGTTCAGCCCCTCGATTTCTGCTTCATCCGTCGCATTTAATATATAAACGGGCTCCCGGGCCAGGGCCGGATACTTTTTCACAGCCTCTTCATATTCACCGTTTGTTTTGTCAACCAGAGTATAGTGTTGTAAGGCCTTCTCCCGTTCATCGGCATGCATGAATAGAATGAGCCTATCCATTTGGCTTTTTCGAAGGGCCTCGGGGACTGCATTGACAATTCCCCCCTGCTGTATTCCCTTATTCACGATATTGGATGTATAGTCCGGCAGTGCCAGATCCGTCATCGCCTGCACAAACAGCAGGATGATTGCAAGTCCAATCATGACAGCAAAAGGCTTTAGATATTTCGCCAGTTTTAACATTGTTGAGCCACCCCTTACATTGAAGTATGTCTGCCAAAAAGCAACAATCTATCTTTTTAGTCTTTCAAGCAATTCCGCCAGGATATTCAAGCCCTCCAGGATTTTTTTGAGCTCCTCGGGGGTAGCTTGATTAAACCAAGCTTCAAATTTTCGATCGATTTTCTCAATATGCTCCCGGGTGATTTGATGGTATTTGGACGTCACCGTGACGTAAACCACTCTCCTATCCTTTTCACCCCTGATCCGCTGAACCAGTTCCTGATTCTCCAGGCGATCCACAATGCCCGATACGGTGCTGTTGGAAATCTCAAGGACTTGACTCAGATCGGAAATCCGCATTTTGCCGTAATGGGACAGAACACCCATCAGCATAGCCTGGGTTCCCGACAGACCCATCTCTTTAAAATGATGCTCGGCATTCGCTTTAATGCCATTCATTACCTGCTTCAGCAGCTTTACAACCCTGATCCCCTTGCTGATCTCTTCCATACATCTTCTTCCTCCCTATAATTATTTCGGGTCCGAATATTTCGGTTTCGTATATTTCAGTAACGAAATATATTTTACTCCCAGGATATTCTCCTGTCAAGAGTTTTTTGCAAGGCCTGCAATTTTTACAGGAATTGCTACTGTATCCATATTGATGATGGCTATTTCCTATGCTATATTGGACGGAGAATCCTTTTTTTCCATAGAAATACAAATAGGACATTGGAATAAGGAGGGAAAGCAAATGACCAAGATCACCTTTTCCAGGGAACTGGATGTCAGGCACCATGTGGATGTGTTTGTGGCAGGGGGAGGACCGGCGGGAGCGGCTGCAGCCGTTAGCGCAGCAAGACAGGGAGCCAGGGTATTCCTGGTAGAAGGGCAGGCCTGCTTGGGTGGGCTGGGCACCGCAGGGCTGGTCCCTGCATTCATGCAATTCACGGATGGCATCCATTTCCTGGCCGGAGGAATTGGAGAGGAAATTCTGAACAGGCTCAGGGAATACGGGGGAAAGGATGTAGGAGAGGCCTTTTCCATCAAAGCGGAAGCTCTGAAAAGGGTATACGATGATTTGTTACTGGAAGCAGGAGTGGATTTTGTCTTCCATACACAGTTGATTGGCGTAGAAGTCCAGGACGGAAAGGTATCCCATGCTGTCCTGGCTGCCAAAAGCGGCATCTACGCTGTGGAAGCCAAAGTATTCATCGATTGCACAGGAGATGGTGATCTGGCCGCATGGGCAGGAGCGCCCTATGAAAAGGGGGATGAAAAGGGAAATATGATGGCCGGCACCCTCTGCAGTCTTTGGAGCGGAATCGATTGGACGAAGGTCAAAAGGCCTGACAGCAGGGCATTGGAACGGGCATTTGACGATCAGGTGTTTAGTGTACAGGACCGACATCTTCCCGGCATGTGGAAAATCAGCAGCAAAAGCGGCGGGGGAAACATCGGCCATACCTACGGGGTGGATGGTACGGATGAAGGCTCCATTACAAAGGCACTGGTTTACGGCAGAAAACTGCTGGATGAATATGAGCTGTATTATAAGAAATATCTGACGGGCTATGAAGATATGGAACTGATGGCTACCGGGTCTCTGCTGGGAATCCGGGAGAGCAGGCGTATCATGGGGGATTATGTGTTGAATCTCCAGGATTTTCTGAATCGGAGCGTTTTTGAGGATGAAATCGGCCGCTACAGCTATCCCGTGGATATCCATGCCTCCGATGCCAGCGAGGAGAGCTATGCGAAATTTGCAAAGGACTACACAACCCTCCGATACGGTCCCGGAGAGAGCTACGGGATACCCTATCGCTGTCTCATCCCCCAAAAGCTGGAGAATGTATTGGTGGCAGGCCGATGTGTCAGCACCGATCGGGCCATGCAGGCCTCCGTCCGCGTCATGCCAGGCTGCTACATTACCGGGCAGGCCGCAGGGGCAGCCGCGGCCCTGGCAGCCAGGCAGGGGATTACAACACGTCAGCTGCAAGTTGCAGAACTACAAAAGCTGCTAAAGGAAATGGGAGCATATCTGCCCAATTATCGTGGCTAGCCGGCTGTTTGGATCTAGGGGTATTCCTCGCCAAACGCCAAACGGGCGGCTCCAAAGGCATACCCTAAGGCCAGCGGCTGGCGGCCGGCCGCCGGCCAGACCTGCAAGAAATACCCTGGAGTAAAGTCCGCGAACTGCGAGCCGGAAACCGCGAACCAAAAATACCCTAGTCCCCCGCCCTCCTTCCCAGCCAGACATTGGCCAGGGCGGCCCATGACATAAGGAGGGCTGAAACAACAATCACCGTCATCCCGGCCTGAATCCCCCTGCTCTCCGCCACCAGGCCTTTGATGTAAGGAATGGCTGCGCCTCCAAGGCCTCCCAAGGACAGCATGATACCCGTGGCTGCGCCTGAACCCCTGAGCAAAGGGTTGGCATTGGCGACGGTGGTGGGATAAATCCCCGAATAGGCCAGACCCATGATGGCGACGGAAAGCGGTATCAAAATTTGGTTGGAGGTCATAAGGAAGAGAATGAAAAACAAGGCTCCTCCTATGCTGGAGACCAGGATGACCGACTCACGGCTGAAGCGCCCGGAGACATAGGATATAAGGAAGCGGCCCAGAATAATGGCCACCCAAAAGAGGGACAGTACATCCTGGGGACTGATTCCCCTCAGCGTCCGGGCATCCGTCAGATAGGTGACCAGCCATCCATTGATACTGTTCTCCGTTCCCACATAGAGGAAAAGGATGGCCATGAAAAGGTAGAAGCGGGGATTTCTAAGGAAGCTCCCAGGAGAATGGCCGTCCATGCCCTTATCTCTGATCGGGGTCTCAATAGGCATCCTTATGAATAGAAAAAGCAAGAGTACGGACATGGCTGTAACGGTGATCACAGCATAATGCCATGAAAAACCCAGCTTTAAAATAAAGCTCACCAGAAAGGGAGCGGCGAAGGCACCCAAGGCAAAGAACATATGGAGCAGGTTGATCACACTGCTTCTGCCTTCTGCCGCATCATTAACAACGGCATTCACCAGGCTGTTCATGATGCCCCAACCCAAGCCGGAGACAAAGATGAAAATATACAAGAACCAGGTAGAAATACCCAGCAGCATACCGCCAAAGCCAGCGACAAAGCATGCGGCGCCAAAAAGCAGGGTGGCCTTCCTGCCCACAAAATCCGAGAAAACGCCTCCCAGAAGGCTGGCGGTCAGATTCCCCACAGCCTGCAGTGCCAGCAGGGATCCCCCCTGATCATAGCTCAGATGAAAGTGCTGAAGCAGATAAGGCATGATGGCCCCTGGCATCAGGACAATCATGCCGGTCACAATAAAGGCATAAAAGCTTCTCCACAGAAGCAAGGGATTTATTTTTTTCTCCACCGGCATATACCTCCAAAAATAAAAATGCAAAGCTATTATAACACATCCCCCCACACCCCAAAAGGCATATCCTGGATTGACTCCGAATACCCTTTGATGAATGAGCATGCCAAAACGGCAGATAAAAACCCAGGCAAGCCGTATTTTCTCTTGCCTGGGTCGCATTATTTCTTAAGGAAAAATTCTCTATCTTTTTGTTTCCACCCTATCCCGGATTTAGTTCTGTTTTTTGCCGATCTTATCACCGATGCTCAGAATCAGATTCAGGATGATTCCGAAAATGGCTGCTCCGGCCACACTGGGAACCTCTATACCGAAGAAGGGGATATTTCCTCCGAATCCGTACTGACCTCCAAGACCGATGACCATGATGGTGGCAATTACCGCTATGTTTTTGGCGCTGAACAGATCGACCTTATTTTCAACCATGATGGCAATTCCCTGGGCAGCTATGGCACCGAAGAGGTAAACCTCCATACCTCCTATGACTGCAGTGGGAATGGAATAGATGGCGTTTACCAAGGGTGTGAAGCAGGCGATCACCATGGCAATAATCGCTGCGGCAATCAGTACAGGGATGGAAAATACCCCGGTGATGGCCATGGCGCTGATGTTTTCACCGTAGTTTGTACCGGCCGGTCCTCCAATCAAGCCGGCTACCATATCACCGATACCGTCACCGATAAGGTTCAGGCCCAGTTTCTCTGCAATGTTGTATCGCTTGCCGTTACCCTTTTTCCTGGCCAGATCATTCACATAGATGTCCAACTGGTATACATGGGCTGTTGATTCCGGGATGGTCGCAATGGCAATGGGCATAATGGCCGCCACCGCCATCCACGAGGGCTTGGGAAGAGTGAAAATCGGGAGGGCAAACATATCTGTGCTTGCCGTCTCAGGTAAAACCTTAAAGAGGTCAATCCCTGTCGCCAGCTTGATCACAAAGGCAGTGATGCAGCCCAGGATTGGACCTAAAAGAAGGGGAATCTGTCCAAGGAATCCCTTCAGATATACGGAGAACAGAATCGTGGAAAGCAAGGTCACAAGGGATACGATCCATGCCATATTGCTTGCAAGGGGTATCTGGGCCTCTGTCACACCGATGGTGCCTGCCGTATCAATGGCAATGGATGCTGCATCCTTCAGAGCCGTCCCTGCCAGGGTAAGTCCAATAACCATTGCAATGGGACCTGTGATGGATGCAGGCAGGACCTTTTCAATGGAGTCCCTTCCAAAGCGGCTCACAATGAAGCCTGCCGCGATGGACACCAGACCCGACATGATAATTCCGAACTGGGCAATGGCAATCTTGTCGTTCAGGACATATCCCGCCAATGCTTCGGAAGCCATCAGGCTGCTGATGGCAGCGACATAGGAAAAACTTGAACCGTAATACAAAGGAATTTGTCTGCCGGTAACAAAAATAAAGCAGAGCGTGGCAAGACCGCTTGCAAAGATAGTCGTTGAAATATGAAAGCCTGTGATGATAGCAACGGCTACCGTTGCCGGGAACATAACCAATACCTGCTGCAGAGCATAAAGCAGCAGCTTCCACGCCGGTGGTCTTTCATCGGGAAGGTACCCGATTACATGCTGGTTTTTTTCCATGATAAACAACCCCTTTACTTTATTATTGATTAGTACTCTCCTTCTCATACAACTGGACGTTGGTATCCCCGTCGCATTCCTTTAAATGGACAGCGACGACCTCCTTTTTGGAAGTGGGTATGTTCTTCCCCACAAAATCCGGTCGGATAGGAAGCTCCCGATGGCCCCGATCGATCAAGACAGCAAGTTGTATCTTGGCTGCCCTGCCTTGGGCCATGATCGCATCCATGGCAGCCCGGGCAGTACGACCGGTGTAAATCACATCATCCACTAAGACCACAATCTTCCCCACCACCGAAAAGGGAATGTCCGTTGCATTCAAAATAGGCGTATCCGTTCTGGAAGACAGATCATCCCGATACAAAGTGATGTCAAGGATGCCCATATCCACCTTTTGGCCTTCGATATCCTGGATCGCTTTCACAATTCTCTCGGCGATGGGAACGCCCCGGGTCCGAATGCCAGTGATGCAAAGATTGTCGATTCCATGATTCTTCTCAATGATCTGATGGGAAATCCGTTTAATGGTTCGCTCAATGGAAGCTTCGTCCATAATGGTTGCCTTCAGTCTCACAGCTTCCCCTCCCTTCCATGAAAAATCGCAAAATAAAAAACCTTGTCGGCAAAGATGCGGACAAGGTCAACCTTCCAGCTTGACAAGGCTATAAAAAAATTCATAACCTTATTCAATTTGCTCGATAATATCTTGTCGGCATCTCTGTACCGGGCTTAAAAATATTATACTTTTGGCATTGTAGCACATGGGAATAACTTTTTCAACAAGTTTTTTAAAAGTTCCAGATATTTTTTCACAGAGTCGCTGCCGGGAGATCATGCCGGTTTCTTATAATTTATTTTATGTAAAGTCCTTGCATCTCCCAAAGGAATGTGATATGAAATACAACATAGTTAATAATTTAACAATCTTTTGATGCTGTTATCAAAATCGTGCTGAGAGGCGAGGGTTCGTCCCGAGCAGGAAGGCGAGAGAATAACAAGTATTTCTGCTGTTTTCTTTGCAGCAGTCTTATATGGTATTTTCAATCCTTGTGTCCTTTTGGCACAAGGATTTTTTATTTTGAGTCGAAAGGATGAAAAACTATGGAATCAAGGATTGCTCTGATCGGGATTTTCGTGGAAAACAGGAGCTCAACGGACCGTTTAAACGCCATTCTCCATGAATATGGCGAATATATCATTGGAAGAATGGGTATTCCCAATGCCAAAGAGGGGGTTTCTGTCATCAGCATTGTATTGGATGCCCCCAACGATATCATCAGTGCCCTTTCAGGGAAAATAGGCATGCTGCCCCATGTAAGCGCGAAGACCATGTATTCCAGGGTGTCTTCAGGATCCAGGGGGTGAAGGGGTTGAAAGATCTCATCGATAAGCTGGCTGAAAAACGTTCCCTTAGCAAGGAAGAGCTGGTCCTCCTTTTAGGGAATGTCTCCGGATCCCTTTCCGAATATCTGTTTGAACGATCCAGAAAAAGGGCTACAGAATTTTTCGGGAACCGCATTTACACCAGGGGATTAATCGAGTTAACCAACCACTGTAAAAACGACTGTTGTTACTGCGGGATTCGCAGGGGGAATCGAAATGTGGACCGCTACCGCCTGAACAAAGCCGACATCCTTACGTGCTGTGAAAAAGGCTATAATCTCGGCTTCCGCACCTTTGTCCTGCAGGGAGGAGAAGATCCCTATTATACAGACGAACGCTTGACTGACATCATTTCGGAGATCAAAAAGCGTTATCCGGATTGCGCCGTGACCCTGTTCATGGGTGAAAGAAGCCCGGATTCCTATCAGGCGCTATATGATGCTGGGGCCGATCGATACCTGCTTCGCCATGAAACCGCTAACCCGGAACACTACGCCCGACTTCATCCCAGAGAACAAAACCTGGAGAAGCGCAAGGAATGCCTGTGGACTCTAAAAAGAATCGGCTATCAGGTGGGTACGGGTTTTATGGTGGGATCCCCCTTTCAGACCGTCGAGAACCTGGCAGAGGATCTATTGTTCATCCAGAAATTATCCCCTGCCATGATCGGAATCGGGCCCTTTATTCCCCATCACGACACACCCTTTGGCGATCGAACCCCAGGGTCCCTGGAGATGACCTTGTTCATGATCGGGATCCTGCGCCTTATGATTCCCAATGCCATGATACCGGCTACCACCGCCCTTGGGACCATTCATCCCCAGGGACGGGGGAAGGGCGTCCTGGCAGGGGCCAATGTGGTGATGCCCAATCTGTCCCCTATTGATGTTCGAAAGAAGTATGAGCTGTATGACAATAAGATCTCTACCGGTGAAGAAGCCGCTGAGTACAGGTCCCGTCTCCAAAACCGTATGAGAGCCATCGGCTATGAATTGGTTGTTGACAGGGGTGATTTTAAACCAATTGTTTTCCAATAAGAAGGGAGAATCTGTCATGTATAATGTGAAGTCAAAAAAAGCAGAGGAATTTATCAACCATGAAGAAATTCCGGATAGCATTGCTTTTGCCGAAAAAAATAAACACAACAGAGAAATGATTGAGGACATTCTGAACAAGGCGGAGGAATGCAAGGGGCTTTCCCATCGCGAAGCCGCTGTCCTTTTGGAATGTGAACTTGAGGATCTGAATGAAAGGATGGAAAAGCTGGCCAAGGCCATCAAGGATAAATTGTATGGGAACAGGATTGTTATGTTCGCTCCCCTCTGTCTATCCAACTACTGCGTAAACGGCTGTGTATACTGCCCCTACCATCGCCAAAACACCCACATCCCCCGGAAGAAATTGACCCAGGAAGAGATCAAGCGGGAAGTCATCGCCCTGCAGGATATGGGACACAAACGTTTAGCCCTGGAAACGGGAGAAGACCCGATCAACAACCCCATCGAATATATCCTGGAAAGCATTGATACCATCTATTCCATCAAGCATAAAAACGGGGCTATCCGGCGGGTAAATGTCAACATCGCCGCCACCACCGTTGAGAATTACCGGAAGTTAAAGGAAGCGGGAATCGGGACCTATATCCTGTTCCAGGAAACTTACCATAAAGAGAATTATGAGAAGCTGCATCCCTCGGGGCCGAAGCACGATTATGCCTACCATACGGAGGCCATGGATCGCGCCATGGAAGGCGGCATCGATGATGTGGGCCTGGGTGTCCTGTTCGGTCTCAACATGTACCGCTATGACTTTATCGGCCTTTTGATGCATGCGGAGCACCTGGAGGCTGCCTGGGGAGTGGGTCCCCATACCATCAGTGTCCCCCGGATTCGTCCGGCCGACGATATCGATCCCAGCAAATTCTCCAATGCCATTTCCGACGACATATTTGAGAAGATCGTGACCGTCCTTCGTATTGCCGTGCCCTACACAGGGATGATCATCTCCACCCGGGAATCCGTCAAGGTACGGGAACGGGTATTGGAGCTTGGCGTGACCCAGATCAGCGGAGGTTCCAAAACCAGTGTGGGAGGATATGAGGAGCCTGATCCGGAAGATGAGAACACTGCCCAATTCGATGTGGAAGACAGGCGAACCCTTGATGAGGTGGTCAACTGGCTCCTGAAGCTTGGATATATCCCCAGCTTCTGCACTGCATGCTATCGGGAGGGCAGGACGGGCGATCGCTTTATGTCCCTCGTGAAATCAGGCCAAATCGCCAACTGCTGCCATCCCAATGCCCTGATCACCTTGAAGGAATACCTGGAGGACTACGCCTCTCCTGAAACCAGGGAAGTGGGTGAGCGGATGATCCAGGCCCAGCTGGATCGAATCCCGAATGAAAAGATTCGAAACATGGCCGCCCAATATATCCAAGAAATTGGTACAGGAAAACGGGATTTCAGATTTTAGAAAGCGGAAAGGAAGAACACGCCATGAGCCTACAGTCTACACCCCGAGCCAACCGTCTCCACATTGGAATCTTCGGTCGACGGAACAGCGGCAAATCGTCCTTTATCAATGCATTGACCAATCAGGAAATTGCCATCGTTTCCGATATACCGGGAACGACCACCGACCCCGTCTATAAATCCATGGAGATCCATGGAATCGGCCCTTGTGTCTTCATTGACACGGCAGGCTTTGACGACAGCGGGACCATCGGTGAGCTGCGCATTGCCCAGACGAAAAAGGTCATGGAGAAGATCGATATTGCCATTATGGTTTTCACCGATCAGGTAGCGGAAGATGAATTGGCATGGGCGGAGGAATTAAAGAAAAAACCGTGTAAAAGTGGTTGCCGTCATCAATAAAATCGATCTTCACCCTGATTTTGAGGAAGCACGCAAACGGATAGAGGAAAGATGTAAAATTCCGGCGATACCGGTGAGCGCCCTTATCGGGGAAGGTATGGAAGATATCCGAAATGAGCTGATACGATCCCTTCCCGCCGATTATGAAAGCGAAAGCATCACAGCCAACCTGGCAAAAGAGGATGATGTGATCCTCCTGGTCATGCCCCAGGATATCCAGGCCCCCAAAGGCCGGCTTATCCTTCCCCAGGTTCAGGTGATCCGGGAGTTGTTGGATAAGAAGTGTATTGTGATCAGCGTAACGACGGATAAGCTTGACGGGGCATTATCGGCATTGAAGGAGCCGCCCAAGCTGATTATTACCGACTCCCAGGTCTTCAGGACCGTCTATGAAAAAAAATCGGCCGGCACCATGCTTAGTTCCTTTTCCATCTTGATGGCGGGCTACAAAGGGGATCTGGATTACTTTGTGAAAAGCGCTTATGCCATTGAGAACTTAACAGAGGAGTCCAAGGTGTTGATCGCCGAGGCATGCACCCATGCCCCCTTGGAAGAGGACATCGGCAGGGAAAAGATACCGGCCATGCTGCGAAATCGCATTGGGCAGGGATTGCGGGTTGATGTGGTCAGCGGTACGGATTTTCCGGATAACCCGGAGGACTATGATCTGATCATCCACTGCGGTGGATGCATGTTTAACAGGAAGTATGTCCTGTCCCGGGTGGAAAAGGCCCGCAAGGCAAATGTCCCCATGACCAACTATGGGGTTGTTATTGCCTATCTGTCCGGCATCCTGGACCAAATCGACTTCCCATGGGGACGGTGACTTTTGCGACCATAATATGGAAATAAAGAAGGGGACGATGACTGATAATACCAAAATTTGGTGTAAAAAGTCACCGTCCCCTTTTGCAGTCCCCTTTTGCATTAAAAGGGTGCCTTTTTGCGGAAGGGGGTGGAGATCATGAGCCGGCCCGTTACGTGCCTGACCTCCAGGTATTTCCCCCAGGGGCTATCCATCAACTCATATTCCATGGGATCGCCGGTTAAATGATCCTCGGGGAAGGAATTCAGCAAGAGCTGGGTCTCCTCCTCCAAACCCCTTTCCGGGAAGATCCGCAGGGTGGTGTTTTTGAGTCCCGATACCTGGATGCGCCGCTTCATGACATGACTGACGGGAGGATATTCGGTACAAGACAGCACACGGCTCTCGGAATCCACGGTAAACACCCGGCATTCCAGATGCCAGGACCGGGGCATACGATACAGGGAACAACCATCCAGCAGCTCCGTTTCTCCGCCTGTAAAGAGGGGGGCTCCCATTGGAAAGCGCATTTTTAGGGCCACTGTGGTATCCGGCATATAGCCCGAAGCATAGAAGGCGCCGTTGTTCCGATGAAGCATGATAACGGGGCTTTTGTAAGCAAGGCCCTTGGCTTCAAAGCGGAACACATAACCAAATTCCTCAAGAGCCAGTCTCATGAGCCGTTCTGTGTGGAAATACTCTTCCTGGCTGTCCGGCAGGAGCAGCATCTCCCCCTCCTGATAATAACAGGAGTTGGTCCCTCGAATCCATACCAGCTTTCCTCCCTGCCAGCGGGGATCCTCCCTGGAGATGGCAGCAACTCTGTTTTTCCCTTCCTGGGATACTTTCATCAATATTTTGGACCAGGGATCATCCTCCTTCTGCAGCACCGTTCCGATCCCCCCGCCCGACAGAAGGCTCCGGTGGTTGATCCTGTCTGGGCCTGTTTTTCCATCGGCTACCTCATCCAGCTTGAGCTTCAAAACCATATCCAGGATCCCGTCCACACAGGAGTCAATGGAAAGGTTCAACAGCCTTAGAAGATCCTCCCCTGCATCCTCCAAAGGCCCGTACAGCAACACCTGGGCCCCTGAACGAATTTCATCCATCAGCACCTTTTCAAATTCACTGTTTTTCAAGGGAACGGGAGCGATCAGGATGCTCCCCCTGTACAACTCCGGTTTGACTTTTCGTGTATCCATAAAGTTTCGGGTGGACACCACCGTGCTTAAGGGAAGACCATGGTTGATGGCTCCCCGCATAAACCAGTCCTCAAAGAATACCTGCTGGCCCTTCCCTGCCGCCACCATCCCATGGTACTCATCAAAGGGATATATCCAAACAAAGGGCGACACCCTATCCGGCAGATGATCATAAGCATTCAGAATATGGGGGATAATCTCGTTGGGGCATTTATCGGGCATTTCTCCCATGGAATTGTCGATGGTCAGAAAATTGATATAGGATGGGCTCTGGACCCTACCATCTTCGGTGATCCGGCTGACCGCCAAGGGCAGATAGATGTCATAGGGCAGACCTTCATACCTGTCCAGCCACGGACTGTTCATCCACCAGGGATCGTGGACATAGAACCGGAACATATAATCCTCCCCCGGCAGCTCCACGATACGGGACATGTACCCTGCCAGCTCCAGGCCGAAATCCCGATTCAGGGCAGCCCATGGGGAGTTGGGGGGTGGCATGATCTGAAAGTCGCCCCTGTAAATATCCTGGAGGGGTACCCCATCGGTGGATAGGTCTACCCCAGTGGTGAGATTGGTGCCCCGGGTTTCCACCGGAATATCCGGGCACTCCTTTCGGAAGAGCTTCCAGAATTCCAATATTTTGACTTTTACCTCCTCCACCTTGCTGCTGTCGAATTCTTTCCCATCAAATAGGGCTCCCGTCACTCCCCAGTTTTCGCATCCAAAACCAAAACCGTTGGAAAACCATATAAAATCAAAATCCATATCCTTCAGGAAATGGCTGCACTGCCTTCCGAAGAAGGTACCAAAGGGGGTGCCCCCAGGAATTCCGTGGGGAAAACCGGCATATTCCTCCTCGTCCTGATGAAGCACTCCATAGCAACAGACAAAGCTCCTGGCCCCATAGGTATTGGCAAGGCATATTTCCTCATGTCTCTTGTATTTGAAATCCGACCAGGCAAATTCCGGTCCGGGATCAAAGGTGGCCCCTACCCTGACCCTTTTGCCCGTCATCTCCTCTCCGATTTTCCGGATCATGGCGACAATATCCTTTAATATCCCATAGATGAAAACAGGAGGATTCTCCATATACAGATAGCTCCTGGTATGGAGGCCCACCCCTTGGGGATCAAGCTGCCTGTCCCACTCTTTCCGGGGATTGACCCCTCCGATATACCTGGCCCAATCAAAGGTATCATCCAGACAACCCTTGTATTCCAGGATCTCGGTACCATCGGAGGACCACAGAAGAACCGATACCATATGGGCATGCTTTATCAGGGGGTACCATTGCTGGAAAACCTGTCTGCACACCCTCTCCATATCCCCTTCATCAAGGCTGCGAAAGGGCTTCAGGCTCATTTCAAGGGTAACATTTTTCAATGGGGTCATTTCATTCCCTCCCATATCCATCATCGTCTCTATACAACCTATTAAACCACAAATTTCCATTCCCTTCAACCGACAAACCCTTTGCCCTTTCACCAAGAAGTTTTCCGATATCGTTCATTCCTTATATCTATTCATGACGTCCTTGCTATATAATGGAGATATAGCTTAACTGGAATCGGAGGGTTGATTATGATCCAAAGAAAAAGGGAAAGAACAGCGAGAATAGGCGTTTTCGCCATCGGTCATGGCACCTATTGGGGTCAGTTTGAGGGACTCCTGGATAATTTAACGGGCTATCATGGTGTTTTTAAGGAAATCGTCAGCCGAAATGATGTGGAAGTAGTGGATTTTGGCATGGTGGACAGCAGCCCCAAGGCCTACGATGCCCTGGAGAGGATGAAGGCCAGCCACCTGGATCTTGTCTTCTGCAATATGGTGACCTATGGGACTTCCTCCACCTTTGCTCCCATTATCCGGAACCTGGATGTCCCCGTTGTGCTTGCCGCCCTACAGCCCCTGCCGGGCCTTGATTATTCCAAAGCCTCCACCTTCATGCAGTTGGAAAATGACAACATCTGTTCCGTCCCAGAATTCATCTGCACAGCGGAGCGGATGGGCAAAAAGGTGCAGGATGTGATCATCGGAACCCTGTACGAAGATGAAAGGGCTGCGGCAGAGATCCGCCAATGGTGTGAAATCGCCAAGGTCCTCCACGATTTGAAGGGAGCCAGGATAGGCTTGATGGGTCATGTGCTGGAAGCCATGTACGATATGCATGCTGATCCTGCTTCCATATCGGCAGCCTTTGGCATCCACGTGCCCTTACTGGAGGTTGATGATGTCGTATCCCTGTATCAAACCGTGACCCCAAGGGAAATCCAACAGAAAAAGGATCTCATCCTCCAGGAATTTGATATGCCCGAGCCCAAAAGCGACCCCGTCACCATGAAACTTACAGAAGCAGACCTGGATCAGGCTGCCAGAACGGCCTGTGCCCTGGACAAACTGGTGGACGAATACCAGTTGACGGGTTTAGCCCATTATTACGAAGGCCAGGAGGGTTCCTTGCAGCGGCAGCTGGTGAGTTCCTTCATCGTTGGTAATTCCATCCTGAATGCACAGGGCATCCCCATGTGCGGGGAATATGACATCAAAACCTGCATTGCCATGCTCATCATGGATCGCCTGGACATCGGGGGAAGCTTCGCTGAATTGCATCCCTTTGATTTCCGGGAGGACTTCATTCTGGTGGGTCATGATGGTCCCCACCATATTGCCATCGCAGAAGGCAAGCCCATCCTGCGGAGTCTGGTCAAATATCACGGCAAACCCGGCAGCGGCGCATCGGTGGAATTCAAAATCAAGGAAGGTCCCATCACCATGCTGGGCATCACAACCAAGGCTGATGGAAGCTATAAGTTTGTCATTGGAGAGGGCTTGTCCAAAAAGGGCCCCATTCCCCCTACCGGCAATACCAATACCCGAGCATTCTTCGAGCCCAATACCAGGGATTTTGTCAAGGCATGGGTCATGGAAGGCCCCACCCATCATTTTGCTCTGGGAATCGGGCATCATGGCGAGACCCTGAAAAAGATCGGTGATGTCCTGGGGATTGAATCGGTGATCGTAAAACAATAGGAGGGTGATTCCATCACCCTCCTTGAAGAAAGGACTTCAGCTTTGGAAAAACCTTAAAGGCGTTGTGATAGAAAACATCCTCCCAGTAAGCCTCAGGGATGATGTCCTTCACGAACTCCACATAGGGTCCTATGGGCACCAGGGGCCAATCGGTGCCAAAAAGCACCTTGTCGTATCGCTCGGCATATACCAATCCCCGCTGCACATGGTCCATGAACAGGCGGGTATTTCTCAACTTCTCGATGCGGCTCTCATTGCCGGCAATGAGGCCGGATACATCGGTATATACATTGGGGTTCTTGGATATCAGTTCCGCCGTATCCATCACCCAGGGATCGCCCAAGTGACAGATGATGAAGCGGATATCCGGATGCCTCACCGCCACTTCATCGATGGTCAGGGGATGGGCATATTTCAATAGCCCATGGGGCGATGAAGTATCGCCACAATGGATGGCCACAGGGACATCGTATTTGGCGGCCAGCCTGTATACAGGCTCATAGATCGGGTCATAGGCATAATAGGGGGAATAGCCGGGATAGATTTTCAAACCCACCGCCCTCTCGCTGTCCAGTGCCCTTTCTATATTCAAAATTTCATCTTTATCCTTCTGTAAGCGTTCGGCATTCACTCCGATGCACGCCGCCAGGCAGTCCAGGCTTCCATCCTCCAGGTTTAATTCCAGGAAATCCGGCTGTCGGTATGATCTCCTGGCAACCGTCATGGAAATCCCTGCAACGACATTGGCTTCTGCAAATTCTTTACGTAATCCCTTTGCACTGTACTCCACCTGGGCTATATCTCTTGCTGTGGCCTTAAAGCCTTCCCGATTGGCAAAGTGGAGATGGACATCAATGATTTTCACCCTATACACCTCCTGATGCGATCCTTATCTTGTGGGTGGCTCCATGCCGTATCCAAAAATCCCATCTCAAAAAAACAGCGGAAAAATTCCAAATTATGGTCGCAAAAGTCACCGTCCCCATTGTGCGCCTTATCACTTCATCGTACCATATTCACGCGAAAAGGAACAAGATTTTTAAAATAGGATCGCGAGATAAAAAAATCCCTACGTATTCATATTCGAAAAAAATATGTGCAGACTAACCAAGGATCACAACAAGGATAAAACAAAGGAGGCTGTACCCATGAAGGAAAAGAAAAGAGACCGGAATATCGTAAAAGAAACCATTGGAGATCCGGCTTTTTATAACGATCAGATCGATGAAAATAAGAATCCGATGAAGGGGGAAATGGAGAAAAAGAAAAAGAAGAAGGGCATTACGCCACGCGCTTGAGCCATTTGCCCTTCACCAACCTCACGGCACACCAGACGGATTTGATCATCCAGTCTGCCTTGAGGGCCACATAGATCCAAAAAGCCGGCAGACGGTATACCAGTCCTGCCAGGTATCCTAACGGGATGGAGGCCAGCCATAAGAACAGTACATCCGCGACCATCAGGAAGCGGGTATCGCCACCGCCCCGCAGCACTCCCTTGGTCAGCACGGATTGGACAGACTGGAATACCACCATGATGGCAACGGCATACATTAATTGGTAAGCAATCGCTGTTGTTTCGGCTGTAATATTGAAACCGCCTATGATCAGCGGACAGATTGCCAGAATGATTCCGCCGGCAAAGAGTCCTATGATGACACTGAGACACAGAAAGGTAATCCCCTGTTTATAGGCCTTATCCCAATCGCCTTCTCCCAAAGTGTTTCCGGTAATGACGCTGGAAGAATTGGATACCCCCTGAGTGAATACCGTGGACATCCGGGTGACCTGAGCTACAATGGCATTGGCCGCCACAAAGGAAGCACCGATTCGCCCCATAATCATGGATACGACATTGTTACCGAAGGCCAAAAGGGCATCCGATACCAATACCGGTATGCTGTACTGGATATAGAGGGGTATGTAATCCCTGCAGGGAACAAACAAATCCTTTACCCTATAGCCTATTTTCTTGTCTGCAAACAAGAAATATCCCCCGATCATCAGCATTTCTATAAAACGGGCAATCAATGTGCCCAGGGCTGCTCCTTCTATCTGCATCTCCGGAGCTCCCAGATTCCCGAAGATGAATACCCAGTTAAAGAAGATGTTCACAAAAAATGCTACAATGGAACTGATCAGAGGCACCTTCACTTCCCGCACAGAACGCAAAATCGCCGTCAAGGTCAAGGATAGTCCCATCATCAGATAGGCGGCAGCACTGATGCGAAAATACAGAATACCCTTTTCTATAATGGCTTCATCTGTCGTATAAATCCGCATGAGCCCCCCCGGCAGGAAGAAGGTGACCAGTGTGAACAGGGATGCCAGCGCCAGACAGATACGCAGCATGATGGTTACCACTTTTTTTAAAGCGGGAATATCCTGACTCCCCCAGTACTGGGCTGTCAGGACGGCAGCCCCGTACCCCATTCCCATACAAAGGATATGAAAGATATTGATAAATTCATTGGCCAGGGAAGCCGCCGAGAGCTGTATCTCCCCATAGCTTCCCAGCATCAAGGTATCCATCAGATTAACCCCGATGGTAATCATACCCTGCAATACAATGGGCACCGCCAGCCGCAATACGGTATTGTAAAACTGTTTATCCCGAACAAATAGCTGCATGTGGTTTCTCCTTTCTTTTCTCTATATATTCCTGTTCTCATACATGGATAATCTACGAGTCCATCCGTTTTTGCCCTTGCCTTTGCAATAAAGAGAATTGTTAAATAATTAACAATTCTTTTCAATTTCCATCGAAAAAAATGAAGATACACATAAAAAAAGGCCCTGCCTATCTTTACGATCGACAGGGACTTTTGGTGTTCCCGGCGGGATTCGAACCCACGGCCTTTCGCTTAGGAGGCGAACGCTCTATCCTGCTGAGCTACGGAAACACAACTGTTTGGGGATATTCATCCATATCGCTATATCATTTTACAACAAGGGCCTTGAAAAGTCAAATCATAATTTGAACCATCCCAGGAAAGGAATAGCATCCCTATCAGGATTCCCGACTCCCGGGATTTTATGCGCATTTCCCTTGCTTCAAAGTCGGTCTACCGATCCCTATCCTGGAAAATGCGGCTTCCCACGGCCTTGATCTGTCCCTGATATTTCCCCATATATGGATTCTCCACCTCCTGGTCCGTAAAGGCGAACACCAGCTGGCATACCCTTCGGCCGGCAGTCAATTTGATGGGCAAGCGATTGGCGTTATACAATTCCAGGGTAATCTGTCCCTCAAAGCCCGGATCCACCCACCCGGCATTCTGAATAAACAAGCCCATTCTGCCTATGGAACTTCTTCCCTCTACGAAGGCTGTCACATGATTGGGCAGCTTCACATATTCCTTGGTAGTAGCCAGCAAAAAGCTGTTAGGTGGGACGACGATTTCATCCCTTTCGAAGGCAATGTATTGGGGCTCGTGGGAAAGATCCATGGAAGTCAGCAGGTTTTCATCCACCTTGAGAAAATGATTGCCTAATCGTAAATCAACAGAAGCCGGCTGTATCTGTTCCTCTGTGATCGAATCGATACAGAGTTCTCTATTATTCAGCATCTCTTTGATGGTCCTGTCGGAAAGAATCATGATCCGTCCTCCCGTTTTTTCATGCCCTTATTATATACCAGGCGACATCGGGATGCAATTCCTTCCGATCCTGTCACCCTAAACGGCATAGAACGAAAGGAGGGTTGGGTCCGACAGATTCAGTATTCTTCCGCATGGTAAAACTCTCCGTCCTCCACCCAGTTTTGAGGTCGCAAAAGCGACTCAACTCAGATTATCCATCAGTAGAAAATGCTGTTCTTCTTCACGGGCGATTCTGTGAAAAAGTTCCTTATGGGAGGGATCCGTTGCCTCTTCCCCTTTCTCCTGATAAAAGGTCCAACTCTTTCTCTCAAGATCCCGCGCCTTCTCATATAGGGCTAGCTGAGAGTCCTCCGACAGCCATTCTTCCTTTTGTTCCTTTACCTGTTCAAATATATTCTCCGACATGGACAGAACAGGGCTATCTGCCATTTGGGGAGTCTCCTTCTTCATGCTCTCAAGCACCGCATAGTGCTTGGCTTCATCATCTGCCAACATATTAAAAATGCATTTCATGCCTTCATGGGATGCCTTTTCGGCAGCCTCTCGATAGAACTGCTCTCCGTCTTTTTCCATTTGCATGGCAAAATCCAATATATCCATTCCAACCCTTCCTCCCTTTTTTATACCTTTAGGATTATTCATAACCCTTTTTGAGGAAGCAAAACGATAATTGGAAGAAATATTGAATATCTCAACGGACAATTTCCTCCACAGCCTTGAGAAAAGCATCCATTTCCTCGTCTGTTCCTATGCTTACCCGCAAATAAGCGTGAATCCGGGGCTTGTTAAAGTGGCGGACCAGGATGTTCCGTTCCCGGAGCTTTTGATATAGGGCGGCACCCTCCCAGCCTGGATGGGAAATAAAGAGAAAATTGGCAGTGGAAGGAATCACTTGAAAGCCCATCCCCACCAGTTCGGATGCTGTCCTTTCCCGGGTGCGGATTACCTTCATACAGCTTTGTTTAAAATACTCCTCATCTTTGACGGCTTCTGCTCCAGCCGCCAAGGCAAGCCGATCCAAGGTATACGAATTAAAGGAATTCTTAATGCGATCCAAGCCTTCAATGAGATCCGGATGGCCGATGGCATACCCCACCCGAAGCCCGGCAAGGGAACGGGATTTCGACAGAGTGTGAACGATCAAAAGATTGGGATATTCCGGTACCAAACTTAAGGCGGATTCACCTCCGAAATCAATATAAGCCTCGTCCACAATGACAACACTGTCCATATTCCCCTCAACAATCTCCCGGACGCTCTCCAGGGCCAAGCATCTGCCTGTAGGAGCATTAGGATTGGGGAAAACGATTCCTCCATTTCTCTGCAAAAAAGCTTCCAAATCTATGTTGAAATCATCATCCATGGGCACCAATTGATAGCGGAGGCCGAATAATTGGCTGTAAACGGGATAAAAGGTATAGGTAATCTCCGGAAAAAGAACGGTCCTGTCCGGATCGAAGAAAGCCCGAAAGGCAAAGGCCAGGATCTCGTCCGATCCATTCCCCACGAACACCTGGCTCTTCTCAAAGCCATAATGGGAGGCGATCACCCTTCTCAATTCATCACAGCTTGGATCAGGATACAGGCGCAAACTATCGTCAGCCATCCTTCGGATGATATCCAAAACCCTGGGGGAAGGAGGATAGGGATTCTCGTTGGTATTCAATTTGATATACTTTTTATCTTTTGGCTGCTCCCCTGGGGTATAGGGTGCAATATTGCGAGTTATGGCACTCCAATATTTACTCATATCAGACCCTCTCTTTCCCATCACAACGGCATCATATTTATGCTATTCTATCATAGGCACAGAACCGCTGCAATGTCGTGCAGAAGAAATACGGATCTCTTGTTCCCTAAACAGAATTGGTAATTTTGTCAAACCCCATCCCTTTTTCTGATTTTCTGTTATAACTAGAATAATATAATAGACCATTTTTTGAAGGAGTAGCTATGAATCTTATTCATTTGAAATATGCTGTGGAAATCGAAAAAACAAAATCCATTTCAGAGGCTGCAAGAAACCTTTTCATGGGACAGCCCAACCTGAGTCGAGCCATTAAGGAGCTGGAGGAAAGCCTGGGCATCCAAATATTCAAACGCACCTCCAAGGGGGTTTTTCCTACCGAGCAGGGAGAAGAGTTTTTAGGTTACGCCAGAAACATCCTGGCGCAGGTAGAGGAAATGGAAGCCCTCTTCCAATCCAATCTGGAAGGCAAGCAGGTATTCAGCATATCCGTTCCGAGAGCCAGCTATATAAGCCGTGCCCTTACCAGAATGGTTACAAGCCTTGACTTGTCCAAGGGCATACAAATCTATTTCCAGGAAACCAATAACATGCAGGTCATTAAAAACATCCTGCAGGACAATTACAATCTTGGAATTCTTCGCTACCAGACCTCCCAGGAAAAACAATTCAGAAATATGTTGAGGGAAAATCAGCTGGAAGCAAAGCTGATTTGGGAATTTCGTCCCTTGGTTCTTATGTCCCGGGATCATCCTTTGGCATCAAAAAAGGATCTGAACTACCAGGATCTAAACAGCTACATTGAAATCGTCCATGGTGACCATTATACTCCCTCCATGTCTCCATCGGAAATCAAAAAAGCGAAGCTTCCTGAAATGGTCAACAAACGTATCCACGTATTTAGCCAGGGCAGTCAGTTCGACCTATTGGCTGAATCGCCCATCACCTATATGTGGGCTTCACCCCTTCCCAAAGAACTCATAGAGCGCTACTCCCTGATACAGCGATCATGCGAGGAAAGCCCCGAAAAATATAAGGATCTCCTCATATATCGAAATAGTTATCAATTCAGTGAACTGGATACGAAATTCCTGGAGGAACTTGAAAAATCCAAGCAAGAAATCAGTCAGAGATATCCGTAAAATCTGAATTTTGATAATCCGGTAAAGGCATATCGATAAAAACATACCGATATGCCTTTTTTATAGATATGCCTTTTTTATATTAGTAATTTCCGACATGTTATGTTAAAATTTTAACAAACAGAATGTTAAAAATTTGTCAATCTTTGAGAGGTCACAAGGGTCGGTTTTACATCTTCCCTTGTTTGTAGAGCTGTAAGAAGACGAAAAAAACAATCCAAACGAAGTCAATACAAGGAGGAAAATCTATGGGAAATAAAAGAAATTATGAGATTGTTGACGGAGTCGAAAAGCTGGAAGCGGCTCTTCTCCGTGTCAAAGAAGCTCAAAAGGTCTTTGCAAGCTACACCCAGGAACAGGTGGATAAGATTTTTTCCGCTGCAGCCATTGCCGCCAATAAAGCACGCATTCCGTTGGCAAAAATGGCACAAAAATGGCAGTTGAGGAAACCGGCATGGGTGTTGTGGAAGATAAGGTCATCAAAAATCATTACGCTGCCGAGTATATTTACAACACGTATAAAAACGTAAAAACATGCGGGGTTATCGAAGAGGATAAGTCTTACGGTATTAAAAAAATCGCAGAGCCAGTAGGCGTCATTGCAGCAGTGATCCCAACCACCAACCCTACATCCACGGCTATCTTTAAAACCCTTCTGGCCCTGAAAACCAGAAACGGTATCGTCATCAGCCCCCACCCCAGAGCCAAGGCCTGCACCATTGAAGCATCAAAGCTGGTTCTGGAAGCAGCCGTTAAGGCAGGGGCTCCCGAGGGCATAATCGGTTGGATCGACATCCCCTCCCTGGAAATGACAAATTACCTCATGAGGGAAGCGGATCTCATCCTGGCAACGGGCGGTCCGGGCATGGTCACGGCTGCCTATTCCTCCGGAAAACCTGCAATCGGTGTGGGACCCGGAAATACCCCCGCCATCATCGACGAATCCGCAGATATATTGCTCGCCGTCAATTCCATCATTCACTCCAAGACCTTTGACAACGGCATGATCTGCGCCTCCGAGCAGTCGGTTATCGTTGCCGACAGCATTTATGATAAAGTAAAGGCAGAATTTGAGAGACGAAACTGCTACTTCCTGAAGGAAGACGAAATCGAAAAGGTTCGTAAGACCATCATCATCAACGGTGCCCTGAATGCGAAGATTGTCGGACAGCCTGCAACAAGAATCGCTGAATTGTCCGGCATATCGGTACCGGCTAAGACGAAGATCCTCATCGGTGAAGTGGAAAGAGTCGATCTGTCCGAGGAGTTCGCCTACGAAAAGCTCTCTCCCGTCCTCGCCATGTACCGGGCCAAGAGCTTTGACGAAGCCCTGGATAAGGCCGACAGGCTCATTGCCGATGGCGGCTTTGGCCATACTGCTTCCATCTACCTGAATACTCAGACGGAGCAGGATAAACTGAAGCTTTTCGAAGACAGAATGAAGACCTGCCGCATATTGGTCAATACCCCCTCTTCCCATGGCGGAATCGGTGACCTGTATAATTTCAATCTTGCACCGTCCCTCACCCTGGGCTGCGGAACATGGGGTGGCAACTCCGTTTCGGAAAACGTAGGTGTGAAGCATCTGCTCAATATCAAAACAGTCGCCGAGAGGAGAAAGAATATGCTTTGGTTCCGAGCTCCGGAAAAAGTTTATATCAAGAAGGGTTGCCTGCCTGTAGCCCTGGATGAATTGAAACATGTACTGAACAAGAAAAAAGCCCTCATTGTAACCGACAACTTCCTATATAATAACGGCTATACAAAGCCGATCACCGATAAACTTGACGAGCTGGGCATCAGCCATACTACCTTTTTCAATGTTGCCCCCGATCCCACCCTGGCTTGTGCCCAGGAAGGCGCTGCAGCCATGAAGGCCTTTGAACCCGACTGCATCATCGCCGTCGGCGGTGGTTCCCCCATGGACGCGGCAAAAATCATGTGGGTGATGTACGAACATCCCGAGGCAGACTTTATGGATATGGCCATGCGCTTTATGGACATCCGAAAGCGAGTCTATACCTTCCCGAAAATGGGAGAAAAGGCCTACTTTATCGCCATCCCTACCACCTCAGGCACCGGCAGTGAAGTGACTCCCTTTGCCGTCATCACCGACCAGGATATAGGCGTCAAATACCCCCTTGCCGATTATGAGCTGCTGCCAAAGATGGCAATCGTAGACCCGGATCTGATGATGAATCAGCCCAAGGGACTTACCAGCTCTTCCGGAATCGACGCCCTGACCCACGCCCTGGAAGCCTATGCCTCCATGATGGCTACGGACTACACCGACGGATTGGCTTTGAAAGCCATCAAGACCATCTTCGAATATCTGCCCCGGGCTTACGAGCTTGGAGCCAAGGATCCCGAAGCCAGGGGAAAAATGGCCAATGCATCCACCATTGCAGGTATGGCCTTTGCCAATGCCTTCCTGGGTGTATGTCATTCCATGGCCCATAAGCTGGGCTCCTTCCACAATTTACCCCACGGTATCGCCAACGCCCTGATGATCAATGAAGTGATCCGTTTCAATGCATCGGATGCACCCGTCAAAATGGGCACATTCCCTCAATACGATCATCCCCATACCCTGGCCAGATATGCTGAAATCGCGGATTATTTGGGCTTCAAAGGGAAAAACGATCAGGAGAAACTGAATGGTCTCATCAAAGCAATCGATGAATTGAAGGAAAAGGTGGGTATCAAAAAGACGATCAAGGACTATGGTATCGACGAAGCTAGCTTCCTGGAGCAGCTGGATGAAATGGTTGAGCAAGCTTTCGATGACCAATGCACCGGTGCCAACCCCAGGTACCCCCTGATGGAAGAGATCAAGGATATGTATCTCATGGCATATTACGGGAAATAATATCCCCCTGTCCGGGCTCCCAAATCGGTTGGGAGCCCTCTTTCCTTGACATGCCTGCCCGATCCGCTATATAATGACTTAGATAGTTATTTCCCTAGAGTCTTACCCTTAATATCATGACAGGATTAGCTTTTCTAGGTGCTATCCATTTTATTCTATCTTAATTAATATTTCTATCTTAAGGAGGGGTCTCAGATATGTCCATCAAAAAAACAATTGATGGGAATACGGCTGCTGCTCATGTAGCCTATGCCTTCAGTGACGTAGCTGCCATATATCCCATTACGCCCTCATCCCCCATGGCTGAGGTTGCGGATGAATGGGCTGCTCATGGTCGTAAAAATCTTTTTGGACAGACCATGCGCATCGCGGAGATGCAATCAGAAGCCGGTGCTGCTGGTGCCGTTCACGGCTCCTTGGCTACAGGTGCGCTGACCACCACCTTCACCGCATCCCAAGGCTTGCTGTTGATGATCCCAAATATGTATAAGATTGCCGGGGAGCTTCTACCCTGCGTTTTCCATGTATCCGCCAGGGCTTTGGCTGCCCATGCCCTTTCCATCTTTGGAGATCATTCTGACGTAATGGCTACACGACAGACAGGCTTTGCCCTGTTAGCCTCCGCTTCCGTACAGGAGGTTATGGACCTGGCTCTGGTTGCTCATTTGGCTACCTTGAAGGCCCGTGTACCATTCGTGCACTTCTTTGACGGCTTCAGAACTTCCCATGAAGTTCAAAAGATCGACGTCATCGAATACGAGGAAATGGCCAAGCTTCTGGATATGGAGGATGTCATTGACTTCCGTCAGCGGGCTTTGAACCCTGAACATCCTCATCAACAGGGAACGGCCCAGAATCCGGATATCTATTTCCAGGGTCGTGAAGCTGCCAACAAATATTACCTGGCCACACCCGCCATTGTAGAGGAAATGATGAAAAAGGTGGGTGAACTGACAGGCCGCCATTATAAGCTTTTCGATTATGTCGGTGCCCCCGATGCAGAAAAGGTTATCATTCTCATGGGTTCCGGATGTGAAACAGCTGAGGAAACAGTGAATTACTTAGTTGCAAGGGGCGAAAAGGTTGGCGCCATCAAGGTCCGCCTGTACCGACCCTTCTCTGCGGAACATTTCCTGGCTGTGCTTCCCAAAACAGTGAAGAAGATCGCTGTACTGGATCGCACCAAAGAGCCCGGTTCCTTGGGTGAACCCCTGTATGAGGACGTCTGCACCGTGTTCGCAGAGAAACAGGATTGTCCTGTGATCGTCGGCGGTCGATACGGTTTAGGTTCCAAGGAATTTACTCCTTCCATGGTCAAAGCTGTATTTGACAATCTGGATGCTGAGGAACCCAAAAATCACTTTACCGTTGGGATTACCGATGATGTAACCCATACCTCCCTGGAGGTCAAGGAAATCATCGACAGTGCTCCCAAGGGTCTGTATCGCTGCAAATTCTATGGCTTGGGCTCCGACGGTACCGTAGGTGCCAATAAGAACTCCATCAAGATTATCGGAGACCATACCGATATGTATGCCCAGGGCTATTTCGTATATGATTCCAAAAAATCAGGTGGCTTTACCATCTCCCATCTGCGTTTCGGAGACAGTCCTATCCAGTCTGCCTATCTGATTGACCAAGCAGACCTGATAGCCTGTCATAATGCCTCCTATGTCACCCGTTACAATCTTCTGGATGGGATCAAGGAAGGCGGCACCTTCCTGCTGAATTCCAGTTGGACCGCAGAGGAAATGGACGAGAAGCTTCCTGCTTCCATGAAGCGAACCATCGCTCAAAAGAACTTGAAGTTCTACAATATCGACGCGGTAAAAATTGCTTCTGAAGTTGGCCTGGGTGGCCGTATCAACATGGTGATGCAGGCAGCCTTTTTCAAGATTGCCAATGTCATCCCTGTAGAGGACGCCTTCAAATACATCAAGGATGCCATCAAAGAAACCTATGGCCACAAGGGCGATAAGATCGTCAATATGAACTTTGCAGCCGTTGATCGGGCTTCGGAAGCTTTAGAGGAAATCAAATATCCCGCTGAATGGGCCAATGCCACGGAAGGAGCTGCCATCCAAAAGGTGGAGGCCGACGAGTATTTCGACAATTTCATCTACCCCATCCTGATCCAGGAGGGAGACAAGCTCCCCGTCAGCGCCTTCTCACCCGATGGAATAGTTCCTCTGGGCACCACCAAGTACGAGAAACGTGGTATTGCTATCAATGTTCCCCAGTGGCATGTGGAAAACTGTATCCAGTGTAACCAGTGCTCCCTGGTATGTCCTCATGCAGCCATCCGACCCGTTTTAGCTAAGCCTGAGGACCTGAAGGATGCTCCGGAATCTTTCAAGACCAAGCCTGCTGTGGGAAGGGAGTTTGCCGGCCTCCAGTACAAGATTCAGCTATCTCCCTTGGATTGTACCGGATGCGGCAACTGTGCCGATATTTGCCCTGCAAAACAGAAGGCATTGACAATGGTCCCCTTGGATTCCATTGTGGACGAAGAAAATGCCAATTACGAGTTTGCGCAAAAGCTGCCTGAGCTGGATGTGAAATTCAATAAGAACACCGTCAAGGGAAGCCAGTTCCTGCAACCCTTGTTCGAATTCTCAGGAGCATGCCCCGGTTGCGGCGAAACTCCTTATGTGAAATTGGTTACCCAGCTCTTTGGTGACAAGATGGTCATTGCCAATGCCACCGGATGTTCTTCCATTTACGGCGGCAGTGCACCCACCTGTCCGTATACCACCAACAGTAAAGGCCACGGCCCCGCCTGGGCGAATTCCCTCTTTGAAGACAATGCCGAGTTCGGCTATGGCATGAACCTGGCCATTACTCAGAGGAGAGAAAAGCTGGCTGAGCTTGTTAAGAAGCTTCTGAGCTATGATCTGCCCGAGGAATGGAATCTGAAAGCCGCTTGTGAAGCCTGGCTGGCCGGCATGGATGATGCCGATGCTTCAAAGGATGCTGCAGAGCAATTAAAGGCTGCCTTGAAGGTGGCTATAGCAGAATGCGGCGATTGCGGCTGCGAATGTGATGACCTGTATAAGGAAATCGCATCCATGGAAGACCTCTTCGTCAAGAAGTCCATCTGGATTATCGGCGGAGACGGCTGGGCCTATGACATCGGCTACGGCGGATTGGATCATGTCCTGGCTTCCGGTGAGGATGTGAATATCCTTGTACTGGATACCGAGGTATATTCGAACACCGGCGGTCAATCTTCCAAGGCAACTCCGACCGGATCCGTCGCGAAATTTGCTGCGGCCGGTAAGAGAACCCGCAAGAAGGATCTGGGCATGATGGCCATGTCCTACGGATATGTGTACGTAGCATCCGTTGCAATGGGAGCCAATCACAACCAGCTGATGAGAGCCTTGACTGAAGCTGAAAAATATAAGGGACCATCCCTCATCATCGCTTATTCTCCCTGCATCAACCATGGTATCAACATGGGGCGCAGTCAGAGAGAATCCAAACTGGCTGTAGAAGCCGGTTACTGGCCGCTGTACCGATATAATCCTGAGTTAGCCGACCAGGGTAAGAACCCCTTCATCCTGGATTCGAAAGAGCCCACTGGAAACTTCCAGGATTTCATCATGAGTGAGATCCGTTACTCCACTTTGAAGAAGCAATTCCCCGAAGTGGCTGATGAGCTCTTTGAGAAGGCTGAACAGGATGCCAAGACTCGGTACGAGATGTATAAGCGCCTAGCTGGGATATAAAATGTAACGGAATCGTGTTGGCGGTTCGCCCTTCGCGGATCGCAATAGAACCCACGATATAGACCGATATAAAACGAAAAGGATTATCCGCAGTTGCGGATAATCCCTTTTTGTTTTACTGAAACAATCAATTTTTCCCTGTCTCAGCTTCCATGCCGTGCATTCATTCTCCGATAATTTTCACCAGGACCCTCTTTCTCCGTTTGCCGTCGAATTCTCCATAGAAAATCTGCTCCCAGGGTCCGAAATCCAATCGACCTCCCGTGACCGCCACCACCACTTCCCGACCCATAATGGAACGTTTCAGGTGGGCATCCGCATTGTCCTCGAAGCCATTATGGCGGTAACGGGAATAGGGCTTCTCGGGAGCCAGCCCTTCCAGCCACTCTTCAAAATCCTGGTGTAAACCCGATTCGTCATCGTTAATGAATACACTCGCTGTAATATGCATGGCATTACAGAGAAGCAAGCCTTCCTGTATCCCGCTTTCCCGCAGGCATTCCTCTACATAGGGGGTGATATTGATAAACTCCCGCCTCTTTTTCACATCAAACCATAGTTCCTTTCGATAGCTCTTCATAAGTACCTCCTAAACTTTACATCGTATTTCATATAGAGATTTCTATCCACTACTACTCCACACCGATGATTGTCCGATCAACCGTTCCCTTCAGAAGATCGGATATTCGATACTGGGCATGGCCAATAATGACCGTTGTGCCCTGCTTTACAGGTTCTATAATGTATTCCAGCTTGGCCTTTGCCCCGTTAGCCCCCGGACGGCTGGCGCCTACACAGGAGCGCTGAAGTTCCCGAATCCGCCGGACCACCTGTTCCACATTCCTGCCTCGGATTTCTTTTACTAAGGTGGATGGATCAGTGGGATCTTCGTATATCCCATATACGGATGTCAAAATCACCAAGCAGCGGGCTTTAACCAGGCTAGCAATCACCGCAGCCGTCTCATCGTTATCCACACATTCTACAATCCGATTCCCGTTTCTTTTCCGTAAATCGGCCAGCTCCATCTTTCTATTCTCCTCATAACTGACCGAATCATTGTAATTGATGATGGGAATAGCGCCTTGCTGGGCTGCCCGAAGCAGGAGCCTGCGGATAAATTCCTTCTTTTCAGGATCATTAAAATGCTGATGCTCCACCAATACCTGTCGAACCGAATATTTGGGATTGATAAACTGTCGATAATTCTCCATCAGGATACTCTGGCCTTGGGAGGCATAGTCGGCCTTCACATCGTCCGGATTCCCCTGCAGCTCCTGACCCCCGTTTCGCTTCATATAATCCAGGCGTCCGATTTCCGTGGCACCGGAGCTCACCCAGATCATCCCCGGCTTTAGCTCTGCCCCCAATCGGCTAAAAATATTATAATCGATATCATTATCTTCTTTCCGGATCAAGGCCATTGACCCGATTTTGCCCACTAACTCGTAATCAAAGGTGTACGCCAATCTCCTTCGTCCTTTCTGTCTCCATTTATCTCATGCCTTCCATCAGTTTATGATAATGATCCAGGAGCTCTACCATCTTTTCATGGGAACCTCCATGATCCGGGTGATACTTTTTGGCCAAAGAACGGAATCTCGCTTTGATTTCATCCATGCCGGCAGTGGGCGGCAGACCAAACAGAGCCAGATTCCGAGGATCGAACATCCCTTCCAGCACAAAGCCAATTCCATTCTCCTTATACATTTGATAGTAGACGGCATACAGATACTCGCCGAAAATTTCCTTTCGCTCCTCGTGGCTCATCCCCGCCAGTCGCTCCAACGGATATCTGCAGGGTTTGCTGCCATCCTCCTTATCGGAGAAAAACTCATTCCAAACAAGCCGGCGATTCTGAAGGGAAGGGGAGAACTGTTTCCCCCATCTGATCCGTACCTCCAGCCTTTTCAGTTCCCTCAATTTCCGTTTTATGTCATCTATATCCAAGCTCCTGTCCCTCTCTTTCTTACATAATAGGCCGATCCTCCGGTCCTGTCAAGAAGCTTAAGAAGCAGCCCTGAGGCTGCTTCTACGGTTTATCCTGTCTATACAGGATAGTTACGGATGGATTCCCACATTTGAAGGATATTCTCCAGCTTGCAATCGGGATGGATCTCGGTACTGGATCCCAGGATCAGTCCCCCTCCCCTCCAGCCGTCCTCGATGGCTTTTTTGACGGCTTGGCCCACCTCTTCCCGGGTGCCGTAGGGAAGAAGCTGGCTGCAGTCAATTCCTCCCATCAAGGTAAGCTTTGGATATTTTTCCCGGATGGTGCCGATATCCATGCCGGCCAGGGGTTCAATGGGATTCAGTCCGTCGATACCGGTGGCTACGAGATCATCCAATACCTCCATCAGATTTCCGTCGGAATGGAAGATGACCTTGATGCCATGGGAATGCCAGGCATCCACCAGCTTCTTCAGCCTGGGAAAAAACTCCTTGCGTAAAAAGGCAGGAGAAAACAACAAAGTGTTCTTAAAGGCCATATCTGCGAATACAAGGGCTACCGGCGACAGGGTAGGATCCGCCGTGTCATGCACCCGCTTAATCTCGGCTTCATTTAATGCCTCCAGCCATTCAGAAATCAGTTCCGGATATTCCATATATCCGTAGACAAACAAATCAAGCCCCGCCCGTATATAGGCCGTATCCAATCCTACAGGGCTCTCCGTGGGGAAAAGAACCGTATCTCCCAGCTTCTCCTGCAGCTCCAGGAACTGCTCCCTTGGACTTTTCTGTGACTGGCCCCATACATTTCCCTTTCCTGCAAAGGTCCACATATCTCCCGGCTGATAGTCTCTGATCTCATCAATGTTTCTCTTGATGTATTCCTTCAGGCCTGCCGGGTCCTTAAAGGGCCTTTCAATCAGCCAGGTGGTCCACCATTCCTGCTTGTATACAAAGCCATCCTCATGGACAATCACCTTTTCCTCTACGGGCGGAGAAATTCCCCTTGTGGCGTCCAAATTCATGGAGATGGTTTTGCACAAGAGATCCAGACCGTTCTCCAGAGTTACCTTCTCACCGGTGCAGTACTCCAGCAGGGGTATATTGTGAATCAAATCGAAGATTGGGATGCGATCCACCGGTTTGAATTCCATTGCATTGACTACTCGTTCCCAGGCTGTCATTGTTTTCATCTCATTTCCTCCTTCATTTCCCCAGTTCATTTCCATGGGAAACGTCCTGTGTTCCTCATGGGTCAAACATCACTATATCCGTTGGATTTATTATAGGATTTTTTGAAAATTCTGTCAACATTTCAGGCAGCCCTCAAAACTGAATCATTCCCTTTCCGTCCTATGGGAAAGAAAATTCCATCTTCTCTCGCCAAAATCATATAAAAGGCAAAATACTCCATAATAGTACAAGAAAAGCTATTGCTTTTTCCTCCTCTATCCTTTAAAATATTTCTCGTTGTATGCATAAAAAGGGGGGATCTTAGTGGATCTGATCAGGGAAATCAATAATATGAGGCGAAGCCTCCATAATCTTTTGTCCAAACACGATAACATCTGTGAGAGAGAGATCATTCTGCACAGCCAAAAACTGGACAGGCTGATTGCCCAATACTACAAACAGGTACAACAGGGGACCGGCTTTCAGCAAAGTACTCACTGATTCTAGGGAGTACTTTGTTTTCATATGGGCCATTCCAATGGCCATCCTGGCATTCACCGGTGCTCATTTTCTGTGGACCCTGTAATCGCTATCCCCCAAAGGGATTCCCCCATCGCTTTTTACCCATCTTCTCTTTTTACTTCTGATCAATGAAAAAAGAGACAGCTCAAAGGCAGACGGCCCCGTGCTGTCTCTCGGGATCAAGACACTATCTTCTATTTTACCTCATCGATCAGCTTGAATTCCCTCAGCATATTATCAAAGCGAACACCATGCCCTTCTGCTGCCTCAAAAAAGAATTTTTGGTGAAAAAGAAAGCTTCCTTCCTTTCCATTGCTGATCACATAGTATTTTTCATATACTGAATTCCAATTCTGACCCCAGACCACGGTGAGACGGGTTCCCTTTACCGGATCTTCCACCTTTTCTTTCCTCAAGGTCTTGGGTTTTTTCGATGACAACTGTTTTTCCAAGCTGCTTACCAGGCTTTCGGGTTTTTGATCGGCTAGCTGCCGGATTTCCATATACACATCGGGAAAATCCTCCGCTCCTTCGAAGGTAGCCACAATGCGATCCCTGTCCTCCAGCTTCTCCATCCGATACCGCCCTTTATCAAAATAGATCACATATCCTACCTGACTTTCCTGCAGAGAAACGTTTGTCTCCTCCTTCTGGCCTTCCAGCTCCTCCACGATTACCTTTTCAGGAGCCAGCAGCTCACGGATCTTATTAACCCCTGCCAGTACTGCTTCGGTGTTCATCAGAAATACCAGCACTAAGGCAGCAGCTACTGACAGTCCTCCCAGCCATATGGGCCTCCTGTTCCTTCTTTTCTTCCTCTCCATCCTTGAAAGCCCCCTTCTGCTCTGTTTGATATGCCCTTGTATGCTGCTCCATACCTTGTCCTTTAATTCCAGGGACGATTCTGTCCCCTCCGTCAATGCCCGCTGAATCATATCCTCCAGTTTTCGCTCATCCATGGCCGACTCCCCTTTCTTCCATTCTTTCTATAAACTTCTTCAGCTTTTGTCTGCCTTTGAATAACCGGGATTTCACTGTATTGACATTCAGATTGAGGATATCGGCAATTTCCATCTCCGTAAATCCATTCAAATATTTCAAAACGATGGGAATGCGATTGATATCCTTCAATTTTTCAATGGCCTTATACAGTTCCTCGTATCTTTCAAAGGGATGCTCGTCCACCCGCGCCATCCGGGGGTTGTTTTCCATATAATCGTTTATCGCAACGGTTTTGCTCTGCTTTTTCATAAGCCGATTACATTCGTTCAACAGGATCCTATAAAACCAAGGCTTAAAATCCCTGGAAAGGTCAAAACTTTGTATATGATGATAAACCCTTATGAAGGTTTCCTGTACCGCATCAGCTGCATTCATTGGACTCTTTGTAACGGCTGTGGCAACCCGAAGGGCATACTCTCCATACAGCTTATACAGCTCGGCGAAAGCCTCTTCATCACCCTCCTGTATTCTCCGAATGATCTCCTGTTCCATCCCTTTACCTCCTCAATGACCAATCTACCCTTTATACCCGACCGGCAATCAAAAAGTTTTCACCTTTATTATATTTCCGGCGAATTTCTCTTTTCAATCCAAACCTTTAGGCATGAGACATCCGACGGATCCTGCTTTCCATCGACTGACCGGCGGAAACAGGCATCTAAGCATAACAGAAGCCCCCAGACATTGTCCGGGAGCCTCCTGGATTCATATTTGAACGCCGGTTAATCGTATAGCAAGGGTTTGAGTTCCTCGGAATCCACATTGTTCTTGTCATACCAGTGGAATCCAGTGTCAATTTCCTTCTCCACCTCTTCCCCCCTTGCCGCCTTTACAGCAGCTTCAACGGCCTTATATCCGATACCGATGGGATCCTGACTGATGGCACCTGCCATCAGCCCGCTTCGTACCACATCCTTTTGCTGCTTCCCTGCATCGTAGCCCACAACCACAATTTCCCCCACCTTATTCATCTCCTGCACAGCGTTTATCACACCAATGGCCGAACCTTCATTGGCACCGAAGAAGCCTTTGAGATTGGGATGGGCTTGAATAGTTGCATTGGCCAGGTCGGTGGACTTGAGATGGTCTCCACCGCCGTATTGGATGCTCACAATTTCAATATTTGGATATTTCTCCTTGATCCGATTGACAAAACCGTCCCGTCGGTCCACTCCCGTCACACTGACCTGGTCGTGGACGATCACCGCAACCTCTCCTTCCTCGCCTATCAGCTCTGCCATCTTATCTGCTGCTGCGGCAGCAGCTGCAACGTTATCGGTAGCTGCCGTTGCGATGGGTATATCGCTGTCCACTCCTGAGTCGAATCCAACAATAGGGATGTTCTGTTCCTTTGTCTTCTCCAGGAGAGGAAGGGCGGCCTCGCTGTCCAGGGCTGCAAAGCAAATGGCATCGGGCTTCTTGTTCAGGGCAGCCTGGAGCATCTCAATCTGCTTGTCTACCATGGCTTCAGATTCAGGTCCTTCGAAGGTGATCTCCACATTATAGTCCTTGGCGGCCTGCTCAGCCCCTGTCTTAACGGCCTGCCAGAACTGATGCTGGAATCTCTTGGAAACCACAGCAATATATGGCTTATCACCGCCAGCCTTTTCTCCTGTCTCGGTAGGTTGCTGCTGTCCTTCCCCCTGCTGTTCCTGATCCTGGGCTGTGCGGCAGCCCAGGAAGCTGATAATAAGCAGCAGGCTTAAAAGGAGGATGCATATTTTTCGAATCTTATTCATATGGATCTCCTCCTCATCATAAATCGTATGTTTTATTATGCCCTTTTTGGGGATATCGTACATATCCGCCGGATTAAAGTCATGGACTCCTTATCTTCTGCGACGACGCAGGCTGTCCGTATATACTGCGAAAATCACGATGGCACCGGCACCGGTCACCACCATCTGCCATTCCTGAGGAACACCCAATATGCGAAGACCCTTCGTCAGGGTGCTGATAATAAAGGCACCGATCACAGTTCCCAGTATGGTCCCTTCTCCTCCGCTCAGGGAGGTACCACCGATCACAGCCGCTGCAATGGCATCCATTTCATATCCCTGCCCCAGAGCAGGCTGGGCGGAATTCAGACGGGATGCCATGAGAATACCCGCCAGACCGCTAAAAAAGCCTGCGAGGCTGTAGATAGCCATCTTCCATTGGTCCACCTTTATTCCGGAAAGGCGGGCGGCTTCTTCGTTGCTTCCTAAGGCATAGGTATAGCGGCCCAATATAGTTTTGGATAGAATCAGGCTGCCTACCAGAGCTGTAATGAAAAAGATCAGCACGGCATTGGGAAGGCCCATAAAAATGCCCATGGAAATATATCTAAAGCTGGGAGTATTACTAAAGTAAATGGGCTTGGTGCCGGATATCACCAGGGAAAGACCTCTGGTGATCATCATCATGCCCAGGGTAGCTATAAAAGGCGGCATCTTCAGCCTTGCCACGGTTGTACCGTTTATCAGTCCGATCAGAGCCCCCGTTACCAAGCCTCCTAGAATTCCGATTGGAATGGGCAGACCCCAATAGGAGATGAACACGCCTGTAATGACGGAGGAAAGGGTCATCACCGTCCCAATGGATAGATCAATTCCGCCAGTAATCACAACGAAATTGACTCCCACCGCCAGTACACCGTTTACTGCTGCTGCCAGCAAGATTCCTACAATATTGTCGAACTTTTCAAAGTTGGGCGATAGCACTGAGAATATAATGAACAGTACAACCAGACTGGCAAACGCCATCAACTTCTGTGCAGTATCTCCTTGTAAAAGGTGTTTTCATTTTGCTTCCATATGCTAATTCCCCCAAAGTCAGAATTTGTTGATGAGAATACTTATGCTTCCTTTATCACGTTTTCTTCACGCTTGGTGGCATAGTACATAATACGCTCCTGGCTAGCCTCATTAGCCGATAATTCGCCCGTAATCCGTCCCTCGCACATGACAATGATACGATGGCTCATGCGCAAAATCTCCGGGAGTTCCGAGGATATCATGATAATGGACTTCCCCTCCTCGGCCAATTCATTCAGGAGCTTATAGATCTCGCTCTTGGCCCCTACATCAATCCCCCGGGTAGGTTCATCAAAAATCAGGATATCGCTGTCCTGAACCAACCATTTACCGATGATCACCTTCTGTTGGTTTCCTCCTGAAAGATTCTTAACCTTCTGATATATGCTGGGCGTCTTGATCCTCAGATTCTCTACCAGGCGTTTCGCCTCCGTCTGGGTTTTCCTCCGGTCCACCCATCCAAAGGCACCAAGGAACTTCCGATAGAAAGCAAGGACAATGTTGGTTTTCACATTCAAGCCCAAGGCAAGGCCGTAGTGCTTGCGATCCTCGGACAAATAGCCAATTCCATGCTTTACCGCATCCGCAGGACTCTTGATATCCACCCTCCGGCCATTGATGTAAATTTCCCCGGATTCTACGGGATCGGCACCAAAGATGGCCCGAGCCACCTCCGTCCGTCCTGCCCCATCAAACCGGCGAAACCCAGGATTTCACCCTTATGCAGTTTGAAACTGACATCCTGGATCTCCCCGCCCCGATTCAGCTTCTTTACCTCCAGCACCACCTGCCGGCCTACGTGTTCGATGCTTTCCCGGGCTGTCTCATAGATTTCTCTTCCCACCATCATGCGAATAAGCTGATCATTATCCGTCTTGTCCATGTCAACGGTATCGATGTACTGACCGTCCCGCATAACCGTTACTCGGTCACAGATCTGCTTTAACTCCTCCATTCGATGGGAAATGTAGACAATCCCTACGCCTTTATCCCGCAGATCCCGGATGATACGGAAAAGCTCCTCAATCTCCGCTTCGGTCAAGGCTGCGGTAGGCTCATCCATAATCAAGACCTGAGCATTAAAAGATAAGGCCTTCGCGATCTCCACCATCTGCTGTTTGGCCACGGTAAGCCTCGAAACCCGGGTCTAGGGCTTGATGTCCAAATGCATCATATCCAGGAGCTCTTGGGTCCGTCGGTTTATTTCCGCATCATCCACCAAAAAACTGATACTCTGACGAGGTTCACGGCCCATAAAAACATTCTGGGCCACGGTAAGATGGGGCATCAGGTTAAACTCTTGGTGGATGATGCTGATTCCCAAGTCCTGAGCAGCCTTCGGATTGGGAATATCCACTTCTCTTCCCTTATATAGGATGCGACCATCATCCTTGTTATATACACCGGTCAATATCTTCATGAGGGTCGATTTTCCTGCGCCGTTTTCACCGATCAGGGCATGGACTTCTCCCGACCGCAGTTCGAATTGGCACTGATTCAGGGCATGGACATCGGGGAAGAATTTCTCGATTCCTTCCATATAAACAAGTACTTCTCCCATTTGCTTCACCTCAAATCCATGTACGTTTTGGTATTGTGTCTAAACAGGCTCAGCGACCGGAACTGAATCGATCACCCACCATGCGATCGAAAAAGGTGGAAATATTATTTATTTTACATAAGAGGTGAAAATAAATACTTTACCGTCAAAGGCAAAAAACACCTCTCCGTCTTTTGGACCAACCAATCATCCGGAACTTGCCGTCCATTCTTCCGCGACCTTTCAATATCAAGCTAAACTCAAACCTTCAAAAAATTTCCATGATTTCTTCGATATATCCAGGAAGGATAGAACAATAATAGTATCTTTAATTTCTGCCTGATTCATGAAAAAAAAACAGAGTACCTAATAAAGGTACTCTGTTTTCAGAGCTTTTAAGATAGCTTGAATGTTATCCCAGGATAGCCTGTAGATCCTCTTCCACGGTAGCAATCGGCTTGATATCGAATTTTTCCACCAACACCTTCAGGACATTGGGAGAAACAAAGGCGGGAAGGGACGGTCCCAAACGAATTCCCTTTATCCCAAGGGACAGGAGGGTCAGCAGGATGCAGACTGCCTTCTGTTCATACCAGGACAGGATCAGGGACAGGGGGAGCTCATTCACATCGCATTCAAAGGCATCGGCCAGAGCCAGAGCGATTTGAATGGCTGAACAGGCATCATTGCACTGCCCTACATCCAGCAGCCTTAGCAGCTCGCCAATGGTGCCGAACTCCAGCTTGTTGAAGCGATATTTACCACAGGCCAGGGTAAGGATGATGCAGTCATCAGGGATCTTCTCTGCCAGCTCCGTATAGTAGTTCCTGCCCGGTTTTGCACCGTCGCATCCGCCGATCAGGAAGAAATGCCGGATGTTTCCTGTCTTAACCCCTTCAATCACCTTATCCGCTACACCCAGAACGGTATTATGGGCAAATCCAACCATAATGTTCTTGCCATCGATGTCCTCGGGGAATCCTCCCAGTTCAAGGGCCTTTTCAATCACCGGGGTGAAGTCCTTCTTTCCGTTTTTCGATTCGATGTGCACAACACCCGGCCATGCCACCAATCCGGTGGTGAAGATACGGTCCTGATAGGATTTTCTGGGTTTTTGGATACAGTTGGTGGTCATCAGGATGCTGCCTGGGAAGTCGGCAAACTCCGTCCCCTGATCCTGCCATGCCCCACCATAATTCCCTACCAGATGCTTATACTTCTTCAGCTCGGGATATCCATGGGCGGGCAGCATTTCACCGTGGGTGTATATGTTGGTGCCCTTTCCTTCCGTCTACTTCAGCAGCTCCTCCAGATCCCGGAGATCATGTCCGGATACCAGGATGGCAGGACCTTTTTTGGCACCCAGGAATACCTGATTTGGCACCGGATTGCCGAAGTGACTGGTATGGGCGTTATCCAGAAGACCCATGCAGTCCAGATTTACCTTACCCAATTCCATATTGAGACCAAGCCAATCCTCCACGGTTAGGCTATCGTCCGTTAAAGCATTCAGGCCTTTATAGAAGAAGGCCGTGACCTCTTCGTTCTTTTTACCCAGAATCAGGGCGTGATCGGCATAGGCTGCCATCTCCTTCAGTCCATAAGTAAACAATTCCCGCAGGGAACGAATGTCCTCATCCATATCAGGATCTGACATAATCCCCACCTTCTGACCCTGAACAACCATACCCTTCAGGCTTTCCTCCGGTTGAAAGGCTGTCTCCTTGGGTAAAGCTTCTGTGAATTCCTTTCCTTCCTGCTGTCGGTATGCCTCCAGGAATTTAGCCTTCAGCTTCTCCCGATGCTACACACACTCCTGAATCAAGCCTCCCAGCCTCTCCGGATCAAAATCCACATTGGTGACGGTGGAGAACAGACCTTCTATCACAAAGCGGTCAGCTCCTTCATCCTTTACGCCCAACCGGCGTCCTCGATGTCCATAAACCGCCAAGCCCTTCAAGGCATGGATCAACAGGTCCTGAAGCGCTGCAACCTGTGGGTCCTTCCCGCAAATTCTTATACGGGTACAGCCTGTTCCTCCCGCTGCCTGTTCACACTGATAACAAAACATACTCATCAAAATTCCTCCATTCCACCTGAAAATTTAATCGCAATATATAAATAATACAGCTTTATGTAGCTGTCCTTTAACAAGAGCGATCCTACGATGGACAACACATTTTTGATTTTAGTATAAAAGCCCGGGAATATCTGTGACTCAAACTAAAGAGGAGTGTGATATTCATCACACACTTATCTAGGCAAGGGGTTCAGCTCGTCTGTTTACACTGAATCCCCATCCCGATACGGATCAGGCGGAACATCCTGTCGCCCGCATCCTCCAGCAGCTCTGCCGCCCGTTCCATAGCCTCTTCTAATGGCAAATTCTCCTTGTAAGTGCTCATCATGCTACCAATCCCATGCCCATATAGCCTGGAAGCGTCTTCTCCGATCATGCCGGCAACGGCGATCACAGGTATACCCCTCCTCCTGCATCGTTCCGCCACTCCCAGCGGGGTTTTCCCGTACAGGGATTGCCCGTCCATTTTTCCCTCCCCCGTCACGACCAAGTCCACACCCTCCAACAATTCATCAAAACCTACCAGATCCAGGATGGTCTCCGCTCCCGGTTTCAGCACAGCATGGAAGAATCCCACCAGGGCTGCGCCCAGTCCTCCCGCCGCACCGCTTCCGGGGATCCTGTCCATATCCAAGCCCGTAGTCTCCCTTAACAGCCGGGCATAATGCTTCATGCCTGCCTCCAGCTCCTTCAACATCTCCTCCGTTGCTCCCTTCTGGGGACCGTAGACCGCCGTGGCTCCCTTCCCGCCCGTTAAGGGATTCGTTACATCACAGATCACCGTGATGCGACTCTCCTTGATTCTGGGATCCAGTCCTTCTATCGATATGGACTCAATCCGCGCCAATTCCCTGCCCCCGAAACCAAGCTCCTTCCCCTGGGCATCCACGAACTTGATCCCTAGAGCTTGAACCGCCCCAATCCCCCCATCATTGGTAGCGCTACCCCCGATACCGATGATGATATCCCGAAGGCCTTCGTCCAGGGCTGCACGAATCAGCTCCCCTGTTCCATAGCTGGTTGTGATCAGGGGATTCCGCTCTTCTGCAGGCAGAAGGGGAAGGCCTGAGGCCTGGGCCATCTCGATCACGGCTGTTCGCTGTCGGATTATGCCGTAGCGGGCCTTGACAGGCCTTCCCAGGGGATCCTTCACAATCTTTTCCCTGTACTCTCCTCCCCCCGCAATGACCAGCGCATCCACAGTGCCCTCCCCACCGTCGGCAATGGGGACCTCTAAGAAGTCAACAGATGGGAAAACCCTCCTTGCTGACCTTTTCAAGATCTTGATGACCTCAAGGGAGGACAGGCTTCCCTTGAAGGAGTCCGGCGCCAGTAATATCTTCATTCTCAATCCACTCCTTTAGGCTTTCAGGCTTTCCCAGTCTTATAGGACTGCGTTCTCCATGAAGATATCGTCCCAATCAGCTTCTTCTCTGGGGAGAATCAGGGTGCAGCTGCATAAATTCAATCCGGTTCCCATCGGGATCCCTAATCCAGCATTGATAGTTTCCGTCCTTCCCCTGGCGAGGCTCTGAGTCCAGGGAAAGTCCCATTTTCTTGATTCGATGGGCAATCCCATGGATATCCTCCACTTCCAGACACAGATGGGAATAACCCGCCTCCTTGGGCTTCTCTGCGTCCCCTTCGCTGCCTCCATAGAACAGCTCAATGAACTGACCGGGGGCCACTTTGATATACTCAATCCATGGGTTGCCCATATCATCCTGGATGGAAAAGGCCTTCTTTAGGCCCAGAATGTCGCAATAAAAATATAAGGATTTTTCCATATCCTTTACTGTAAAGGCAAGATGACCGATTCCCTTAATCATATTGATCCCTCCCCATCAAAATCACAGCCGCTGGCCTGCAGCCATTTTCGTACATATTCCACCGATTTTCGGCTGGCCTCCGGAAGAGGACTGCAGTGGGTTTCCACAACAATGTGCCGGTCATAGCCATCCTGCAGCAGGGCATTAAGCTGGCCTATCCAGTCAATATCCCCTTCTCCCAGAGGAACATAACGGTTGCCCCCGGGATCCTTCTTCACATCCTTCATATGTACGTTGGCGATATAGCCCTTGAGTAGATTATATCCCTCCCGATAATCCTCCTCCCCGGCATGAAAGAGATTTCCTACATCCCAGTTCAGGCGAATCCCCGTATCCTTCAATTCGGTCAGAATATCCAGGGTATTCAAGCTGGTATCGGCCCACCAGCCCGGTTCATTCTCCAAGAGCATGGTAAATCCGGACCGGGACGCCTTTATACAGGCCTCTCCCAGAATCTCCTTTACCCGTTCTCTATCATCGGCCCGGTCCTGGGGCGAACGCTGGACGCCAAAGATGATAATCTGATATACCTCCAGTGCCTCTGCCGCCTCCAGGGTTTTCTCCAGCAGCTCTCCCCGATGAAAGGCCATCTCTTCCGAATGGAGGGGGGTTTTGAACAGGCCGGGAGAAACGGAGGTGATTTGGATTCCCTCCTTCCGGCACAGATCCTTGATCCTGTGCATTTGATCCCGGGAAAACAGGGGAAAGCGGCTTCCCCAGGCAGTCCTGAGTTCAAATCGATGGACACCCATCTCTTTTCCGTATTCCACGGCCTTATCAAAATCCTGGTGGATTTCATCCGAAACGATAGCAAGCTTCAAACTTCTTCCTCCTTCCGTCCCAATCCAATCCTCCTTCGATGAAAAAGAGGGGTCCATGCAGCGGCATGGCCCCTCCTTCTTTTAGCGAATTTCCTTGAAATCCACCATGCGGCCTTCCCGATAGGAAATATAGGCGGCTTCCATCAACTCCGTAAGCTGAGTAGCCTCCTCAAGTCCAAAATGGATCTCTCCTCCCTCCAGGATCCCCTTCACCCACTGTTCCAGGGCACTGGGAAGGGCTTTAGGCAGCTGGGTAGGTGTAATCCAACCATCTACAGGTCCTTTGATCTTGTTGGATGTCAGCTTGATCTGGTTCTCCGGGCCCCCTACAAACAAACTGCCTTCCGTACCATACAGCTCCAGAGAATAGGGGCTGCGGGTGGATACAAAACCTGTCTCCGCAATGGCGATGGCTTTATTCTTAAATTCAATCATGCTAACGGCGTTATCCTCCACAGCCCGACCGGTATAGCTGTTGAACATGGAGGTAATCCGGACAGGCTCTCCAAGGATCCAGCGGGACAAGTACATGACATGGGCTCCCAGGTCCATCATGGCTCCACCGCCGCAGGTCTCCGGATCATAGAAATGGTCGGGAAGCCAGTCGGATGAAGCTCCGTCATGGGCATTCCGTACCCGCAGAAGGGTAATATCCCCAATCAGCCCTTCCTCTGCCACCTTTTTGGCAAACAGGTTATGGGAAAGGGTCCGATGGGGGAAGGAGATACAAAATTTAACCCCGGTTTTCTGCACCGCTTCAGCAATTTCATGGCAATCCTTTACGGTGAAGGCCAGAACTTTCTCGGTAAAAATGTGCTTTCCTGCATTGGCTGCTGCAATGATGACCTCTTTGTGCATACTGGTGGGTGTATTCACAGCAACGGCATCGATATCCTGCCGCTTCAGCAGGGTATCCAGATCCTTTTCAAAGTCCACCCCCAGCTCCGCAGCCCATTGCTGCCCACGCTCCGGCTCTTCATCCCATACAGCGGTAACCTTTACATTTTCAATGGCATTCAACTCCCTGGCATATCCCTTGGCATGTACATGCCAGCCGCTCAGCATCGCTACTCTTAGCATTCTTCGCCCTCCTTATTCATCGTGGATCGTTACTAAATTCACCATTATATTTATTTCTACAAGGAAACTTTAAATCCTTTTTTAAATATATTTCGCATTATAATAGAAAATGGATGCAATCCACGGGAAAAGCTCCTATAATGGAAGCAGACCCCAAGTATATGATCGTAAGGAAGTGGCATCAATGAAAAATCGGAAACTGTTCTTTGGCGTTCTCCTGATCCTGGCGGGTATCCTGATAGCTTTCAAGGAGCTGGATATTCTTCCCGAAATCAACTTTCTGTTTATCCTGGCAGGCGGTTTTTTAATAGCCTATTTCCTGAATCGAAAAAGGCCTGGCTTTTTGATAACGGGATGTATTCTGGCGGCCGTTGCCGGCCATTCCACCCTGGATGATGTGATTTCCGGCTTCCCCGGCAGTTTCTTCTTTATCCTGCTGGGTTTGGCTTTTCTGGCCGTCTTCCTCATCCACACCATCAGCCAGAAGGCAGAAGGCCATTCCACCTATATCTGGCCCCTTTATCCCGGTCTGGCCCTATGCCTGTTCGGGTTATTCATCCTGGTGCTGGAGGAAGACTTGATTGAATTCACCCCTGCCCTTACGGAGATCCTGCTCCCCATCCTGTTGATCGGAGTCGGCCTCCTGATTGTCATCCGTAATATTTGGAAGGGGTTTCTCCGCAGATGAGCCTCAGTAAAGCCCAGGTGACTCTTTGGGCAAAATAGATCAAAGAGGTGTCTCGACTTAAGCTTCAGACTTCAGTTCCTTGGCCATCACATCCAGGAGGTGATTCACCTCCTCTTCCGAAACAGCAGGTGTATGAAAGCCGCTGGACAGTGTAAGGGCGCCATTATATGTGCTTACCGCCACACAGAAGGTTGGCGCATAATTGATGGGAGGAGTCATATAGCCCTCCTCTGCCTCCGTATCCCCGAATTGAAAACATCCATCCTTGATGATGCCTAGATTCGTAAGCAGCGGTAAAACCGTTTGGGTATTTCCAGCTGAGGCTTGATGCTGGAGAATTGCCTCTCTTGTGGTGAAAAAAGGGGCTTCCCCTATCTGTTCCACCAATGCTGCTGCAGTCAACCCGGGTTGATTCCCCTTGATGGTATCCATTGCTGCCTTTACCCTTGCCAACACAGCCTCAAAGGGCCTCCCCTCCTTCCATTCGATAACGAGCTCCTCTATGGCGGATAAATTGCAGATGGTCCCCGTTGTCCGGCCTGGTAAATACCGCCGAAGATCGACTGTAATACCTATCGCAGCTTTCCCGACATTACAGGGCTCCATAAAGACGGTTGGATCTCCGAGGGCCCGAAAATATGCCGTACACAAAAGATCGTTGACTGTGGCTCCATATTCTCTGGCTCGGCGGATAAGGTGATCCGTCTCACCACGATCCAGCTGCCGTATAGCAATCCTTGGAATATCATTGGTAGCTGGATTTGAAGGAAATGACCATAATGCACTGTCCTTCACTTCCCCATGAAGGATGGACTTAATATCCGAAATACCGGCTGCAGAAAACAGGGGAGCCTGGTCCCGGAATCCCGGCTGACGATTGGCGAGGAGCTCAGCTTCAATCACATCAAAGTCAGCCCCCTTGGAAAGATGGGTATATACGGAAGCCAGCAATGCCATATATTCCTTTAGACCTGCCCCATCGGAGCATAGATGGGAGACTTTTACGCAGAGCCTATCCTCCTCAGCACGAAACAGCTTGGCACGAATCATAGGTCCCGTCATTGGGTCGAAGGACTCGACAAGATATTCCTTCACCCTTCTGCATATATCGGCCTCCGTACACTCCTCGACGGAGCATATTACCTTCCCCCTGCTATCACCCAGGCTCTCCCAATACGGGGGCTCCGCCTCTACAAACCGGCAGTTCAAAATGGGGACAAGCTTCAAGGATACCTGGAATGACCGCTCTAGCATCAAAGTATCAAGTTTTTGGGGGAAATTCAGTACCACGGCAATTTGCGGATCTGCGGATGCCAAACCGAGATAGTAATTCATCCGATCCTGGGGCGTGACCGGATAGATGGTTGATTCAATCCTATTGCTCACAATGATCCCTCCTTACGATAGGCTATTTCCCTGCATTTTTCTTCAGCAGCTGCCTCCCACATTCTGAACCCCTGCTGCCTTGAATCCCTTTAAAAATCGAAATAATAGCATCGATTATCAAGCCAAAGGCGCCTACATACACAAACCCTGCTCTGAAGCTATTCCATATTGTTGTAAGCTCCCCCACCGGCATATGGCTGAGAATGGTATCGGCAGCATATAATTCGTTAATAAAGTTGGGATTCCATATACCTGTATTCGAAAACACTGTGACCAAGAAAAACAATGAGATAAAGTTGAATATAGCATTGGCGATTCCGAGGGGCAGAGTCCATTTTCCCATCATCAGCTTCCCGCATTCCTTCAGTATGGAAATGCAGAACAGGACTGTCAGTAGGGGTAGAACCTGCTTTACTCCCCTTTCATCAAACAAGGGAACAACCGTAATCATCCTGCCATCCTCAAAATGGTATACGCCTATGAATTGGCTTGCAAAGTGGAAGAGGCATATAAATAGGACAGCGATGACGATCCCAAAGATACAGTCGGACCACTTGATCATCGTATTCTTTGAAGGTATTTCCGGTAAGCTGGAGGGGTCCCACTCTTTCTTACCCATTTTCTCTTTGGTATAAAATTGGATGCGTTCATTGATTGCAAAAACAATGGTGATCCACGCAAAGGAGGAAAAGGCCGCTGAAATGATATCCGTGATTAATTTGGTGATCCCTTGTATGATATCAAAAGGGGGATTTGCGAAGAATCCGATGGTGCTTGCAATGGCGACACCAAAGGCTGTCACAGGAAGCACGATTTTCAATATGAGCATATAGATATCAAAATTCTCAGGTCCGACCAAATACCGCTTTTTATCCCTGTATTGATCCGCCAGTTTGGAAGGCTCCCCCAGTTCTTTAAGGACTGCTTCAATATCGGTTTTTTGGGGCTCTTCCCCGGCACATCTCTCAACCAGCATATCTTCAATCAATCCACGAAGCTCCTTGTCAATGTCTTCCCGCTGGGGTTGGGGCAAATGCCTTGTAACGGCATAGATATATCGGTTAATTAACTCCATTATGCTTCCCCCTTATTTTCATTTATTAGCCTGTTCATGCTCTCTACCATCCCATCCCATTCATGACACAATCTTTTATATATCTCCCTGCCTGCAGCACTCAAGTAGTAATAGCGGCGAGGACGTGTTTCTGTTACCTCCCATTTGCTTTCCAAAATGCCTTGCTTTTCCAGACGCCGGAGCAAGGGATATAGGGTGCCCGGGTCAATACTGATTCCTTTTTCACCCAAGCACTGGACCAGAGAGTATCCATATTGGGGTTCATCCAGCTGGCTCAGTACGCTTAATATCAGTGTACCGCGCCTAAGCTCCAGGATAAGGCCATTCATAATTTCATCCATATCACCCAAAAAAACCACCTCCCATGATCATTATACTGTGTTCCGCACACTATTGTCAATACATATATATAGTAAATTGTATAATAATATGAAGGGAATAGGATTATGGATTGTTCCTGACCTCCTCTTTTCTTTTCACATTTTGAAAATGAACATAAAAATACCGCAGAAAGCGGCCTTTTCAAGCTGCAAACTGCGGCAATATCACGAATAAGCATGTAAAAGGAGCACAGCTATTCCATGTGCTCCGCTAAAGTCCAATTTGATTCAATGGGCAACAAGAGTCAAGGAAGTGCCCCTGCCTCATACATATTCCCTTTCAAAATCATCCCAAGGGATATTCACCGGGGCCCCGTGGTTGATAATATCGTCAATATGAAGCAACAGGGGAAAATCAGAAGCATGGGCGATGCCCCGTTGGATCATGACCCGGACAGCCCGTGCCGTACGGGTGGTAATCACGACGGATTCCAGGGTGATGCCCTGCAGCTCCTCCATCGCTTGTTCAAAGGTCAAACCTCTTCCCAGCAGGGTACCGATCTTTCTGGTGCGGCCCCCAAATATCGTCACATACAAATCACCTGCGCCGAAGATAATGTTGTCATCATGCCCTCCGGTTAATTTTAATAATTTTCGCATCTCACAGATGCTTTGGCCAAAAAGGGCGGCCTGGGAGTTATAATGCTCAACCCCACCTATTCCCTCAATGCGTTCAGACAGGCCGATAGCAAGGGAAACAGCCAATGCATATGCATTTTTCATGGCAACGGCGCATTCGACCCCTATGACATCCGTAGAAAGACTGATATGATAATAGGAGGTTTCCAGCATGGCCTTCAACCTTCTCAAGATTTCAATATTTTCACCGCAGAAGCATACATGGGTTTGATCATGGTCTGCCAGCTCGTAGCTGGTACAGGGACCACCGACGGCGTTCAATGATAAGTTTTTACCCTGCAGATTTTGGGCATAGAGATGGGGATAGGGAATCAACCTGCCATCCTCCGTATCCATCATGCCCTTGGTGATGGAAAGCACAGGGAGGCTTTCAGGGATAACGGGCAGCACCTCTGTCTTAAACCAGTCCACGCCAAAGCTGCTGACACCGCCAATTAAAAGATCTGCCCCTTGAAGGGCTTCCTGGAATTCCTCGAACTGAAAGAATTTTACGCCCTCGGGGAGTCTGCGCTTCAGGGTCAGATGGTCTCCAGTGGCCATTGTATGATCGATGATGTCCCGGTCCAGGGGTGTGCCGACCAAACGGACCTGGTGTCCGTTATCCCTTGCGGGATAACTCATGGCCGATCCCATCATCCCTGCACCGACAATTGTGATAATACTCATGAAAAGCGCCTCCATTTCGATGTATTGCCATCCATATCATACTATTTTATCAAAAACGGGGCAATAGCGCTTATAAATCAGTTGATGATAAATTCCGCTGCGAGATAGTAGGTATCATAATCACCTGCATCTCTGAAGTCCAATATGTCTTTTACAATGCGATATTCTCCCGCTTCCAAACTTCCATAAAGCCATTCCCAATCAACGGTCCATTCCCTGCTTTCTTCAGGAGGTAAATCATAGCCAATACTATTAAAGCCATAATCGCCGTCAAACGTAACGGGAAGCTTGTGCCAGACCCCATTGATTTTCTTTTCTAAATCGAAGAATTCGCCAAAAATGCAATCACTGCCAGAGCGATTCTCAATGATGACCGTCAATTGAGTCGAAGATACCGTTCCTTGCTTTACAGTCATCGTAACCCCATTCAAATTATTGACCGTTTCATAGGTCGTAGGGCTCCAATCAGTTGTATCAGGAGATTCCGTTGAATTGTTTTCCTTTGCAGTTTTTTCTGTTGCCTTGGACGTATTGAAATACTGGTCATCCTTACATCCGGCAAAGAGTGCCAGTATAATTATCATACCAACCAGTAGATAGAAATATCTTTTCATATCATCACCCCTTTTATTCTATTAGACTCTCCCCATGAATAAAAGCTCCCGCGTGACAGGGGACAGGACAAAAAAGCAAGTATATTTTGTTACCTTAATTGCCGTCCCAGGTCACGCATGTGCGATGCTGTAGAAGCATTAGGTCTTATCGGGTAGCGAGAAGCTTTGAGTGGACATTGAGTGAATGAAACACGGGCAGAGGTATAAAATATAATCCTGATCTTGTAGATACGATGATTGATCTAATGCAAGCTGGAGTCTATAATCCATGGGCAGAAAAGTAATCCTTAATTCATATATTGTTTCAATAAATTGCGAATATGTTCGTTTATGGCCTCTATATCGATTTCATCAATCGTTTTGTCACTGAGGCCATATTTCTTTTTTAACGATAAAATTCTATAGACGCTTTCGTTAATCCTGCCTTCTGATAAGGTGCCGTCGGCGACAGCTTTGACTATGGCTTGGAGTACGGCTTTTTCCTTGCTGTACCCATGACAGACAAGGACAATGTCGGCACCGGCGTTTATGGATCGGACGGCTGCTTCTCCAGTCTCATAATTCTCCGAGATGGCCCCCATTGTCATGTCATCGGTCAGTACGACCCCGTTAAACTCCAGTTTATTTCGTAAAATATCCGTTATCACGACTTTTGACATGGATGAAGGATATTCGGGATCTATTTTGGTGAGCAGGATATGGGCCACCATGACAGCGTCCGCATTGCTTTGTATTGCCTTTTTGAACGGTACGAGTTCAAGGCGTTCAAGCCTGTCTAGACCATTGTTTACCCGTGGCAATCCCACATGGGAGTCCACCGATGTATCCCCATGACCGGGGAAGTGCTTCACAACCGATATGACCCCTTTGGATTGGATGCCCTTCATGGTTTGTACCCCCAGTTCGCTGACGATATCGGCATCATCGCCGAAGGACCTATCTCCGATAACCGGGTTGTTGGGATTACTGTTGATGTCCAATATGGGAGCGAAATTCATGTTGAACCCGAAAGCAAGCAGCTGCTCGGCCAACAAGGTCCCTATACCATAGGAGAAGGCAGGGTTGTTGATGCGTCCGACCTTTTTATTTCTAGGCAGGTCTTCCAGTTCATCGGGCATACGGGATACACGTCCCCCCTCCTCGTCTGTTGATAGGAATAACGGGATCTTATTTGGTGCATTGATGGTTTTCAATGTATTCAATAATGCCAACAGCTGATTGGCATTTTCAACATTTTTGCTCTTGAACAGGATGACGCCTCCCACATGATAGCTCTCAATCAATTCTCTTATCTCATCATCTGCCGAAAAACCTCCCATTCCCACTATAACCATTTGTCCCACTTTTTCTTTCAGTGTCATCTGCTGGATTTGCTCCTGGATCGGATCCTTTTTCTCTTCGGGTAGTTTGACCTGCTGCTCCAGCGTATCCCGTTCTTTTGGCTGATTTTCCGGCTCTGCAACTTCTCCAGGCTTCTCATCATTGGATTCGGTGGGATTGGGTTTCGGGTTTTCTTCCTCCCGGGGCATGATAATTTCGCACCCTGTGAAAACGAAAAAGAGAATCAGTACTATGACAGAAGCGGAGATCCTTCGATGCATGTAGCTTCCTCCTTTGGTAGAATCTTCCTGGAATCGTTTCGCAGTAATTCTATATCGGTTATCAGGGTATGCCAACCTGCAAAAAAAATTCGTAAACCTTTCAACTTTTGCATAGACGGAAATGAGGGGGAGCAAAAAAGCCGGGATGATCCCGGCTTTTTTGTACGTGACAAAGAACCGTCCCCTTGACATCCCCTTGACACAAACAAGAAAGCTCAGCCGGTATAGATACCGACTGAGCCTTTATGAATGATCTTATTTATACACCCAGCTTGTTGATACGAATGATCTCATTGCTGGTGATAAAGTTGGTCGTTACCACATGCCCCTTCAAAGGCATAATCTTTTCATGAATGGCATCGATGATCCACTCAGGTTGCGGGAAGAAGAACTCTTCCAACTCATGAGCTGGGGTGATCCAATTCCTTGCGCCCACAACCACCGGAGGAGCATCCAGGTAATCGAATGCCAACTCACTGATGGTATTGGCAAAATCCTTCAGGTGAGAACCACGCTCGCAGGCATCACTGGCGAGAACGATCTTTCCGGTCTTCTTGACGGACTCCAGTACCTTCTCATAATTGAAGGGTACAATGCTCCTGGCGTCAATGATTTCAGCAGAAATACCGTATTTCTCTTCCAGGATCTTGGCTGCATCCAAGGCACGGTACAAGGTTGCACCAACGGTCAGGATGGTAATATCCTTTCCTTCCTTCTTGATATCGGGCTCTCCGATGTGTACCTCATAGTAACCCTCCGGTACACCTTCAGGATGGAACATTTCACCGATGTCATAAATCCTCTGGCTTTCAAAGAAGATAACCGGATCTGTTCCCATCAAGGCACTGTTCATGAGGCCTTTGGCATCGTAAGGTGTAGCAGGGAATACCATTTTCAGGCCGGGAATGGTAGCAACCATGGAGGTCCAGTCCTGAGAATGCTGAGCACCGTACTTGGAGCCAACGGATACCCTCAATACCACAGGCATCTTCAATACTCCGGCACTCATTACCTGCCACTTGGCCAGCTGGTTGAAGATTTCATCCCCTGCACGGCCAATAAAGTCACAATACATCAATTCTACGATCACCCTGCCGCCCGACAAGGCATATCCTACTGCAGATGCTACGATAGCAGCCTCGGAAATTGGTGCGTTGAACAAACGATGATAGGGCAGGGATTCGGTCAGTCCTCTGTATACTGCGAAAGCTCCACCCCAATCGCGATTCTCTTCACCATAGGCAATCAAAGTGGGATCGGTGTAGAATTTATCCAGAATGGCTTCAAAAATGGCATCCCTGTATTGGAAAACCCTGTTCTTGGAAACGGGCTTCCCATCCTGGTAAGCCACCCGAATCTTTCTCTTGATCTGCTGTACCCTTGGATTCTCTTCCTTGGGAAGGAGAACAACAGGCTCCCGATCGTCCATCTTTTCAATACGCTCATTGGAGAACATCAAGTCTGCGATCTGGTTGGGATTCTTCACCAGGTCCATCCTAGGGGAAACATTATCATCGATGGACAGCTTATAGGTCTTGGTAATCAATTCTCTGGTGTCCTCCAGAATGGCTTCGAACTCATCATCGGTAGCCACCTTAGCATCCACCAGCTGCTGACGGTAAGTGATCAATGGATCCACATCCATCCAGGCCTGGATCTCTTCCTTGGTCCGATAGCTGGAAGCATCCGACGGGGAGTGACCTAAGAAGCGATAAGTCAGTGTATCCAGCAGCACTGGCCCTCTGTTCTCTTCCAGGATCTTCTTCTTTCTTCGGATGGCATCGATGACAGCCAAGGGATTAAAACCATCCACCCTTTCCGCATGCAGCTGGTCGGGATTGACACCGGCACCAAAGCGAGCCAGGATCTGATAGCCCATGGTTTCACCTGCGGTCTGGCCGCCCATGCCATACTGGTTATTGAAGAAGTTGAAGATGATGGGCAGTCCGCCTTTGTAGCCCTCTTCCCACAGCTCGGTAAACTGGTCCATAGCAGCCATATTGATGGCTTCCCATACGGGACCGCAGCCCAGAGCAGCGTCTCCCACGTTGGAGATAACAATACCCTTCTTTTGGTTAACCTTCTTATAGAGGGCAGCTCCCATAGCAATACCGGCGGATCCGCCAACAATAGCGTTATTGGGATAGATACCGAAGGGAGTGAAGAAGGCGTGCATGGAACCGCCAAGTCCCTTGTGGAATCCCGTCTCCCGAGCGAAGATCTCCGCCAGGGTTCCATAAACCAGGAAATCGGTGGCCAGTTCTTTCACATCATTGGGATTTTTCTGCTTTCCTTCTACGATCCTGAGAATGGCTCCATCGAAATAGCTCTCCATGATCTCCATGAGCTCATCATCTGAGAGCTGTTCAATGGCGGATAAACCCTTTGCCAGGATTTCGCCATGGCTTCGATGGGAACCGAAGATAAAGTCGTCCTTAGTCAGCAAGTAGGTCTGACCTACTGCAGAAGCTTCCTGACCAATGGACAGATGGGCCGGACCGGGATGGTTATAGGAAATCCCGTTATATTCACCCGTTGTCTTGATCAGGTTGATCATGGTTTCAAATTCCCGGATGATGGCCATATCTCTGAAGATTCGCAGGAAATCTTCTTTGGAATAGTTAGCCTTTTCATCCTCAATAGTCTTGTTGTACTGGTTTACGGGAATATCCTTAAAGGTAATCTTCCCGCTCTTTCTTACCTCACTTGGATCAATAAATTGTGATCTGGGCATTTTTCCTCTCCTCTTTTCTCATGGAATTGATTAATCAAATTCGAATATCCCTTCGCGGATGATTTCAGAAACCGTAGGATGGGGGAATACGATTTCCTTGATATCCTTTACGCGCATTTCCGTTTCAATCAAAGCTGCAGCACCCCATATAATTTCGGAGGCGTAACTTCCGATCATATGGACACCGATCAGCTTCCGGTATTTCTTGTCAATCAGCACCTTGCAGATACCGTCGCCACCCTCATTTTCAGCCACATAGCGGCCGCTGTACATCATGGACAGTTTGGCAACCTCAACTTCAATGCCTTTTGCCTTGGCGGTCTCCTCTGTCTCACCTATGGAAGCTACCTCGGGATTGGTATAGATGACAGAGGGAATGGCATTGTATCGCATCCTGTCCTTTTGACCCAAGATATTGTTAATGCATACTTCGGCTTCCCGATATGCCGTATGGGCTAACATGGAATACCCGTTGACATCTCCGGCAGCATATACCTCGGGGACATTGGTCTTCCCTTGTTCGTCCACCTTGATAGCGCCTCTTTCAACCTCCACTCCGATATTCTCCAGTCCTATGCCTTCAACGACAGGCCGTCTGCCGATACTCATCAGCACCTTGTCGGCAGGTACTGTGACCCGTTCACCATTGGCTTCATACATGACAGCATTCCCTGTAACCTCTACCACCTTGGAACCCAGCCGAAAATCCACACCCTTCTTTTGATAGTTCTTCAAAAGGATTTCGCTAATTTCCCGATCGGTGTTCCCGGCGATATGATCCAGCATCTCGATGACGGTCACCTTGCTTCCAACGGAATTGAAATAGGAAGCCATTTCCAGACCGATGACGCCGCCACCGATGATCACCAGGCTGGCGGGTACTTCCTGGATATTCAGGATTTCACGGTTGGTCAGAACAAAACCCTTCTCAATGCCCTCCTTCACCCCAGGGATGGGAGGAATAAGGGACATGGAACCTGTAGCGATCAACAGGCGTTTTCCTACATAGACCGTATCATCGACTTTGACCTCGTAGCCTTCGCTGCTTCGACCCTGGATTACTCCCAGGCCTTCCACAAGAGTGACCTTGTTCTTACGCAGCGTGGATTTGATACCGGATACCAGGGTATTGACCACCTTGTTCTTCCGGTCGATGACGGCTTTATGGTCAAAGGTCACCTTTTCGGCAAAGACACCATATGTTTGTCCATGGACTGCATAATCATGGATCTTTGCCGAATGCAGCAGAGTCTTGGAGGGAATGCATCCCTCATTCAAACAAACTCCGCCCACGAAACGCTTTTCAATCAGCAGGGTATTCAGCCCGGCATGGCCTGCTCGCTCGGCGGCCAGGTATCCGGCAGGTCCCCCGCCAATGACAATCAAATCATATGTCATAGCAATCTCCCCAATATTTATATTTAGCGTCACCCTGATTGGCTTATTTCGCCAGCAGGATGCTGAAATTCTCCAAGTTGGTCTTCAAATCTTTCAGGAACCTGGCAGCCGGTGCTCCGTCCAGAGCCCTGTGATCGAAGGTAAGGGAAAGTCCCATAGCGGGATAATATACGATTTCCCCATTGACTTCCTTAGCCCGCTGTACCACGGTGTTTACACCCAGGATTCCTGTCTGGGGCGGATTCAGTACAGGGGTAAAGGATTCAATATCCAGAGTTCCCAAATTGGTAATGGTGAAGCTGGCTCCTCTCAAGAGATCCGGATTGATGGTTCCCTGCTTGCAGCTACTCACAAGGGCTTTGACTTCCCTGGAAATCTCATTCAAGGATTTCTTGTTGGCATTGAATATAGTCGGCACCATCAAGCCTCGCTCAGTGTCCACCGCAACTCCCAGATGAACATTGTTGAAAATCCGCATCTTGTCATCCAGGACGTGAGCGTTCAAATCCTTGTGATCCAGGATGGTCCTGGAAACGGCATACAGGATGATGTCATTTATCGTGATATTCTCAAGGCCCAGACGTTCTCTGTTTTCCTTGATCTTCTTGCGATAATTCAGGATGTCCGTTGCATCAAACGATGCATTCAATGTAAGCTGGGCTGTGGTTGACAGGGATTGATGCATAGCCCTGGCAATGACCTTGCGGATATTGGTCAGCTTCACATCCACATAATCTTCCTCTGCCGGTGCCGGAGCAGCTACGGGTGCTTCCAAGCCGGCAGCAGCAGGTGCGACTGAGGCTTTTTGCAGATCCTCCGTGGTGATCCTGCCTCCTAAGCCGGTGCCGACAATTTTTTGATCCATCTTCTGATATTCATCCCGGGCAGAAGCGGTTACAAAAGGACCGGTCTCCTGCATGGCCAGAATATCCCGTTCAATAATCCTTCCATAAGGTCCCGTAGGCTTGGCATAACGATAATCCAACCCGGTCAACTCCGCCAGATTTCTGGCGCGGGGGGATATTTTAAATCTTTCTCCGGGCATCGCTGCAACGGGCTGCTGTACGGGTGCTGCTGCTTCTACCTGAGGAGCAGGGATCTCTGACTCAGCGGCTTTCTCCTCGACTTTGTCAACGTCCTGCTTTCTCGGGTCGAAGATTGATGCATCCGCCCCTTCCTCACCAATGACGCAAACATTGGTCAGAACAGGCACGTCATCCCCTTCTTCAAAGAAGATATCCAGCAGGATGCCTTCCACCTGGGCTTCCTCGTCGAAGGTGGCCTTGTCGGTTTCATAGGTGAACAGGATATCGCCCACCTGCACCTTGTCACCCTTTTTCTTATGCCATTTGGCAATAATGCAGCTCTCTACAGTCTGCCCCTGCCTTGGCATGATGACCGGTGTAGCGGAACCGTCTCCCACAGGCTGTGGCGCAGATGCTGCCTTCTGCTCCGCAACGGGGGCGTCGGTCACCTGGGCTGTCTCTTCTTCGGCGGCTGTCCCTGCTCCTTCCGGAGCAAATTCTGCAGGGTTTTCGCCTTCTTCTCCGATTACACAGACATTGGTCAGAACGGGCACATCGTCCCCTTCTTCAAAGAAGATATCCAGCAGAATACCATCCACCTGGGCTTCCTCGTCGAAGGTGGCCTTGTCGGTTTCATAGGTGAACAGAATATCGCCCACCTGCACCTTGTCGCCCTTTTTCTTATGCCATTTGGCAATAATGCAGCTCTCTACAGTCTGCCCCTGTCGAGGCATAATTACTGGTGTAGCCATAGTTACCTCCCCAACTCATTATTTAAGTATATAGTAAGTACAACAGCGGCAAATGTTAAATACTTGTTAATATATCACAAATACCGTGTTCATTTATAACAATCCTCAGGTTAATTCTATCAAAGGCCCCTGCTTGTGTCAATTGCTTTGGATGAAAAACAAAAATAAAAGTCAGGTGATAGTTTCCCCCCTGACTTTTGCATTTTATGATACCGTTCCGGGACAAGAGTAAATGGCCGATGCCATCCATCTTTATGAGCGATATAAGCGGTAAAAGCGCACGGCGGGATCAATGCAAGGCAGATTGATTTTTGTCCTCTTTTTGCATACAATACTTGTGTAGTTGGCATGCAAAGGAGGAGTTCGCTTGATTTATCTAGTAACTGCCCATTTGAACGAAGCCCGGCCCCTGATCCGGCGCCTGGGATTGAAAAAGGTTCAGACAGCCGAGGCCTTTGCTATTTATGAAGGGGAAGACACGGCCCTTATCATCAGCGGCATCGGCAAGATCCGATCGGCTGCCGCCGTTTCTCATCTCCTATCTCTCAAGCCCCCTGCCCGGGACAGCCTTTTTGTCAATATCGGCATCTGCGGGGCAAAGAACAGGGAAATTGCTATAGGGCAGTCCATCCTTATTCACAAACTCCTAGACCATGATACAGGCAGAGCCTTCTACCCCGATATTCTCTGGAAGCATCCATTCCCTGAGGACACCCTGGAGACCTTTTCGCATGCCGTTCACAACGATCAGATACAGCAGGTCCGGGGGAAGCTGGTGGACATGGAAGGAACGGGTTTCTTTGAAGCCGCTTCCCTCTTTCTGGGCCCCCATCAGATTCAACTGATAAAGATCGTATCTGACCATTTGGAAGGAAAACCCCTCAACCGGGAGATCATCGAAGGATTGATGGAAAGAGCTGCGGACCCTATCTGCAGCCATATCCAATCCATCCATGGCTCCTTCCGCCCCTTTCGGGATGTCCTCGAAGCCGATGAACTGGAGCTGCTGGAGTCCATCGGGTGCAATCTCCGCCTGACGGCTACCCAGCGGTCGGACCTCCTAAAGAACGCCCGCCTTTACAAGCTCCGGAATAAAAAAAGCCTGGAATGGCTCGTGGATTATCAGGATATCCATGTCCAATCCAAACAGGAAAGGAAGAAAGCCCTTGAAAGCCTTTACGCCCAACTGGACTTATAACCCCTTCTCCCATATCTATGTAGAAGAAGATGCCTTTTCCCATCCGGCCGTCCGACAGATTCTGGATCGCTTTCCCGATGCTGTCACCGTTCCTATCCACCGATACACGGATATCCTCAACCGGCCTCGCCAGGACTATCAGCACCAAAAAAAGGCCCTTCAGCTCATCCTGGCCTTGGAAAGGGATCGTTTCCTATATAAAGGACCGGCTATTTGCCAGGATTACGGTCATCCCAACTTCTATTATGCCTCCTCCGCCCTGAATTGCATCTATGACTGTCATTACTGCTTTCTTCAGGGCATGTATTCCTCTGCGCATCTGGTGGTTTTTGTTAATCTGGAGGATTTCTTCAGGGAGGTAGACAAGAGCCTCCAAGAAGGGCCGGTATATCTCTGCACCTCATACGATTCCGACCTGCTGGCCCTGGAAAGACTGATTCCCCATGCATCCGCCTGGATCCATTATGCCAGAGAGCGCAAGGACCTTCTGATGGAGATCAGGACAAAGAGCAGCGCCTTTGATGCCATCCGATCCATTCCTCCTGTACCCAATGTGCTCCTGGCCTGGACCCTTTCTCCGGATCCAGTGATTGAAGCCTATGAAAAGAAGACCCCATCCCTTAGCAGGCGGCTGGATGCCATTCGAAAAGCCCTGGATGCCGGCTGGCCGGTACGGATATGTCTGGAACCCATCCTGCGAATCCCCAACTGGCAGGAAGTCTATAGCGCCTTCTGGGAAAAGATCCTGGATCAGCTCCCTATCTCCCGCATCGTGGACATCAACATCGGCATGCTGCGCATGAATCGGGACTACTTTAAAAAAATCCAGAAAGGGCGCCTGGACAACGACCTGTTCACCTATCCTATGGAAGCCAATAAAAATGTGATGAGCTACCCGGCAGCCCAGGAGGAGGAAATGAAAGGCTTCCTCCTGGAAAAGATCGCCGCCCATTATCCAAAAGAAAGGATTTATATCTCCTGAAGATAAAAAAGAGAGGGTGATTCAGAACGTCATCACCCTTTCCTGGTCATAGACACCTTTTATGGTCTTGCCGGGAGGCACGATGAGAAAATCCTTTTCACTCCAATCTCCCTGGACCAGTTCCCGGATTAGCCGCATATCCCCCTCCAGCACCCGGACGGTTTTCCCCTCCTCCTTGGCCAGAGCCCGCAGCTTTTCCAAATAGCCCAGATGGGAAGTCTCGGGAACATCGATAAAGGTCAATTCCGATGAAGAAGACTGGGGATGAAGGGTTTCCCATATATATTTGGCGTTTTCCTCCCCATACAGGGCAACGAACTCCTCATAACTCTTATCCAATCCCAGAAACTTACCCGTATCCGTCTCCCGCAGGTAGGAGTCTCCCCTTTCCATATACCCCGTAGAGCTCCACTCTTCGCTGAGCTTATCCTTGAAACAGGCTACAAACCTCTCCCTGGAGCCCAGAAAAAGAGTACAACAATCGTGAGCCCGAGGAATCACCAGGGGAACGGATCCGGCCTTGAGACCGACGGTAGCGTTACCACAAAGGCCGTAGCCCAAGAGGATGGCATCATAACCTCCCAGTTCCTCTGCGGCATCAATTTTTTTCTGGATCAGCTCCCTGAGAAAATCCGGTTTTTCATGGGCTCCCTTAGGGGTAAATTCCGGATCCACCGTATGGGACGTCTGGGCTATCGCCAGACAGGCCTCCCGTACAAAAACCTCACAACATATCAGCTTATATTTCAATATAATGTCCTCCCTTATTTGCCGCATATAAGGCTGCTGCCCGCTTATGATCGATCTCATCCATTCAGTTTATCATTCATTATACCATATCCTCTGCTCCGTCTTCCTCTTCTTCCCAATCCACATCCAGAGGATATTTTTGAAGAATCTTGTCCGCATTTTCCCGGCTGTCCCCAATCTTCTCCGCATATTTCCTTGTCTTATCGATCAAGGTACGGGAGATATCCATAGGAATCAGGATTTCCACATCGTTCTTATTATTTGGGTCCATGAAAGTGTACTCTCCTATACAGGCGCTGATCAGATATTTATTCATATTATAATCTGCAATATAGTAAAGAAGCTGCGGGACCCTTTCCAGAAGGCCTTCCATATATTTACGGACAGATTCCCTTTCGAAAATCCGGATATCATCAGTATCCTCCTCAAAACCTTTAAAGGCCAGGAGCACTCTCTCCCGATAACGTAGACGGATACTCTTCAGCCTCTTGAAAAATTTGACTATACGCCGATAATCATTCCGCTCGATCTCTTCCCTCTTAATTTCAAAGGCGATCATTTCATGATGCATCATTGCGCCATTCCTCCTTAGCATATTCAGCAGCGGCTGTTCCGATCATTCTTCAATCCTCTAAGGAATTCTCCGAAAGGAAGTTTACGGGGACTACGACAGCTCCGTACTTTCCGGCAATATTTACCTGCCCATCCTGTTCAGCCCCTTCCAATATCACCCCTGCCCTCCCGGGATATATCCGCAAAAAACGTTCAAGGACAGCGGGATCCTCTCCCTTGAAGAGGACAGGCACTTTGATGAAAACGGAAAAGTGGCTGATGATTTCGTCCACATTCAAATCCTCGCCGCCTTCGCCAAAGTCCAGGCAGATAGCCTCCGCTCCCCGAAGTACCTGTTCCCGGGCTACCTCCAGCAGCGTCTGAGAAGTTTCACGGTCCAAAGGCAGGATCCCCACGAGATGGGGCTCATTGTCGTCCAATGAAAGGATCCCATAAGGGGATGCAATGGCCGGGACAGGCTTATCTTCCAAAGGAGCTACGGCTATTTCCTGCACCGCCTCTTTCAGCCGGCGAATAAATCCGGGATGGGTGCCACAGCATCCGCCAATCAGCCTGACACCTCGTTGGATAAAGGCAGGGGCAAAGGAGGCAAAATGTTCCGGTGTCTCCTTGAATACGGGCTTCCCATCCACCAGCTCCGGCAAGCCGGCGTTGGCCTTTACCATCAAGGGGCCCTTGACAACTCCATGGATTTTCTCAATGATGGGGACCAGCCCTTCCGGCCCCATGGAGCAGTTCACCCCCACTAGGTCCGCCCCCAAAGACCGGCACACCAGGGCCGCCGCTTCAGGTGGAGCCCCCGTCAGGGTTCTGCCTCCCCCTTCATAGGTCATCGAAGCAATAATCGGCAGTCGGGTATTTTCCCTGGCCGCCAAGATGGCCGCCCGCATTTCAGCAAGATCCGTAAAAGTTTCAAAATGGACGCAGTCGGCGCCGGCATCCTGTATGGCTTGAAGCTGCTCCCGGAAGACTGCATATGCCTCTTCAAAGCTTAGATCTCCCATGGGGGCCATCATCCTTCCGGTAGGGCCAACGGAAGCTGCCACATAGCAGCCCTCCCCGGCTTCCTCCCGGGCCAGCTTGACGCCTTCGTAATTGATATCGTAGGTTTTATCCCCCAGTCCAAACTTCTCAAGGGATATCCGATTTCCCGGAAAGGTATTGGTCTGGATCACATCGGAGCCCGCATCCACATACGCCCGATGAATCCCCTTCACATCTTCCTTCCGGTTGATATTCCATGCCTCACAAGCCTCTCCCGCCTGCAGGCCTCTCTCCTGCAGCATCACACCCTTGGCTCCGTCATACAAGAAGACTCTTTCCTGAAGCTCCTGGATCAGATCTTTCAACAATACATCCACTCCTATATTTACGATCATTAATATTCTTGATATGAATACTATCTTATCACGAAAAAGGGGTTCCGGTCATCCGCTTCTCCAATTTATGTCCTTGAAAAAATTACTTCACCTCAGGAAATTGGGCAATTCGTAAGTTGGTGGCCCCATAAGGCACCAAGGTGATCTCCTCAACGGGCTCTTCCGATGATACAGGGCTCATAGGCAGGAGACCTGCGGAATTTTTCTCCAGTGTCCACTGGGGAATCCTTTTCCCCTTGGCCTTGATCAGAACAGGAAGATGCTGAGGATCAAAGGGCTGTTCCTCCCATTCTAGCTTCTCCAGGCGAAAATTGGATTTTCCCTCCTCATCCTCCAGGAGCAAGCCATAATTCCAGGGACCAGTGGGATACAGTTCCCAATCTCCATAGGGCTCTTCCCCCCTGATTTTTCGCCATTCTTCCCCAAATTGAAGACCAAAGACCAGAGGCCCCCTCTCCACTCCTACCGACTGATGAAACCATCGGCTTAGCCGGATATCCATCGGAAAGGTCATGACGATCCGGTCCCCATCTCTCCATTCCCGCTGTATGGTGATATAGAAGTTCTCGGGATTTATGGGCATCTCCCTACCGTTTACCTCAAGCCGGGGATTGCTGCACCAGCCCGGAATCCGAAGCTTCAAAGGAAAATCCGTAGCTTTATCCAACTGAATGGAAATCGCAATAGCCTCCTCAAAGGGATATTGGGTATCCAGCTGAAGCCTGATTGCCCGATTCTCTTCTCCTACCCTGGCCGTTAGCTCACAGGGAGCGTAGGCTACAGCAGCCAGCCCATGATCCCTGGTGGCCATCCAGAGATTACGGACGAATTTGGGCCATCCCTGGTGCATATTGGCGGTACAACAGCCAAAGTTGGGCTCCAGGCCAAAGATATTCGCATCGTCCCCATTGTTGTACCATTCCCGCTTGGCTACGCTACACAATACCTGGTTGGCCTGCTGGTCATACTGATGGGCTCGAAAGTCCGGTGTGATGGTTGCAGGAAGGGCATTATAGGCCACTTTCTCCAGCATATCCCCAAACTCACCGTCACCGAAGATGCGAGCCAGGTTTTCCAGACTGAACATATATTCCACAACGGCACAGAGCTCCGTCCCCTGGGTAGGATTGGGACCACTCAAATGCTCATCCCCGGTAAACATCCCATATACCACACCATGATACTTCATTAGATTCCGAATCCCTTTCTTGATGACTGCCTTCTGGGCAGGATGATGGGACTGCTGGTAAAAGACTGCCGGTTCTTTAATGCCCATCGCCACATTCACTACATGGCTCTTGTGATAGTCGGGTATCCCCCTGCTGATTTCTACCCAAGGCATGGACTTTAATTTCTCCGGATCCAAGTAGTCCCTCATTGGGCCCTTATAGGGCAGATCGCCGAAAAAGTCCGTCCAATCGGTGGTCTGCTCAAAAAGGATCCTGGCAAGGTCCAGGAGGAACTCCTCCCCCGTATGGTTATACAGCCAATAGACCGTCAGAAGATTATCCCCTCCCCGGATATGGCCCCAATCATACAAAGGTTTTTCATGAAGCATCCGATATTGGTAGCGGAAGTAGCGGGTCATAAAGGGGATCACCCTTTCGTCTCCCACCGCATCGTAATACTGGGTCAATACCTTGAGCATCACCATTCTGGGCCACCAATCCTCATTGGAAGAAGGCCCGAAGAAACCGTCCTCCCGCTGGCTGTTGAGGGTCCACTCAATCCAGCGACGGGCCTTTTCCTTAAGCTCCGGATCATCAAGGATATAGGCAAGGGGTATCAGGCCGTCACAGTAATAAGGTCCCCTCTCCCAGCTCTCGCCCTCTCCCCCCAACCATCCGCTGTCGGGACCGACATCCGGCCAGATTTCATCCAAATGCCCCGTCAGTCCGTCCGCCTGAATGCGCAGCTGCTTGTACAGCCAGCCCCGTGGCTTGATTGCCCCGACCGGAAGCTCAGCAAAGGGTACCTCCAGGAGGGGTGGACGGTTAAAAAGATAGCCTCTGTTCCTTGGATCCATCATCAATACCCCCAGTTCTCTCCATTTTGCACGAAACAATCCTTATAGTTTGATTGTATAGAAGGCCGCTTTCACGGTCAAGGGGATTAGCAAACAAGCCATCATTTATGTTGTCGTCCGGAAAGCGGGCATGGTATAATTTCAATAATACACACAAAGGGAGGGATTCCATTTGGAGATTCGAAAAATCACACCGGAAGAGCGGCTGACAGCTTCCAAAATCCAAACCATCGCCTTCTTCAGCAGCCGGGATTTCAGCCAAGCCTCTGAAAATCCCCAAGAGTTTCAAAAAAACTACGAAACGGGAAGGGCTGTATTCAACGAGGCCGGAAAGATGTGTGCCTGCCTTGAACTGATTCCCTATGAAATCCGTTTTTTGGGCCATACGGTAAAAATGGGCGGGATCGGCGGCGTTGCCACCCTCCCGGAAGAAAGGCAGAGAGGCTATATACGGAAGCTGTTTACATACTGCTTTGATGAAATGCAGGAGAACGGACAGGTGTTTTCCTATTTGTATCCCTTTTCCCACGCCTATTACCGGCAGTTTGGCTATGAGACCTGCCTGAACCTGATCCAATATACCATCCCCTTCTCCTCCTTCAGCCATTTTCCGAAAAGGGGAGAATTCCGCTTCTACCTGCCCGATATGGAAAGAAAAGATCTGGTGGAGGTATATAACAAGTTTATAGAGGATAAGAACCTGGCGATCGTCCGCAATGACAGGATGTGGCAGGACCGGCTGGGTCAAGACCCCTATAAGACGGTCCAATATACCTATATCTGGTACAATGAGAAAAACGAAGCCCGGGGATACGTTCAGTTTCAGCTCAAACGGAAGGAAAATGCCGGTCCGGATATGGATGTTAAAGAACTGATTTGGCTGGACCGGGATACCCTGGTAGGTATCCTGGGGAATCTCAAGGTTTTTGCTGCCCAGTTTCAGAACTTTCTATGGCGGGCACCGGAATTTCTAAACCTTCCCCTTCTTTTTCCTGAAGTCTACCATCTCAAGCAGGAACTGGTGACTTCGGGAATGAACCGGATTGTGGATCTTAAAAAAGCCCTTTCCCTCGTTCGCTACCCGGAGAAAGCGGGAAGCATCGTCCTGGAAGTCAGGGACAACTTCCTGCCCTGGAACAACGGAACCTTCTCCGTAGCCTGGGACAAAGGAGAAGTCGAGGTAAAGGAAAGCAGCAAGTCCCCCGATCTCATCTGTGATATCCAAGGCCTGACCCAGCTGTTGACGGGATATGTCAGCCTGGATGACTTATTGCTCCGGGAAGCTACCGTCGTCCACAAGGCCTATTCCCTGCTCTCCTCCCTATTCCCCAAAAAACCCTTATACTTGGCGGATTATTTTTAATACTCATAGGAATAGCAGGCATTAAAAAAGGAAGGTATGAAACCATACATACCTTCCTTTTAATTTTATGAATTGTAACAAATCATTTGACTGCTGCAGCCTTGCGGACCATGGCCTGATGATCGGGACACACCCTGTTGGAACTGTGGACCCGGCTGTCCAGGAAATGCATACAGAACTGGCCGTCAAAATTGTTGTTTTTAATATCCTGTTCCCCATGGGGCATTCCGTTGATGGAAGCAGCAATCCTTCTGCCTCCTACCTCCAGAATCACAGCCCGGCGTGTCCAACTCCACTGTCCACCGTAGATCTTCTTCAGAGTAGCCGTATCCTGGGAGGTCTTTGGCTCAACATCTGCATGAAGGGTGCCACCGTAGCGATATATGTTGACCTTCAGTCCCGTATCCACATCTACCATGACGGCAGTGGACTTGCGGGGAAAAAGCTTATCGACCTGGCTCCAGGAAAGCATCTCCACAGCTTTTTCCTTGGGTGTCTCCTCCTTCTTCTCCTCCGCCGGGGGCTTTTGCTCCTTATCCGGTTCCTTGGCCTCTTCCTTTACCGGTGGGGTCTTCGAATCGGAAGGAGCCGGTCTCTCTTCATCTTTGCTCCGAGAGGCATTTATCTTGCTCTGAAGCTTGCCAATGGTCACTTTGCCAACAATCCCGTCCACTGTGATCCCAACACTTTTTTGGAAGCTCCTTACGACTTTCTCGGTTGCAGGTCCAAAGATGCCATCCACTGCCAGGGAATAACCCAGATTTTTCAATGTCTGCTGAAGGCTTTTGACATCTGCTCCCCGGCTCCCCCTCTTCAAAAGCCTGTTGATGGAGAGGGTCGCCTGTGTATTCTTGTCAGCTGAAGAGCTTTTTGAACTGCTGCTACCGGAACTGCCGGATCGGTCGCTACCCTTGCTTCCGCCTTCCAAGGCGGCATGGGTTAGCTTTCCAACGATGCCGTCAGGCTGGAGGCCTTTGCTTTTCTGGAATCGAACGACGGCATCCCGGGTGATGGATCCAAAATACCCCGTCACGCGGTAGTTATAGTATCCAAGGCTTGTCAGCTTTTTTTGCAGGCTGGATACTGCTTCACCCCTGCTTCCCACCTTCAACAGCGGAGCAGCCATTGCCGTATTGGAAAAAAGCAACATTGTAGAAATTCCTACAACTGCAGTCCTCCTCGCCCATTTCTGATTGGAGCCCATTACCATAGAATCCCCCCTATTGTATGTGTATGTTTATTGTAATATAAATGGGGGGAAGATACAAGAAAAATTTACACATTGGTTAAATAATTGTTACAAAAACATTACGTAGAAAAACTAACATCTCCTTACCAGGATTTCCTCCAAGCTCCTCTTGGGTACATGCAGGACGCCCTTCTCATCTTTATAGTATTTGATGCTGTCACGGGCCGGCTCCTCCATGGATTCTTCGGCCGGATAACCCAGGGCAATGACCAGGCTTGGATAATGGGTATCGGAAAGCTCAAAAAGCTTTCGAATTTTCTCCCGGTCCAACGCCCCGATCCAACAGGAAGCAATTCCCTCCTCCAGGGCGGTCAGGGTAATATTCTGGGCTGCCGCACCGATATCGATATCATATCCCATCTTTCTGATCTCTAAATCCGCCAGGATGAGAATGTAGGCTGCCGGCCTCTCCCCCTCCTTTGGAGTACCGAGTTCCGGCGGAAGGTATCCGGCCCATTTTGTGCATCCGAACATCTTCTCCCTTTCCTCTTTTCCTTGAATGACCATGTACTTCAGAGGCTGCAGGTTGGATGCCGATGGCGCCAGACGGGCCGCATTCAGCAGCTTGTCCATGATTTCTTGAGGAATCTCCTTATTTTCCCTGTACTTTCGAATGGTTCGCCTGCGCACAATCAAGTCATAGGTTTTCATCCTTATATGCCTCCTTCTTTCCTTTTCTTTATTCTATCATATCTATATACGAGAAAATCATCATCCTACACGATTTTCAAAATTATCCGACTTTTATATGATAAAATGGATAGAGAAATTTCGTACATAACGATGGGAGGTTTGTGAATATGACCAGACGAGAGCGGGTCATTGAAGCCCTAAAGTATCAGGAAACGGATATAATCCCCTATCAGGTCGGCTTTACCCATCAGGAATATGATAAGGTGGCATCCTATCTGAAGGATCCAAACTTTGGGGAAAAGCTGGGCAACCATATCGACAGCGTCTATTTTGATGGCTTTCTCCAGGAGGAGAAGGACCATCCTGGTTATTTCCGGGATGATTTCGGAGTGCGTTGGAACCGCAACGGGGTGGATAAAGACATAGGCGTCATCGACGGCTTCGTCCTCCAGGAGCCAGACATGAAGCGCTATTCCATGCCTGCATTCAGGGAGGAAACTCTCCATAAACTGTATACAGAAATGGTGAACAATGGAAAAGATACCTTTAAAATGGGGGCCATCGGCTTCTCCATGTTTGAAAGGGCCTGGACCCTTCGGGGGATGGAGAACTTCCTCTCCGATATGCTGTTGGAACCAGCCTTTGCCGAAGAGCTTCTGGATACCATCTGTGAATTCAATCTTCAGATCATCGACCTGGCCCTGTCCTATGATATCGACGGATTTCATTTCGGAGATGACTGGGGACAGCAGCGAGGATTGATCATGGGCCCCCGACTGTGGCGTCAGTTCATAAAACCCAGAATGGCCCGGATGTACGAGCGGGTGAAATCCCATGGAAAGTTTGTCAGCCAGCACTCCTGCGGTGATATCCATGAGATTTTTCCGGATTTGATTGATATTGGCCTGGATGTCTATCAAACCTTTCAACCGGAAATCTACGATATCGCCGCCATCAAGAGGGAATACGGCAAGCATCTTTCCTTCTGGGGAGGTATCAGCACCCAAAGACTCCTTCCTTTTGCAACGCCGGAAGAAGTGAAGAAAGAGACCGTTCAGATCATGAAAACCTTAGGTAAAAACGGCGGATATATTGCAGCCCCGACCCATGATATACCGGGAGATGTACCTGCAGAGAATGTCCTGGCCATGCTGGATGTGTTCCAGCACCAGTCCAGCTATCTCTAATCATCCTTTTCATTGTACGGAATGGGGGCATCGATATATCGAAGGAACCATCTTCCCGGAGCTATCTTTGCAGCAAGGGCTTTCGCCCTTCCAAATCCGGGCAGGCGAGTCAGATCCTCGTAGGTAATCCCCCTGAACCGATACATCAGCATGAAATAGAGGAATCCCCCCAGGATGACGGAAAGGATAACGGCTACACCGTTTACAATCATATAGGACGGAACGAAGAGAGCCAGCAATCGGGACAAGACCTGATAAACAGGCAGAACAGCTGCACCCATCAAAAAGGAACTCAACAGAGGGCGGTTGAAAACCCGTCTGTAATTGATGGATATCCGGGTGAGCCTGCGGATTTTTAGGGCATTCAGCCCACATGCCAGGCTATAGCAGGCCAGACTGCCGAACACCGCTCCCTTCACATTGATGGCGGGAATGCCAATCAGGATATAGTTCACAATAATTTTCACCGCCAGAGCCCCAACCATATGAAGGGTAGGAATATGGGTCTTACCCATCCCCTGCAGGATAGCCGTCTGGATGTTCACCACGGCGATCAGGATCAATACACCGGAGCCTATCATCATCAGATCGTCCCCATGGATATTGCGGGGAAAGAGAAAGGCGATGATGGGTCTGGCCAATACAGCAAGGCCTACTGCGGCAGGAACGGTGATCATAAAGATGGCCCGGAAACTGTTATTGATTCGTTCTCCCAGAAGTTCTCGGTCGCCCTTTGCCGCTGCAGCGGATATACCGGGAATAATGGCCGCCGAAAGGGCGGAAGCCAGGGACAGGGGAATATTGATGATTTTCTGGTATTGAGTAGTCAAAATGCCGTACAGAGAAGCAGCTTCCAGGGAGCTGAAGCCGGCCGCCATCAGCCGTTCATTGGTAAACTTGAGATCGATCAGGTTGGCGGTATATACCGCTGCAGATCCCATGGTGATGGGAAGGGCATAACGAACAATTTGAAGGGCAATTTCTCGCCCGGCTACCCGGTATTCTCTCCTGGAGCCCTTCTTTCGTTTTTTTTCTTCCCCAATCTCCCAAAGGATGCTTCTCTTGTTTCTCAGATATACAATCACCAAATACAGAGCACTTCCCAAAGCCCCCACCGATGTCCCCACTGTTGCACCGGCAGCGGCGAATTTTAGGGAAGTAAGCTGAACCATTTCTCCATCCACGATGCCATGAGACGCTGCATAATGGAGACCGTACTGCAGCATCATCCAGGCGAAGAGGATGGTAAAAACCGAATTGATGAGCTGTTCGATCACCTGGGACATCCCCGTAGGGGTCATATTGGAGCGCCCCTGAAAATATCCCCGAAAGGTGCTGGAGACAGCCGTGAAAAACATGGTGGGGGACAGAGCCAGGATGGTCAAATAGGCCTCCGGCCTTCCCACCTGATGGGACAGCCAGTCGGCGAATACGGCCGTCAGAACGGTCATGACCAGTCCTATGATCACCATCATGAAGGCCGAAATCTTCAGAGTCCGGTGGGAGTCCTCGTAATTGCCCAGGGCTACCTGCTCCGAAACCAGCTTGGATATGGCAACGGGAATCCCCATATTGGTAATGACAAATACCAGGAGGTATATATTATAGCCTGCATTATAAATCCCGTTGCCCGTGTCCCCGATTAACAGGGTCAGAATGGGCACATAAAGAACCGCTAAAACCTTGTTGATGATGCCGGCAGCCCCTAAAATTGTAAAGCCTTTGGCGGTGGACTGTTTTTCTACCATAGGATTCTTTTCATATCCTTCCTTTGTATCATTTCGGTATACCCTTCATCCGTAGCAGGGACACGGACCCTGAACGGTCACAAAATAGTATATCCAAAAGGGCCTGGAATTGCAATAAAAAGAAAGGGATGGAAAAAACCTTCTAAGGGGCCAAAGCCCCCTTTCTTCTGTTTATCTCCCGAGCCAACTCCACAAATTCCCGATTCAGCTTTGCCCTCTCCTCCTCGTCCGTGCAGCTGTCCAGTTCTGCTGAAAGCCTGGACAGGCGTGTTTCCAGCACAAGGAGGTCTTCCTCCTTTTTCTGCTGCTTAGCTTTTGTCTGATGCCGGATAAACTCCGTATAGCTATAGGGCAGGCAACGGAGCCTTCCTTCTTCGATCACCCAGGTTTCCGTAGCCATCCGTTCCAGGAAATAGCGGTCGTGGGAAACGAACAGAAGGGTCCCGTTATATTGCAAAAGGGCTTCCTCTACCGCCTCCCTGGACGGCAGGTCCAAATGATTGGTCGGCTCATCCATGACCAGCAGATTGCATCCGGCCAGGATCAATCGGGCCAGGCTAAGCCTCACCCGTTCTCCCATGCTGAGGACGCCAATGGGCTTATACACATCATCCTTTCTGAAAAGAAGACAACCCAACAAAGTCCTGATTTCCTCCTGGCTTCCGCTCCCTTCCCCGGCTGCCTCCTCCAAAACAGTGCGCTCCTCCCGGAGCTGATTCAGCTCCTGGTCCAGGTATCCGATGCGAACGGAGGGGGCGATTCGCAGGCTACCCTTATCCGCCTTTTCCTGTCCCAACAGAATCCGGATCAAGGTAGTCTTGCCCACCCCGTTATCTCCCAACAGGGCAATACGGCTGCCCCTTCGAATCTGAAAATTGGCTCCGCTGAAAAGCTTTCGGCTGCCATACCCCTTTTCCAAACCAGCTCCTTCTGCCAATATCCTGGATATGTTTGAATTGTCCGCCTCCAAATTCAAATGGATATTTCGAGACTCCCTGGGCTTCTCCTTCTTTTCCAGCTTCTCCAATCTCTTCTCAAGGGCCTTGGCATTCTGGGAAACCTTCCTGGCTTTGGCTTTATAGAAGTCACTGCTGTTCCGGGCCTGAAAGCTGTCCCGTGGCCTTCTTACCCTCTCCATGGACTGGCCCTTTTGCATTCGCTTACGGACGGCATCTTCCAGTCTCCGTTTTTCATTCATATACTCCTCATATTCCCGATACTGCTTTTCCAGCAGTTCCTTCTTTCGGCGGGCATATTCGCTGTAGTTTCCTGTATATTCCCTTAATTGGCCCTGCTCCAGCTCCAGTATCCTCCCTACCACCCGGTCCAGAAAATACCGGTCATGGGAAATAACCAAAACCGTTCCGGAAAACCTCTTGATGAAATCCTCCAGCCATTGAAGGGCCTGAATATCCAGATGATTGGTGGGCTCATCCAGCAGCAAAACCGACGGATCCGAAAGCAGTACTCTTGCCAGCCGCACCCGGGTCCTTTCTCCTCCGCTTACATTCCGCATATGGGCGGAAAGAAAAGCTTCATCAAGGCCCACCCTTCCCATGGCTCGTTTTATCTGATAATCCAAAGCCCCCATTTCTTGAAAATACTCCTGAACAGTCCCTGCATAATCCTGGGCGATTTGAGCCAGATATCCCCAGGGACTTTGTATATACCAGCTTCCCCGGTCTGCTTCCTCTTCCCCCAGAAGGATCCGAAACAGGGTGGTTTTCCCTTCTCCGTTTCGGCCTACCAGCCCTACCCTTTCCCCTTCATTGATTTGAAAGCTGATATCCTGAAGAACCACCCGTTCTCCAAAGGATTTCCAGATATGGTCAACCTGTATATGAATCATGTATATCACTCCATTTCGTTTGTCGCTATTCCTTACCCTGGGGTATTCCTATAAGGTTCCGCCAGCCGGCCGTAAAATAACAAAAAAACCATGGATAGACGCAAATCTTCCCATGGTTTGTCATGCGAGTTAAAAAGAAAAGGTATAAATGACAATAAGGAATCATCCTCCCTCACCGGGGAAGCTGCATCTAATCCCATTCAGTTCTGCTGATTGGATTAGAAGTTCCTCATGCCCTCCAAACCTTTTCCTTTCTTTCAGATTTATATGTACTAGGTTTAGTATATTCAATTCTGTAAAAAAAATCAAGCTAAAAACCGCTGTATCATGATTCCGGCAGGTATTTTTCCAAAGCATGGCGAATATAAGCACAGCAAATAAAAACGGCAAGGAGAATGATCCTATGAAAAGCTTCCATGCCTTTATGAACCCGGATCGCAGCTATACCCTGATCCCTTTTTGGTTTTGGAACGACGACCTGAAAGAGGAAGAGATCAAAAGGCAGATCGCCGATTTTGAAGCCCACGGCGTATATGGTTTCATCATCCATCCCAGGGTAGGCCTGCCCCGCGATATCGGTTGGATGTCCGATCGTATGCTTTATTTCATGAGAATTGCCATCGAGGAAGCCCATCGGCGAAAGATGCTGGTGGTCCTGTACGATGAAGGCGTGTATCCCTCTGGTTCCTCCTCCGGTCAGGTGGTAGCGGAGAATCCCGCCTACAAGTGCCGCTGCCTGGCCCGAATTGAATTACAGGATGATGAACTGCCCCAGCTTCCACCCGATGCAAACCTGGTGGCTGTGATGGAGCGCCATCAGGGGGGAAAAATCGCCGTCATCGACCGGCCTGTGGATTCCTATATCCGGGGCCTCCACTATATAGGAGAAGGGCCTGCCGAGGATGAGCCCCCTGCCGCCGATATCCTGAATCCGGAAGCCACCGCCAGCTTTATCCGCCTGGTCTATGATAAATATGCCGCTGCCTTTGGAGAGTATTTCGGCAATACCATTCTGGCCATCTTCACCGATGAACCCGGCATGCTGGGAAGGTGTCGGGAGAAGGATGTCATGCCCGGTACCACAGGAATCCTCGACTATGTAAATGAGTACCTGGGCTATGATTTCACACCCCATCTTCCTGCCCTCTGGTATGACGATGAACCGGATGCCGCCCGCTATCGCAGGGATTATCATCTGGGCCTTTCCAAACGCCTGGAGGAAAGCTATTATCGTCCCATCCACGAATGGTGCAACCGTCACGGCATCTGTCTGACCGGTCATCCCGGCGGAGCGGATGATATAGGCTTTGAACGGTATTTTCATATTCCCGGCCAGGATCTGGTATGGCGCTGGGTCCTTCCCCGCCACCCCAGTGCCCTGGAGGGAGAAGAGTCCACCCAGGGGAAATGCTCCTCTTCTGCCATGATCCACTTGAAGCGGGAACGGAACAGCAATGAGTGCTTTGGCGCCTACGGCCATGGATTTACCTGGGAGGAAATGAAGGGATTGACCGACTGGTGCTTTGTCCGCGGTGTCAATCTCCTCTATCCCCATGCCTTTTTCTATTCCATCCGGGGCTGTCGGGTGGATGAACGTCCACCGGATGTGGGACCCCACTCCCCCTGGTGGCAGGAATACAAGGCCTTCGCCGATTACTGCCGCAGGATGAGCTGGCTGAATAGCCAATGCCGCCATATCTGTCATGTGGCTATCCTGGGGCTGGCCAACTATCTTCCCTGGGAGGCCGCCAAGATCCTCTTCCGGAACCAAATCGACTTCAACTATCTGGAGGTCCGGCACCTTTGGGAGGATGCCCAGGTGGACGAAGAGGGCATCCATATCGCTGGTATGGATTATAAACTGCTGATCCTGGACGGATTGGAGCAGCTGCCGAATCATGCCCTGAAAGCCCTGAAAAAACTGGCAAAATCCGGCCGCCTCCTCCTATGGCAAAAGGCCCCATCCATTCCTTACCTGGAAGATGCGCCTGTTTTTCAGGATGCCAATGGGCTGGTACAGGCCATTCGCAAGCTTATCCCCAAGGATCTGAGGCTCCATCCCCATCATCCGTACATCCGCTATCGCCATAATATCAAGGAAGGGGAGCACTATTACATCCTTTCCAACGAGGGAGAGGATCCGGTATCCTTCAGCCTGGAACTGGTTCCCCAGGGCAAAAGGTGGTGGATCGATCCCTTTACCGGAGAAAAAGAGGCTGCTCCCCATCAACCAAAAATCACTCTGGAACCCAATTCACTTATGATCCTGGGGATATCCCAAGAGTAAAAATACGCGTCTAAACGGTGCAGCCCTTCAGCCCAGGACCTCCCCGATATCCTTCAGGCTGTCAAAGACCATATCGGGCTGCACCGGCGATGCTTTCAGATCCTCCAGCTTCGTCTCCCCGGTCAGCACCAGGATGGACAGGATTCCGTGGTTTACCCCGGTGGCAATGTCGGTATACAGGCGGTCGCCCACCATGGCCAGCTCTTCCTTTTTCATCCCTGTCCGCTCCAGGATCCCCCTTACAATTTCTCCATGGGGTTTTCCAACGATGATATCCGGATCCCGGTTGGTGGAGGCCTTGATAAAGCTGAGGATGGCCCCGCAGTCGGGTATGAATCCCGTCTCGGTGGGACAGTTTAAATCGGGGTGGGTAGCGATAAAGGGCAGGCCCTCCCGGACAAAATCACATACTTTGGTCATTTTGTCATAGGTCAGAGTGGTATCAAAGCCCACCACCACTTGCTCCGGGGCCTCCTCCACCAGTTGGATGCCATACTCCCGGAACTCGGCGGCAAGGTAATCGTTCCCCAGGAGAAATACCCGCTGCCCAGGAGCCGTTCGGTTCAGGTACAGGGCGGTGGCCTGGCCGGAAGTAAACACACGGTTTTCCTCCACCATACATCCCATTCCCTTCAGCTTTTCCACATAATGGGCGCCATTTCGAGATGAATTGTTGGTCAGGAAGAGAAATTCCTTTCCTTCCTCTCGAAGCTTGGCGATAAAATCCAGGGAGCCCTCAATCAGACGATTGCCCAGATAGAAGGTCCCATCCATATCCAGCAGGAAGCACCGAATCTTTTTGAGCATTTCCATGTTTTTCTGGTTCATATCGGTTTTTCTATTCATTGACAATCTCCTTTGCTATAGAATCCAAAACCCCCAACTGATCAGCCAGTTGCAGGACGGTATAACGGTCTCGTACCTCCTTGGCATAGCGCAGCGCATCATAGAGCCGGTCAAGGGAAACTCCCAGCTCTGCCGGTGTAGAAGGAGCCCCTATCTTCTGCAACAGCTCCCTGACATTTGCCACCAGGGAAAGAAGTTCTTTTATTTCCTCTTTTACCTGGGGCCAGACGGTCGCCAATCGGCGTATTTTCTCCTCCAATTCCCCATGGGGAATATGGGTGGCTTCCTTCTGCCGGAAGACTTCATCAGCCAGGGGACCGAAACAGCGTTTGATATCCCTCTTCCATTCTTCTATGTCTTCAGGGGTCTTTTCTGCAGCATGAAGCCGGTGGGCCTCCATCTTGAGGATCCTGTCATACATTTTATGAATCAGCAGGGTAGCTACTCCCACCTTGATACCGTGGAGGGGTGTTCTTCGCTTCTCCATGAGGTGCTGCATCTCCCAGTAGTGGGACAGATGATGTTCCGATCCCGAAGCCGGCCGCGAATTACCCGCCATCTGCATGGTTATCCCGGCCAGGATCAAGCCCTCCATCAACTCCTTTATCGCCCGTCCTTCCCTCCGGGAGAGACCTTCCACGTTTTGAATGCACTTCTCCGCAGCCCGCTGCATGGTACCCACAATCAGGGGACAGTAGTATTCCCCATTAACCCTGTATCCCAGCAGCCAGTCGGACAGGGACGTCATTTTCCCCAGTACATCCCCCAAGCCCGCCTGGATGGTCTCCATAGGCGCTTGGCGAAGGATATCCACATCCCCCACAATCGCCACGGGATAGGTAGCGGAAAAGGTCTTCTTGAAGCCATTCACCACCAGGGGGGATACGGTGGAGGCATATCCATCCATCGAGGGTGCCGTGGCCACAACGATATAGGGAATGCCCATCCGATAGCTCATATAACGGACAATATCATTGAGGGTACCGGAGCCAACGGCAATGAGGAGCCTTGTATCCTCTTCCAGATGAACCAGAACGCTTCCCAAAGCCTTTTCATCCGCATGAAGTTCCTGCCCGTCGTCCAGCAGGATACAGGATTTGATCTCCAGTCCATGTCGGATCAATTCCTCCTCCAATTCCCTGCCGGCGGCAGCATATGTGTTTCGATCCGCTACTAAGAGGGCTTTCCCCAGCAAATCCAGGTCCCGGATGATTGAAAACACCTGGTAGAGGGCTTTTTCCTCGATGAGGATTCTTCGTATCCCTACCCGGTGCACTTCGCCACAGATGCATTCCATCTCCATATTGGTCAGGTCGTCCAGACTTTCAAACTCGAGTTTCGTCATCTTGATCACTCCATATCTTCATTATAAAGTCTTTGCATGTATCCTCTTATCATTATCATACCATGTTCCCATGAATCTAATGATAGAGGTATTTAATGATAAAGGTATTGGGGCAGTGAATCAACTAAAAAAGCCGCATAAAGACAAATCCCTGGGATTTGCACTTTATACGGCTCTCTCTTCTCTGCCGACGATTCACTTTTTCGCCAATGCTATTTAATCACATTTCGCCATCCATGTCAACAGGAGGCAGCCATACATAGCTTGGTTTGAGATCTTCCTGGGAAAATCCCTCCGCTATGCCCCACACCCTGACCTCTCGTGCTTCACCGGGAAGCAGGTCAAAATACTCATCCGAGAGCCTCAGATGATCATCCAGCCCGAAATGGACGGCATGGGCATAACGGTCACTCCTTACCGCAAAGCTGGCGGTATGTTCGTCACACTTAAAATCTGTAATATGAAGCTGCGTTTTGGGCAGAATCAGCTTCCGGAAAATCCCGGGCCGCAACACAGCAGGCAGCAATCCCTTCCCGGCTTCCGGTTTTATAAAGCACAATCCCCTTCGGAAATCATGGTCTCCTTTGGTGAACTCCAGGATCGCCTTCCTGGAGTAGGGGGCCAGGTAAAACTCCCCGTCCCGTACATCCCGAAGGCTGCCGTCAAAGGAGGTGTAGCCGTATTCAGCCCGGAAGGTCACGCCTTGGAAACTATCATTGATCCCCATAACCCTGACGCGTCCATGCTCCTCTCGGAGAATCAGTTTCAAAGGGGCAAAGGCCCTTTTCACGAAATAGTAGGAGGGCTTTCTTTTCAGATAATAGTCGATAATGGTCCAGCCTACCTCGCCCCAGCAGTCATTGTACATCCAGAAGAGGCTGCCGTAGCAATCCTCCTTGAACCGGATGGCCTCCAGGGAATAACCCAGCATCAGGCCCTGGCACAGGCCCCCATAGAGGAGGTATTCATCCAGATCCAATGCCTCGGGATCGGTATAATGCTTGGCAATACCTGCCGGAACGGTGGCCTTCTCAAAGGTGTTGGTATGCATATCCCATATCTTCCCCTTCCGGTCCACAGGGGCATCCCCATGGTATGCGATAATGGATGATTTCCTGCAGGGACCGATATAGCCGTATTCCGAGATAAATTTGGACCGGACCTTGTCATATTCCTCGGGGGTAATCCGCTTCTCCATATCCGGGTTCATGGTGCAGTCCCCCCAATGATGACGATCGCCCAGCTCATTGCCGTTGGGATGCTCTCCTCCATAGGGGGAGCTGTTCCAGTAGGGGATGTTGGGACAGTTTCGGCGTATGACGGAGGGGGCGATTTGATTGTAACAGATGGCCCCTCCAAGGAAATCCGTCTGTCTCTCTCCCGTCCACCACTCATCAAAGCCCCAATGGTTTTCGTTGTTGCCACACCATAATACCAGGGAGGGGTGATTCCGCAGTCTCCGGGTCTGGTAATCCATCTCCCTCTCCACTTCCCTTCGGAACCATGCCAGGTGATCGGGATACTGGGCACAGGCGAACATAAAATCATGCCAGATCATGATCCCGTATTCGTCACACTTGTCATAGAACACGTCCCCCTCATAGATGCCGCCGCCCCAGATGCGGAGCATGTTAAAATGGGCTTCTCTGGCTTCGGAAAGGAGCTGATCATATTTTTCGTCCGTCACCCTGGCATAGATGGAATCGGCGGGGATCCAATTCCCCCCCTTGGCAAAGGCCCTCACGCCGTTGATTTCGAAGGCAAAAAGGCGCTCTCCGGGTTTTGTTTTGCTGAGATCCAGCTTCAGGGTCCGAATGCCATACCGAAAGGCGGGATACCGGTCTTCTGCTCCCTCTGCTTCAACCGACACCCGGACGGTATACAGGGCTTGATCCCCCATTCCGTTGGGCCACCACAGTCTTGCCTTCTCCACCAAGGCCTCCAGTTGAATATAATTCCGTCCCGACAGGAGCAGGGCTTCCTTTTCAGCATGGACGACTTTCTCTCCCCTGAAGTCAATATCCACTTTAATGACACCCTCGCGAGTGGCAAAGGGATGGAGGTTTTCCACTTCCACTTCAACATCCAACAGGGCATCCTCTTCAACCCACCGGGTCACTGCATGAACCCCTCTCAACGCTACCTTCCTGTAGGATTGCAAATATACACCCTTCATGATCCCGCAGCTGGCCACCCGGGGCCCCCAGTCCCAGCCATACACGTATTGGGGCTTCCGAACCATAATGCGCAGTCTGTCGCTGCGATTATCCTTTCTCTCCAGGCTCACCGTATTGGCCAGGGGAGAGATATCCTGCTGGCTGTAATGCTCCAAACCGGAAGTGACCCGCACAAGAAGAACATTTTCACCGGGTTTTATGTAAGTCTTCACATCCCTCCTGAAGGGATAGAAGGCGCTTCTCTGATGGCCCAGATGGAAGCCGTTCAGGTATACATCCCCCTCTGCATCCAAGGATTCCAGGGTAAGCTCCAAAACATCCCCTTCCAGCAGCTTTTCATCTGCATAGAAAACCCTTTTAAACCACCAGGATTTATGTTCCGTCCATTCGCACTCCAGGGAATAATCCCCTACCACCGGATCTTTGATGATCCCTGCCTCTATCAAAGGCATATGGATATCGCAGGGCAAACGGGCAGGAAGCCAGGCCTCCTCTTTCTCCAGGATGGCGGGTACCATCTCCCCTCCCCAATGGAGCTCTCCGTAGGTGACCTGCCAACCATCATTCAGATCGATTCTCTCCATTTCATGACCCCCTTTCATCATTGCCCCTGCCGCCGTTACGGAGGACTGGCGGCAATCCTCCGGCGAAACAAGGGGCTCTGCATCCTACCGTCTGTCAAACTTCTTTATTTTATTATATCCTATCCTGTATAGATGGATATAGTCCTCTTTTCCAAAAAAGAAGGATTGTGAAAACTTTTACAGAAACTACGAGGTATATATGGAGGATGGCTTTACCCCCCCTCAATAGCCCATCTTCCATAATCCTTATATAAAATAGGCATGTTTTCCTATTTACATGAGGTAGGGTTGCCATTTTTGTCGAATTATGTTTATAATGAAAAGAAATATTACAATTATATTACGATCTGCCTATGAATTGTAACATTTCTTGAAAGGGGGTGAACAATGATGAGGAAACGTATACTGTTCTCTGCACTGATTTGTATACTGTTCATGGCAACATGGACCGGAAGGGCATCCGCAGCGGAATTGCTGAAATACGGAAGCCGGGGTACGGCCGTAAAGACCATGCAGCAGAAGCTCATCCAGCTGGGCTATTTAAAGGGAGCTGCTGACGGCATTTTCGGCAGTGCCACCCGGAATGCCGTAAAGTCCTTTCAAAAGGCAAAAGGCCTTGTTGTCGACGGCATTGCGGGTCCAAAGACCTTGGGTGCCCTATACGGAAGCCAAAAGGGATCATCCAGCGGCAGCGGATCATCCAACAAAAGCTCTGCATCCTCTCCTATAAAAAGGACCTTGAGGAAGGGCAGCAGGGGCGACGATGTGAAGACCCTGCAAAGTCAGCTGAACAAGCTGGGCTATTCCTGCGGCAAGGTTGATGGTATCTTTGGCAACGCTACGCTGAGTGCCGTCAAGGCCTTCCAGAAGGCCAACAAGCTCGCCGTGGACGGTATCGTGGGTCCTAAAACCCTGGCCAAGCTTTTCCCGGCCTCGGATTCCAAACCCACTACACCACCCAAACAGGAAGAGCCTAAAAAACCGGAAGAGCCCAAGAAGCCTTCCACGCCGGAGGAGCCTGCCGTACCGATCACAAGGACTCTACGTTTAGGCAGCAGGGGCGACGATGTGAAGACCCTGCAAAGTCAGCTGAACAAGTTGGGTTATTCCTGCGGCAAAGTTGATGGTATCTTTGGCAATGCTACGTTGGCAGCCGTCAAGGCTTTCCAAAAGGCCAATAAGCTCACTGCAGACGGTATAGTGGGTCCCAAAACCCTGGCCAAGCTTTTCCCTGGCTCGGCTCCACCCAAGGAGGAAGATCCTGATAAACCCTTGGTGAAGGCAAAAGGGATTCCCAACTCTCTGAAGGGAAAAACCATCATCCTGGACGCCGGTCACGGCGGTTCCGAAACGGGCGCCGTCCATCAGGGGATCGTTGAAAGGGACCTGAATCTGGATATGACCAAACGACTGGCTCGCGTTCTGAAGGAAGCAGGCGCCAATGTTCTGCTGACCCGGAGCAAAGACGTGACGGTATCCTTATTCCATCGTTCTGCCTTTGTCAATACATATGTGCTGAACCTGGAACTGGACCGGTTAAACAAAGAAAAAGAGGCCGTATCCAATGAAATAGCCGATATAGAGGCTTCTAAGGCCAATAAGAACAGCCAGGGCCAGGCTGCTTACAAGGCCATTCTGTCACGCTTGCCGGAGGGATGGCCCCAGGTGCTTGACTGGAATGAAGCCGGCTTAAGCCAAAAACTCCAGCAGCAAAAAACAGCCTTTACGGCTGCCCACGACCAGGCCGTCCAGAATGATAAGGTGGCCAAAGACGCATACGATCAAGCCAAAGCCGAATATGACTCCTTGAATGATCAATTCAAGGCTTTGGAAGATCAGCTGACAACTTATCAAGGACAGCTGGACGAGCTGCGGGGCCTGGAAGAGATTCTCAGGGAACTGCAGGATAATCATGCAGATCCGGAAGAGCTGGAGGCTGCCCAGGCAGAACTGGATAATAAAGTAGCCGAATACGGCGCTGACTCTACCCAATTGGAGGCAAAGATCAGCGAACTCGAAGGACAGCTGAATGATGCCGAAGAAGCCTTATCCGTCGCTGAGGGGGCCATGAATAGCGCCAAGGAAGCGATGGATCAAGCCGAAGCTGAAAAGAACAATGTGAAAAAGGCTTTGGATAACCTGGATAAGGTGATCCAAATCGCAGGAGAGATCGCGGGCTTAAACAATACCATTGCCCAGAAATCCACGGCCATGTCTCAGCTCACGGCAGCCATAGCGGATGTGAAGGACAAGATTGCCCAGTTCAAGCCCTATATGGACAATCGGACCCTGAACAGTCGCCAAGGCATATATACCTTTGCTTCCGGTAATCTTGCCAATCCGAAGCTGAAGGAGGTCTTCGAGCTGACGAAGAACGGATATCAGGACGATATCCTGTTCATCTCCATTCACTGCAACGGAACAGAGTCACCTATTCCTTCAGGGCCTCAGGTATATTACCTGGATTATAATGATCCGCCTGGTTGGGGCACCTACTACTATAAGAACTACTATACAGGGTACCCGGGCAGCAAACGGAAACGTCTGGCATCCACGCTGCTGGACAGCCTAAATGCCGGCACGCCTTTCGCTAAGAATCCCAAACCCCAGTCCAAGGATTACGGCATCCTGCGGGAAAACAACCTGGTGAGCGCCCTGGTAGAGGTAGCCTATATGAGCAATCCATCGGATCTGAACCTTCTGCTGAAGGAGCAGATCCGGGAGGATGTGGCTGCCGCCATTTATCAAGGCATTATGGAATATTTCAAGAAATAACGTCCCCCTTTGGGAGGATCATGTAGGATTTTACAATCCCTGATAAAAACGGCATAGTCGAAAAGTAACGACTATGCCGTTTTTTTATTTTGTGGATATTGACTGCTTTTTTTCTACGCCCTTTCTTTTTTACGTTTCCGTTCCTGCCATATGAAAAAGCCGCCATAGATCAGCATGGTCAAAAGCACCAACAGGGCATTCCACAGGAACACTTGTCGGATGCCTATCCTTTCGCTGAGGGCTCCTCCCAGAAGGCTTCCAATGATGCGGGCAAGGCCCAGGGTCACCAATCCGTTCAAGGTTTGGCCGGAAGCCTTCAGCTCTTTGGGCACCTCCCGGTTGATGTAGGTCGCCAGGGTGAAGACAAGGACGATGAAGATCAGACCATGAAGGGTTTGGATGGGCAGGACCCAATAGGGATGTTGCACCCGGTACATCAAAAACCACCGGAGGGCTGCCGCCGCCGATGAAGCAATGAAGATATAGGGAATCTTCACCCTCTTGATAATCCTGTCGGCCAGAAATAGGAAGGGAAGCTCGCTGGCAGCGGATATAAACATAGCCCAACCGATGAGGGAATGGTCGGCGCCCATTTGACGATAGTAAATGGAAAAAAAGGAATAGTAAAAGCCAATGGTGATCTGAATAATCAGGTTAAAGGACATCATTATCATTAAGGGACCGTTCCTGAAAAGCTGCCAAAGAGGAACTTTCTCCCTCCCCGATTGGTGTCCCCGGACAGAGGGCAGTCGGAAAGTCACCAGAAAAGCGATTCCGGCAATCAAGCTGTACAAGAGGAAGATGCCCAGAATATTCAGTTCAGCCACAGCTCCTGCCGCTACTGCCATCACGGCAAAGCCCATGGTGCCCGCCATACGGATGGGCCCGAATTTCCACCGGGTCTTCTCCAGGTATTCCAGGGTGACGGCGTCGCACATGGAGTTAATGGGCATCTGAAAAAAGGCGAACAAAGCCATCAGTAGAAACAGATAGGCAAAGGCTGTCGAAGCAGGGTAAAAAAGGACGGCTATGCCGCTGCCCAGCAATAAAATTTTCAGGATGCTTAGCTTAGACTTCGCACGATCCCCCGCCATTCCCCATACGGGCTGGGCGATGATGGAGACAAAGGGTCCCAGGGACAGAAGGGTTCCTATGGCTGTCTGAGCAAAACCGATTTGGTTGAGATACACAGGCATGTAAGTAAAGTAGATGGCATTGCCCATATAGGTAAAGGCATAGAGCATAATGAAATAAAAATAGGTCTTGTTGCTTTGCTTCAAATCATTCAAATTATCTCCTCCGTACTATATGATACCCTTCGGGGAAAACACTTTTCATCGCCATAAGGAAGGACTATAGCCTGATCCCTTCATTCAGGTGGAAGAGGTACAATACCTTTTCCTTTACCCTTCTGTTGAGGATCCGCTCCAGGGCTTCTCCATACAGCTCTATCTGCAGACGGTACCTTTCAACCACCTCATCCCGTCCCCCCTCCGCTACATAGTCCGTTTTATAATCCACCAGGACCAGGTCGCTGCCCTCTTCGAAGTAGCAGTCGATCACTCCCTGGATGAGCAGGTCCTCCTGACAGTCCTCCAAACCGGGGATGACATCGCAGGCTTTTTTCACCAGATTGAAGGGGACCTCCCGGTATACCCGACCTGCCTGTACAATGCGCTGTCCGATAGAGCTGGTGAAAAAGCGATAAAGGGCTTGAATATCCACCACCCTTGCATCCTCTTCCCTCAGCTGTTCCCGTACGACCATCTCCTCTACCTGTTCTTTTATAGCCTGGGGACTGTCCACCCGTCTGATGTCCAGATGCTGCATGACAAAGTGAATGATGCTACCTCGCTCCATGGCTGTCAGATCCTGTCTGCCCGTCAGGAATTTAGGCTTTTCGATGAGGGCAGGTATATCCATCCCCATGGCGGCTGTATTCCCACTGCTGATCCTTTTAATTTCCGTAACCGACAGCTTGGATGGAATCCTGGTAGCAGCCTCATGGGGGTAGCTCCACTGAAACCGCTCTTCTATAATGGGCGCGATCTCATCGGCAATCTCCAGGGGCTGCGCCTCTAAGAATTCCATGACCTTCTCCCTGTCCACCGCTCTGGCCCTGGCCTCCAGGGACAGACGGCTCCGGTTATGGATATGAATAATCCATTGGGAAGGGTCCTCCCATCGATCCATATCCACAGCTCCATCCACGAGCTCCCGTAGCTTTTCTCCGTCAGGGTGTCGTAGAAGGACAGGGCAGATCCAATCCAGATAGCTGCGTCCCCTGGACAAGGAATAGGCATTCAGCTGACCCGCCCATTTCATCAAAGCACGGGGAAGATCCCGGACAGCCCCCATAAGGATCAGTTTGTCCTTCGGCCGGGTGAGGGCCACGTACAGAATACGCATCTCCTCCGAAAGGTTTTCCATCCGGATCCTTTGCTTCATGGCCATCTGGGGAAGGGTGTCCCCAATCTGCCGGGTATCCGGGTTTACATATTTGGGACCAATGCCCAAATCCTTATGAAAAAGGATCTGTGCATTGGTATCCGTTAAATTAAAATTCTTGCCCAAGCCCGCTACGATAACCACTGGGAACTCCAGTCCCTTGCTTTTGTGGATACTCATAATCCGTACCACATTGTCGTTCTCCCCCAGGGTTCTGGCTGTTCCCATATCGCCGCTGCTGCTCTGGAGCTTGTCGATAAAGCGTATAAAATTGAACAGGCCTTTCATCGAAGTCTTTTGAAACTGCCTGGCCCGGTCCAATAAAATCCGCAGATTGGCCTGGCGCTGGACTCCCCCTGGCATGGCCCCTACGTAATAGTAGTATCCCGTATCCTTCATGAGCCTCCATATCAGTTCATCGATATCCAGATAACGGGCTTCCCTCTTCCACTCCTTCAGCATGGAAAGAAAGGCAACCAGACGCCTCTTCAATCCGTCTTCCTTCTGAAGGATATATTCCTCTACCGCTTCATAGAAGCTAGGAGCGGTGCCGGCCAGCCGAATGGTGATCAAATCCTGGGGGCTGAAGCCTCCAATCGACGACCTCATGACGCTGAGGAGGGGGATATCCTGACGCTTATTATCAATGATCTTCAGAAGGTTTAGGAATATACTGACCTCCAGGGCATCGAAATAGCCGGTATTTACATCGGCATAGCTGGGAATTCCCGCCGCTGTAAAGGTCTCTAAAAAGACTGGTGCCCAGTTTTTGGTGCTCCGCAGAAGCACAACGATATCCTTGTATTCCACGGGGCGGTACTTCTGCTCCCGGCTGTCGTAGATCCGGCTATGGAGGAGATCCTTTATCCGCTGAGCGACAATAGAGGCTTCCAGTTCAATATCATCCAGCTCCTCCAGCTCAGGCTCTATATCCTCGGAGCCCTCTCCCTTCTCAATCAGATTCAGCTCTATCCGCGGATCCTCAATCGGTTCCATGTCCAGCCCCTTGTAAAGGCTGGCCTTCTCATCATAATTGATTTCACCCAAGCTGGGGGACATGATATGACGGAACAGGAAGTTGACACCGTCCAGAATTTCCGGTCGACTGCGGAAATTCCGATTCAAATCGATTCGCAAGTCCCTGGCGGAAGGGTCGCTTTGAAAGCGATCGTATTTCTCCATAAACAGGGAAGGATCCGCCATTCTGAAGCGGTAAATGCTCTGCTTTACGTCCCCTACCATAAAAAGGTTGTCTTCCCGCCTGATACAGCCCAGAATGGTCTCCTGGACAATGTTGCTGTCCTGGTACTCATCGACAAAGATATATTCAAAGCGGGAGCGGTATTCATTCGCAATCCCTTCATTGCTCAATATATCCAGGGTATAGTGCTCCAGGTCATTGAAATCGATTATGCCTCTTTCTGCCTTCAGTTCCTTGTACAAAGCGTCAAAAGCCTTCACCAGCTCATAGAGATACTTCATATAGGGATATAGCTCTTTCAGCTCTTCCTCATATTCCTCCAGGCTTTTAACCAGGATATAGCCCTGAATATCCTTGATAATGGTTTTGGCCTGATCCCTTAAGTTCTGGGCCTCCTCCTTCAATGTCGGATCGACATCCCGGGGACAGCGAGGAAGCCTCCTGAACTGCATGCCGGCCAAGGCCTGATAAAAGCTGGACCATCCCTCCTCCAAGGATGTTCTCAGTTCATTGAGCCGAATTATATCATCCCGGATGACCTCTTCATAGGATGCAGGGCCGGCCGGGCGGCTGCAGAGGGCAAGGGCTTCTGCCAAACAGCCCAGGGCTCCCTCCAGATCGATATCCATTTGCTCAAGGATAACCCGGCACCAGGCTGTCTCTTCCAAACCCTTTCCTTCCAATCGAAAATCCTCCACCCTTTCTTTCAGCCAGGCAAAGGGGTAAGGCTTGCTCTGGATAAAATCATATAGCCTTAGCACCAGCTCCTGGAGGGGAGTGTCCTGCGAATTGCCTCCAAAGCGCTCCACCAAACCAAGAAAATCCTCATTTCCCTTCCCATACTCTTCCTCCAGAAGGGCTTCCATGGCTTCCATCTTCAGGATAGCCGTTTCTGTTTCATCCCCGATACGAAAGTCGGGATCAATCCGGATGACATGAAAGTAGCGCCTGATGACACTGATGCAAAAGGCATGGATGGTGCTGATGGATGCCTTCCCCAGGAGGTTGATCTGCCGTCGAAGATGCTCCTCATCCCCCTCCTTTTCATCCAAAGCCTTTATCAGAGCATTGCCGATCCTTTCCCGCATCTCTCCGGCAGCCGCATTTGTAAAGGTGACAACCAGAAGGCGGTCAATATCCACCCCATCCTGAATCAGAATGCGGATAATCCGTTCGACCAGTACCGCCGTTTTTCCCGAGCCGGCGGCAGCGGCTACCAGCAGGTAGCAACCCCGGGCTTCGATGGCCTGCCGTTGCTCATTCGTCCACTGTGGCATTCTCTTTCCCCCCTTCCTTGCCGGAAATCTGCCTGAAAATCTCTTCACCCTTGATGTTCCGAATATTCCGGTATGTATTGTCCTGAAACTGCCGATCGAACTGGCAGATATGGGTATAGGGGCAGTAGCGACAAGCCGTGATCTTTCCGTTTTTCACAGGCTGTATACGGATATTACCCCGGATCATTTCCATGGAGATCTCCCGGATCAGATTTTGGACATGATCCATCAGTTTAAAAAAGTCCTCTTCCTCTATAGCGGAAGAATTGGCATAAAAGCTGCCATCCTTTTTCAGACCTACCGGGAGGATATCGGAATAGCCATCGATCTCCCGGTCCATCTCCCGTACCACCGCTGCATCCTTCAACACCAGGCCCTTCATCTTCAGCTTTTTACGGATCTCTCGTTCAATAGCTTCCTTTACCTTCTCTTGGGTATCCACCAGAGGATCATCAATTTTAAAATAGAAAATCCCTGCCGGCTTCATCGGCTTCCCGCCCTTCTTCTCCCGATAGGCGACCATGGCGTATAGATACACCAAAAGCTGAAGCTTCAGACCATGATATACATCTGAGAGATTTAAGTCCTCATCTCCTGATTTGTAGTCAATGATTTTCACATATTCCGCATCCTCCCCTTCCAGGATGTCCACCCGGTCGATCCGGCCTTCCAAATAGACCCTTTCTCCATTGGGAAGATCAATTTGAATGGGTGGATAGGTACCCTTCAGGCCAAAGCTCACCTCATGACCCAGAGACTGAAATCCGCTCCGCTTCACATGATCCGTCAAGGTCCATACTGCCCTGGAACTGATCCGCTTCAGCCGATTGACAAGGTATCGGTATCGATTGGTGCTCAACAGGACGCCGTGATTGTGATCGGGCACAATCTCTTCCATGATTTCTTCTATCATTCTCTCACACCGTCCCTGATCCAGCTCCCTCCAATCCAGCCTTTCCTGCCTGAGCCGCTGGGTGAACTTTTCTATGGAGCTATGAAAGAGTTCGCCCATATCCGGAGCTTCCACCGTAAACATCCTTCTCTCCCTGAGTCTCAACCCGTACCGAATAAAATGGGCAAAGGGGCAGTTGACGAACTGCTCCAAACGGGACACACTGGAGCGGATAGGGGCATTATACAGTTTCCGGGCGTGTTCCTGTCCGATGTTCTCCACTTGATTTTTATGGAAAAGACCTTTCAATACAGCCTCTCCTCTGTCCCTCCACTCATCCTGCTCCCGATACCATCTATATACATTCCACCAGAATGGCTCTACCGGCTTCTGATCCACATAGCAGCGCAAATTTTCCACCAAATATTTAAAGGTGCTGTCGGCAGTGGCGACCAAGTGGAGCTGCCGGTCCTTGTCCTTCACGATATCGCTTTTCACCTGAATCCCAGGAAGGAGTTTTTTGAACCGGTCGATCAGGATGGATGGGCGCATAGCCCGTCCCTCCTGATCGGCCAGGGCATAGCTGACCCAGAGAAATTCTGTGGGCTTGCAGAAGGCAGAATAGATGCTGAAGGCCTCCTCTGCCGATCTTGTGGTTCGATCCCCGCCTATATAAAGATCGACCTCCTTCATTCTTGTCCGCTCTTCTTCTCCCAGGATGCCCTCCTCTTCCTTTCCGGACGGCAGGATGCCATCATTGCAGCCCACCACAAACAAAGCCTTAATATCATGGCTTTTGGAACGCTGGATGTTGCCCACCAGCACCTGATCAATGGTGGTGGGAATGATGCCTACCTCCTGGGAGGCGAAGCCCGATTCCAAAACCCGATTGAATTCCTTGAGGGTCATCTGCTGATCCCCCAGGATTTCTACCATTTGATCAAAGATATCCATCAGGATATTCCATATTTGCGCATTTTCATCCACGTATTCATAAAGGCCCCTTTGCCGGAACTCCTCAATCCATGCCTCCAGCCTCTCCTGCACCCTGATTTCTTCCAGATAATCATAGAGGGCTTTCACCATCTGCTCCACCCTCCGACGCCTCCCCAGACCTTTCTCCAGCTTCTCCAGGGGAAGCATCAGCCTTTCCCTGCTCTGGTTGACCGCCTCCAGGTCATATCTTTCCTCAGCCAGGGTGAAGGGCTTCTTCCATCGATCGCCTCGGATGCCAAACTCCAGGCAGTAGTTTTCCAGCACCTCTACTTCTTCATCCTCCAAACCGCTGAAACCCGTCTTCAAAAGGCGGAAGACATCCTCGTATCGATATCCCCCCTGGACGGCTGCCAGGCTGGCCAAAACAAGCTCCACAATGGGGTTGCTCAGCACAGGTCTTTTTTGGTCCAGAAAACAAGGGATGCCATACTCATCAAATACCCGTCGAATCAGGCTGCCGTAGTTCTCCAGATCGGCACAAACCACCGCCATATCATGCCAGCGATAGCCCCTGTCCCGAGCCAGGCCCATCATCTGGGCAGCCATATTCTCCACCTCGCTATGAAGGTTCATCCCTGCAAAGAGCTCCACATCCCTGGCTTCACCCTCGTAAGGCTGATACGGGTAGGCATAGAATTCTTTCTCGATATGGGCGATTTCAGGCGAACGAATGCCCTCCTTGGAGGCATCCCAGCTGAGAGAAACCGTCTCCTCCGGAATCCCCTTTTCCACTGCCATCTCATGGAGCTTTTTGTAGCACAGCTCATAGATAAGAAACAGATCCCGATCCCTTTTTTTTCGGTAGTAATCCATGGTCAAGGTGATATTGACCTGGTGGGCCATTCCCATCAACTTCTCAATGATGCGATAGGTCTGGGGGGTAAAGCTATCAAAGCCGTCCAGCCATACCACAGCCCCCTTCAAGAATTCCGCCTCCTCCATCCTCTCTGCCAGATGGTTAATGGCATCCTCCGTATCGATATACCGCTCCTGTAAATACCGGTTAAACTTCTCATATATGATAGAAATATCCGCCAGCTTCTTTGGTAAAAGGACGTCGTCCTGGATCCTGGACGCCTTTTCCGCCAGGTCTTCCGGAGAGATATCATATCTCTTCAACTGACAAATCAATTCGTTGAATTGGGTCACAAAGCCTTTCTGTTTGGACGCATGCTGGAAGACGGTCAGATCCTCCGCCACCTCATCCAGGACCTTCCGGAGAACCATGTGCTTCCCCTGTTCATTAATGTGAACCCGAGTAAGACCTCCTGTCTCATCAAACACCTTCAAGGCCAGACGGGTGAAACTGAGGACTTCCACCTTGATGAAGCCTTGGAGATGCAGCTTCTCAATTAGATTTCGTTCGGCCTGAAGGGTAAACTGCTCCGGAACGATGAGGATCAAGTTCCGATTTTCTTCTCTATTCAGCCATTCACTGATTTCCTTCAGGACCAAGTGGCTTTTGCCCGATCCTGCCCTGCCAAATATATACCGTATACTCAAGGCTCTCCCCTTCCTTCTCCTATATACAGGTCCGGCCTTATCACAGAACCCTATATATCTCATTATACCCTTTTCGCTGTTGCTTTGGAAAGCCAACTTGACCTAAGGGTATTCCTTTCAGGTCTGGTTGGCCGCCAGCAGCTTGCCGCTTGCCGCTTATTGCTTGGGTATTCCTATAGGGTAATATCGCGGTTCGCAGTTCGCGGATTTTCCCCTAAGGCGTGCCTCCAGGGCAACCCGTTTGGCGTTATTCGGTTGGCGGAGGGCGGAGATTATCTTAGGGTATTCCTCTGGGGAGGCTGGTAGCCAGCAGCCAATCGCTAGCCGCTGTATAGGTATTTCTTAGGTTCGCTGTTTTCGGTTGACGTATCTTAAGCGTAAATCATAGGATGGAACAATGTAGGGGCAGAGGGCTCTGTTCGAAAATATCTGATATCTAATCATATCCGTGAGATGATTATCATTTGCCCGGGTGGACAGAGTCGTCCACCCCTACCCTTTGTCGGCCATAGAGTTTACAAAACGTCCAGTGTCAAGCGATTTTGGCTCTAAAGGCATACTCAAATAGCGGTAAGCGGCCGGCGGCTGGCGGCTGGCCGGACCCTAAAGGAATACCATAGGGGATTAAGCTGCGAACCGGAAACTGCGAACCAAATGCTCCAGGGCATACCCTAGGGTAAGGACCCGCCCAACGCCAAACGGGAGGCTCCAGAGACATACTCCAGAGCCAACGGTGAGCGGCTGACCACCACAGAGGAATCCCCTGGAGTCAAGCGGCCGGCCAAAAAAACCCCGGCCATGTCTTCCATGACCGGGGCTCTCCTTTATACGAATTGCTTTTATTCGGAGAGGAGCCGTTTTTCGCCCTGTATTTCCTGAATAGGCCGGATATCCTGGGTAACCTCCATGGTACCTATATATGTCCCGTCTTCATCCCGGACGGCAAAATAGCGTATAAATACATACCGTTCTCCCATGGAAATCCAAAAATCCTCATGATCCTTTTTCCCTGCCTTAAAATCCTCCAGTATTTTTTCCACAATATGCACACTGGCAGGAGGGTGACAGTTCTGAACCGTCCTCCCGATGGCGGCCTTTGTTCGTACAAATATCCGTTCCTTCCCTTGAGAAAAATACCGGACCACGTCATCCTTATCGATAAATGTGATATCAAGGGGAAGATGATTCAGGATGCCATTGATCTCCTTCGGTGTGAGGCTTCCCGTAGGAAAGGAGATGCTCCCCGTCGCATCCTTCGTAGCGATTGTCTCGGTCTCCCAGGCTTCCTCCCGCCGGGGGACCCATTTCCCCTGGGGTTCGGTGAGGCAATAGCCAATCTCATCGCTCTCCCCCATAATGGACAACCATTCATCCTCTGTCAGGATTTCCAAAGCCATGGGAAAGAGGATGTTTTCCTCCTTGAACACCATCTCCAGCACCTTATGGTCCAGTTCCCTGATCTCTTCTGCAAGCGTCTTCAAGTTTCCCTTATAGTCAGCCAGGGCATCCATGACGCCCTTCCATTGTGCCCGGATTTCATCATCCACACCCCACATGACCTTGGGTGGTGCAGTAATACCGTATTTCTCCAGATAGGGGAAGAGGAGATTTTCCTTCCGGCTATAGTGCTTGTCCAGTTCTCCGAGAGCTGCCAGGGCTTCCTGAAGTCTTTGGAGACTTTCCTTGCTGTCCTCCTTCTCGAAGGCTTCCAGGGCAGGTTCTACTTCTTCCCGGATAAGCTTTTCAATCTCCCGGTTCTCCCTTTTAAAGGTATGTACGGGATGGCCGGGTATTTCCTCCTGACGCTGGGGCCGATGGATCTCTTCAATGGAACCCTTGAAAACGGCGGCATGCACATCACAAAGCCGCTGTACCTCCTCCACGGGCATCCCTTCCATAATCAAGGCCTGCTCCATCTCGGAGATCTCCGATGGGCTCACTCCCTCTATCAATTTGGCAAAGCGCTCCTTTACTTCCTCCACAGACTTCCCATTGTGAAGCTCCATAATCAATTTCTTCAGGACCTTTTGCCGGTATTCGCGGTTGTTGATCATTTCACTCATAATACCCTTCCCCTTATCTCAGTTTTAATTAAACCCTATCTTATTTTTATCCCAAATCGTACTGATTAAACAAAAAAGTGGTAACTTTCAGGGGATCGGCAGCTCTTCGGAAACCCGTGATCGGATGCAATGGAATACAATTCCTATCATTTCTTTCCATTGGCAGGGCATAATAAGGGTACCGACGTAAGGAGGTGATACAGCATGCCCAGCAACAGGACATTGATTCCTGAGGCTCGCCAAGCCCTGGACAATATGAAATTTGAAATCGCCGGAGAATTCGGGATCCAGTTGAATCCCGGATACAATGGAGATATAAGGGCAAGGGATGCAGGTACCATCGGAGGTAATATGGTCAAGCGAATGATTCAACAGGTACAATTGCAGATGGCAGGGAGCACAACGGCTACTGCCCGTGACAGAAGAATTGTTTGAGCGAATACAAAGCCGTTACATACAAAGCACTGGATCAACATTGATCCAGTGCTTTTCAGATTTCTATGGATTTGAAATTCCCAGTCCAATTGCTTGGACGGAGAAAAGGAGTCCTAGGAATATCCAAGGGTAGCGATAAGCTCCGAATCGCCGGATAAGCTAGGATCGTGCCAGTTTAGCGGCTATGGAAGCCACATGCCTGCCCTGATAACGGGCCGCTTCCAGTTCCACCTGGCTGGGATATCGTTCTCCTTCATCCCCCGTGATGGTACCGGCCCCATAGGGTGAACCTCCCTTGATTTCATCAATGCCCGACTGACCTTCAAAGGCATAGGGAAGCCCTACAACAATCATTCCATGATGGAGCAGGGTAATTGGAAGCTCAGAATGGTAGACTCCTGACCGCCGTGCTGGGTAGAGGTGCTGGTAAAAACACTTCCAACTTTCCCTACCAGGGCGCCCCTGGCCCACAGTCCGCCTGTACCGTCCAGGAATTGACGCATTTGGCCCGCCATGTTGCCGAATCGGGTGGGGGTTCCGAAAATGATGGCATCCGCTTCTTCCAGTTCTTCCAGCTTTACAATGGGGACATGCGAAAATGCCTTCTGGGCTTCGAGGATTCCCGTCTGCTCCTGTATCTCCTTCGGCAGAGTCTCGGGAACCCGGCGCAAGATCACCTCTGCTCCCTCCACTTCCCGTGCGCCCTCGGCTACCGCTTTGGCCATCCTGTGGACATGTCCGTAAGCAGAGTAGTATAAAATCAAAACCTTCATTTGCCTCGTCTCCTTTCCAGAGTAACAGAGTAGATATACCTTATTATGTGAAAATCACCACTATATTATGATATATACCCAGTTCTACTCCTTTCAGTCAACAAGCTTCTGTGCATATCCCTCATCATGGGATGAAGACAGGCTTCCATTCTCCTCCTCATCCTTTAAATCAGCCCGGTACAACTTGCGGTTATGGAGCAGCCAGACCTTTTCCGAAAAGCTGCCCCTCTCGACCGACTCCAGATGTTTTTTCATATCATACATGCGGGCATCCAGAATATCCAGATAATGAAGCATCTCCCCCTCCGGGATCATGGGCCTCTTGGGACTGCCAAATTCCGGTTCATAGTGATGGGAAAGGATCATATGTTGGAGCAGCAGCACGCTCTCCTCCTGGGCTCCTACCCTTCGCCCCGCCTCTTCAATCAGCTTAATCCCCTGGATGATGTGGCCCAGAAGCATTCCCTCCTTGGTATAGTCGGTTACAATGCCCAATTCATCCGCATCCATCTCATCCAGTTTTGCCATGTCGTGGAGGATGACACCGGCATACAGAAGATCCCGGTCCAGGAAAGGATATATCTCCCAGATCCTCTCCGCCGCTTTCAGCATGGTGGTGATATGGTAGAGAAGTCCCGACCGAAGGGCATGATGGTTGGATTTTGCTGCCGGGTAATAAAGTAGCTTTTCCTTCTTTTCGTTCAGGATGTAGCTGACAATCTCTCTAAGGTCCCTGTTTTTCATCCCAACCATGACCTTTATAATCTCTCCCAGCATATCCTCCGGTTCATGGGGAGCGGTCGGTACAAAATCCTCCGGCCGGACACCGTCTGCTTCTACGGGTTTCCGGATCCGATCAATCTTCAACTGAAGCTGGTTTTGCCATTCCGTAATGACTCCCCTGACCTTGATCAGGCTGCCCTCGCTGAACTCCAGTTCATTATCCCCGCTATAGTCCCAAAGTTTGGCATTGATCTCACCGGTCCGGTCGGCAAGCGTAAAATCCACATACCTGCTGTTGGAGACAGTGGTCTTTAAAGACACCGACTTGATCAGGTAAAAACCCTGGATGGTCTCTCCCTTTTGAAATTGACAAATCTTCTTATTTCCCATGAGGATCCTCCTCTATGTACAGAAAGGTTATATTTCCTTCCAGTAATGGATAAATTATATCAGATCATTTCAGCCTGTTCAACCAAGGGGCGCCCCGGAGGGATTCAGCTTTTCAGCATAAAAAAAACCCCGGCCTGAAATCAGGCAGGGATTTTACTTAATTATATCTACCACATATAGCATATGCCAATGGCCCGGGGTCCCAAATGGGATCCGATAACAGGTCCGATGTCATCGATGGAAATAGCGGCTTTTGGAAAACGCTCCTGAAGGATAGATTGAATAGAGCGGGCTTCCTCTCCATTCATAATATGACAGATGCTGATGCGCTCCACCTCCCGGGGGATGTCTGCCATTATCAACTCAATAGCCTTGTTTTTTCCCCTGGTTTTGGAGATGGACACCAGGGCCCCATCCACCAAGCCGATGACAGGTTTGATGTTCAGAATATTCCCGATGTATGCCTGGGCTCCCGACAGACGCCCTCCCCTTCGTAGATATTCCAGGGTATCCACTGTCAGCCGAATGCCCATCCTGTCCCTGGCCGCTTCAATATGACGAGCAATCTCCTGGGAAGGCATCCCCGATTGCGCAAGCTTATGGGCCTTTTCCACCAGAAAACGCAAATTGGATACACTGGTTTGCGAATCGATGACTCGGATCTTTTCGGGATCCACCATCCGCGCTGCTGCAGAAGCACTGTTATAGGTGCCACTTAGCTTGGATGAAATCACAATGGCAATGACCTCTTTGCCCTGGCGGACGGCCTCTTCAAATACTTCCACAAAGCTTTCAACGGAAGGCTGGGATGTCTTGGGAAAGTCTTCAGAGCTGCTTAAGCGACGAAAGAAGTCCTCGAACTCCCCGGGATATCCCTCCTCCATTGTCTCTCCGGAGAGATGAACGGAAAGGGGGAGGACTTGAATATGATGCTCATCGGCGTAGGCTTTGGATATATATCCCGTGCTATCTGTAACGATTTGAATCTTCTCCACGGAAATCCACTCCTCAAATTTTAGTATATGTTAATAATACCAGGTACTAATACCAAATGCAAACCTTTTTTTCTCCAACCCAGCCGCTCGTTATTTACTAAAATCCCCAATCTTCCAGCTACCATCCTTCCTTACGAAAGCAATACGAAAATCCGAAGGCCTTCGCAGGACCCCCTGCTTTACATATCCCTTCTTGCCTGACAGGGTGGCTACCGGAATCCATACTCCGTCCTTTTTCGAAGAGGATTCCAGGGACCACTCCTGGGGCGTTTCGGACAGCCAGTATACCACATCATAGTTCAGAACCTCCAAAACTTCGGAGGCAACATTGGGAGCCTTATAGAGGTTGACGGCCTTTTCCAGGATGACCCCATAGCGGTGGGGATCCATATAATAGGGAAATCGAACGCTTAGATACGGGGCAATAAACTCCTCCTTTTCCTCCGCCTTAAATACTCCCCCTAGGACCAATAGTTTCTCCAGCTCCTCCCATACCGGCGATTCCTCTGCAAGGGTGTCCAAACCCCAATAGCGGATAAAGGCCTCCGAGCCCACTCCATCAAAATCCTTATATCGAATCCCTTCATCCAGATGAGCTATCAGGAATACCGGGTCCCTTTTCTTCACCGCTTCCATCAGGTCTTTGCGAAACTGCAGGAAGTCTTCCCTTTCCCCTCCTTCATCGATCGGAAAGATCCGTTCCCTCTCATTTTGATGGGCCAGCCTATTCTCGAGATAGGCGACCACTTCTTCTTTCTCCATATTGGGTTGGATATCCGGATGATACAGAATCTGAATGAGTTTTTTATCAATCTCCGAATATTCCTGCACGGTACTCCAACCCTGATAGAAGATGCTGCTCTCATATTTCCATGAATCGTTTCCCAAGCCCAGGGCCTGGGTAAGCTCCTCGCGGATGAGATGGTTCCGCTCCAGCTGATTGGGCTCATCCGTCGAAATCAGCAGCATGGCCTCCTGGATCTCTCCCTTATCATTGCTGTAATACCAGAACAAGCCCCAGTTTGATTCAGCAATATCCCGCTCCGTATACCGGTAGAATTTTCTCTGAGGAATAAAATGCACCGATATATCGGGGTCATCCTGGACAAGCTCCAAGCGGATCCCCGAAGTGATTTTGCCGATGTCCCGTATTACTTCCTGCAGGGTTATCCGGTCTTCCTCGGTAGGATCGCCAAATATCTTGACACCTACTCTATCCTTATTCCATTTTCGAAGCCCGCTAAAATCCCCTTCAAATTCAGAGCCGAAGGCGATTTCCCTGAAGTAGTCGATTTCATCCCGGGTGTATCGCCCCTTATCAATCTCAAAACGGATCCTTTTTGTCGAGGTCAGACCGTTTCGTATCTTATGGGCGGTCACCTCCAAGGTATGACTTCCCTCCATATCATATATGGATCCGGAGATATAGAGCTCCTGATCAATCAAAGCCGTATAGGAAACCCCTTCCTCCCTGTAAAAGTCCACCGCTATTCCCCGGTTGTATACCTTCCCTTCTTCCACACCCGTAATGTCCGGCTCCGGTGGAGGTTGGGTATCAATCTCAAAGACCAGGTATCTCTCCACGGACAGGCCATTCCTCTTGGCCGCCACCACATGGAGGGTATGGATTCCCTCCTGTCCATAGACCGTTCCCGGAATATAGGACATGCCATCGATTTCACAATCTATTTTAACTCCCTTTTCCTCCGACACCTGGATGACAACAGGGGTGCCGTAAACCTGCCCGTTTTCCACACCGGATATGACGGGCTCAGCAGGGGGTGTACGATCCCCACATCCCCCCAAAAGAAGCATGATCCCCACCAGGATTGGGTATAAGAAAACTTCAAAGTTCTTTTTGACCATCGAATTCCTCTCCGTTGGCAATGATCGCATCCGTTGTTTTCATTATCTCCATAATGACCGGTTTTTGTTCATCTGCCGCCAAAATCCAAGAAATGCCGGCATACAGCCGACATTCCTCTCATCTCTCCAACTTCAGCTGTCCTCTCTCATCCTGCAGGACAAGGGAAAAGAGATCGCTTCCCCGGCCCTCGCTTTTGCCCAAGGGCCGTTTTTCCGTCCTGCCTTTGGCCAGGAGCTCCCTGACCATTTCCGCTGTAATGGAAATGCCCTGCTTCTCCAATGCATTTTTCCATATGGTAAAGGAACAACCCTTCTTCCATTCCGTACAATAAAAGGCCTTAGAATTCTCCAAAATTCTTCCCTTCTTGCAGGCAGGACATTTGCCAAGATCGGATGGCGCCCTGCCGGCTCTTTTACCCCGGCTTCTCCTTTTCCCTTTCTCCTCCCTTTCGAATTGTACGGCGGGGTTCACCTGCCGGGCCTGCTGCACGATGTAGCGGACATAGCGGACAATGCTTTCCATAAATGCATCCCCCTGCATTTTCCCCCGGGCAATGGATGTCAGACCCTTCTCCCACTTCCCCGTCATTTCAGGTGTTTTTAACTCGGAAGGTACAATCTCAATGAGCTTCATCCCCTTTTCTGTAGGGATCAGGGATTTTCCCTTTCGCTCCACATAGCCTACCTCCAGCAGCCTTTCGATAATGGCAGCCCGGGTTGCGGGGGTACCCAAGCCGTTTTCCTTCATTTGCCCCCTCAGTTCTTCATCCTCTACCAGGCGTCCGACATTTTCCATGGCGGACAGGAGGGTGGCCTCATTGTAAGGCTTTGGGGGTGTGGTCTGCTTCTGCTCTATCTGAGTCCTCTCCAGGGTCCGGACTGCTCCCTTCTCAAGGGGAGGCAGTTCCTTTTCCTCCTCCTTCTCGGGCTTTTCATCTTCCCTATAGATGACCCTCCAGCCCTGTTTAAGAACCGTCCTGCCCTTGCTGATGAAGGACTCTCCCTCCACACCGGTGATGATCCGAGTCTGGAGGTAGACATGGGCGGGATAAAAGACAGCCAGGAAACGCCTGACCACCAGGTCGTATATCTTCCTTTCGTCTGCCGTCAGGCTCTGGAGCTTTGGAAGCGTCTCCGTAGGAATAATGGCATGATGATCCGTCACCCGTTCATCATTCACTATCCTTTTGTTGATGGGCAGTTGAGCCAGCTCCAGAAGGGCCTGGGCGTATTGCTGATAGGGGCCTGCTCCTACTTTTTGCAGGATGCCCCGAAGCTTTGGGATCATATCCCGGCTCAAATAACGACTGTCCGTCCTGGGATAGGTAAGAAGCTTTCTCTTCTCATACAGATCCTGGGCAATGGACAGGGTTTTTTGGGCTGAAAATCCAAACCTCCGGTTTCCGTCCCTTTGCAGCTCCGTCAGATCATAGAGAAGGGGCGGCAGCTGCTTTTTCTCCTCCCTTTCCACCTGCAGGACGGTGGCTGTCTCTCCCCTTAACCTGGCTGCAAGGGCTTCTGCCTTCTCCCGGTCAAACATTCGCGTATCCTTCGTTTTGGGATCAAACCAGGTCCCCTCATAGTCCCCGAAATTCCCCGTTATCTCCCAGTAATCCTGGGGGACAAAGGATTGAATCTTCTTCTGTCTTTCCACCAACAAAGAAAGAGTAGGGGTCTGCACCCTGCCTATGCTCAAAAGGGCCTTATACTGGATGGAAAAGGCCCGGCTGGCATTCATGCCAACCAACCAATCCGCTTCTGAGCGGCAACGGGCGGAGATATACAGGGTATCATACTCCTCCCCCGGCTTCAGCCTTTCAAATCCTTCCCGAATGGCTGTATCCGTCATACTGGAGATCCACAGCCGTCGAAAGGGCTTTTTGCACCCCGCCATCTGATAGATGTAGCGGAAGATCAATTCTCCTTCCCTACCGCTATCGGTGGCACAGATCAACTCCTCCACTTCCCGGGCATTCATCAGTTTTTTCACAATCGCATACTGCTTGCGGGTTTTGGAGATTGGCTTCAGCTTCATTTTCGAAGGCAGAATGGGCAGGGTATCCAATCTCCAGCTTTTATAGACAGGATCATAGTCCTCCGGTTCTGCCAGGGTCACAAGATGGCCAATAGCCCAGGTGACAATATACCTGTCCCCCTCCAGGAATCCTTCCCCTTTGGTTCTGCATCCCAATACCCTGGCAATGTCACGGCCTACCGACGGCTTCTCGGCAATCACCAGTATTTTGCCCATCCGATCACACCTGTTTCCAGCATCGTTCTATCGAACCAACTGATAGACGCAGGCATCATGGAGGACTTTAATGCCTGCCTTCTTCCCCTTCTCGATGGCAGCCGGACTTTCTGCCCCGGGTTGCATCCATACATACGGCACACCCAGCCGGATACACTGCTCTACAATCTTTTCCGTAACCTGAGGTGGTGTGACCAGATTGACCACTTCCGGCACCTGAGGCAGGGCTTCAATATCCGGATAGCACTTGTCTCCCTCCACTTCCTTGACGGAAGGATTCACGGGGTACACGGTATAGCCCAGTCTCTTCAGATTCACATAGATCTTATAGGCAAACTTCTCCTCGTTGGCAAAGGAGCCTTGTACCGCCCAGATCTTCTTATCCAGCATGGTTTGAATTAAATCTTCCATTTTTTGCTTCCCCATCCTTTCGAAATGCTTCAGTTCCCGATTTACCGCCTCTTCTCAAGGTTCATAGGACCTCATATTCTTTTAGCCCATCGTTTTGGTTCGATGCATCAAAAAGCCATATACAGAGACCGTTGTCAGAATCATTACAATATATACTATATATACCCTTATTCTAGCCAAAACTAAATGGAAAGTCTATGAAAATCCTCTCAGGAAGGCAGGAAATAAAGAGGCAGCTGTAGAAATATGGCAGCTACAAACCCCTTTATCTTTTTATTACTTTTATGTTAAGATTAAAGCGGAATTTGTTATCAAAAGGTTATATTTTTTTTGACCGATGTAACATTCCATTAAAGACTTTCCTGTATAATAAATCCCATTGAGCTCAAGCAAACGGATTTATACCTGTTTTCTTATACAGATGAAAGATCGAATCGTAAACAAAGGGGGAACGGCATGTTCAATAATGAGGGAATAAAAGTACTTGCTATATTTATTTCCTTACTTCTATTGGTGGGAATCTTAATATGGGATGTATGGGGAAACCAATATCAGATTACACCGACGACCACAATTTCAGAAGGCAGCCTGATTGTCAACGAAGTCATGACTTCCAACAAAACCACCTTTACCGACGAAGACGGGGATTACCCCGACTGGTTGGAAATACTCAATACCGGTTCTTCCCCTGTAAACCTTTCAGGATACAGCCTGTCCGACAGGGCGGAAAAACCCGGAAAATGGGTATTCCCTGATGTGGTACTGGAACCCGGAGAATACCTGATCGTGTTCGCATCGGGAAAAAACCGCAGGGATGAGACGAATGGATATCTCCACACCAATTTCAGATTAAAAGCCGATGGGGAGATCGTTCGATTGTACGATCCCCAGGGTAATACTGTAGACCAGGTGGAGATTGGCAATATGCCATCGGATGTTGCCTGGGCACGTAATCCTGAAAACATCTCAGAATGGCAGAAGATGACGGAGGCAACACCCGGCTTCCCCAACAATGAGGAAGGACGGGCGGCATTCCTTGAGAGCCGAAAACTGGATAACTCAACCATCTTTATCACTGAAGTCATGACCTCTAACAGGACCACCCTGGCCGATGAAGATGGGGATTTCTCCGATTGGATCGAAATATACAACAAGGGGGATGAACCCTTTGATCTATCGGGCTGTGGATTGTCGGATGATCCGAACGATTTGCTCCAATGGCGTTTTCCGGACGTGATTTTGGGCCCAGGGGAGTATGTATTGGTCTTTGCCTCAGGGAAGGACCGATGGGATGCAGAAACCAACAGTTTTCATACTAACTTTCGCTTGAATTCCGTGGAAGAGACCGTTATCCTCTCCAATGCCAAGGGCCAAATTTTGGATCAGATCACCGTCAAAGAAGTTCCATCGGATGTCTCCTTTGGGCGCAGTGAAGAAGAATGGGAGACATGGATTACCTTTCAGACACCGTCACCCGGTTATCCCAACAATGAAGAGGGACAGCAAAGCTTTCAGGAGGAAGCGATGCTGCCTTCCTCTCCTATTATCATCAACGAAATCATGGCTTCCAACCAGACCGATATCACGGATGAAGATGGGGATCATATGGATTGGATCGAGCTATATAATCAGAGTGATAAGCCCTTGGCTTTGAAGGATTACGCTCTTTCCGACAGCACAAAAAACCTGGTAAAATGGAGGTTTCCGGATGTTACCCTGGACCCCGGCCAGTTCCTTCTGGTTTTCGCTTCCGGAAAAGACCGGAGGGATCCGGAGGGGGAATACCTCCACACCAATTTCAAGCTCAGCTTTGCCGGAGAAACCTTGACATTAGCTGACTCCTCGGGGAACTTGTTGGACAAGCTCATTCTTGACCAAATCCCTGTCAATCTATCCTACGGCAGGCAGGCGGGCAAGAATGGCTTTTTCTTTTTTGAAAAATCCACCCCCGGAGAGGCCAATGCCGGTGGCTATCCGGGCTTTAGCGAGGAACCCCATTTTTCCGTAGCCGGAGGTATTCATTCCAATGAAATCACCTTGACCCTGGAGGGGCCTCCCCATGCTTCCATCCGCTATACCCTGGATGCCTCTGTACCCACTTTGAACTCCCAAGAATATTCTGCCCCGATTTCCATTAAAAAAACTACCGTTGTCCGGGCCAGAACTTTCCAGGATGGGCTCTTGGCCAGCTCCACCGCCATCCACACCTATATCATCAATGAGAATCATGTACTTCCCGTCGTCTCCGTGTCCACCGATCCCAAAAACCTTTGGGATTGGAAAACAGGTATCTATGTTATGGGCGACGGTGCCAATCCGGAGTTTCCCCATAAGGGGGCCAATTTCTGGCAGGATTGGGAAAAGCCCATCCATATCGAGTATTATGATGAAAAAGGCAACCTGGGCTTTAGTCAGGATGCAGGGATCAAGGTCTTCGGAGCCTACAGCAGGGCCATGCCCCAAAAATCCTTGGCTGTTTTTGCTCGCAAGGAATACGGGAAGGAACGCATTGTCTATCCCCTTTTCCCTGACAAGCCCGAACTGGATACCTTCCATTCCATTGTCCTGCGGACTTCAGGGCAGGATGCTGAATTAACCAAGATCAGGGATGCCATGATGACCCGTCTCATACGGGATACAGGTGTGGACTACCAGGCCTACAGGCCGGTGGTGGTGTACCTGAACGGCGAGTACTGGGGCATCTACAACATTCGGGAAAAGATCAACAAATATTTCCTTGCTTATAACCATGGCATCGAAAATCCTGACAATATCGACATCATCGAGGCAAACCGCAATGTGAAGGCCGGAAGCGCTGACCATTATGACGCCTTGATCGAGTTTGTAAAAAGCCATGACATGAAGGACCCCAAGAACTACGAATATGTGAAAACCCAAATGGACGTGGAGAACTATATGGACTACCAGATTGCCCAAATGTACTTTGCCAATACGGACAACGGAAATATCCGATTTTGGCGTGAAAGGTCTCCCAAGGGAAAATGGCGTTGGATCCTGTATGATACCGACTGGGGCTTCTTCAATGTAGACCATGATACGGTATGGCATATCATCAATCCAAAGGGCACAGGAGTCGGAAAGATGTTTAGCAATATTCTCATCCGAAAGCTGCTGGAGAATAAGGAGTTCAAGGAGGAATTCATCCGTCGCTTCGCCTATCACCTTAGCCATACCTTTACGACGGAACGGGTTCTGGCCACCATCGATGAAATGGCCAAGAAAATTGAACCGGAAATGCCCCGGGATAAGGAAAGATGGGGCGGTTCCATGGAAAGCTGGGAAAGGCAGCTGAATCGACTCCGGGATTTTGCTAAAGAGCGACCGGCCAAATTGTTCAAATATATCGATCAGCATTTCCGGCTCACACAAGAGCAGAAGGAGATGTTCAAGATCCATTAAGGGGGAAGAGTATTTTGTGGGGGAATCTGTCATGCAAAAAACCATGAATTTTCGAAACGAACTAAAATATTATATCCATCTCCATGACTATTTAGCCTTAAGGAGCCGCCTGAGGGCCGTTATGCAAAAGGACCCCTATACAGATCATAACAATCAGTACCATGTGCGGAGCCTGTACTTTGACGATATCTACAACACCGCATTGGAGGATAAACTGGATGGCTATCAGAAAAGAAAGAAGTTTCGAATCCGCTTTTATAACCTCGATCACCGGTTTATCCGCTTGGAAAAGAAAGCGAAGGTAGGGGAATATATCCGCAAGGAATCCCTTCGCATCAGCAGGGAGGAATGCGATCGTATCCTGGAAAGGGACATTGATTTCCTGCCGCACTCGGACAACAAGCTCCTGCATCAGCTCTACATGGAGATGAAGACCCGGCTCTTAAAACCCATTGTCATTGTGGATTATATCCGGGAAGCCTATGTCCATCCCATGCAAAACATCCGGATCACCTTTGACAAGCATCTTAAGACCGGCATGTACACCACCGACCTTTTCGGCAAGGATTTGACTACCTTGAAGACCATCCACACTCCGGAAATCATCATGGAGATCAAGTTCAACCATTTTCTGCCTGATCATATCCGGAATCTGATCCAGATACCGGCAGAAAAGAGGTCTTCTATATCCAAGTATGTCATTTGCCGGAGATTTTCAGAAAGAAGCAGTTAGGAGGGATTATTGTTGAACAACACCATCACTTTTAATGACATTATCAAGAAAAAATTCTTGGAGCAATTTGCCCTAGGAACCCAGGACTTAACCCTTTCCCGGGTACTGATCACCCTTTCCGTCGCCTTTGCTATCGGATTATTTATCTACTTTATCTACAAAAAGACCTTTAATGGAGTACTGTACAGCAGGAATTTCAATATTTCTCTGGTGATGATCTCCATGGTCACAGCCTTGATCATTCTGCCCATCACCTCCAACCTCACCTTATCCCTTGGTATGGTTGGTGCCTTGAGTATCGTACGATTCCGTACTGCAGTGAAGGAACCCATCGACACCGTGTATATGTTTTGGGCCATCGCTGTTGGCATTACAACCGGAGCAGGCTTCTACTATGTTGCCATATCAGGTTCTCTGTTAATCGGAATCATACTCCTTTTCCTCAGCCTGACCAAAGTAAAGGGAACCACCCCTTATCTGCTGGTTATCCATCATGATCACCAGTCCGTTCAGGAAGTAGCGCGAGCTCTTCGGCAGCTTCCCAAGCATAAGCTGAAGTCGAAAACAGTTACCCGGGACGGAGTTGAGCTGACCGTCGAAGTACAGTTGAAGGACGGTACCACCTCCTATATCAATCGCTTTCTGCAAATCCACGGCGTAAAAGATGCTGCCCTGGTCAGCTACCAGGGGGATTATGTATCCTGACGGGATGATCTCATAAGCTTTTTTCTGAGTAATTACCCTTAACGGATGACCTTCGTGGGAGTAACTACTTTCTTATTTTGGAGAGAGCATGTATAATGGAATATAGGATAATCTGGCACGGCTTTCCCATGAATATATCAATTTAGAAAGGAGAAACATATGCAATATAGGAAATTCGGCAAATTAGATTTTGATGTATCCGCTTTCGGTCTTGGATGTATGAGGTTACCCCTAAAGGTACAGCCGGACGGCAGCCGGGATTATTCCCAAATTGATGAGGAAGAAGCCATCCGCATGATACGATACGCTGTCGATCATGGCGTGAATTATTTGGATACCGCATATTCCTATCATGGAGGTAACAGTGAACGAGTCGTTGGCAAGGCCTTGAAGGACGGCTATCGGGAGAAGGTAAAGCTGGCAACCAAATGCCCCATCTGGATGGTCAACGGACCGGATGATTTTGAAAAACTACTCGATGAGCAGCTTGGTAAACTCGAAGTTGACCATATTGATTTTTACTTGCTCCATTCTCTCAACAAAGACTCCTGGAAAAAGGTCCTCCAGTTTGACGGTCTAAGCTTCCTGGATCGGGCAAAACAATCGGGTAAAATTAAGTATGCCGGTTTTTCCTTCCACGATGACCTATCCGTATTCAAGGAGATCATCGACTCCTACGCATGGGATATGTGTCAGATCCAGCTGAATATTCTGGATGAAGAATACCAGGCTGGGGCGGAAGGCCTCCGTTATGCCCATTCCAAGGGAATACCTGTCGTGATCATGGAGCCCTTGAAGGGCGGAAAACTGGCCCAGAATGTGCCCGCTGATATCCAGGCTGCATGGGATGGGGCCCCTGTCAAGAGGAGTCCCCAGGAGTGGGCTTTCCGCTGGGTGGCCAATTTCCCGGAGGTTACCGTTATTCTGAGTGGCTCCAGCACCATGGAACAATTGCAGGACAGTATCCAAATCTTCGAAACGGCAGCCCCCAATTCCCTCACGGAAGAGGAGCTGAAAATCATTCAGGAAGTGAAGAACCTTTACATGAGCAAGATCAAGGTGGACTGCACGTCCTGCAACTACTGTATGCCCTGTCCCTCCGGCGTCAATATACCGAGGCTGTTCCAGCTGTATAATGATTCCGCCATGTATGAGATATTCGATGAGTATGCCAATCACTACGAATGGTTTGTCAAGGATGATAAAGATGCTTCCCAATGTGTGGAATGCGGTCAATGCGAGGATGCTTGCCCCCAGAACCTTCCTATCATTGAGAAATTGAAGGAAGTCCATGCATACTTCACCCGTTAGAATAAATTTGGACGGAAGGTTATAGAAGATGGATAAAATACGTTTGGGACGCACCAATTTGTGGGTGAGCAGGAGCAGTTTTGGAGCTCTTCCCATACAGCGGATATCATTGGAAGAAGCCGGTAAACTGCTGCGGAAAGCTTATGAGAACGGAATAAACTTTTTCGATACCGCCCGAGGATATACGGACAGTGAAGAGAAAATTGGATATGCCCTATCGGATGTTCGGAAGGACATTATCATTGCCACCAAAAGCCATGCCAAAGACAAAAAAAGCTTGTTTCAGGATCTTGAAACCAGCCTGGAGAAGTTAAAAACCGACTACATCGATATTTATCAGCTTCATAACCCTCAAAGCCTTCCGGACCCGGATGATCCGGATGGACTTTACAGAGGCCTTATAGAAGCCAGAGAAAAGGGAATGATCCGCTTTATCGGAATGACCAACCATCGTTTACAGCTTGCCATGGAGGCCGCTGCATCCGGCCTCTATGATGCCATCCAGTTCCCCTTAAGCTCCCTGTCCTCCTCTGAAGATCTTCAGTTAATTGAGGAATGCAAGGCCAGGGATATTGGGCTGATCGCCATGAAGGCCCTCTCCGGCGGCTTGATTGTCAATGCTGCCACTACCTTCGCCTTTCTGCGCCAGTTTGATAATGTGGTCCCCATTTGGGGAATCCAACGGGAATCGGAACTGGATGAATTCCTGGCCCTTGAGAAGAACCCTCCTGTGCTGGACAAGGAAATGGAGGCCCTCATCGAGAGGGACCGAAGGGAATTGTCGGGGGCTTTCTGCCGGGGATGCGGTTATTGTATGCCGTGTCCGGTCGATATCCCTATCTCTATGGCTGCCCGTATATCCCTTCTCCTGGGGCGGGCACCCTATCAGCAGTTTCTGACGGATGAATGGCGGGAGAACATGAACCGCATTGAAGAATGTATTGAATGCGGGCAGTGCAGGAGTCAGTGCACCTATGAGCTGGACGTCCCCAATCTCCTGCGCTCCATGCTGAAAGCATACAATGAATTCTATGCCGTCCATTCCGACTGATGGACAGGGTTCATTCCCTTTGCTTCATTCCGACATACTATGCTAAAATACATTTGACAATTGCATCAGACAGTTCGCAACCATCCTGTCTATAAACAAAACTACGGGCATTCCAATACGGAAAATTGTTTTGAAAAGGGCAGAATTGCCCTTTTTTTGTTCATAAATTCTAAATGGAAGCCAAGCTACGGAGGGAATCCTAATGAAAAACACAAGATTTCTCACCCAAGCTGCCATCATTGCAGCCATCTATGCAGCACTGACCATTGCCATGGCCCCCATCAGTTATGGACCCCTTCAGGTACGGGTATCGGAAGCTCTTACCGTCCTGCCCTTCTTTACAGCAGCTGCCATTCCAGGCTTGTTCCTAGGATGTATCATTGCCAATCTATACGGCGTCATCTACGCGGGAGGGGTAATGGCCATCGATGTGTTGGTGGGCAGCATCGCCACCCTCACCGCCGCCTACCTGTCTTATAAAACGCCTAAAAAACTCCTGGTCCCTCTTCCTCCGGTTCTGACCAACGGGATCATCATCGGAATGGAGCTTAGTCTCCTGTATAAGCTGCCGATGGCCGCCACCATGGGCTGGGTAGCTTTGGGAGAGCTGATCGCCTGCTATGGACTGGGCTATCCCCTGCTTCTTATTTTGGAAAGATATCGAGAAAGGATTTTTTAGGCAAACACTGACTCTAGGGTATTCCTATAGGGAGGCCTGTCGCCGGCCGCCGGCCGCTTGTCGCTCATTGCTCGGGTATTCCTTTAGGGCAAGCAGGCCTTCGAAGGAAAATCGTTTGGGTTGGCCGAACCAGCTTCGTTTAGCGAACCCCATGACCGATAAAGGGTAGGGGTGGACGTAAAACGAATTACTCCATAGGAATCCCCTAGGGTTAAACGATTAGCGGCTGGTGATGGGCTGCCGGCGGCTGGCCGCCACATAGGAATACCCCAGGATAGGATTGAACCTGCTATCATAACCGGAAAACCGGAAGACCTTCGTGCTTTTCTTTCAGCCGCGGCAGGATTCCTATGTTCTGCGTAGAATATGAATGTATAGTAAAGATTTCCTATTACTTCGGCAGTAAAGGAGATTTCAGTGATGTACTATAATCCTTATGAACATGTACAGTCTTCGGGAGAATGGCTGAAAAGCAATTTTCATACCCACGCAGGGATCGGTCCGGATACCTGTGGAGCCTATGATATCGACGATGTCCTTTCCCTGTATCAGGAAGCAGGGTATAGAGCTCTCTGCATTTCAAACCACGATATCCTGTCTGGCATGACCGATTATCAATCCCGCTATGACATGGTTCTATTACCGGGCTTTGAATACAGTCAGGATCTCCATATGCTTTGTATTGGTGTGGAGAATATGCTTTGGGGAACACATCAGGAGGTTATCCATCAATGCAATCAAGAAAAAGCTCTTTGTATCCTGGCCCATCCCAACTGGCAGAGGAAGGAGTATTGGCCATGGGAGACCATTGATGCCCTTCATGGATACATAGGTATAGAGATCTTTAACTCCCTCGTTTTTCGCCTGAAAGGTTCCGGCCTGGCGACGGATACCTGGGACTACCTACTATCCCAAGGCAAGAGGGTGTGGGGATTTGCCCATGACGACTTTCACCGCTGGTATGACATGGCAAAGGCCTGGAACGTCATGCATGTGACGGATAGAACGCCTGAAGGGGTGATTGCTTCTGTGAAGAAGGGTGCTTTCTACGCATCCACCGGTTTGATCCTCCATGAAATCGACTTTCAAAGGGATCAGATATCCATACGTGCAGGGGCAAAGGATAGCTATATTCAGGATTATCTGTACCGCTTTATCAGCAAGGGGGGCAAAATCCTGACGGAACAGACGGGCAGCCAAGGCAAATACCGTCTTAGGGGAGATGAACTCTACGTCCGTATCCAGGTTGTCAGTGAGCATGGGGCCATGCTGTGGACACAGCCCCTTTACCGCCTTGATGCATTTCATAGCCCTTAATCCTACAGATGATGTCTCATAACTTTCTAAATGGGAGAATGGGTTTTGAACGAAAGACATGACAATAATGAAGGAGGGAATAAGGCATGAGGTATAAACAGCTCGGTAAGAGCGACCTGAAGGTTTCTGTGGTTGGCCTGGGTACGTGGGCCATGGGCGGCGATTTCTGGGGTAAAATCGATGACCAGCAGTCCATCTCCACTATCCAAAAAGCCATCGATTCAGGGATCAACCTGATCGATACCGCTCCGGCTTATGGGGGCGGCCATGCCGAGAGAATTGTGGGCAAGGCTATCAAGGGCAGAAGGGATGAAGTGATCATCGCCACGAAATGCGGCATTGTACGGGACGGTCCCCGGTTTATCCGCCATCTGGGTCCGGAGTCCATTCGCAGAGAAATCGATGCTTCCCTGTCTCGCCTGGGAGTCGATGTGATTGACCTGTATCAAATTCATTGGCCTGATGAGAAGACACCCTTGGAAGACAGTATTGCTGAGCTCATTAAAATCAAGGAAGCAGGGAAATTTCGATACTTGGGCGTATCCAATTTTGATGTCAAGCTTATGAAGCAGGCGATGGGCATGACGGATATCGTTAGCCTGCAACCCCAGTATTCTCTGCTCCACCGGGACATTGAAAAGGAAATTCTGCCCTTCTGTATCGCTGAAAACATCGGTATTCTTTCTTATGGTTCCTTGGGAGCAGGCGTTCTGACGGGCAAATACACGGAGCTGCCTGACCTGGAGAAAGGCGATCGCCGTAGTTCCTTCTACCCCTTCTTCCAGGAGCCGACCTGGAGCAAAATCATGGAACTGTTGGAAGTCTTGAGAAAAATCGCCCAGGACCATGATAAGCCGGTAGCCCATGTATCCATCAACTGGGTAAATCAACAGGAGGGAGTTACCAGCGCCCTGGTAGGTGCCAAGACACCGGAACAGGCAGCCATGAATGCTGCATCGGGAGAATGGGCCCTATCACCGGAAGAACTTGCTTTGATCGATGAGACATATCAGAGAATATTCTGTTGACCTGTGAAATGTCAAAACCATGTTGCACAACCCTTTTTTACGTTGTACAATAAATATGGTAGATTTGGAAATATCAATAGTGAGGAGGCTGAGACCCAATGAAAAAGTTAAAGGTTGGTATTATTGGTGTTGGTGGCATTGCCAACGGTAAGCATATGCCAAGCTTGGCTAAAATTGACGAAGTTGAAATGGTTGCATTCTGTGACATTATTGAAGAAAGAGCAGTTGAAGGCGCCAAAAAATATGGTACTCCCGATGCAAAGGTTTTCACCGATTACAAAGACCTGCTGGCTATGGAGGAAATTGATGTCGTCCATGTATGTACTCCTAACAACAGCCACTCTCCCATTACAGTAGATGCTCTGGAAGCCGGTAAGCATGTTATGTGCGAAAAGCCCATGGCTAAGGATTCCGAAGAAGCCAGGGCAATGTTGGAAGCCGCCAAGAGAACGGGTAAGAAACTGACTATCGGATATCAAAACCGTTTCAGACCCGATTCACTGTACTTGAAAAAGGTCTGTGAAGCCGGTGATTTGGGTGAGATCTATTTTTCAAAGGCTCTGGCTATCCGCCGTCGTGCCGTCCCGACCTGGGGTGTATTCCTGGATGAGGAAAAACAGGGTGGCGGCCCCTTAATCGATATCGGTACCCATGCCCTGGATTTAACCCTTTGGATGATGGACAATTACGAGCCTGAGATGGTCGTCGGTACTACTTATCACAAGCTGGGTAAAAGAGAAAACGCTGCGAATGCATGGGGTCCTTGGGATCCTAAGAAGTTCACCGTTGAAGATTCTGCCTTTGGATTTATTAAGTTTAAGAACGGTGCTACCGTTATATTGGAATCCAGCTGGGCATTGAATTCCCTGCAAGTGGGCGAAGCCATTACCGTCCTCTGTGGAACGGAAGCCGGTGCTGACATGCTGGACGGCCTCCGCATTAACGGAGAAAGATTCAGCAAGCTCTATACCAATAAGCCCCAATTGGGTGCCGGTGGAGTAGACTTCTATGAAGGTGATGAGATCTCCGCAGCCGACTTGGAAGCCCGCATGTGGATTGACAGCATTCTCAATGATACCGAGCCCCTCACCAAGCCCGAACAGGCCCTGGTGGTTACAGAGATTCTGGAGGCTATCTACAAGTCCGCAGCCACAGGTAAGCCTGTATACTTCGATTAAATCGAACGAACAACAAAGGCCGGAAGATATCAATCTTCCGGCCTTTTCTCGTTGAATGTACCGTTACCGTTACTCTAGGGTATTCCTCTGGGGTAGCCAGCAGCCAGCCGCCAATCGCCGGCCGCTGTCCGGGCATTCCTATAGGGTAATGTAGGTTAGCACTTTCCGGATCTTTATTGTTCATACTCAGTGTCTAGTCAGGAAACTAGTCAGGAAATAGGTAACAAAAATGGTTCAAGAGATAGGTAACACTCATTTTATCGCATCTATTCCGAATGATCGAATGTAGGGGCAGACGGCCCTGTCTGCCTGAAATTGTCTGGTACATAAGTATATCCATAGAATGCTGATCATTTCCTCGGGTGGACAGAGTCGTCCACCCCTACCCTTCGACGTTGATAGAGTCTGTCAAACACCAAGAAATTTTGCTTCAGAGACTTACTGTAATCTGCCCGAAAGGAATACCCGAGCAATGAGCGGCCAGCGGCCGGCGGCAGGCCTCCCTAAAGGAATACCCCAGGACAAGGATCCCCTAGGATCTCACCGGAAGCCACTTCTTCACAAAGGCCAGGGCCGGTTCCGTTCTCCATTCATGGCCCCCCTGAAATACGTAGTGCTCCAAGCGTTCTTCCGCGTCTAACAGCCTATAGGCACGACGGGCAATTTCAACCTGTGGATATACATTGTCCAGTAAGGACTTGCCGTTCAGATGATCCTGATCTCCCGTCTCGATCAACAAAGGACGCGGGGCGATCAGAGCGGCCATATCGCCCATATCCATGGTATTCCACATATAGGGGACGTAATTGCAGCTGCAATTGTGGGGAAGGCCCACCAGGGATTCCTTCATGCCGTAGAAATATCCTCCCGTAATGGCCAATGCAACCCGGTCATCCATGGCTGACAGCCATAGAGTCTGCATACCACCCCCCGACATGCCTCCACAACCGATGCGTTCCCCATCACATAAGGGAAGGCTTTGGACATAATCGATCAGGCGCATCAAATCCCATATCATCATACCGGCCAAGGACATGCCAAAGCCCACAGCCATCTGGTTGATGGCCCGGTGGCTATTCCCCATATGCTTCGATGCTTCATCTCCCCAGTCAGGCCATTCCCGTCGTTCTCCTGATCCCCGGGCATCGGGGCATAGGACCAGATAGCCTTCCTCAGCCAGGGCCGGGGCGAAGGCAATTCGGCCTCCGCCGTCGCTAAACCGTTTTACCAATGCCTGGACGCCGGGATTGTCCATATTCATGACCGTTACATCCTTCCCTCCGCCATGGCCATGGGGTACAATCATGGCAGGAAGCTTTTTTCTTTCTGGGATGGATTTGGGGCGTAACAGGTAAAAGGGCATCCAGACATCCGGTTCGGTCTGGATGATGACCTTATCTCGAAAATAGCTTCCCATATCCACGCTTTCCAAGGTTTGGGGCTCCAGCGGGCAGCTTTCCATCATGGAAAGTCCGGTAATCTCTTTCAATCTCCTTCGGGTTTCCATCCGCCAAGCGGCAATCTCCTCCGCCCTTTCAGCCCGAAAGCTGTGGCTGAAGCCTCCCTTGTCATAGAGCTCCAACATACGAGGAGAAACGGTATAATACTTCACCTTGTTTTCCATCTTTTTACCCCCCTCTACTCTACCAACAGCCGAACCGGTCCGATCAGACCACTGGGATAAATCGGTTGGAAGCCGGACAGAAAATCATGTTCCTGATAAACCAAGGTGTTGGTTACTTCCACCCGTATGGTGTTTTTCCCTTTGACGAGTAAATCGCTTATATCAAAGACATAGGGAGGAGTGATCCGGACACCTGCAGCTTGGCCATTTACCCAAACCTCCGCCGTTTCGCCCACTTCTCCGAGATCCAGGGTGACGACCTTTGTGCTGCTTTCCCATACGAAAGCCTTCTCATACGCCAGGGTACCTGAGAACCTGGGAAGTCCCTGAGGCGTGTTCAAATTCCCCGTTCCCTTTATCTCTTTGCATAAACTGAAATTGGGGTATTCCTTCGCTGTCACTGTATAAACCTCCCAATCTCCGTCAAGGGTCAGAACGGTCTTGCTGCCTCTGGGCGGCTCCTGGGAAACAAACTCTTCCGGTACTCCAAAGGCTACCACCACAGCTCCATAGGGTGGCAATATCAAACGTCCGGTGCCCTTCTCCAGGGGAAAATGCCATGCCCGATTCTCCATGGCATCATACAAGCATGCATTTCTGTCCTCCCGGAAGGTCACGGATACATCCAGGACTCGATGGAGGGATTCATTGAAGAACAGGTAATAGTCCTGGCTTCCCTTGCGATAATGATAGCTCTTTAAATCCGGTTCAAAGTCCGCCACTCTGATATCATAGAATCCCCGCCGGAACAGCTTTTCTGCCAGTTCTTCCAGGTCCACCACTTTACATCCCAGGCTGCTTAGACAGGATGATGCATCAATGGATGGATCATCAAATACAGCCTCCGGATAAGCATTTACCATCAGAACGGGCACATCTGCTTCGCGGAGTCTCCTGACCTCCTGAAGAAGTCGATTGGACATGTACTGCACATAGGGGATAATCAGGACATCATAGAACTCCTGATGGATCTTGAGGCGACCATCCTGGGCGTCCGCATCCTCTAAAGCATCCACGGGGATCACATCTCCATCGATCTGATGCTGCTGCAGTACCCTCATCGGGCTCTGGAATTTCATATAATCTCCTGCCCATTCCGCCTCTGCATGATAGAGCACAGCGGCATTGGCAATATGGGTACCGTCGCTGATAAGGGTGGACACCCGATTCATATAATCCATCAGCAGCTTAAAATAGCGGTATTGAGGGTTATGACCCCGGGCATAGAAATGGGGAGGACAATCCGGATCGGGAAAATCTTTTGGGCTAAAGGCGTGGGGTATATATTCATTGATACCTCTGGAAAGGAAGAAATCCGCCAGCCATTTCATCTGCCTTAAACCGCACTGCCAGCCGTAGGCACCAAAGATCTCACACATTGCCCTTCCCTTTTTCTTGGGGTCAATGTGGGCAATGGATGTCGCCAGCTGGCCCAAAGCATAGTAGAAAAATTCATCATCCGCTTCAAAATCCCTGGAAGCCCATGAATGGCTGGATCCCTTTATCCCCGGAATGATCTCGTGAAGCACCACATCAATTCCAGCCATATCCTGACCCCATGTGGAGCGGAAATAATGGCCTGTTCCGTTACCCAGACGGGCATGGCAGTTGTTTTCTTCGATAACATGACCGATGTATTCCACACCATGGTCCCGGCACCAGTCCCCGATTTTGTTACAGAAATTCTCCTCATACAAGCGGGTCATGGCATCCATATAGGCATGACGGACCTTGGGGGTGCTTTCCCCGATATCATACCAAAGGCCGGGCAGAAAGCGTATATAATCCTCACCTAAGGCCTTCTCTAACAGCTTAGGCATATCCTTTGACCAGGGCAGGGGCATAAAGGGGTAACGGCCGATGGAGGCATGGTATCCGTAGGCATTGGCCAACTGGGGTTCATCCGAAAAAAAGCCTCGGATCGTCTTGCCGAAATCCTTACCATACCGTTGGTAATGGGCCTCATAGACCGTGTCAATGAGAACCTGGGTCCCTTCAGCCGTGATGGGATTCAGATACCAATCGCTTTGACCTCGTCCGCTGTCATGGCTGGTATACAAGTAGAAAACCCGCCAGTATCCTTCCGGAATATCCCAGTATACCACATCTTCCTGCACCCTCTGGGTAAGATCGATCAATGGCTCCTCCGCCGCCGCGTGATTCACGTTCACATGGGTGGAATGGTCCACTGTGGAGCCCTCCTTTCTGGGAGCCGCCACGACAGCCAGCAGCTCATCACCGGGGCGCATGGCAGCCAGCAAAGAAGCTCCTTTAACCGGACCCAGCACATCAATGTGACGCTCTTTGAGGAACCATCTTCTGTATTGCGGAAAATCGCTCTTGATCTTGCCATTGACATAACCTGTAGGGAAACGGGCATCATCAAATATCCATACCTCCATACCGCGCTTGCGGCATTCTTCCAGGATGATGTCCATATCCCTCCACCATTTCTCGCCCAGAAAATCGGGATGGGGCCGCGACTCTACACACAGGGCTCCAATCCCTGCATCGTGAATCTTGCCAATCACTTCTCTTAGGATTTCTTCATCCTCTCCATGCTGCCAGAAAAAGGGCAGCATATGATTGGACACATCATTCCTCAGTACCTTCTTCAACATGGGCCTTCCTCCATTCTGTCTGTCATTAAATATGGTTGGAAACTATCTCCTACTTACCATTATACCTAATTGTCCAACAAATGGAAACATATAAAGGCTATCCCAGCTCCCTCAAATCGTAGGGCGTCTCCTGGTATACATAGTAGTTCAACCAGTTGGAGAAAAGAAGATTGGCATGGCCCCGCCACCTTACCACCGGCTCCTTTTGAGGATCGTCCTCAGGAAAATAATTACGCGGGACAGAGATCGGAACGCCCTTTTGAATGTCCCGTTCATATTCGGCCTTCAAGGTCAGGGGATCATATTCTGAATGACCGGTTACAAAAACATGTCTTCCGTCCTTCGTTGCAGCTATATACACCCCTGCCTCCTCCGATTCCGATAAAATCAGAATTTCGGGAACCTTCAGGATATCCTCCTTTCTCACCTCAGTGTGGCGGGAGTGAGGTGCATAGAATACATCATCAAATCCCCTCATCAGTTTCTCAGTCGGTATATTGACAGTATGGGAAAATACGCCGAACATTTTTTCGGGGAGAGGCCTTTTGGGAATGCCGAAATGGTGGTAAAGACCGGCCTGAGCCCCCCAGCATATATAGAAGATGGAGAAAACGTGGCGGGCCGCCCAATCCATAATGGCTTTCAGTTCTTCCCAGTAATCCACTTCTTCAAAGGGCAGATGTTCTACCGGCGCTCCGGTAATAATCAGACCGTCAAAACGATCATCCCGGACATCCTCAAAGGTTCTATAAAAAGTGGCCAGATGGCTTTGGGGCGTGTTTTTCGATATATGGCTTTTTGAGTGAAGCAGGGTAATATCAATTTGTAGAGGGGTATTCCCCAAGAGACGTAATAGCTGGGTCTCTGTGGCGATTTTTGTCGGCATCAGATTGAGAATAGCGATTTTCAAAGGCCGAATATCCTGATGGATGGCCCGGGTTTCCGTCATGATGAAAATATTTTCATTGCTTAGGATCTCCGCTGCCGGCAGATTGTCAGGTATTTTAACGGGCATATTTCTCGCTCCTTCTGTTGTCCTTTTTTTATTTTTAAATGGTACTATAGCTGTATGGCAGAATATTTCATAGTATTCCTATAATTTTAGTTATGATAAATTATATGGAAAAGGCCCCTCCCCGTCAAGGAGTTTTTCCTTAAAAGCAAAGGTTTTTACCTGACAAGACACTTGCATTTACAGCTAAATGGGATTATAATATTCCTATATTTGAATGATAAAAGTTTATAAATGTGAAAGGATGATTCATGTGAAAATAAAGAATTTAATCATGGGAGGCCTCCTCACAGCCCTAGCCATTATACTGCCCATTTTTCCAGGAAGCTATTTTCGGGTGGTCATCCCTCCCTTTACGGCTACCCTGGCCTCCCATGTCCCAGTCATGCTGGCCATGTTCATCAATCCTACTTTAGCTGTGGTGACTGCTCTGGGTTCTGCCGTGGGATTCGGTTTCGCCACCGGCAACATTGTAGTAGCCCTTCGAGCGGCCATGCATATTTTCTTTGCTTTCGCCGGTGCGAAAATGGTTGAAAAGAGCTATCCTGTATATGCCATCATCCTCGTTACCATGTTCATTCATGGTTTGTCGGAAGCTCTTGTGGTCCTTCCCTTTGGCTTTGATCTGCAAACCGCCGGTGTCATCGTAGGAGTGGGCACCATGCTCCACCACATAGCCGACAGCCTAATAAGCCTTGCTGTCTATGGCAGCCTTGTAAAGGCTAAGATCCTGAAACCCACTTTGATTATGAGAAAGCAGACAGCAGCCTGAACTACTAGCGATTCCTCCATAAAAAAAGAAGCGGTGTAGCTACACCGCTTCCTAAGCCTTACAAATCATAAGGCGGAGGGGGCTATTTCACTTCAACAACCTCTCCTGTTTCCAGGGATTCAATGGCTGCTTGAATGACCTTCTGAGCTGCCAGACCGGCGGCACCCGATCCATCAATATCTTCGGGAGCAACACCGTCGGCTACCTGGCGTACGAAACGACGTATCCTGTCTCTGAAGGTATCACTGAAATCCCTGTAACCACCGAAAACAGGATTGGTATAAACCGTCTTCTCTAAATTGCCGGCCGGATACAGGGTAATCTCACGCCACATATCCTCCAGAACAAATCTACCCTTTGTTCCGGCTACTTCACAGCGCTCCATCGGATGTCCCCGCTCGATGTCATAGCTGCTCGTCAGATGACCCACCATGCCATTCTTAAACTTCATGTTAATCGAAGCAGTGGACCAAATGTTTCTGCCGGGCGCTTTCATAGCAAAGCAATGAACCTTCTCGATGTCGCCGCAGTAATAGCGCATCATATCGACGCTATGGGGATTCAATGCCTTCAGATGGTAGTAGGGTGATTCCAGCTCCCAGAACTTTCCGATCCAAAGGGCCATATTGACAAACAACATATCTCCGATACGACCCTCATCAATCCATTTCTTACCGAGCCGCGCTGCCGGTGTATGCCGATGGTTGAAATCAATACCGAAGCAAAGGTTCTTTTCTTTGGCAAAGGCCACCATTTCTTCAGCATACTTGATTTCGTTGTGGATGGGCTTTTCACAAAGCACATGACATCCTGCTGCCAAAGCCTGCATCGTAGGTTCATAGTGGTCACTGGCGTATTCATACCCTCCTGTTGCTACGCTGCAAAGATCGGGTTTCAATTCCGCCAGCATCTTCTCAGCATTGGTGAACCAAGGTACACCCAAACGCTTTCCGGCTGCTTCTGCCCGCTCCTTGATAATATCGCATACCCCTACCAGTTCAACCATTTCATCTTCTTTATAGATATCTGCATGTAGGTTGCCGATGGGGCCCATTCCGATAACTGCCACTCTTAGCATGGCAACACCCCCCAAACAAATTTCATTCTGGCACATTCTAACAAATATATTATATACGATTTACACGAGTTCACGCATGAATGCATGCCAGGTAAAACTGGCATGCATTCAACACGCTACTCAATAATGCACATTACTCTTCGTCTCCTTCATCCTTTTGCAAGGCTCTGGCTGCATCCACGCCACCTATATACATGGAATCATAAGCCTGCTGAGAAGATTTGAAGGGTCCGCATCCCAATCCATGCCAATCCAGATTGGTATAGATGGGATTCTTACGCCCGGTCTCTTTCTCCCGTTTTTCAATATGAGCTTGCATACGGGCTTCTAACATGGCCACAACTTCGGTCTCTTCTTCAGCCACATTGTGGTTTTCCTCCGGATCCTTAATGAGGTTATACAGCTCAACTTCCGGCTTAAAGTGGAAGTCGGGCTCCAAAGCACGGATGAGCTTCCACTCCGGGGTTCTCCATCCATGTTTCCTCATCCAGGTGCATTCCGTAATATAGAATTCCGGCTCCGGCTCCAGCCATTCGCCCCTCATGAGAGGCATCAGGTTTCTTCCGTTAAAGGAAATATCCGTCTCAATGCCCAGGATCTCCAGGATGGTGGGCATGATATCCTTCAGTTGAGTATAATCAGCAATGCGCTTGCCGGCCGGTACCTTTCCGGGATAACGGAAAATCAGAGGTACCCGCAGGGTTACGTCGTACAGACCATGGTGATCGAAATAGCAATCGTGATCGTATAAGGTCTCGCCGTGGTCGGAAGTAATCACAACCAAGGTCTCATCCAGAATACCCATATCTTCTAAAGACTGGAAGATGTTTTGAATGCAGGCATCCATATAAGCAATGGCACCATCATACTGAGCGATCACGTAATCCTTGTCGGTGCACCCTTCGGGAACCCAGGATTTAATGTAATCTGCAAAGGGTTTAAACCCATACACCGGTTCCATGGATTTATTATTGGGATCAAATTCGTCCTTATCGTAGAAGATCCTCTCAAAGGGCCTTGGCGGCAGATAAGGTGAATGGGGATCCATATGTCTTAGCATCACGAAGAAGGGTTTCCCTTCTTTATGCAATCTTTTGATTTCAGGAATTGCCACCTTATTCAAGTTTTCTGCCTTGGGGCTTCGGCCGGATCCATCGGGTCCCCATCCGGGAAAATCCATATATTTCTGGAATCCACGGGATGCGGGGTTGCCGGTAAATCCAATACAGGTAGTGTTGTATCCGCGCTCTCCAAGCACCTCGGCCAATGTGGTTACATGGTCTCCCATGGGGCCTTTATGTCTCAAAGCCACCACATCGGTTCCGAACACGTCCATACCGGTCAGCATGGAAGCATAGCCGGGTGTCGTGGGGATACTTGGGCTAAAGTTATTCTCAAAAACCGTTCCACCCTCGGCGAACTTGTCCATATGAGGAGTTGTCAAACGATGATAACCATACAGACTCATATGGGTGGACAGAAGACTGTCAATACCGAACAACAGCACGTTTGGCTTTTTCTTCATCCTATCGTCACCTCTCTCGTAATACAGTCATCCTTTATCTGGCACCCAAAGCTTTCAGGCAGGCATTCAAATAGCCATAGCTTTCAGCGGCAATAATTGAAACCTCTGCCAGGTCATGTCCCTGTGCCATGATGATCTCAAGGCAAACGGGACCACTGTAGTTGTTATCAACCATTGCCTTACAGTAAGCCATCAGATCAATATCTCCACGGCCACATGCCTGCAGCTCAATGGGACCGGGACCGGATTGACGCCCTTTGCAGTCGCGGATATGGATATGCTTTACACGACTGATAACCTTGGACAAAGCTTCTTCCGGATTTTCATTGGCACGATAGATATGGCTGGGATCCATATCGATTCCAAATGCAGGTGATTTGATCTTATCCATGGCATAGAGGGTTGTCTCCGTATCGTAAATGGCTGCGCCTACGTGGGCTTTCACGCAGAGGGTTACCCCAAAAGGCTCTGCCTTCTCTGCCATCTTGGCAATCAAATCCGTCTGACGGACCAGATCTTCTTCTATACCGGATTTTCCGCCAGAACCAATATTGACGACAGGAATCCCCAATTCAGCTGCGGCTTCATAGGCCACCATCAGACGATCCTCATCAAGCACCGTCTCCTCCATGGAAAGGAACTCCAATTCGTTGTCCTCCATGATCGCCTTCAGCTCAGAAACCTGGGATTTCCAGTTGTTCAGATCCAGATGCTCACACATCCTTGGGATGGCAGCGATTTCCAATCCGTCATAACCTGCCTTTTTAATGTATTTGGCAGCGGTAGCAAAATCAAATTCCCGGAAGAGAACTGTATTGACACCTAGTTTAATCATCCCGATTACCTCCTTTTCTTCTATCCAGAAAGCTTCTTTATCGATTATAATTCAACGATCTTTCCGGTCTGGAAGGATTCAATGGCTGCTTCAATAATCCTCTGAGCCTTCAGGGCATCGGCACCGGAACCATTGACCTCATCATACTTGACGCCGGCCTCTAATTGATCGATCCAGTCATTGATGCGACTCTTGAATGTCTCGTTGAAGGAGCGCATTCCGCCTACATAGCTGTAGGTTTCTGTTTCGATGCTGTTTCTGGGATAGAAGGTCAAATGCTCACAAGCGTCTACCAGTACGAAGCGGCCCTTGGAACCAATCACTTCACACTGCTCCAGACCATAGCTCATACCGGCATCGTAGCTACCTACCAGATGACCGATCATACCATTCTTAAAGTACAGAATGACCTGAGCATTGGAATAAGTAATCCTGCCTTCACCTTTCATCATGAAAGCGGCAACCTTCTCAACATCCCCTGCAAAATAACGGATCACATCAAAGGAGTGGGGATGCAGCGCTCTCATATGGAACCATGGGGAGGTCTCCACAGGGTTGTTGATCCACATTCTCATGTTGATCATATAGGGTTTGCCAAGACGTCCCCCATCCATCCATTTCCTGGCCATTGAAGCTGCAGGAGTAAAACGATGGTTCAGGTTAATCGCGTAGGGAATCCTCTTCTCTGCAGCCAGAGCAACCATCTTTTCGCCTTCTTCAATGCTGTTGGATATGGGCTTCTCACCTAATACAGGAATACCGGCCTCCAGCAGCTCCATGGTGGGTGTAAAGTGATCTCCACCGTTTTCCTCACCCTTGGTGCACATGCTGCAGGCATCCAAATGAATACCGCTTTCGAGCATCTCTTTTACGCTGTAGAAAGGCTTGGCACCGAATTTCTCAGCCGCTTTGTCGGCCCTTTCCTTAATGATGTCACAAACTGCCACCAGCTCAACTTTTGGGTTGTCCTTATAAACCCCTGCATGGATGGTACCGATATTACCTACTCCAACGACACCAACTTTTAATGTCATTCCATATTCCTCCATTCTCTTTATGATATTTTAACCTAATTTTATTATAACAACATTTTATAAACCATGGTTAGGATTTTTACGGTGCGATCTTGTACATTTCCGATGTATTATATAGGGAATTCATGGCAACGGGGCATGCAATTCAGAAAATCTTATTTTAAAGGCAAGCCCTGGTCGGCGCGAAGAACTCGGTCCCTTATCTCGCAGAAAGTGTCCTTGTTCACATATTCAAGGATAAACGGTACTCCCTCCGTATGCTCATGATAGAGCTTCAGGAAGAGATGCCAGTCGATATCCCCGTCCCCTACGGCACGTCCGTAAGCGTCATTCACCTTGCGATCCTTTCCATGAAAATATCCAATGTGAGGTGCAAGGTATTTGAACATATCCTCTTCCGAACTGTTGGCAATCAGATTTGCCGGATCCAGCAAGACCTTAACCCGGTCAGAACCTACCTGATCGATGAAGTCCGCAGTCCTCTTGGCGCTGGGTACCACATCCAATACGCAGGGTTCCAAGCAGATGTACACATCATGTTCCTCAGCCTTCTTCGCCAGCCATTTCATGCTGTCTACCAGTCTCTGAAAAGCAGACTCGTAAGTTTCCGCCTGGATACCTCTTTTCCCTGGTATAAATCCGCACTCGGTGGCCACATAGGGTACACCGTTCTTCCCGGCCATCTCGATATGTCTTTCAAAATAAGCGAGGTTTGCCTCCAGTTCCTTATCATCCGGCTCAATCAGGTTGGTAAAAACACCAATAGAGGTGACGATGACATTTTCTTTGCGATAGGTTTCCACAATTTCGGCTACCCTCTCGTCCGTTAAATCGGATATGTCGGATCGACCGTTATATACCCAGTACTTTGAATCCGTAGCAGTGAAGCAAAGCTCTGTCCATTTAAAATTATTCCTTGAAATCAATTGTGCTGTTTCCTGGTTGGTTAACTCGGGAAAACTGCGGGAAACAACTCCTACATCCATGTCTGAAACCTCCCAATTATTCTTTTTCCTACTTGAAAAAAGTCAGGTCGTACGACCTGACTTATAGGATCTTCTTATCAAAGGTCGAGAGTAAAAGGAAATAAGGCTTCTCCTGCAATGTTTTCTACAAACCTAAGTCTATTCATACTCCCTTTCCCAATTGGCACGGTGATTCTCCAATCGATCAAGAATATCCTGACGAACGTCTTCACCTTGCACAAGAGTTGTTCCTTTGACATACCTCATCAGTTGATCCATCTGTTTTGCGTAATAAGCCATGGCTCGCCGGCGGACCAAACGAATTTGGTCTGCATCGGCGCCACTATTTTTTAACTTTTGAATTTTTTTGTCAAACTTCTTTGACCATCTCTGGGGCACTCTGCCCGTTTCCAGTATCTCTTCAATCAGATGATGGTGCTTGCCGACAAACTGACCCATCATTAGATTGAAATACCAGTTAGACGCCAGAATAATCCCCACGAGAACAACTATGAATCCTATCAGTAGGATTAGTACCATCATTTTTAGCTTAGGACTCCTTGTAAGCTTAATTCGTCTGCGAAATGGCAGGACGTAAAGTGATCCGGCCCAACCTGACGCCACTCAGGCTCTTCATGCTTGCAAATCTCCTTAGCATACCGGCAACGTGGGTGGAAATAGCAGCCAGACGGCGGATTCGCCGGGTTGGCAACCTCCCCGCCTAGAATGATTCGCCGTGATTTGATCCGGGGATCAGGTATGGGTTTAGCAGAGAGAAGGGCCTCTGTATAAGGATGCTTCGGATTGGAGAACAGTTCCTTATTGGAAGCTGTCTCTACCACCTTACCGACATACATCACGCCCACTCTGTCGGAAATATGCTGAATAACGCCCAGGTCATGGGAGATGAACAGATAGCTTAAGTTCATCTGTTGCTGGAGATCCTGGAGCAAATTCAGGATCTGGGCCTGTACGGACACGTCCAGGGCGGAAACGGCCTCGTCACAAACGATAAAGCGGGGATTGGTAGCCAGAGCTCTGGCGATACCGATACGCTGACGCTGACCACCGCTGAATGCGTGTGGATACCGCTCCAGATGACGGCTGTCCAAGCCAACCATCTCCATCAATTCCACAACCCGGTCTCTTAACTCCTGACCCCTGGCAATATTATTACAGATCAGGGGCTCGCCGATAATATTCAGGACAGTCATACGCGGGTTTAAGGATGAATAAGGATCCTGGAATATCAACTGCATTTCCTTACGCAGTTCGCGAAGCTCATTATTATCCAATCCGTTTACATCCATCATGTTGCCGTCCTGGCCTCTAAAATACGTTTTCCCGTCCGTAGGTTCGATGGCTCTCAAAAGGCATCGGCCTAATGTAGTCTTACCGCAACCGGACTCACCAACTAAACCAAAGGTTTCTCCTTCTCGGATGTAGATATTTACATCATCAACAGCTTTCACATAACCAATCGTCTTGCGGAGGAACCCTGACCGGATGGGGAAATATTTTTTCATTGATTGAACTTCAAGAATGATATTATTATCTCTTTCCATATGCTTTACTTACCCCCCCGATATTCTTTCTCTACCATCACGCAACGAACAAAATGTCCCTCTTCAACCTCCACCATGGGGATATCATCCACATTACATACGCCGTCCACAGCCCTGCTGCAGCGGGAATAGAAGCCGCAACCCTTAGGCAAATTCATTGGATAAGGAACGGTTCCCTCAATGGATTCCAATCTCGTCTTGGCTTCCTTCGTAATGGAGGGAATAGAATCCAGAAGCGCAACTGTGTAAGGATGAAGCGCACCATGGAACAGGGTATCTACATCCGTATATTCGACAACCTCCCCCAGATACATGACTGCGACCTCATCGGACATTTCCGCAATAACTCCCAAGTCGTGGGTAATGAAAATAACGGAAGTCCGTATATTCTCCTTCAGGCCATTGATCAGGTCAAGAACCTGGGCCTGGACGGTCACGTCCAAAGCGGTTGTCGGTTCGTCACAGATCAGAATGGTGGGGTTACAGGAAAGGGCCATTGCGATCATTGCCCTCTGCCGCATACCACCCGACAGCTGATGGGGATACTCATCTAACCGTTGTTCCGCATTGGCCATTCCAACCTGTTTCAACATGTTCAGGGCGATTTCCCTGGCTTCTTTCGGGTCTTTCGTATTGTGCAGCAAAATTGCTTCACAAATCTGGTTACCAATGGTATGAATGGGTGAAAAAGCTTTCATAGGTTCCTGGAATATCATGGCAATGTCGCCACCCCGGATTTCCCGGATTTCAGGACCAAAGGGATCCAGCTTGACAATATCGATAGGCTCACTTAGCTCTTTGCCTTTCCGCTTATATAAATTGATCTGACCTGTTATCTTGCCCGGTGAAGGCACAATTTGCATGATTGCCTGAGAGGTAACGCTCTTACCGCATCCGCTCTCTCCAACAATACCAAGGGTTTTTCCCTCTTTGATTTGCAGGTCAACCCCGTCAACGGCTTTCAGCACGCCTTCATCCAGATAAAAGTATGTGGTTAGATCTTTAACTTCTAATACTACATTATCCTTTTCTTTCAACTTTTATCCCTCCCTTACTTATACGGGTCAGCTGCATCTCGCAGGCCGTCGCCGAGGAAATTATACATGAGCACTGTCAAAATGATGAAGAACGCAGGCCACAGCAGCCACGGATGATGGGCCAAAGTCTCGAGGTTCTGAGCATCCTGGAGGAGCACGCCCCAGCTAACAACAGGAGGTTGCAAACCTAATCCAAGGAAGCTCAAGGATGTCTCACCGAGAATGGATCCCGGGATTGAAAGAGTGATATTGACGATAATATAGCTTGCAAAGGAGGGCAGTAAGTGCTTTGTGATAATTCTGGAGTTGCTTGCACCGCACAGTCTTGCCGCCATCGTAAAGTCCTCTTCACGGAGTGACAGGATCTTACCGCGTACAACTCGTGCCAATCCTGTCCATCCGACAACGGACATGATCAAAATCATGCCGAAATAAATCCTCAAAGGAGACCAGTCCCTGGGAAGGGCTGCAGCCAATGCCATCCACAAAGGAATCTGGGGCATGGAAATCAGCAGGTCAATCAACCTTTGAATAACTGTATCCACCACTCCACCAATATATCCGGATAGGCCACCCAGAAGCATACCCAAGGTGAAGGTAAAGAAGATGGACACCAAACCGAAGGACAGAGAGATACGAGAACCGTATAGAACCCTGGTGAAAAGATCCCTGCCCAAATCATCTGTTCCCATAAGGAAGAAGGGAGCATCCGACACACCCGTTCCAAAGAGATGGATGTCCGTTTTAAACAATCCTAATAATTTGTAGGGCTCGCCCTTTACAAAGAAGTAAATAGGAAACTTCGTGGATTTATCTTCAGTGAATTCCCTTTTGAAGGTTTCAGGATTTACATCCATCTTCATGTCATAGACAAAGGGACGGGAGGAAAAACCCGTTTCCTCATCTACAAAACGAATCTTTGTGGGCGGACAATTCTTATAATTCGTATACCGTTTTAAAGGTACGGCGGGTGACAAAAAATCTGCGAAGATAGCACAGAAATATAGGAAAATCAGAATAGGACCGGCGATCATGGCCATCTTATGCTTTCTAAACTTCCACCACATCAATTTCCATTGGGAAGCAACTTCATAAGCCTCGACCATTTGTTCGCTTTTTTCCTGGGATACCTTTGACTTTACTTGGGTTTGTTTCTTTCTATTAAATATCAGGTTCATTCTGCAACACCCCCAAATTTGATCCGCGGGTCAACCACGGCCAAGAGAATATCAGAGAGCAATGTTCCGATAACGGTCAGGGTACTAGTGATCAATAAGAAGCTTCCTGCCAGGTACATGTCCTGAAACATCAGAGCCCTGAGCAGAATAGGACCTGTTGTAGGCAGGTTCAACACGATAGAAACGATGGATTCTCCCGAAATAAGTCCGGGTAAGGTCCAACCGATGGTACTAATCATGGGATTGATGGCCATACGAACAGGATATTTGAAAAGAAGCTTTCTTTCCGCAACACCCTTCGCACGAGCGGTAATAACATATTGTTTTTGCAGTTCATCAAGAAGCATTGCACGGGTGGTACGAATCAAGCCGGCCGTGCTGGACATACCAATAACAAGGATAGGCAACCAGATCCTTGGGAGCATATTCATGAATTTTGCCCAGCTCCAAGGAGCTCCCTGGAATTCCGGTGAGAAAAGACCTGTAATGGAAAGACCTGTTCTGGTAAATACTACATAGATTGCAATCAATGCAATCAGGAAACCCGGCACCGCCACCCCAATAAATCCGATAAAGGTAAAGATGTAATCGAAAACAGAGTATTGGTGGGTTGCCGAATATATCCCTATCGGGATAGCTACAATCCATGTAAAGATAAGGGTGGCCAAGGAAATTGCCATTGTCATACCTATCCGCTCACCGATAACTTCCGCTACCGGTCGGTTCCACTGGAATGAACGACCAAAATCACCCTTGGTGATAATGTTCTTCATCCAGGTCAGGTATTGGACATAGCCTGGCTTATCGAGTGAATACTGACGCTTCAAGTTCTCGATAGCCGATTCGGATACTTCCGTCCCGGACAGCTCCAGCTGTTGAATATAGGTAGTCAGGTAGTCTCCGGGAGGCAGCTGAATGATAATAAAGCAGATGATACTGATCGCAATGATCAGCGGGATGAGTTGTAGGACACGTTTTGCAATAAAACTTGCTAACATCTACCGATCCCCCTCCATTTTGAATTGATTTGTTTATATTGGGTAAAAAGCTCAGATCTCGGCTCCAAGGCCGACACCTGAGCTCATACCTACATCACTATAAGCCGCTAGAATGTTGTACAGTCATTATTTCCTGAAGAAGAAACCTTCTCCTGAGAAGTTCGCTGCGATGGCATATCCTTTATCGGATACATTCGCCAGATTGGAGTTCACTACCAGGGGCTGCTTTACATTTTCTACATGCACAAAGTACCAGTTGTTCTTCTTCATCTCGGCCCGAAGCTCTTCATTCACCTGGGTAGATTCCTCTGCAGGTACTTCATACAGCTTGTCGATCAAAGCAAGGAACTTCTTGGCTTCTTCCGGTGGCTCTTCCCCTTGCTTGCCGCCGGATACCCACCATGCATTCCACATGGGACCCCAGAAAGTCTGGCCATAATCACCATTCTGGAACAGGGGCGTATGGGTCCACATGATGGTCGCCTTCAGCTCATTAGCGGCATTTCGGGTGCTCCATAGGGCACTGTCTATCGTCTTCATTGTCACTTTCAGACCCAGTTCGCCCCACTGCTCTACCAACAGTTCCGTCAATGGAACAATGTCCGGAGCTGCATCATACACCTCGAAAGGTATTTCAAAGGCTTTGCCGTCGGGACCCTTTCGGAATCCGTCCGCTCCCTTGGTCATTCCCATCTCATCCAGCAGCTTGTTGGCTGCTTCCAGACCAAAGGTGTTATCCTGCATCTGTGTCGGCTCTGCAAATCCATAGTAAATCGCACCGATAATCTCTTCCCTGTTCAGAGCCAGATTCAGTGCCTGACGGAATCTTACGTCCTGTACCACCTTCCGCCAGTTCGGATCCTTGTGGGTCAGGTTCAGCTCAATGTCAGTGGGTGTCACGTGCATATTCGCCAGCATGGCGGTTATGCCGTTCTTTTCATTCTCTTTGTACAGGGGCATCTTCACCAGGGCGGCAGACTCTCGCATGAAATCCACTTCGCCTGTCAAGGTCTTCATGGTGACCATTTCCATATCCTGTACCAGGGTACTCTCGATTTTATCGATATAGGGCAGTCGGTTCCCTGCCTTATCAAGTCCTCATTCATGATCACATCTTCAAATGCAAATCGGAAGTCTTCCATTGTAACAGGCTGGCCATCGGACCATTTCAGCCCTTCCCTGAGATAAAAAGTATATTCCTTCTGGTCTTCGCTTACTTCGTAAGCCTTCAGAATATTGCCTGTAAATTCTTTTCCCAGGTAGGCAGGCGAGTTGATCAACGGCTCGACATTCATGACGTATGTGTCAGCGTCCCAGTTGATCACCGCAGTAACGGTTCGTAGTGTTCCTCCGTAGGTTCCCACTTCGAAATCCAGCATATCTTCCGGCATTTCGTTGTAAATCTTGGGCTCCTTCGGTAACCGCTCTTCCACCGGGGCAGATCTTTGCCATCCAGCATGGGCGATTGCTTATAACCTGTCATTTCCACATCTTCTGTCCCGGCAGGCGCTTCCGTCTCTACGGGGGCTTCAGATTCCCCTGGAGCCTGACTGGGCTCTGGAGAGCTTTGCTTGCCACATCCGGTCAACAGCAATGAAACAAAAAGTACTGCGACCAGTGTTAGTACGAATGCTCTTTTCATTATGATCTTCCTAAATATCGTGTTACGAAAAGTAGTGTGTATAGAGCCGCAACTCAGTAACATATATATATCATACAATAATCCATTGAAAAAAACAACTTGTTTTTCTTTGACGCAAAAGGCAAAGATTGCTATAGCAAGAAATAGATTTGTCAAGATATATCGTTTTTTAGGAAATTTGCTGTTGAAAATGTCTAATAATTAGATTTTATTAATAGAATTATACAATAATATATCCGAATTGTAAAGAATTTGCTTTCTTTCTCGAATAATTTCCATTTAAAGTTCAAGGATTTTTTGTATGTCTATACAGTTATCCCCTTTTATGTATATGCTTGCACGCAATACGACATGTAAAAAAATAGAGATATTCACCCTGTCAATATTCATCGACCTGTATCATGTTTCAAAATGTTCAATCGTATTCCTTGCTTCGATGGAAAGAATATACAAAGATAACCGGGAAGTAATTTCCCGGTTATCTTTTGTTTCATGATAATCATACTTATTCTTTAAAGAACCAGCCTTCTCCTGAGAAGTTGGAGGCAATGGCGTAGGTCTTGTCACTGACATTGCCCAGCTTGGCATTGGTTATCATGGGCTGCTTCACGTTCTCTACATGGACGAAGTACCAAATGTGCTTGCCCATCTCGGCTCGGATCTCTTCGTTAACCTTGGGAGATTCTTCAGCAGGCACCTGGTAGATCTTGTCGATTAAGCTGTAGAACTTCTTGACATCCTCTGGTGGTTCCTCTCCCTCTTTACCGCCGGTGTTCCACCAACGACTCCACAAGGGACCCCAGAAACCTTGACCATAGTCACCATTCTGCCACAAGGGCGTATGGGTCCAGATACAAGTAGCTTTCAACTCGTTGGCTGTATTTCTCGTACCCCACAGTCCGCCGTCGATGGTCTTCATGGTGACATTCAAGCCCAGTTGCTTCCAATGCTCTACAATCAACTCGGTCAAAGGCACGATATCGGGAGCGGCAGCCTGAACCTCGAAGGGAATTTCAAAGGTCTTGCCGTCGGGGCCTTTCCGGAATCCGTCGGAGCCTTTAGTCAAGCCCATCTCATCCAGCAACTCGTTGGCTTTCGCCACATCATAGGTGTTGTCCTGCATGATGGACGGCTCGGCAAAGCCGTAATAGATGGCATCGATAATCTCTTGCTTGTTGATTGCAAGATTCAAGGCTTGACGGAATCTTACGTCCTGAACCACCTTCCGCCAGTTGGCATCTTCATGGGTCAAGTTCAGGAAAACGTCCGTAGGCGTTACGTGCATGTTGCACAGGTAAGCTGTGATGCCGTTCTTCTCGTTTTCCTTGTACAGGGGCATCTTCACCAGAGCAGCGGATTCACGGGAGATATCCACTTCACCGGCCAGGGTCTTCATGGTAACCATTTCCATATCCTGTACCAGGGTGCTCTGGATCTTGTCAATGTAAGGCAGCTGGTTACCGGCCTTGTCTACCTTGTGATAGTAAGGATTCCTCTCGTATTCATATACCGTTTCGCCGGCTTTCACCAATAGCCAGGGATACAGTCTCGGGAAACCGATGGCTTCTTTTCCGGTGCATTCCCAGTTGGTGATATCCTTGAAGTTGAACAGGTTCACCCATTCGCCGGGCTCATATCCGGCTTCCTTAATCTTGGCTTCCAGATCCGCTTCATCGGTATTATACTTCTTGTGGAACTGCTTCAGGTAATGGGCGGGCTTCAAAACATCCGTGTAACCTTTCCAACCCTGAATGGCCAGACGAATGGGCAGTCCACCGTATTCACGGTCAAAGGTTAATTTAAAGCTCCAATCGTCGATCACTTCAAACTTAACCGGCTCTGCATCAGGAGATCCGCCACCCCTCAACCATTGGGGGAAGATAGGCGTCAATTCCTCATTGAAAAGCACATCTTCAAAAGCGAAGCGATAGTCCTCGATGGTAACGGGCTCGCCATCGGACCATTTCAAGCCTTTCCGCAAATAGAAGGTGAATTCCTTCTGGTCGGCACTGGCTTCATAGCCCTGAACGATGTTCCCTGTAAATTCCTTACCCAGATAACCCGGGGAATTTACCAGAGGCTCGTTGTTCATGACGAATACGTCCGCGTCCCAATTGATAACGGATGTAACCGTCCTCAAAGTGCCTCCATAAGTGCCGATCTCATATTCCATCAGATCTTCTGGCATTTCATTGTAGATTTTCGGTTCTTCCGGCAAACGATCCTTTACCGGAGGCAAATTCATGCCGTCTAGCATGGGAGACTGTTTGTACTCGACAATTTCTGGTTCTTCTGTCTCTTCGGGCGCTTCAGGTGCTTCAGATTCAGCCGGAGCTTGAGATTCAGCCGGTGGCTGAGTCGGTTCAGAAGCAGGCTGGCCTCCGCCGCATCCTGCAAGGGTCATCGAAGCGATTACCAGAATGGCGAGTAACAATACGATTACCCTTTTCATGTAAACCCTCCTCACAAAATAACATTGGTGTCATGTACACCTATATAGATATATTAAACGATTCTGCACAGAAAAACAACATAATTTTCTCAATATTTATTATTTTTATTATATTTTATATTTTCATTCTGCTTTCTCGTCGAAACAGTGGTGTGAAAATCATCTTTTCGTCTATTACATTTTATTTATGCTGACAAAATCTCAAAAAAAGATCCCCATCCTTTTGATGGGGATCTTTATCGCCACTGATTCGCTTTATTCTTTGAAGAACCAGCCTTCACCTGCGAAGTTACAGGCAATGGCGTAGGTCTTGTCGCTGACATTCCCCAGTTTCTCGTTGGTGATCATGGGCTGCTTCACGTTCTCTACATGGACAAAGTACCAGATATGTTTGCCCATCTCGGCCCGCAGCTCTTCATTCACCTTGGGGGATTCCTCTGCAGGTACCTGGTAGATCTTGTCGACCAAGCTATAGAAGTGCTTGACCTCTTCCGGTGGCTCCTCTCCTTCTTTGCCGCCGGTGTTCCACCAACGACTCCACAAGGGACCCCAGAAACCTTGTCCGTAGTCACCGTTCTGCCACAGAGGCGTATGGGTCCACATAACAGAAGCCTTCAGCTCATTGGCTGAATTCCTGGTACCCCACAGACCACCGTCGATGGTCTTCATGGTGACATTCAGACCCAACTGCTTCCAGTGCTCTACAATCAGTTCGGTCAAAGGCACGATGTCAGGAGCAGCTGCCTGAACCTCAAAGGGAATTTCAAAGGTCTTGCCGTCGGGGCCTTTGCGGAACCCGTCGGAGCCCTTGGTCAAGCCCATCTCATCCAGCAGCTCGTTGGCTTTCGCCAAATCATAGGTGTTGTCCTGCATGATGGAAGGCTCGGCAAAGCCATAATAGATGGTATCGATAATCTCTTCCTTGTTCAATGCAAGGTTCAAGGCCTGACGGAAGCGTACATCCTGAACCACCTTCCGCCAGTTGGTATCCTCATGGGTCAGGTTCAGGAAGACGTCAGTAGGCGTTACGTGCATGTTGCACAGGTAAGCCTTGATGCCGTTCTTCTCGTTTTCCTTGTACAGGGGCATCTTCACCAGGGCAGCGGATTCACGGGAGATATCCACTTCACCCGCCAGGGTCTTCATGGTGACCATTTCCATATCCTGTACCAGGGTGCTCTGAATCCTGTCAATATAGGGCAGCTGATTTCCTGCCTTGTCTACCTTGTGGTAGTAAGGATTCCTCTCGTATTCATATGCCGTTTCGCCGGCTTTCACCAATAGCCAGGGATACAGTCTCGGGAAACCGATGGCTTCTTTTCCTGTGCATTCCCAGTTGGTGATATCCTTGTAGTTGAACAGGTTGACCCACTCACCGGGCTCAAATCCGGCTTCCTCGATCTTGGCTTCCAGATCGGCTTCGTCCGTATTGTATTTCTTATGGAACTGCTTCAGGTAATGGGCAGGCTTCAGAATATCCGTATAGCCCTTCCATCCTTGGATAGCCAGGCGAATGGGCAGTCCACCGTATTCACGGTCAAAGGTCAGCTTAAAGCTCCAATCGTCGATCACTTCGAACTTAACAGGCTCGCCGTCGGGAGATCCTCCGCCTCTTAACCATTGGGGGAAGATGGGAGTCAATTCCTCATTGAAAATGACATCCTCAAAGGCGAAGCGATAGTCCTCGATGGTAACAGGCTCGCCGTCAGACCATTTCAAGCCTTTCCGCAGATAGAAGATGAATTCCTTCTGGTCGGCGCTGGCTTCATAGCCCTGAACGATGTTCCCTGTAAATTCCTTACCCAGATATCCCGGGGAATTTACCAAGGGCTCGTTGTTAATGACGAATACATCCGCATCCCAGTTGATGACGGATGTAACCGTCCTCAGGGTGCCGCCATATCTGCCGATTTCATATTCCATCAGATCTTCCGGCATTTCATTGTAGATTTTCGGCTCTTCCGGCAACCGCTCCGCTACCGGAGGCAAATCCATGCCGTCCAGCATGGGAGACTGCTTGTACTCGACAATTTCCGGTTCTTCCGTCTCTTCAGGCGCTTCCGTTTCGGTTTCGGCCGGTGCTTCCGTTTCAGTCGGTGCCTGGGTCGGCTCGGAAGCAGGCTGACCGCCGCCACATCCCGTGAGGATCATAGAAGCCAACGCCACTATGATCATGACGAGGAGTAGAGCTTTTTTCACTTGATATACCCCCTTATTTAAAAAATTGAATTTTACCTTTTCATAATAATACAAATATTGTTTAGATTCAATGGATTCTTATGATTTTCTCTATTTTTCTGGGCTATTTCTTAATATTTCTTATTTTCTCTATTTTCGGAATTTTCCACTGATTATAGTGCGATGTCATGATCATCCAGCCATTTTAAAGAAAAAAAAGAGCCCCCATCCTTTTGGATGGAGACTCCTTTGTTTTGGATCTCATTATTTCCTGAAGAAGAAACCTTCTCCTGAGAAGTTCGCTGCGATGGCATATCCTTTATCGGATACATTCGCCAGATTGGAGTTCACTACCAGGGGCTGCTTTACATTTTCTACATGCACAAAGTACCAGTTGTTCTTCTTCATCTCGGCCCGAAGCTCTTCATTCACCTGGGCAGATTCCTCTGCAGGTACTTCATACAGCTTGTCGATCAAAGCAAGGAACTTCTTGGCTTCTTCCGGTGGCTCTTCCCCTTGCTTGCCGCCGGATACCCACCATGCATTCCACATGGGACCCCAGAAAGTCTGGCCATGATCACCATTCTGGAACAGGGGTGTATGGGTCCACATGATGGTCGCCTTCAGCTCATTAGCGGCATTTCGGGTGCTCCATAGGGCACTGTCTATCGTCTTCATTGTCACTTTCAGACCCAGTTCGCCCCACTGCTCTACCAACAGTTCCGTCAATGGAACAATGTCCGGAGCTGCATCATACACCTCGAAAGGTATTCCAAAGGCTTTGCCGTCGGGACCCTTTCGGAATCCGTCCGCTCCCTTGGTCATTCCCATCTCATCCAGCAGCTTGTTGGCTGCTTCCAGACCAAAGGTGTTATCCTGCATCTGTGTCGGCTCTGCAAATCCATAGTAAATCGCACCGATAATCTCTTCCCTGTTCAGAGCCAGATTCAGTGCCTGACGGAATCTTACGTCCTGTACCACCTTCCGCCAGTTCGGATCCTCATGGGTCAGGTTCAGCTCAATGTCAGTGGGTGTCACGTGCATATTCGCCAGCATGGCGGTTATGCCGTTCTTTTCATTCTCCTTGTACAGGGGCATCTTTACCAGGGCGGCAGACTCTCGCATGAAATCCACTTCGCCTGTCAAGGTCTTCATGGTGACCATTTCCATATCCTGTACCAGGGTACTCTCGATTTTATCGATATAGGGCAGTTGGTTCCCTGCCTTATCTACCTTGAAATAGTAAGGATTTCGTTCGTATTCATATATCGTTTCCCCGGCCTTTGTGATAATCCAGGGATACAACATGGGGAATCCAACGGCATCCTTTGTGGTTTTCTCTGCAGCAATAATATCCTTGAAGTTGAACAGGTTTACCCATTCTCCGGGTTGGAAACCGGCTTCCTTGATCTTGGCTTCCAGATCCGCTTCGTCGGTGTTGTATTTCTTGTGGAACTGCTTCAGGTAATGGGCGGGCTTCAGCAGATCGGTGTAACCTCTCCATCCCTGAATGGACAGTCGAATGGGCAGTCCGCCATAGGGCTCGTCGAATACTAATTTGAAGGTCCAATCATCCACTACTTCGAATTTGGCGGGTGTTCCGTCCGGTTTGCCTGCTGATCTCAACCATTGAGGAAAGATTGGTGTCAAGTCCTCATTCATGATCACATCTTCAAATGCAAATCGGAAGTCTTCCATTGTAACAGGCTGGCCATCGGACCATTTCAGCCCTTCCCTGAGATAAAAAGTATATTCCTTCTGGTCTTCGCTTACTTCGTAAGCCTTCAGAATATTGCCTGTAAATTCTTTTCCCAGGTAGGCAGGCGAGTTGATCAACGTCTCGACATTCATGACGTATACGTCAGCTTCCCAGTTGATCACCGCGGTAACGGTTCGTAGTGTTCCTCCGTAGGTTCCCACTTCGAAATCCAGCATATCTTCCGGCATTTCGTTGTAAATCTTGGGCTCCTTCGGTAACCGCTCTTCCACCGGGGGCAGATCTTTGCCATCCAGCATGGGCGATTGCTTATAACCTGTCATTTCCACATCTTCTGTCCCGGCAGGCGCTTCCGTCTCTACGGGGGCTTCAGATTCTGTAGGTGCCTCTGATGGTTCGGTTGTGGGTTGACTGCCGCCGCATCCAGCTAAAAGGACGGTTGATAAAAGAAAAACGGCAGCAAGAATCCATGAAAGCTTTTTCATTTGGTGTACCCCTTTTTTATTTTTAGATCTTACACAATTCCACATTATAAACCAGTCTGCTATTTTTACAATATCATATAGATATTTACAAATAGTAAGATATTTCGTGCTTTTAACTCTATTGGATCTATTTCATCTATTGGATGATTTCTCTATGTTTGAATTATTCGGACAAATTGCCCAGCCCTTCCCTCAGATCCGGTATAAGGGAGCACCGGCAAAAAAACTAAAAAAAGGATCCCCATCCTTTCGATAGGGATCCTTTTATATCAGAGCTATTCAATTATTCTTTGAAGAACCAGCCTTCACCTGCGAAGTTACAGGCAATGGCGTAGGTCTTGTCGCTGACATTCCCCAGCTTGGCATTTGTAACCATGGGCTGCTTGACGTTCTCTACATGGACGAAATACCAGAGATTCTTACCCAGCTCGGCTCGGATCTCTTCATTGACCTTGTAGGATTCTTCAGCAGGCACCTGGTAGATCTTGTCAACCAGACCCAAGAACTTTTTGACCTCTTCCGGTGGCTCCTCTCCCTCTTTGCCGCCGGTGTTCCACCAACGGTTCCACAAGGGACACCACTGGCCTTGTCCAAAGTCACTGTTTTGCCACAGAGGCGTATGGGTCCACATAACGTGGGCTTGCAACTCGTTAGCATCCAAACGGGTATTCCAAAGAGCACTGTCGATGGTCTTCATGGATACCTTCAGGCCCAATTGGCTCCATTGATCCATGACCAGTTCCGTCAATGGAATAATATCGGGCGCTGCATCGTAGACCTCAAAGGGGATTTCAAAGGTCTTGCCGTCGGGGCCTTTCCGGAACCCGTCGGAGCCCTTGGTCAAGCCCATCTCATCCAGCAGCTCGTTGGCTTTCGCCAAATCATAGGTGTTGTCCTGCATGATGGAGGGCTCGGCAAAGCCGTAGTAGATGGAATCAACAATCTCTTCCTTGTTCATTGCAAGGTTCAAAGCTTGACGGAATCTTACGTCCTGAACCACCTTGCGCCAGTTGGGGGCATCATAGGTTAAGTTCAGGGAGATATCCGTAGGTGTTACGTGCATGTTGCACAGATAAGCTGTAATTCCGTTCTTCTCGTTTTCCTTGTACAGGGGCATCTTCACCAAGGCAGCGGATTCACGGGAGATATCCACTTCACCGGCCAGGGTCTTCATGGTAACCATTTCCATATCCTGTACCAGGGTGCTCTGAATCCTGTCAATGTAGGGCAGCTGATTTCCTGCCTCGTCTACCTTATGGTAGTAAGGATTCCTCTCATATTCATATACGGTATCGCCGGCCTTCTTGATAAGCCAGGGATACAGCATGGGGAAACCAATGGATTCTTTTTGGGTTAACTCCCAGTTGGTAACATCTTTTAGGTTGAACAGGTTGATCCATTCACCAGGCTCAAATCCGGCTTCCTTAATCTTGGCTTCCAGATCGGCTTCGTCCGTGTTGTATTTCTTATGGAACTGCTTCAGGTAATGGGCAGGCTTCAAAACATCCGTGTAGCCCTTCCAGCCCTGAATGGCCAAACGGATGGGCAGTCCGCCGTAAGGCTGGTCAAAGGTCAGCTTAAAGCTCCAATCGTCGATCACTTCGAACTTAACAGGCTCGCCGTCGGGAGATCCTCCGCCTCTTAACCATTGGGGGAAGATGGGAGTCAATTCCTCATTGAAAATGACATCCTCAAAGGCGAAGCGATAGTCCTCGATGGTAACAGGCTCGCCGTCAGACCATTTCAAGCCTTTCCGCAGATGGAAGATGAATTCCTTCTGGTCGGCGCTGGCTTCATAGCCCTGAACGATGTTCCCTGTAAATTCCTTACCCAGACATGCCGGGGAATTTACCAGAGGCTCGTTGTTCATGACGAATACATCCGCGTCCCAGTTGACGACGGCTGTAACCGTCCTCAGGGTGCCCCCATATCTGCCGATTTCATAATCCATCAGATCTTCCGGCATTTCATTGTAGATTTTCGGTTCTTCCGGCAATCGTTCCGCTACCGGAGGCAAATCCATGCCGTCCAGCATGGGAGACTGCTTATACTCCGTAATTTCCGGAGCTTCTGTTTCAGCAGGTGCTTCCCCTTCCGTCTCAGCAGGTGCCTGAGTCTCGGTGGGCGCCTCTGTCGGTTCCGTCGCAGGCTGACCGCCGCCACATCCACTTAAAATGGCTGTGGACAGAAGCAGAAGCGCTGTGACGATCCACATCAGCTTTTTCAATTGATATACCCCCTTTTAAATATTGTGACATTTATCACCCCTCAATTATAATTTAATCTTCAGATTCTTACAATATAATTGCTTTATTTCCAAATAATGAAATCATTCTGCCTTATCTGTATATTCTAATTCTTCGATTTTTTTGATGTATTTCGAATAATATAATAATATAATGTTTACCAAAAATAAGAAAATCTCCTCATTTTACTGAGGAGATTTTCCTTTATTACGATGCTTTTACTCGGCTTATTCTCTGAAGAACATCTGCTCAAAACTGAAGTTGGTAGCGATGGCAAAGCCCTTAGTCGGTACATTGCCCAGCTTGGAGTTGACAATCAAGGGCTGCTGGACATTCTGCAAGGGGAAGATGTACCAGACATGCTCCTTCATATGGGGCTTATGCTTGGTTTCGAAGAGTTGTTTTCCTTCAACTGGAGGAGCCGCTGCAATCTCATCGATGATATTGTAGAGTTCCTTGATTTCAGCCGGAGGCTCTTCACCTTGAGCACCGCCCGAGGACCACCAAGAATGCCACAGGGGCATGGCTACGTTGTTATCCCAGGAAGATACATACCACAAGGGGATGTGCTTCCAGGCAACGGTAGCATAGATTTCGTTGGCAGTGATCCGGGTACCCCGCAGACCGCTGTCAATGGTCTTCATGCTGGCCTTGATGCCGATTTCCTTCCACATCTCGATGATCAATTCGGTGAAGGGAACCATATCAGGAGCCAGCTCGGATACCTCAAAGGGAATCTCGAAGGTCTTTCCGTCGGGACCTAAACGATAGCCGTCCGAACCCTTGGTCATACCCATTTCATCCAGAAGCCTGTTGGCCTCTTCCGGATCATAGGTACTGTCGATCTGGGTGCTCGGCTCGGCAAAGCCATAGTAGAGGGCATCGATCAGCTCATCCCGGTCGATGGCAAGATTCAATGCCTTCCGGAACCGCACATCATGAACCACCTTCTGCCAGTTGGGATCCTTGTTGGTCAGGTTCAACATCACTCCAGTGGGGCTGACGTGCATATCCCTCAGCAGAGCGGTGTAACCGGCCTTTTCGGCGTTTTCCCTGTAGAGAGGCATCTTCACCAGCGCAGCGGATTCACGGGAGAGGTCCACTTCACCGGCGATGGTCTTTACAGATACCATCTCCATATCCTGGACCAAGCTGCTTTCGAGCTTGTCGATGTAAGGCAGCTGGTTGCCTTCAGCGTCGATCTTGAAGTAGTAAGGATTTCGCTCGTAAACGCTCTTCTGGTCATCCGCCTTTACCAACAGCCAGGGATACAGCCTTGGGAATCCGATGGCCTTCTTCTGGCACATCTCTCCGGCAGTGATATCCTTGTCGTTGAACAGGTTCCACCATTCACCGGGCTGGTAGCCGGCTTCTTCGATCTTGGCTTCCAGATCAGCTTCATCCGTATATTTCTTGTGGAACTGCTTCAGGTAATGAGCGGGCTTTAAGAGATCATGGTAACCTCTCCATCCCTCGATGGAAATTCGGATCAGGAAACCTCCATAGGGCTGGTCAAAGATCAGCTTGAAGGTCCAGTCATCTATGGGCTCAAATTTTACCGGAGTGCCGTCGGGCTTACCGGCAGAACGGAGCCATACGGGGAATACTGGGTTCAATTCTTCGTTGAAAAGAAAATCTTCAATGGCAAAGCGGAAATCTTCCATGGTAACGGGTTCTCCGTCAGACCACTTCAGACCCTTCCGCATGTACATGGTGAATTCCTTCTGGTCCGCGCTCACTTCGTAGCCCTTCAGGACATTCCCTGTCACTTCCTCACCCAGAATACCCGGGGTGTTCAACAGGGGTTCTACGTTGCACACGTACACATCGGCGTCCCATTCGATACGGGATGTCACAGTCCGCAGGGTGCCGCCGTAGGTGCCGATTTCATAGTCCAGGGCATCGGCGGGCATTTCATTGGTGAGCTTGGGTTCTTCCGGCAATCGTTCCTTTACCGGAGGCAGATCCATGTCATCCAGCATAGGAGACTGCTTGTACTCCGTAATTTGCGGAGCTTCCGTCTCTGTGGGCGCTTCTTCCGTGGGCGCTTCCGATTCAGCGGGTGCTTGAGTCTCGGTAGGCGCCTCTGTCGGTTCCGTCGCAGGCTGACCGCCGCCACATCCACTTAATATGGCTGTGGACAGAAGCAGAAGCGCTGTGACGATCCACATCAGCTTTTTCAATTGATATACCCCCTTGTTTTTATATATTTATATACCTGCCTATATGAGGCATGCTTACATTGTATATGATTTATGTCGAATTTTCAATAAATTCTTTTGGTTTTTTCCCAAAGTAATTTTACACTAACTTTTTGTTCATATATTTCGTAAACAACTGTCAATTGGTAGCATTTCATCTTTTCGATATATTTCTGCCTGTTTTATCCCCAATTAAGGCTCCTTGATACAGATGTTCGCTCTGATGAAGCGGTATAAAAAGCTTCCCAAAAATAAAAGAACTCCCGACCAAAGCCGGGAATCCTTTTATGCATTTGCTTTTCTATAAAAACGATCTTGTTTCGATATCCCTATTCTCTGAAGAACATCTGCTCAAAACTGAAGTTGGTAGCGATGGCAAAGCCCTTAGTCGGTACATTGCCCAGCTTGGAGTTGACAATCAAGGGCTGCTGGACATTCTGCAAGGGGAAGATGTACCAGACATGCTCCTTCATATGGGGCTTATGCTTGGTTTCGAAGAGTTGTTTTCCTTCAACCGGAGGAGCCGCTGCAATCTCATCGATGATATTGTAGAGTTCCTTGATTTCAGCCGGAGGCTCTTCACCTTGAGCACCGCCCGAGGACCACCAAGAATGCCACAGGGGCATGGCTACGTTGTTATCCCAGGAAGATACGTACCACAAGGGGATGTGCTTCCAGGCAACGGTAGCATAGATTTCGTTGGCAGTGATCCGGGTACCCCGCAGACCGCTGTCAATGGTCTTCATGCTGGCCTTGATGCCGATTTCCTTCCACATCTCGATGATCAATTCGGTGAAGGGAACCATATCAGGAGCCAGCTCGGATACCTCAAAGGGAATCTCGAAGGTCTTTCCGTCGGGACCTAAACGATAGCCGTCCGAACCCTTGGTCATACCCATTTCATCCAGAAGCCTGTTGGCCTCTTCCGGATCATAGGTACTGTCGATCTGGGTGCTCGGCTCGGCAAAGCCATAGTAGAGGGCATCGATCAGCTCATCCCGGTCGATGGCAAGATTCAATGCCTTCCGGAACCGCACATCATGAACCACCTTCTGCCAGTTGGGATCCTTGTTGGTCAGGTTCAACATCACTCCAGTGGGGCTGACGTGCATATCCCTCAGCAGAGCGGTGTAACCGGCCTTTTCGGCGTTTTCCCTGTAGAGAGGCATCTTCACCAGCGCAGCGGATTCACGGGAGAGGTCCACTTCACCGGCGATGGTCTTTACAGATACCATCTCCATATCCTGGACCAAGCTGCTTTCGAGCTTGTCGATGTAAGGCAGCTGGTTGCCTTCAGCGTCGATCTTGAAGTAGTAAGGATTTCGCTCGTAAACGCTCTTCTGGTCATCCGCCTTTACCAACAGCCAGGGATACAGCCTTGGGAATCCGATGGCCTTCTTCTGGCACATCTCTCCGGCAGTGATATCCTTGTCGTTGAACAGGTTCCACCATTCACCGGGCTGGTAGCCGGCTTCTTCGATCTTGGCTTCCAGATCAGCTTCATCCGTATATTTCTTGTGGAACTGCTTCAGGTAATGAGCGGGCTTTAAGAGATCATGGTAACCTCTCCATCCCTCGATGGAAATTCGGATCAGGAAACCTCCATAGGGCTGGTCAAAGATCAGCTTGAAGGTCCAGTCATCTATGGGCTCAAATTTTACCGGAGTGCCGTCGGGCTTACCGGCAGAACGGAGCCATACGGGGAATACTGGGTTCAATTCTTCGTTGAAAAGAAAATCTTCAATGGCAAAGCGGAAATCTTCCATGGTAACGGGTTCTCCGTCAGACCACTTCAGACCCTTCCGCATGTACATGGTGAATTCCTTCTGGTCCGCGCTCACTTCGTAGCCCTTCAGGACATTCCCTGTCACTTCCTCACCCAGAATACCCGGGGTGTTCAACAGGGGTTCTACGTTGCACACGTACACATCGGCGTCCCATTCGATACGGGATGTCACAGTCCGCAGGGTGCCGCCGTAGGTGCCGATTTCATAGTCCAGGGCATCGGCGGGCATTTCATTGGTGAGCTTGGGTTCTTCCGGCAATCGTTCCTTTACCGGAGGCAGATCCATGTCATCCAGCATAGGAGACTGCTTGTACTCCGTAATTTGCGGAGCTTCCGTCTCTGTGGGCGCTTCTTCCGTGGGCGCTTCCGATTCAGCGGGTGCTTGAGTCTCGGTAGGCGCCTCTGTCGGTTCCGTCGCAGGCTGACCGCCGCCACATCCACTCAATATGGCTGTGGACAGAAGCAGAAGCGCTGTGATGACCCACATTAGCTTTTTCATTAATATAACCCCCTTCAAAATTGGATATGAATCGATCCATTTTCATTATATATTCAACTTTTATAATTTTCAATATGTTTTATAAATTATAAATATTGGCAAGCTTTCGGATTTTGTCGATTGACCCCTCCGGATCTCCCCTATCCTTTTGCCAGCTCGTACTCTTTCTTCATCTGGATCCTTGTTTCTTCCCAAAAACAAAAAAAGATTCCCAGCATATCCTGGAAATCCCTATGAAGGACTTGATCTTTTATGGCCGGATGGGTTCAAGCCTCAGCCGGCCCCATGCCCCCATCCGGTCATCTATGATCACCAATGCCCCCACAATACCGTCTATTCCTTGGACAAAGCGCAAGGCCCCTTCGATATCCTCCGGCGTTTTAACCCGGTTTCCCACAGCGGTAGCCACCGCATCCGCCAAAGCCGTATCATGGGAAAGGACAACGGCCGCATCGGCCTTGCCCAAGCTCAGGGAGTGACCGACCTTCCCGGAAGAGGTGCAAATTCCGCAAGGCGTATCCTGGGGTAGGATGCGAAGCCCCAACCTTTGGCTCAAAGGAGATGTCCCTGCATGGATGGCAATCACCCGTTCCTCATTGGTTTTTATGAAAATATCCCCTCCATTTTCCACAATCACTTCCGGACATAGAGTTAAAAGGGCTTCCCCGACCTTCTGGCTGATAGCCCCTGCTACAGCCGCCATAGGACCTACTCCCGCCTTGGAGGCTGCTTCGCACATCCAGCGGACAATGTCCGGAGCATCTGCCGAATAAGCCAAGGGTTCCAGGCTGACCAGAAATCGGGGATCCTTCTTTATATAGGCTTCAATCTGGGAACGGCAGAAGCGGATCTTCTCCAAAGACTCCTTTTTCAGCATCTGAGGGGCTCCGATATGAAGATCCGTCTGTTCCACCGTGGCTGTAAAATAAACGAGGTCCCTTCCCTTGTGAAGGCTTCTGTACACACGGTTTTGATACATGGCCGTGACAACCTCCTATAGAAAGGTATCCACGTCCATGGCACTTAAGGGGCATGCCTTGATACAAGCTTCACAAATCAAACATTTCTCCTGTTCGAAGGTAAGGCTCCAGGTAACGGGATCCATATAAAGGGCCCTGGAGGGGCATACGGCGGTACAGGCCCCGCAGTGGACGCATTTACCCTCATTCCACAGAATGCTCTTGGCAAAGATGCGGTACCGGACTCCCTGCTCATCCAGGAATTTCAGCCCCTGTTCGATGTTCTCCTCATCGCCTGTCAGCTCTACCGTCAGTCGCCCCCTTTTCCCCGGGGTGATTTGTCCCTGAAGAATGTTCAGGACCAGATCATAATCCTTGATCAGATGATAGCTTACGGGCTTATCCGTCAATTCCGGAGGGAAGTATAAAAATATCTTAATTGTCTTCATCCTGCTCAGCCTCCATTTCGTTTAATGGCTTGAAAAGCTTGTTCTGCGGAAGGCTCTGGATGGGTTGCTGCAGCATAAACTCACCCTTAGCAATCCTCTCCTTTAATATCCCGGCAATCTCCCTGGCCATTTTGAGGCTGGACAGGGGAGCCGTAGGGACCATCCTGCCCTTCAGCTCGATGGAGCCGCTTCTCAGCTCGGAATAACTCACCCGCCTGAGAACCGGTTTGGATCTTCTGCCGGCACTATAGTCGTATACCTTGGTATATAGCTCTTTGTTGGGGCGGATCAAAAATCCCACCATATCCTCATCCAACACCGGAATGGGAATGCCGATGCCCACGTAGAGGGTGGTTCCATATTTCTCAAAGGAGGCGGCTCGGATATAGCGGGAATCCATTTTCTTCAGATCACCTATCACAGCCAGGGTAGCACCTCCATATTCCAGCCCGCCGTCTTCCGTCTCTTCCCGGTTCAATACATGCTGGGTGCCCTCCCATGCGATGTAGCCCTCGGCTCCCCCCAGAAATATCCGGCTTCCGATTCCAATGGTTCGAAGCTCGGGATCCTTTAGCAGGGGACTTAATTCCCCCGATGTGCTGTAGGTCACATTGCCATAGTTGGGCAAAAGGGTGCCCATATAGGTATAGATCACCTTTTGAGTGGAGTTGGTAGCAGCACTGTAGTTCTGATAGGCATTCCGCGGGTTGTAGAGGTAGGCTTGGTTCAGGTCCTCCATGGCCAGATATGTAGTGATTTCCTTTCTGGGATAGCAATCGGTACCATAGGATGTAGCATGAAGCTTTACTTTTTTCCCGTCAAGCAGATCCTGAATGACATGGGCGCCTCCATATTCCATCCCCCGGATCTCCGAGAGCTCCGTAGCACCGATGTAGGTGTCCACAGCGGCCAGCCCTCCATAAGCCGGTACGTCATTCAACCATATTTTGCACATCCGAATGGGAGGATCGGCATGGCCAAAATTCAAAAAGGCTCCCGATGAGCACATGGGACCAAAGGTAGCCGTAGTAACTACATCCACCTCCCTGGCAATCTGCTGGACGCTCTTTTCTTCCGCCATGGCGATGATCTCCTCGACGGTGACCACCACCACATTCCCATCCTGTATTTTCTCGTTAATTTCTTCAAATGTCTTCAATGTTTTGGTCCCCCCTATAGAAACACGGATTTGTATAAATATACAGCTTTGGATTGAGAAATATTCAACCCATGTCTTTGAATATTATCCACTATTGTATACTATTCTCCAAGGGAATACCATACTTTTATCCTGATAATTAAATGGTTTTGTTGCAGAATATCCTGTATATAAAATATAATGTATAAAATGTAACGATATTTATCAACCGATTCATCTGAGAGAACGAGTCTGAAAAAAATACAAAAGGAGGAAAACATATGCATTTAAAAACTCGGATTGTTCATACCCAGAATGTGGATCCCTGGAGGAACCTGGCGAAGGAGGAATACCTGCTCGACCATGTAGAAAAGGGAGAATGCATCCTATACCTGTGGCAGAATCAGAACACGGTGGTCATCGGCAAAAACCAGAATCCATGGCGGGAATGCAGTACTGAGCTGCTGGAGGAGGAAGGCGGAAAGCTGGCCAGACGTCTTTCAGGAGGCGGTGCGGTCTTTCACGACCTTGGAAACCTGAATTTCACCTTCGTGGTAGACCGTCAGGCCTATGATCTCCACCGCCAGCTTGAAGTCATCCTGTCGGCTGTCCGGAAAGCCGGCATCCCTGCGGAGTTTAGCGGTCGAAACGACCTGGTGGCAGGAGGACGGAAGTTCTCGGGGAATGCCTTCTGCTTTCGTAAAAACAGCGCCTATCATCACGGCACCATCATGGTTTCTGCCGATTTGGAGAAGCTGACCCGCTATCTGCAGGTATCCCGTGAAAAAATGCAGTCCAAGGGTGTGCAATCCGTCCAATCCAGGGTAGTAAACCTTTCCGAATACCAGCCTTCCCTTACCATAAATGGAATGGTGGAGCTGCTCATCGAATCCTTCCGGGAGATCTATGGAGGGAATCCCCCCATATCCTATGATGAGGAAGGCATGGATGTTGCGGCTCTGGATCGGCTTTATGAAAAATATGCCTCCTGGGAATGGCGATATGGGGAGTCTCCTAAATTTGATATCCACCTGGAAACGCGATTCCCCTGGGGCGGAATCGAGCTGGGCCTGAACTTGAAAAACGGAAGGGTGGAGAAGGCTTCCGTGTATTCCGATGCCATGGATGAGGAATTCATCGGGATGCTTCCCGATGCCCTGAAGGGATCCGCCTTCCATACCCACTCCCTCGCTGAAGCCGTCCGAAGAACATCCGATGATCCCAGCCATAAGCAAATGATAAAAGACATTGCGCAATGGCTGGAAAATAAGGAATTCTAAGTTCCGTAGCAACCGAAGCGGTTTATAAATGGGGTACAACAGAATCCGTCAGGAGGTAAAGCGAATGAATCAGCAAATTTTTCTGGATCGGCTTGCCAGAATCATTGAGGATTCCAAAGCCGGTATCCTGGCAACCACGGATGAAGAAGGCCGCCCCCATATGCGCTGGATGACACCATGGCTCCTCCCTGGGCGGGAAGGAGCTTTGTTTTCTGTGACCCCTCCCCATTTCGCTAAGGTTGCACAATTGGAGAAGCAGCCCACTGTGGAATGGATGATCCAAACCCCTTCCCTTGACCAAGTCATCAACATCAAAGGAAAAGTAAATTTTCTGGACAATCCCTCCATTAAGATGGAAGTCATGGAGGGATTGGGTTCAAGGCTTTTCGTCTTCTGGAAAGCAAATACCGGCTTCTCGGATTTCATCGTACTGGAAACCGTCATGGAAGAAGCCTGTTACTACCTGCCCATGAAGGGTACAAAAGAGAAAATCATCTTTGGAGACAGGGGGGAGTAGTATGGCATCATCCATTGACCTTCAAAGATATGATAGAGACTTTCTCTTCAGGCTCCTGGAGGAAATGCTCCTGATTCGTCGCTTCGAAGAGAAAGCAGCCCAGATGTACGGTCTTCGCAAAATCGGCGGCTTCTGCCATCTCTATATCGGCCAGGAGGCAGTAGCCGTAGGCTCCATTGCTACCCTGGATCTAAGCAAGGACTATGTCCTGACAACCTATCGAGACCACAGCCATGCCCTGGCCTGTGGGATGGACCCGGGGGTAGCCATGGCAGAGCTATTCGGAAAAATTACCGGGTGTTCCCGGGGAAAAGGGGGCTCCATGCATTTGTTCGATGCCGAGCGGCATATGCTGGGCGGGCACGGGATTGTGGGTGGACATATTCCCCTTGCAACGGGCGTTGCTCTCAAAATCCGCTATCAAGAGGAGGATGGGGTTGTGCTCTGCTTCTTCGGAGACGGAGCCATCCATCAGGGGGCTTTCCACGAAAGCCTCAATATGGCCCCTTCCTATCGTATATATCTGCGGAAACAGCCAGTATGGTATGGGAACGGATTTTCACAGGGTATCTTCCGTCCATGATCTCTCCGTCATGGGCATTTCCTACGGTATCCCCGGAAAACAGGTGAACGGCATGGATGTTCTGGAAGTCTACGAGGAGGTCTCCCAATCGGTGGATATGGCCCGGCGGGAAGGTCTCCCCAGTCTGCTGGAAATCAAAACCTACCGCTATAAAGGGCATTCCATGAGTGACCCCGCCAAATACCGGACCCGGGAGGAGCTGGAAAAATATCAGAAGCAGGATCCCATCCTTATTTTGAAAAGCCGCCTCCTGGATGCCGGCCTTATGAGGGAAGAGGATTTTCAGCAAATGGACAAGAGATGCAAAGCTATTTCCCAGGAAGCGGTGGATTTTGCCGAAAAGAGTGATGAGCCTGCTTTAGAGACCTTGTACGAGGATGTACTGGCATAAGGGAGGGATGAAGCATGCCAATCATAACCTATCGTGAAGTCCTTAGGCAGGCCATGGACGAAGAAATGGCCCGGGACGAGAGGGTCTTTCTGATGGGCGAGGAAGTCGCCCAGTACAACGGTGCCTATAAAGTCAGCCAGGGCCTTTGGGAAAAATACGGTTCCAAACGGGTAATCGATACTCCCATTACCGAAGAAGGCTTTACCGGCATCGGCATCGGTGCCGCTATGGTCGGTCTGAGACCGATTGTCGAGTGGATGACCTTTAATTTTCCCATTATGGCTTTGGATCAGGTCCTGAACAATGCCACAAAAATGCGGTATATGTCAGGGGGCCAGTTCAGCATTCCCATTGTTTTCATGGGCCCCAACAGTCCTGCTGAATATTTGAGCTCCCAACACTCTCAAGCCCTTCAAACCTTTTATGCCCATATACCGGGGCTAAAGGTGGTCGCTCCTGCAACCCCTTATGATGCCAAGGGGCTGCTAAAAAGTGCCATTCGTGACGATAATCCCGTTATCTTCTTAGAGGCGGAGCTCATGTATGGATGGAAGGGAGAAGTGCCTGAAGAGGAATACCTGATCCCCATCGGAGAAGCGGATATCAAGCGCCCAGGGAAGGATGTTACCCTCGTCACCTGCTCCAAGCCCCTGGAGGTTGTCCGGAAGGCCGCCCTGGAGCTGGAAAAGGAGGGCATCGATGCGGAAATCGTTGATCTTCGCTCTCTGCGGCCCCTGGACGAGGAAACCGTCTACCGCTCCGTAAGAAAGACCAATCGCTGTGTCGTGGTGGATGAATCTTGGCCCTTTGCCAGTGTGGGCTCCCATGTGGCCTGGCTGGTATCCCGCAACTGCTTTGATCTCTTAGATGCACCAGTGGAACTGGTTTCCTCCGAGGATGTACCCATGCCTTACAATCATCGATTGGAGCTGGCGGCCCAGCCTTCGGTCGAAAAGGTAATTCAAGCGGTGAATAAGGTCCTTTACAGGGAGTAAGGAGGATATGCTATGGCTGAAATCATCTACATGATCGCCTTTTCCCCCACCATGGAGGAGGGCACCATCGGAAAATGGAACAAAAAAGAGGGGGATCCCGTCTCCCCTGGAGATATCCTGTGCAAGGTCGAAACCGACAAGGCCGCCATGGATTATGAGACGACGGCAGAAAGCAAACTGCTAAAAATCCTTGTTCCGGAAGGGGACAGTGCCTCCATCGGGGAAGCCATCGCTGTAGTCGGAGAGGAAGGAAAAGATATAGAAGGGCTGTTGAAAGAACTGGGAACTCCCTATCAGGAAGATAAGCCTGTGCCGACTGTGACTCCGGTCTCCCGGCAGGAAGTAGCCAAAACAGCCGCTCCGGCTCCCTCTAAGGTACCCTCCTCCCCCTTGGCCCGGAGACTGGCCGCCATGAACGGTCTGGATATCCGTACCATCCCCGGCAGTGGCCCTGCAGGACGGGTTGTCAAGCGGGACGTGGAGAAGGCTTTGTCCGAAAATCTCTCCCCTCCACCTTCTGCTATCCAGCCGTCTGTTCCGGATGCCCCCTTGGAAGGTGCCCACCGGACCATCCCCATATCAGCAAAACGAAGAATCATCGCCAGCCGTTTGTCTCAATCCAAATACACCGCTCCCCATTATTATCTAAAGGTTTCCGTCCGAATGGATGAGCTGCTGGAGGCCCGGAAAGCATTGAATGCCGGACGGAAGGAAAAGGTCTCCATGAACGCCTTCTTCATCAAATTCGCAGCCGAAGCTCTGAAAAAGCATCCCATGGTCAACGCCTCCTGGAATGAAGACCATATCCTTCAATATAATACGGTAGATATCGGCCCGGCAGTAGTCCAGCCCGACGGTCTGATCACCCCTGTTGTAAGGGACTGCGGGAGCAAGGGAATTCTGGCCATCGACGAGGAGTTAAAGGCCCTGATTCCCAAAGCCCTGGAGAACCGGCTACAGCCCCAGGAATATACCGGGGCCACCTTCACCATCAGCAACCTCGGTTCATACGGCATTCGGGAATTTACTGCCATTATCAATCCTCCGGGAGCCGCCATCCTGGCCATTGGTGGGATCCGAAGGGAAGCAGTGGTCAATGATCGGGATGAAATCACCTTCCAATCCAATATGATTCTCACCTTGTCCTGCGATCATCGGGTGATCGACGGAGCAGTAGGGGCCGCCTTCTTAAAGGAACTGAAGGATATGATGGAAAATCCTATACGAACCTTGTTCTAGATCACTGAAAATTCGGCATCGGCTGAATAGCTAAAAGCCTTGCCCATGACACCAAAGCGAATACGCTTGACGCTCGGCTGTTGATTGATGGCCGACCAAAAAGGAGGATAAAATATGTCCCTTCAATACGAATATGATCTGCTGATCCTGGGAGCCGGCCCTGGGGGCTATGTCGCCGCCATCCGGGCTTCCCAGCTGGGTATGAAGGCCGGAATCATCGAAAGGGATAAGCCCGGAGGTGTATGCCTGAACGTAGGCTGTATCCCCTCCAAAGCCCTTATCCATCAGGCGGAGATCTTCCGTGCTGTCTCTCCCTTGGAGGAACTCGGCCTGCAGGTAAACAGAGACGGATTTGATTATGCAAAGGTTTATGCAAAATCCCGGGAAGCGGCTAACACCCTCTCCAGAGGTGTGGAATATCTGCTGAGAAAGAATAAGGTGGATCTGATCAAGGGCTACGGCCGCATTACCGGAAACCATGAGATCAGCCTCCAGAACGGAAGACGTATCACCGGTAAAAAGCTCCTGATTGCTACGGGCTCCAGTCCTCGGGAAATCCCAGGCTTCCCCTTTGATGAGGAAAGAATCCTCTCCTCCACCGGTGCTTTGATGCTCCAAAGCCTTCCGGCCCGTATGCTTATCCTGGGAGGAGGGGCCATCGGCATTGAATTTGCCCACATCTTCAACAGTTTCGGGGTGGAAATTCACATCGTAGAAATGCTGGACGGTATACGCCCCTCGGAAGATCGGGAAACCGTCCATATCCTGGAGAAGGCCTTGAAAGAGCGGGGAATTCGTATCTCCACCGAAACGAAAGCCCTTTCCGTGGAATCCGGGAAGGACCATATGGAAATTCGCCTGGAAGAAAAGAACGGAGATCGGTATTCCGTGGAAGCGGATATGATCCTGGTAGCCGTAGGCCGGGTCCCCAATACGCAAGACATTGGCTTGGAGAATGTAGGCATCACGACGGAAAAGGGCTTCATCCCTGTGGGGGATTATTATCAGACCTCTGTCTCCAGCATCTTTGCCATTGGTGATGTGGTGAATTCCCCCCTCCTGGCCCATGTCGCTTCCAAGGAAGGGGAAATTGCCGTGGAATATATGGCCGGGCTGGAGCCGGAGAAACGGATCGATCCCGATCTTATCCCCAAAGCTGTTTATTGCGAGCCCCAGCTGGCAAGCTTTGGCTATACGGAAAAAAGGGCTGTTCAAGAGAACATGCCCTATGAAAAAGCGGTCTTCCCCTATCGGGGAGTCGGTAAAGCCGTAGCCGTAGGCCGACCCGAAGGCCTTGTAAAGGTCCTTTACCATCCTGCCAGCCGGGAAATTTTAGGGGCCCATGTCGTAGGCATGGAAGCGACGGAGCTCATCCACGAGCTGCTCCTCGCCAAATCAGCAGAGCTCCTGCCGGAGGACATCGCCACCATGATCCATGCCCATCCCTCCCTCTCCGAAGCAGTCATGGAGACCATGCGCATGGCAGAAGGATGGGCTATCCATATATAGGGCCCCTTCAGGGAGAAGGGATTACAGAAGGGCCTTTTTCAGGAGATCCATTCTGGATAATATCCTCTGAAAGAGGAAATCCACCAGGGTGATGGCTGTCATGGCTTCTACCACAATCACCGCCCTTGGAACGATGATGGGATCATGCCTTCCCTCAATCTCCACCTCAATGTTTCGTCCATCCCTGGTAACGGTTTTTTGTTTGCGATGAATGGAAGGAGTGGGCTTAAAGGCAGCCCGGAAGACGATGGGAAAGCCTTCACTAATCCCTCCGGTAATGCCCCCGGAATGATTGGAGAGTTTCACAAGCTCTCCTTTTTCATTGTAGGCCATGGAGTCGTTATTCTGAGAACCGGAAAGCCGGGACGCTTCAAAACCGATGCCAAACTCCACGCCTTTTACCGCTCCAATGGAAAAGATGGCCTTTCCCAAGGCGGCATCCAGTTTATCAAACACCGGCTCCCCCACCCCACCGGGTAAACCTTCCACAACACACTCGATGACTCCCCCTGCCGAATCTCCCCTCTCCTTTTGCTCGTAGAGAAAAGCCTCGGCCCGGGAAGCCGCCTCCCGATCCGGCATGGCTAAGAAATTCCGAAAAATCTCTTCTTGGTCAAACCGCTCCCGGTCGATGCTTATCGGACCAATGGAAAGGGTATAGGCCATGATCCTTACCCCCAACTGGGACAGTATTTTCCTGGCCACCGCACCTGCCGCCACCCGCGCCGTGGTTTCCCGTCCGGAGGAGCGTCCCCCTCCCCGATAATCCCGAAAACCATATTTCACATCGTAAGTATAGTCGCTGTGGCCGGGACGGTAGAATTTCGCAATATCCGAATAATCATAGGGACGCTGATTGGTATTGTACACAATGAGGGAAATAGGCGTCCCCGTGGTCCTTCCCTCAAAAAGCCCTGAAAGAATCTCTACCCTGTCCTCCTCCTTCCGAGGAGTGGCGAAGGGAGATCTTCCAGGTTTTCTCTTGTCAAGGTCCCGCTGGATATCCGCCTCCTCCAGGGGAAGACCGGCGGGACAACCATCAATGACCACACCCAATGCCTTTCCATGGGATTCACCCCAGGTGGTAATGGAAAAATGCTTACCGTAAATTGAACCAGACATGGCAACCTCCTGCAGTTGATTGGTTTAATTCAACATATTATCATTGTCTATATCTATTTTCAATATGCTGCTGATGTTCCACTTCTCCGTTCACATTCTGGGACGGACTCCATCTATCCCTTGCCTCAAGATGTGTGGTATACTGATCACAAGAATTCGAAAGGAAGGTGCCGAATCATGGGCAAAAGGAAAAAGCGGTCTCCGGATCAGAAACTTTATGCTTCCCTGCGAAATACCTGGGATCGGAATCCCCGGACCCGTATTAAGGAAAGCCAAAAGATTTACAATCGAAAGAAAGCCAAAAAGGAACTCCATCATTTCCTTAAAGAGAAAGGAAGGGATGGAGTTCCTTTTTACATTTTACTTCTGTTTGACCGAAAATTCCGGGAAAAGCATACCTAACACATGGAGGGGACGCTGTAAGGATGGCTGTTCCGCTTCTTCCATGGCTTCTTCCACCATATCCCCCTTGGCTTCACAGGAAGCCTCTTCCTCCTGTTCCCCCAGTTCCGGAGATGTACGCTGCTCTTCCTTTTCCTGATACAGTTCTTCATCACGCCGAATCACGATTTTCATGAATCACACCCCCATCCTCTTATTAATATATCTTCTTTTATTTTACTCCCTGACACCTAAAAGGGTTCCCTCCGGATAGATAAAGGATGAAATATAAAAAGATCACAGTATCACACAACCTTTTCACCATGCATATGATGCTATTGAGGAATAACTACTCAATTTTAATGTAAAGGAGGGAAGAAGATGTCGTTTTTCTCATATAAAAACACCGATGACATATGTCCGGGAAGAATCCAGGGAGAAGCAACCCGTGGCTTGGTAGAGAGGGTCTGCATCCAGGTAAAGAAGGTGTATGATGCCTGTTTGCAGCAGGAACAGCTGGATGATGTTCGGATCAAGCTGGATGATATTCGTCCCCGTGGTGTAGAGTTTGTAAAGCCCCTTACATTTGTCAGCTGCAGAAGCATTTCCACCGAGGGCAAGATCCGGAATCTGAGAATCGACCGGCTTCCCAACCGACCCAACTTCGCCAGGGTAAGGGCAGATGTGGATATCCGCATCGAGGTCATTTTCACCGATGCCACCGGCCGTCAGGGAACCGGTACCACCGTGATCACCATACCTAAGGATGTCATCCTGTTTGTGCCCGATGAATCCATCATTCCCTTTACTGCCGAGACCATCGTCAGCGCTATCTGCGTGACCGGTGATCATATCGACGATTTCCGCTTCGATATCACCATCTGTGTGACCATTATCCTGAAGATTGTGGCTGAGGTTGACCTGCTGATACCTGCATTTGGCTTCTGTCGTATACCTCCCTGCGAAGAGTTCGCTGAAAACGTATGTGAAGAATTCTTCGGACTCCCCATATTCCCGCCTCAGCTTGAGGACAAAAAATAAAACATATGACAAAATAAGAACATATTATGAAGGAGGAAAGCACCTGTTGTCAGGTGCTTTCCCTTTTTTTATAGCTCTATTGCGGGATAGAAAAAGAGGATTCCACTGCCGGTTGCATGATTGGACAGAAAGGAGAGCATCCTATAGAAAAGCAGGATTTGGAGGATGAAAAATGGAGCGAAGGCAGCTGATTGCAAAGTTGAACTGGTTTTACAACTTCGAACTGAATCAGGTGGACCTCTATGCTTCCCAGAGCAAGGCAGAGGATGATGATTATATCAGTCTGGCCTTTCGACGCATCTCCATGATTGAGCAACAGCACATGGATAATATGGGCTATCTCATCCGCAGACTGGGAGCCAATCCCTCTCCTCTGGGAGATGTCATCGCTCCCGTTATCGGAAGTGCTATGGGAAATGTTTTGTCCCTGGCAGGGACTAAAAACGTTCTGAAGGCGAATATCCTGCTCGAGCAAAAGGCTATGAAAGATTATAAGGAGCTCATCCATGCCTTAAGAAACCATCCTGATGAAGAGATTATCGGGGTGCTCCAATCCAATCTGATTGATGAGGACCTCCATGCTGCATGGTTTGCCAATAAACTCTCCGAAATTTAAAGCAAAAAACACAGGATTGGTTCATCCCGGGGGATGAACCAATCCTGCAACGGCAAGGCAGTTCCTACTCTCGGTAGAACCACCTTTCCGGGCCGAAGAACTGGGCGATATTGAAGCCGTTGTCGGAATAATTCACCATTTTGGCATTGATGGCGGTAGGTACGACGATATCCTCCGCCAGGATAAAGAACCAGAGGTTGTTCTTCATATCTTCCTGAATTTCCTGGGCCGCTACCTTGGCTTCCTCCAGGGACAGGGAACGAATACTCTCCACCATGGTAAAGAAGTTCATCACTTCTGCCGGGGGCTCCTCTCCTTGTTCCCCTTTGGTATTATAATACTGGTTCCACAAGGGTGCCATGAAGCCCTGGCCCCATTCGGTAAATGTCCACAGTACTGGGCCATGGTTGGCAGCAACGGTAGCTTGAAGCTCGTTGGCGGCATTCCGGGTTCCAAACAACCCTGCATCAATATGCTTCAGGGATACATCAAAGCCCAATTCTCGCCACTGTTCTACAATGAGTTCACACATGGGGATGGTATCGGGCCGCCATTCCTGGACCTCAAAGGGTATGCTGAACTTTTTGCCGTCCGGTCCTAATCGGAAACCATCCGGACCCTTGGTCATTCCCATTTCATCCAGGATCTGATTGGCCTTTTCCACATCATATTCGTCACCCTGCATGGTGGAAACCTTGGCAAAGCCATAATAGATGGTATCCACAATGTCCTGGCGGTTCAAGGCCAGGTTCAGGGCTTGCCTGAATTTTACATCCCTTACCACCTGGCGCCAGATGGGATCATCGTAAGTGAAATTGAGAAAGACATCGGCACCGGTCCGGTGGAGCTTGGGCATGTACATCTTGTACCCGCCCTTCTCTTCATTCTCTTTAAAAAGGGGCAGCTTGGAAAGGGGAATCAGCTCGCAGGAGTGATCCACCTCACCGGCCAGTACCTTCATGTTCAGGGTCTCCAGGTCCTGGGTATAGACGGTGGTCACCTTATCGATATAGGGCAGCTGGTTACCCTCCTCATCGATCTTGAAATAGTAGGGATTTCGTTCATATTCCACCATGGTGTCAGTGGCCTTTACCTGGATCCAGGGGGTCAATGCCGGGAAACCGGCGGCATCATGGCCGGTACACTCCCAGTTCAGGATGTCCTTATAGTTAAAGAGGTTGACCCATTCCCCGGGCTGGAATCCCGCTTCTTCAATCTTGGCTTCCAGATCGGCTTCGTCGGTGTTGTATTTCTTGTGATAGGGCTTGAGATAATGGGCGGGCTTAATCAGTTCCGTATAGCCCCTCCAGCTTTCAATGGCCAAGGTAAGGGGAAAACCACCATAGGGTTCGGCAAAGGTCATCTTGAAGCTGTAATCATCGATCACTTCAAACTTGAAAGGTTCCCCATCCCCCCTTCCACCGGATCTCAAGAAGGCCGGCAGACCAGCGGGCGACAGTTCCTCGTTGAAGAGGAAATCCTCTACAGTAAAGCGCACGTCCTCCACTGTAACGGGCTCGCCGTCGGACCATTTCAATCCTTCCCGCATGTAGAAGGTAAATTCCTTTTGGTCGCTGCTGACTTCAAAGCCTTTCAGGACATTCTCCTGTATCTCTTCGCCCAAAAGGCCGGGGGACTCCAGCAGAGGGTCATTCTGCATACAGAATACCAATGCATCGAAGCCCTGGGTATGGGACGCACTACGGAGAGTTCCGCCATAGCTGCCAATCTCATATTGGATCTGACTTTCGGGCATGGATCTGGCAATCATCGGCTCCTTGGGCAGCCGTTCCTCTACAGGGGGCAGCCCCTTGTCCTTCAAATAGGGTGATTCCTTGTACACCATCTCTTTAGGCTCTTCAGATTCTTCCGATTCCTGAGGCGAACTCGTCTCCTCGGGCGCCTCGGAGGTTTCAGGAGCTTGGGTAGGCTCGGAGGCAGGCTGCTGGCCGCCGCATCCTACCAATACAAGGGATAAGAAAAGCACAAGAGATGTCATCCAGATGAGCGCTTTCTTCATAACCATCCTCCCTCGATATAATATTCTGAAAAATGTGTATATTGAAGATTATAACACAAAAACCTTGCAAAATCTAAACATTATATGTCAAATACCCAAAAAAAGAAAAAAACTTCTCGCAAAAAGAAAAAGGCGGTTATTGGAAGCACCGCCTTTTGAGACGCTACGCAATGGGAGCCAGCAGCATGACCTCTTCATTCTCCCCATAGATGGTATTAAACTGGGAGATGGGGATGGGGTTCCGGCCGATGCCTACCTCCATGGTATACCCCGGTCTTCTATATTCCTGTATAAACCAATCCTTATAACCGGCATATACCGCTTCAGGAGGGGGTGTGGCTACCGTATATCCGCTGGCCCTGGCAAAGATTTGAGCAATTTGATAAGCTACGGGAGGCTGGTAATTTTGAAAGCTCCAATAGATGACCCGCCCCTGAGTATGATAAGCAATCACCAGCTTGAAATTATGTTGGCGGGTAAAACGGACCAGGGTTGAGGATTCCGGCTCCGATAAGGGGTAAGGCCCCGGATATTCACTTGGAGCCGGTCCGGTGATACCCATGGCCTCCTTCAGAGCCCTGGCCTGGTCCCAACCCGCCGGATAATTCACATTTAAGTCCACACCCCGGATATTCGCCTCCCATACCTGTGAAAAAGGAAGCCCGGTATTGTTCCAGCGAAGCAGGTCATTGTAATAGGGATTGCGAGGATCCAAACCCTCCAGCACCAGATCAACCCCGTCGGGATTGACCATGGGAATGATGTAGATGCTGCTGCTGTTCCAGATCTGCTCAAGGTTATATCCCCGTATTCGCTGTCCCCTGGAATAGGCCCGGGAGAAATTCTCGATGAATTTCATCAGAAGGGGAGTTGTGATCCACTCCAGGGCATGATGGGATCCGTTATAAAATACCTCCACAGGACCGGTCCCCAAGCGGATATAATACAGATTTTTGCCCAGGACGCTGATTCCTGCCACCCCCGTCTCCAAAAAGGGATACCTGGCCTTCAGCCCCTGGATATCCCGTTCCATGATCGCATAGGTATAATCAATATCCGTAAATACCACGTCGATGCCGTAGGGAACAATAATGGACCGGTTCACCTGCAGGTTATAGGGATTCAAGCCGGGATTGGCCGTCATGATGGCATGCACTGTGGTGTAATATCTTTGAGCGATTGTGGCAAGGGTATCCCCCGGACGAATGGTATAGTTATCATAGCCCCTCAGAAAGCGCAAGAATAGATTCCATGTCTGGGGACCTACTATTCCATCGGTGATCAGACCGTTATCCCTTTGAAAAGATAACACTGCCTGTCGGGTCCGGGTCCCGAAGATCCCGTCCACTGGACCGGTATCGTATCCGATCCTTGCGAGAAGGCTTTGAATAAGTTTGACATTGGGACCTCTGGACCCGATCCTTAGCGTTTCCAAATGGACCACCGCCTTCCTTTATTCAAATAATCTTATTCTATTCTATTAAGAAAGCTGCAAAAGGGTGGTTGTCCCATTCAAAAACTCTAAGGAGCGGAAGCAAATTTTCTAATTTTTCCATTCCCATGGGAAAGCTTCATTGAAAAGCATTGGGAGCGTGCTATAATAAAATCAACAACTTCTAAAGCAGCCAAAAATGATACAGGGGGATCATCATGGAAAAAAGGGTTTTGTTCCTTCAGAACACGGAAGAAGTGATACACGCCATCAGCAGCCTTCTGGATAGCAATGAGGGGGAACGCATATACGTATGCGGACCTGCCGATAAGGCTATTCTGGACCATATCTTTGATTTCTTGGATCAAAACGAGAAAAACGTAGAGGTACGGGTTATCCTACCGGCATTGGTAAGAGGCGATTATCTGAAGGGATCCCTTTTGTATCAGATCAATCAGCTGGCGGGCCGAACCCGCCTTACCGGTAAAGCCCTTCATAACATCATTGCCAGCCCAAAGGGCTCCCTGTTGATTTCTTCCAGCAGTCTCAAGGATCAGAACAGGCTGTGCGGCGTTCTGATACGGGAAGATGAAGAAAACCGAAAGGTTCAGGCATATTGCCAGAAACTCTGGGACAACAGCCTGCCCCTTCGCCTGGAATAAGCAGCAAAGGAGGAATGCATCATACTACCGTCCAACAAGATAAAACGAATCAACGAACTGGCCAGGAAATCAAAAAAGACAGGTCTTACTCCGGAAGAAAAGGCGGAGCAGACCGCCCTTCGTCAAGAGTATCTGGCTGCCTTTCGTGCAAACCTTGAAAATACCTTAGATGCCATTACCCTTGTGGACGAGGATGGCAGACGAACCCCCTTAAGGGATCTGAAAAAACCCAGGCAAAGCCATTAAACCCTCGGAAAGCTACTGCTTGATATCTCCATGGATCTCATGACTGAGAATTCTGCGGATACGGTGCTCAATACGGTCCAGGTCGATTTTCCCTTCCTTTCTGATGCATTTGCGTAGCATGGGACCTACCTGGGCCAGATCATTCAGAATGTCCTCCAAAAGCTCAAAGGCTGCTGTAGCTTCCAAAACCTCATCGGGGATCTCCACCAATTTCCCCACAATGGATTCCCCCGTCCTGGAAGCAATAACGGGCGTATCCAGCCCATCTATATATACCTTCGTCCTTCGGCCGGGTCCCCGATCCTCTTCGATGGGCTCCAGGCCGACTATTTTATCAGAACGGAAGTACTTACCGTATCCCAGGGGAATAATCAAATTGGGACGAACCTCCATATAGACACCTCCAAGTTTTTTTGCATTCTATCATTATCATTTTACCCGCCAAATTCTTTTATACCGCTTGAAATTGAAAAAAACAGTTCGGCATCCTATTGGATCCACCGATAAAATTTTAAAGAAATAATGATTGCTTTTTGGGATAAGGTAAGATAGAATGAATTAAATCAAATGAAGGGAAGGTGCTTCCAGTGGACGAAGAAAGGGATATCGTCGTCTTTACCGATGAAGAGGGAAATGACGTAGAACTCGAAGTCATCGACTATTTTATCCATAATGATGAAGAGTATGCCATCCTGATCGATGCATACGATGAGGATGCCTGTGAGCATGAAGATGTTGAATGCAGTGTCTGTGATCACGACCACGATTATGAGCTGTATATTATGAAAGTGGTTATCAACGAGGATATGGAAGAGTTTATACCCATTGACGAAAGCCAGGCCGACGAACTGCTGGCCATTGTTGAAAAGCGTATCAACGAGGAAATGTATTATGAATTTGAGGACGACGAATAAAAGGGAACCGGAAAGGTTCCCTCTTTTGATTCGGATAATGAAACCGCTGTATGATATCCCTTAGCCGGCTGCTTCTTCAGCCTTTGCAAGAGGTTCGCCGGCTTCCAGCAAGACCTTGCTGCCCGACATGATCAGGGTGAGAATCCCTAATCCTACTCCTGCTCCGACAAAAATCCATTCAATGGGAACGGCATCCGCCAATGGACCGAAAAAGATCATGCCCAGCGGCATAATGCTGCTGGAGATCATGCTTTGCACACTGAATACCCTTCCCCTGAACTCATCATCAATTTTCTCCTGCAGGATGACCATGGCCGGCGTTTCGTTCATCGGCAAGGTGAGGCCTATCAAGCCAAAGAAGCTGATATAGAACCAGAAATTTGGAGCCAGGCCAAGGGCTACGGTTAAGCCTGCCAGAATCATGCTTGAAAGCAAAATGCTGTGATACCTGTTTCTGAATCCGCCCCAGGCTGCCATACCCAATCCGCCCAGCATCATACCCACGGAAAAGAAAATTTCCATGGCTGTGAGCCGCCAAACCTCTTCGCCAAAGGCACGGGGAACCTGAAGCGTGGTCAGAAAAATCGCAGGGGTGGCTAAAAAGGTACTGATGGAAAAAAATATCATATACTGTTCAATAAACTTGTGACGGTGAATATAGGATAATCCTTCGCGAATATCAGCAAAATACGTTGTCTTTTGCTTTTCCAATGCCCTTGCATGGGCTGGGACATCTAAGAGTAACAGCAAAACGGCGATGGCTACGGCAGCGGTGACGACATCGATAAAAAATATGTTCTCAATGGTTGATACGGTCAAAAGGGCACCGCTGATGATGGGAGAAAGCAAGTTGCAGAAGGATTGAACGGATTGATTCACCGCATTCACCCTTGTCAGCTTATCTACCGGCACAATTTGGGGTAAAAATGCGCGCACTGCCGGATTTTGGATGCTTGTACCAAAGGAGCGTATGGCTGATACGCCAATGAGGATCCACACAGAGCCATAACCTGTTAAGAACAGGATGGCCATAACAAGGGTGGAAAAAGCGATGACAGCGTCTGAGACGACAATGAGTATTTTTCGATTATATCGATCAGCCCAAACGCCTGCAAAGGGGGATAAGAGCATATTGGGTACAAAGCCGCTGATGATGGATAGGGTCATCATGATGCCCGACTGGGTTTCAAGGGCGATGTACCAAGTGATTGCAAACTGAACGAGGGATGATCCAAAGAGTGATATGGTTTGACTCGCCAAAAAAAGAATGGTGTGCTTCTTCCAGTTTCCCATACGCCCTCCTCCCTCCTATATGTATGAAATCATATATTTTGGGAAACCATATGAAATCATCTTACTATACTATACAGACCCAGTCAACATGGGCCGTGGCATTTGTATAGCATGTTGCTTTTTCACGTTCAAAAAAAGGAACCGTTTCCTCTTGCTCAATTGTAAGGCTACTTCCAGGAACGGTTCCAAATTGAATCTCTGCTATATTTATATTTCCTTCAGACTTATACGGCTTTTACTTGGGATTTTTTCACTTCGTATCCTAAGACAGTGATGGCGTTCTCAATTTCTTTTACGGTTATTTTTGTATCATCAAAGTTTAATTTTACTTTGCTTGAGTTAAATAGTATCTTTACGCTTCCTGTATCGACGCCATCCAGGGATTTTACTGCATTGTTAATTTTTTGTATACAGGATGGACAAGTCAATGCCTCCAGTTGGATCGTCGCTTTTTGCATCTTCATCTCTCCTTTTTTCATTCTTTGCTAAGGACTGCTGTTTGACTCGTTCGCTTTCTGCTTATATCATACAACGTCATTTCTCAGATTAAATTGATCCGGATCAATTTGTCATGTTTTTTTGATATTTTTTCCCTTTCATCTTAACTTGTAACGAAGAAGTCTCATACCGTTTAAAATCACTAGCAATATACTGGCTTCGTGTACAAACATACCGATGGACATGTTTACCCAATCGCTGAAGAACACACCGGCAAGCAATGCCAGTACAACCCCGACTGCGATCACAATATTCTGAAGCATGTTATTCGCTGTGGCTTTTGTTAAGCCCAGTGCGTGGGGTAAGCGATTGAAGTTTGAATTCATCAGGACAAGATCGGAAGTCTCAATGGCTACGTCCGTACCACCGCCCATGGCAATTCCGATATCTGCCAAGGCCAGCGAAGGACTGTCGTTCACTCCGTCTCCGACAAATGCGACAATCTGACCTTTTCTCTGCAACGCTGCAATATAAGCCGATTTATCCTCCGGTAACATGTGGCCGTGGGCTTCCGTCAATCCAAGCTCTCGCGCCACCAAATCGACGGTTCCTTGATTGTCTCCAGAAAGAACGATTAAGCTTTTCACGCCCAAATCCTTTAGCTTTTGAAGGTCTTCTTTCACCCCCGGACGAATTTGGTCACGGATTCCCATCAATGCTTTCAATTCACCGTCCACTGATGTGAGAACAATGGAATTCCCCTTTTCTTCAAATCGAGCAATATCTTTGCGAACCTTTTCATCTAAATAAACCTTTTCCTGCTCCATCAGTGCCACATTACCGACTGCTACGCGATGCCCCTCCACGGAAGCGATAATTCCGCCGCCTTTTACCACATCCGTGCTTTCTACGGCATATGATTTTGTCTCTCCGATATGCTCTACAATCGCTTTCGCTAAGGGATGGTCCGATTCCTTTTCGACGCTTGCAAGATAAGCCAATAGTTCATCTGTTTCATTTGTATAGCATTCTGTGTCCACCACTTTCGGATTCCCTATGGTTAATGTGCCCGTTTTATCAAATACCATTGCATCCACTTTGCTAAAGTCGTGAATAACTTCACTGCCTTTCAAAAGTACACCATTTCGCGCTCCATTCCCAATGCCGGCAACGTTTGAAACCGGTACACCGATAACCAGTGCCCCCGGGCATCCCAGCACCAGGATGGTAATGGCCAGTTCAATATTCCGAGAAACAAGCCATACGATAATGGCCAGGGCTAAGACGGCCGGAGTGTAATATTTGGAGAACCGGTCAATAAAGCGTTCAGCCTCTGACTTTGAATCTTGCGCTTCTTCCACCAATTCGATAATTTTTCCGAAAGTCGTATCCTCTCCGACGCGATCCGCAACAATTTGAAGGGTTCCGTTCTCTAAAATGGTTCCGGCATAGACTCCGGATCCCGTTTCCTTAACCACTGGGACGGATTCACCGGTAATGCTTGCTTCATTCATATAACCTTCTCCTGACAAAACGGTTCCGTCAACCGGCACTTTCGCACCGGTTTTGACAAGCAAAACATGCCCTACGTCCACTTCATCCACTTCTACTTCTTCAAACTCACCGTTCTCCATTTGCTTCAAAGCACTCTCCGGTGCCATTTCCGTTAATTCTTTGATCGCTGAACGGGTTTTATTCAGCGTACGTTGCTCCAGGAAAGCTCCGAATAAGAACAGGAAGGTAACAATCGCCGCTTCTTCATAGTTGTGAATAAAAAACGCTCCGACAACTGCAACGGTAACCAGCACATCAATGCTGACTACTTTGACTCGTAATGCCTGATACGCTTGGATCGCAATCGGTGCGACCCCTAAAATGGACGCAATGATCAAGCTCCCATGAAAGACCGTTTCATTTTTAAATACCAGTTTGCTGATAAATGCAATAACAATCAGCATGGCACTGATCAGCGTGATTTGGTTTTTCCTGCCTAAGACATATCTCTGCATCTTCTCAACTCCTTCCCATTCCATGATTCCTTGCCTTAAGTTTTCCATATCGTACCGCTTTAAGCATTTGGAATGGATTCGATCAATGATTGCATGCTCGTGAAAGAATCCGGAAAGATTTTGATCGATTCCTACTTCCCGGATTCCTCCCTACAACTCATCCTTATGCTCTGTATGCTTTGTCCACCTCATCTAAGATGTTGTAAACCGCTTCATAGCTTTCGCACACATCCGACGGAACGGTGTAATCGCTTGTGATTTCACGCAGCCTGGTGAACTCTTCGTCCAGCTCCGGCTTTTCTGATCCGGCTTCTTTCACTTTCCTATTGATGGCATCAAATAACTGATGCACATCATGGAATTCCGGGTGCTTGTCTCCATGAACCCGTGCTACAATCGGCACATATTGTTCCAATGTATGAGCATGACGCTCCCATGCTTCCTGAAATGTGAATTCCTTTGACATATTTCCTCCTACCCTTTCTTTCATATTGTTCTCGATCTTGGTTTCATTCTAGCATGAGCTTTTCTGAAAAAAATTGATCTGGATCAAGAATTGCCGAAAATCTGAACTTTTATGTAAAAAGACCTGTTTGTATATTGACTGATTATATATAAAAAGAGAATGTTGGAAAAAACCAACATTCTCTCATCCATTCACAATCATTATTTCTTAATATTGTCGTGCCTTCACCCTTAATCCAGCAGAACAATTCTGTTTTCAGCTTTTGTCCTTTTGACATCAATAATCCTCTGGTTTTCCGAACCTCTGAATTTCAAAAGAAGATTTTTTTTATCCGCTTCATACCTGCCGTCCACAAGAATGTGGGTTTCATCGAGCAATGCACCCCAGCCCTTGTGCTCTGAGGCATACTTCAGGATATATTCATAGGTATAACCGGTATAGGTCATGATATCCAGGTTCATCTTTTTCGCCTCCTGAGCCAGGACAGCAAAGGCTTCAGCCTGTTCAAAAGGCTCTCCGCCGCTGAATGTGATGCCATCCAGCAACGGATTGCTTTTTGCCTGTGCAAGGATAGAATCTATTGTTACCAATGTTCCTCCATCAAACGAGTGGGTCTCCGGGTTATGGCAGCCGGGGCAATTGTGTCTACAGCCCTGAGCAAAAACGACCATTCGTATTCCCGGTCCGTCAACAATTGATTCTTTGATGATGCCTGCGATTCGAATATACCTTTCCATATCCATCACCCTATCACAACAATTTCATATGGCCGGGAAGAGATTACAGGGGAGTACAATTCAGATTAGGAAATCTGTCTTCGGAAGGACATATGCTTTATCCTGTCACGTTCCTCAGCCCGCTTTGCATCATTAAACCTTTCAACGGTACCTACAAGGTATCCCGTAATACGCCTTATTCTTTCAAACTTGATCTCGTCTTCCTTCCGACCGCAAGAAGGGCAAGTATTGCCGATGATGCCGGTGAATCCGCATACGGGATCCCGGTCTACCGGGTGGTTGATCGAACCGTAGCCGATACCGGCTTCTTTCATCGCCCTGATTATTTTCTCGAAAGCCTGAAGATTCTGTGTCGGATCTCCGTCCACCTCAACATATGTGATATGCCCGGCATTGGTCAGTTCGTGATAGGGGGCTTCAAGCCTTATCTTGTCAAAGGCGCTGATTTCGTAATATACCGGTATATGAAAACTGTTGGTGTAATACTCCCTGTCGGTAACCCCTTCAATGGAACCGAATATCTCCCTGTCCATTTTGACAAATCGACCCGACAGACCTTCAGCGGGTGTTGCAATAAGGGTGAAGTTCATCTTGTATTTCTTACTGGCTTCGTCCATACGTTTTCGCATATGTCCCACTATTTTCAGACCAAGTTCCTGCGCCTCTTCCGATTCTCCGTGATGCTTGCCGGTTAAAGCCTTTAAGCATTCCGCCAAGCCGATAAAGCCCGCTGTCAGGGTCCCGTGTTTCAATACCTCCCTGATCTCATCTTCCCAGCCCAGCTTGTCCGAATCGATCCATACCCCCTGGCCCATCAGGAAGGGAAAGTTTTTAACCTTCTTTCGGGCTTGGAGCTCAAATCTCTCCAGAAGCTGATCGATGACCAGATCGATTTTCTTATCCAATTCTTCAAAGAAGATCCGGATATCTTTATTGCTCCCTAAAGCAATCCTCGGCAGATTGACAGTGGTAAAACTCAGATTTCCCCTTCCGTTTATGATTTCTCTGGAAGGATCGTACACATTGCCTACCACTCTTGTTCTGCAGCCCATATAGGCGATCTCCGTTTCAGGACGTCCCGGCCTGTAATAATTAAGGTTAAACGGAGCGTCCAGGAAGGAGAAGTTTGGAAACAGTCTTTTGGCACTTACCCTGCAGGCAAGCTTGAACAAATCATAGTTCGGATCCCCGGGATTGTAATTGACTCCTTCTTTCACCTTGAATATATGCACAGGGAATATAGGTGTTTCGCCATTGCCAAGGCCTGCTTCCGTAGCCAGGAGGATGTTTTTAATCACCATCCTGCCCTCGCGAGAGGTATCGGTGCCATAGTTGATGGAGCTGAAAGGCACCTGGGCTCCTGCCCTGCTGTGCATAGTATTCAGATTGTGAACGAAAGCCTCCATCGCCTGATAGGTATTCCTGTCGGTTTCTGCCTGGGCCTTTTCAGCTGCAAAGGCCTGGGCCTTTTGGATGATATCCGCATCCGGTACGTATTCCATAAGATGTTTTTGTTCCAGTTCCACATATCGTGCATTGGGTACCAGCGTTGGATAGGCCTTGTCCTCATCTGCAATCTTTTTTGAGATCGTGTTCACCAAAGTCGTGGCATCCTCAATAGCCGACAATAATTCCAGGGCTTTGGCCAGGTTCTGCCTGTAGAGCCTGGCATAGGTTTTGGCCACGCCCAGAGCCATGCCATAATCGAAATTGGGTATGCTCTGTCCACCGTGTTGATCGTTCTGATTGGACTGAATGGCTATGCATGCCAAGGCTGAATAGCTCTGGATATCGTTTGGCTCCCTCAGATGCCCATGTCCTGTACTGAAGCCGTTTTCAAAAAGCTCGACAATATCGATTTGACAGCAGGTGGTTGTAAGGGTAAGAAAATCCAAATCGTGGATGTGAATGTCCCCGTCTTTATGGGCTTGTGCATGTTCGGGCTTTAATATGAACATTTCACAAAACTGCTTTGCCCCTTCGGAACCGTATTTGAGCATGGTTCCCATGGCGGTATCACCGTCAATGTTTGCATTCTCCCGTTTCAAATCATTATCCTTGGATTCTTTGAAAGTTAATTCTTCATATACCTTCATTAAGCGGGTATTCATTTCCCTGACCCGTGTCCGCCCGGCCCGGTAGAGTATGTATTTCTTGGCGGTTTTGGCATGTCCCTCTTCAATCAAAACCCTTTCAACAATGTCCTGAATGTCCTCAACGCCCGGTACTTTTTTATCCGGATCTTTATGCAGCTGCTCCACTACTTTTTCAGCCAGGGCCATGGCTGTTGCATAATCCTCTTCCCCTGCTGCTCTGGTTGCTTTGAATATGGCATTGGTGATCTTCTCAATATTGAAAGGTACTTCTCTTCCATCCCTCTTCCTGATTTTTGTAATCATTCGACTCTGCACCCTTTTCTAAACTAAGATTTTTTCATGTTGTAATAAATAAAACCTCTCGACAAACATCAAGAGGTTATTGCACATGGATACCCATGCGATACCCCAGTAGACATACGGTATCCAGCACCCCTCTATCGCCGTAGAGTCTATGGTGCAATGTTACAGGCAGGTCTTCTGACTCTGGTTCATCGCCACTCCATTCCTTCCCGGAATTTATCCAGTGGACTCCCATGAAGTGTCTCACCATCACAGCGGCGGGACCGTGCAGGAATTTCACCTGCTTCCCTTTTAAACTGTTATGCACAGTCACCGGTAACAACAATATTTAGTTATATCAATATTATCACGTACAATATGTAGTGTCAATGTCCATCATAAAAAAAACTGTCAGGCAAGAGCACGAGTCTCCTGAATGACAGTCTTTCATGAAAGATATACAGCGAACCGACTAACCGTTCCTCCCTTAAAGCTTGCTGCCTATGATGCCGGCCCGATATTTCGCCATGTGGCTATTTCCTCCAACGCTTTCCTATTTTTCTCCACTATGTCCGGATTCGTGCCGCCCATAACTGCCCCCGCCACCACCACTGTGCCGTCTGTCTTCAACCCGACGATGAAACCCGGACCAACCGAAACGGCTGCAATATCCTCCCACATATTCGCATCCTTCTGTCCCTTCTTGCCATCTCCTGCCACCACCACTGTGCCATCCGTCTTCAACCCGGCTGTATTACTATTGGAAGCAGCAATTGCAATAATATGAGTCCAGTCCTCCACATCCTTTTGACCGGATGTACCCCTGCCCGCCGCCACTACGGTTCCGTCAAAACGCACCCCTACAGCATGCACGGTACCAATTGCTACATCGATGACGCCCATGAAGTTTTCAATGCCATCCATCTCATCAAATGATTTATTAATGTAACGAATATTGCCGCCTTCCATTAGCACAAGGATGGCATCAAATCCAGGACACACCTTTAGCATGCCCTCTGCTTTTCCGGGAATTTGCTTGAGATAATCCTCACCTTTTCGTTCCCCTGTTGCGACAATCGTACCGTCCGCCTTTACTCCCACAGTTTCGGTGGCAGTATTCCCTGCATAAATTTCCACAATATCCGTCCAGTCCTGCACATTGCACTGTCCGTTGTTGTTGAATCCGGTTGCGACAACGGTGCCATCCGCCCGCAAGCCTACCGTATACTTAAACCCTGCAGCGACGGCAACGATATCCGTCCAGCCCTGCACATTGCATTGTCCTTCGTCGTTGTGCCCGGCAGCCACCACCCTGCCGTCCCTGCACAAAGCCACCACATGATCGCGGCCGGCGGCAATCACCTGCAGGTTCAAATCAACGATGCCCTTAAAATCCCTCAGGGATACCGCTGCGTCATAAGCCACCCCTTTTTCCCCGCTCTGGGCTGCCAATTTATAAATTCTCCCGATTTCATCCTTTGCGCCGGCATACTCCATATCCGATAGGAACAGCTCCAGCGCATCCCTATATTTTCCTTCATCCGTTAGAGCGATCCCCCAGCGATAGCGAGCTTCACGATAACGCTCCGAGCTGTCCCGATAGGATGCCAGCTCTGAAAACTCCTGCATTGCTTGTTCATACAAACCCTCATCCAGCTTGACTTCAGCAGCATAATAACGGGATTCCTTCAGCTTTTCTGCGCTGTCCCGATAATCCCCCAATGCGGCGAATGTGGCAATGGCCTCCTCATAGTTCCCTTCGTTTAGTGCTGTAATGGCATGGTTGTACCTAATGTGCGGTATCAAAACTGTCACGGTCAGCACGGAAGCAGCAACAATGACGACAAGACCAATGATCAGAATCCATGACCATTTTCTCATGGCTTATTCCCCATTCTCTGAGGGAGTGTACACGAATGCAATCTCTTTTCCATCGGCGGTGAGTCCTGTGACTGCATCATCCTTTATCGCGTACCACTCCGTACTTTGCTTGGGAAAATCGATCGTTTCACTGCCGGTTAATGCCGGCGAAGCCGCCGATGCTTCGGATATCCCAAGCGCACCATCCTTGCCGCTTACTGCCAGTTTATACACATACCTTGTACCGTCTTCATTGGTCACATAGAATTGGCCGACATAGCCGAAGGATGTTTTGCGATATTCCCAGATCAGGCTCTCCTTGCCGTCAAAAAGCGATGTGCATCTGAGTGCATCTGCTGCCTTGTCGTACACCCCTTGCAGCTCATATTGCTCGCCTTCAGCGTTCTTATACTTTACGCTGTACTGGTTTCCATTTTCACTGTATACAACATCCTCTAAAGCCATCATCCCAAGTGCCATCGTAGCCGCCTCCTCCCCCAGCCCGAAGCAGCTTGCTGGAATAACGGCTAAATCTACCAAAGCTACAGCGAGCAGAGACATTGAATTCATCTCAGTACCGGGATTTTTGGCCAGTGCATCGGTAAGTACGGTAACCAACTCACCTTTTGCCTCCGAATAAGCAGCGAATGATTCCGATGCATTAGTCGGCGAACCGGCTTTGTCAGAGCCTTCATCCTGCTGTTGACCCGGCTGGACTACCACTCCCGATCTTCCTTCGTCCTCCGGTTTATTCTTGCCCGAAGGAACATTCCCGCCACAGCCAACCAACAATAACACAATCAAAATGATAGCCGTCAGTTGATAGAATCGTTGCATAGAGCTTCTGTTTTTTATAAACATACATTGCCCTCCTTTTTCTAATTTCTCATTGGCGTTTTGTTTGGGCCGAAGCCGGCTTATTCAGCCGGTTTCCTGCTGACTGTTCATTTCCGGATCTGGGTGTCGGTGATGCTGGATATTGCCTGTTGGATATTTCTTATTATTATTCTATCGGCCTGCTGGCCAAATGAATAGCCGGAATATGCTCATATTTAGTAAGAATAATGCTATTTAAAAATGAAAAAACCAGGCTTTATCACAGCCTGGCTACTTTTGCCATTTTACCGGCCAATTCACTGCTTCAACATTTTCCGGTAAGCAGAAGGGCTGGCACCGACCTTCTCCCTGAATAACTTTGCAGAATGGCCGTTATAGTTCATGTTGCATGCTTCAAAAGCCTGAGCAATGGAGAGGTTTGTATCAAGCAGCATCTCCTTCAACTTACTGATTTTAACATTCCTATAATACTCATACGGCGTTACACCGGTATGCTTTTTAAACAGCTTTGTGAAATGGGATTTGCTCAGACACGCCGCTCTTGCGATTTTATCCGCGTTAAAAGGCTCCTTCCAATGGGCTTTTATATATTGTTTGCTTCGCCCAATTTCTTCTTTCCCCGCATATACGTCTTTAAAGATAAAAACGGCTGCAAAGTACTCTAGCCTGCCATCCGAATTGAACAAAGGAAAACATGTGATATCTGTACTGATTGTACTCAAGTCCCTTTCCTTTACTTCAAAATATCGGATCATGTCTTCGTAAGACGCAGTGAAATCGGTAATATATACGGTTTTGCCTGTTAATACCTGTCTGATCTGATCCACAAGGCCAAGCTGACGGACGATGGGATCCTCAAAGGCATTATACCGCCCGATATGAGCTTCCCTGCTTCTTATACCGATCATCTCCAGCGCTGCATTGTTAATCATCCTGGCCGTCCCGTCAAGGGAGAAAATCTGAATTGGATAGGGAAAACACTCAAATACCTTTGCACGGATTTCCTGTTCATCAAACAGCTGCATTAAACTACCGGGTATTCCCTTTTGGACATTCTGATCATGATTATTCATGGCAATCCCTCTTTATTATCTCATGATTTATGCACCTTGTTGATCATTCTCATAGCTGCTTCGGCCTGCATCATCCATTGCCTTGTCAATGGCTTCTACACAGACCAGTCGATTCGCTGGTTTGATGGTCGAATGAGGTTGAAATATCGATAATATTTATGCATGTATAAAGCATTGCATGCCTTTTACAACTCGGCGCTGAACATATACGCGGTACTGTCATTCTCACATCCGCCCAGAAATGCTTCCGCTGTCCAATATTTATCCGGATAAGGAATGTTTACGTCTTGTCCAAGCATAATGTTTCGCGTGATATCATACATAGCATCACCGTCATATCCTTCGCTTTTGTGCATTACTTCGATATCGCCCGAAAAAACAGCAAATGCAAACTGTGAAATGAATGGCGGCCCTGCGATGAAATCGCTGGTATCTCTTTGCGGTAAGAAATCAAAATAACCGAACCCTTCCGGCACGGGAGCATCAGCCTTCATGAAACGTCCCCAAAAACCGTGCAATCGTTCAATATCCACTCCTCTACCATAATGGTGTTGAAACAAAACATCATAGTCAAAGCCGGATTTGTATTCGCTCATGGCATCTAAGGTGTTGAAAAGCTCCTTAAGACCCTCAAAAGTGTCCAAGCCGTCGCCTTCATAACTTTCTTTTCCGATAAAACGCATGGCGGGCATTTTCATATATTCAAATTTTTCAACCTTAAAGCCTTTCTGTTGTTTTTCAACCATATCAGGCATGAAAAGTGCCCATTGTACGCCTGCATCACAGTCTTTTAATAAATTAATATAGCCGAAAAAATCCACGCTATCCGTTCCTGTAGGACCTGTTTTCCCTCCCGCAATTTGCTCTCGAATATTGCGATTACCCATGATCGTGAAATCTGTAAACATCTTTGATATCACATCTCGTAAATGACGAGCATGGGTTTTTCCCGACAACTCATCATCAAATCGTTCTAAGGCTTTGAAAACAGCATGATTGACAACTCCAGACGGTTCAATATCTTTCAAATGGGCCCGGAGCTGTGCGTTTTGATGCTTGAACCGCGCGAATATACCTTGCATTAAGATCTGCTCGTTTTCGGCCAGTTTATCATCCGTCCATTCGGAATCGTCAAGAATCCATTCGGTCAGAGCGTCAAAAACATTGGGATTATGTCCTCTTGCCTTAGCCGCCCAACGAGCAATCCTTTGATATTTTTCGACGTCCGACAATGCTTCGCCTTTTTGCATTTCGAGATCATTCCAATAAAATTCGTCAATGAGTTTTCGAGACATTTCAAAACCTCCCTGTACGGTAATGTGTATAGCCAGCGGATGAAGCAGCTTAATTTTGCCGGCTTGCACTTTTGATGGCGGGATACCGTGAAACCGTGTAAATGCCTTAGAAAAACTTTCTTGTGTATTATATTGATAACGCATTGCCACATCTAATATTTTTCTTCCTGGTTGTAACAGATCTTGCGCTGCCAAAATCAACCGACGATTTCTGATATATTCGCCTATGGTCATACCAAATACCAAAGAAAAAGAAGCTGAAAATGAGAGTTTGCAGTAATATAAGGTATTTGCATGGCAAAAGTCATGTTCTAAAATACGAAGTTGTGTCAGGTCAGTTCGTGTCATGATATAAGGCTTAGACCAACAGCATTCATGTTTGTGCTACTCTTTTAACCATTCATTGTTCCATTCATCTATAAAAGCACGGATTCGATCGCTGGGCATCGCCATGCCATATGCAAACTTAATGAACGCCTTATTCATCGATTGGTATATGAACGATTTTATGGGGGGAAGAAAGAACGTGTAAAAAATAAAAAGCAGGAGTGTGATCAGTAGGATATAAATATTCTTTTTCCAATTTCGTTTGTTCAATTGTTTTAAAGAGGAGCCTTTTGGCAAGACAGCTCTCTCCATTCATCAATTCAGTCATCTCATGTTCTTCCAATTGCGCGGGAAAACCGATCAAGACATCATCCATCCTATGATCAGTCGAGTTGTTATTCCCAAAGATAGCTTGTCATGGTTAAGGATCCAAGTTCACAGGATTTGTTGTAAACACTGATTTGGTCGCTTTCATCTGACGCACCCAGTATATATAACAAAGGATAAAAATGATCCGGGGTAGGTACTGCATACTTGGCCGCACTGCTCATTTCATTGCATCGCAGAATATGATCATGGTTCTTATTCATGATATGTTGATATACATAATCATCAAATTCATAAGCCCAATCAAAGCCCTTGCTTCCCATATGCCAATCAACTAATCTTAAATTGTGAACGATATTCCCCGTGCCAAATAACAAAACCCCTTTTTCCCTTAAGCTTTTTAACTCCTGACCTATTTTGTAATGGGTTTCCGGAGGAGCATAAGCATCGATACTAATTTGAAACAATGGAATATCTCTTTCTGGATACATGTGAACCAATACCGACCATGTTCCATGATCAATTCCCCAAGAGTTATCGTATTCCGTTTCCTTTGAAATGAGTTCCCTGGCGATCTGAGCCAACCTTGGGGAACCGGGTGCATTGTATATAATTTCGTAGAGTTCCTTTGGAAAACCGTACATATCATATATCGTCCTGGGTGCTTCCTCGTTCATAATCCTGGTGCCCTTCGTAAACCAATGGGCAGAAATAGAAATGATTGCTTCTGGCTTTGGTATCCCTTCAGCCATGCTTCTCCAGCCTCTTGAATACACATTGTCTTCAATGGCATTCATGGGCGATCCATGTCCAACAAAAACAACCGGCATCTTTGACATCATATTTTACCACCCCTTCTAATCTATTTTACCATCCAGCAAGCCTTTATTGCTAAAAAGAAATCAGGCGAATGCCCTCATCTTCATTGAAATCCTCTTCCCTTAATCGATAAATCATAAATTTGTCTTTTGGATCCCTTTCCCCAGGTACGATTATTTCGTTTATCATTGTAAAGGGTGTGTTTTCAAGAAAATCTTCATACTCCGGGGTGGGATAGTAAAGAATCAAATCCACCGTTCTTCTGTCCTTTTGTACAGATCGCAGAATGTTGTGAATCACTTTTCGAAAGATATGTACGGAGAATGGATTGAAAAAATAAAAACAGTTATCTTCCTTGTCAATTTTATAGTGCTGAGCGAAGCCATGCCTAAACTCGATGGGAGCGGTAATATGCCTGGCCTTGAAGCTGTATGTCGCCTTGTTTTCAAGGGCTTCTTCATAGGTTCGGATATTGGCTTCTATTCCTGTTACGGATAGATGAAAACGATTATGTAAATAAAAGGCTACCCGGCCTCGTCCACATCCAAAATCTACAACTTTTTTGGCATCACGAAACGGATAGCTTTCAGAAAGTATATGTAAAGCTTTATACGGTGTTGCTTCATAACGGTTATAATGACCATTACTGTCTGTCCAATCCCTTGTCCCGATCGTTCGAATCCCAAGCAGTTCATCTTGTTCTCTTTCTTCCATGAAATACCCCTCCCGTATCTCTTTCATAGTGATTAGCTTTTCGAAAAAGTAATTTGAAATATTGCAATCATTTGGACACAGAAAAGCATACAAAATAGATAGACACATCCTGAAGAAGTTATTGTGCGTCTACAAAACATCTGTCATTCTCCCCAACCATACTGTCCTTTAAGTTCCACAAATCTGACCATTCCCACTGTTTTGATTTGTATATTGCCGTCCCTTGTCTTTGTAATCAGCTTAAGCTCCTGAAAATTTGGCGGGCCGATCGGAATAACCATTCTGCCACCGGTACCCAATTGGTCGACCAATTCGTCCGGTAAAACATATGCTGCCGCAGTTACCATAATCCTATCATAGGGGGCATATTCTTGCCATCCCTTGCTTCCGTCCCCAATTTTATAATGGATATTCGAAAAATTTAATGCTTCCAGCCTCTTTTTAGCCTTTTCCATTAATCGATCAATTCTTTCCACTGTAAAGACTTCCGCTGACATTTTTGCAAGAAGAGCTGTCTGAAAGCCTGAACCTGTTCCGATCTCCAGCACCCTGCTATCCTTTTCCGGTGCCAGAAGCTGTGTCATTTCCAACACAAGACTGGGCTGCGAGATTGTTTGCCCGAAGCCTATAGGCAAAGGCTGGTCCAGATCTGCATATTCTTTCATGTCACTTTCTACAAAAAACGATCGGTCCAATGAATGAAAATATCTTTCAAGCTCCTGCTGATCCATTCCTTTTCACCTCTTTTATCAGCAAATCAATGTAGACATCATCCTTCCACCCCCGGTCGATGCTCTGAACTTCTTCCGACTAATACCTGCAACCCATACATTGGGCGCCGCATTTACCTTGCAGGAAATTGATGGGTGGAAGAGCCAATGGTCATCGTATAGGTCTTGCCCTTCACAAGCTCAGGGCTGCTCAGTATCACAAATTCAAAGTCAAGCTCGGGCGCATAGGGGGGAATGATCGTATTCCCATCCCCATCCGTCAAAGCAATGGTCGTTCCGGCAGGCTGATAACCCACCCTCTCTGCAATAACTCCTTGTTCAGAATCGCTAAAACGCTTAGCCTCGTCGGATGCACCGGTGCCAATGAAGGTACCGCCTGTAATCACCCCGCTGATATCATAGTCCAAAGAAGCCGTATCACCGCTGCTGGGACCACATACAACGGTATAGCCGCCGGAAATCGTCAGCGTACCATTGGCATCAATACCGTCACCGCCGGCATGGATATACAGTTTGCCGCCCGAGATAAGGATGCTGCCATGGGAGGACGAAGCGTTTCCTTTGCCGTCAAAACCGTTCTGATCGGTACCGCCTGCGGCGTTGATACCGTCATCGCTGGCATACAAGCTGATATCTCCCCCGGAAATCTTTACATGGAATCCTTCCAGACCCTCATAACATCTCGTAATGTTGATGGTCCCGGAAGAGATGATCATGGTTTTATCGGCATGAAAACCGTCATCATTCGTGGCAATTTCAAAAGTGCCACCAGCTATTTTCATGGAAGCGCTGGAATGCACCGCGTCATCTGCGGCGTCAATGGTAAAGCTGCCCCCATTGATCGTAAGATGACCGGCGGCTTTCAGACCCTTGCTGTTGGTGCTGCTCTTTCCTGCCTTCGTACTGTCACTGCCGGATACAATGTGGAAGGTACCGCCGTCAATCTGCATCTGGGCCGAAGCTGAAATACCATCGCCTTCAGAAGTAATATTGAAAGTGCCGCTTTGGATATATACAAAACCCAGGCTGGTATCATCATCATTTTCAGCATGGATGCCGTCCTTGCCGGATGTGATCTTGATCTCAGCATTGGCAATACAGACATTGTCCTTGCCTTCCAGACCATGGGAGGCCGAGTTGATCTCATAGCTTCCACCGGTCAAGGTCAGCTCATCCTTGGAAACAATACCATGTCCGGCCGGGGAGCTGATTGTCAGGCGGCCGGAACCGTTCAGTGTCAGGTCCTCCCTGGAGAAAATGACTCCATCGATGTTGTTCCCGTCCATGCCGGTAAAGCGGCCACCATTTGAAAGGGTGTTGGTAGAATTCGGAGCGATTGCGATAAACACCTTGTCCGCTTGCCGGACATAAATAGGTGCTGATGTATCACTATGAATGGAGGCATTGTTGAGCACCAGTTGGACCTTATCCTTCTTTCCCGAGTCTACAATGATTGTCCCATTTTTAAGTGTACCTGAAAGAATATAGGTGCCTTCATCGGTGATGGTCACGGTGCTTCCGGAAACCTCTACCTTGTCAGAGTCGCAGCTTGCGGTATCGCCATTGAGTTGAATGATGATGCTTGTGCTTTCATCATAGTCCGCTTCAAAGTCCCGGGCAGAGAATAATTCTGATGCGTCCAACAACGCTTCCCCGCCTATGGAGGAATCATTGGATGCATTGTCGGTTGGCGTTTTGTCATCGGTAGACGTTTGTGGTTGATTGTTGATATTTTTGTCAGAATTGATTCCACCGCTATTTTGCCGGCATCCGGAAACCAACAGCATGCATATCAACAATGCGAGAATCGATTTCTTCATTTCAGCACTTCCATTCTTTTCGTTTACTTATAGTATGTCACTTTTTTGTCATGATGATCGTTGTGTTTTCCATTCGCCAAACCATGTTAACCGATAAAAAGCCAGCTTTCTTTAACATCGCAATTTGGTTGTCAATGGTACAAGGGGTATCAAAGTGATATAACTCACCTTCCGGGATGTGCATTTCACGTCGGATCCTTGCGTTCTCTGCAAAGAGCTCGTCCTCTACGGATTGCTCAGTTACCATATAATCACACTCGATGTATTGGCCCTTTGAACGAAGGGCTCTATGGATTTTCCTGTACAGTTCGACTTTTTGAGCATGGGAGAAGTGGTGCATGGTTTGAAATGAAATGGCTATATCAAAACGTTTTTCACCCAGGTGAACATCAAAGTAATTCCCGCAGATTAATTCGATATGCTTATCAGGATGTTTTTCCCGAAGCTTATCCAACATGGCCTGCGTCAAGTCAATTCCCACCACCGATACATTGGGCAGACGCTTGAATATTTCATCCAGCTCAAGGCCGGTACCGCAGCCCAGATCAAGGATTGTTTCCGTATCGTCCGGAATAAGCTCCGCCATCTTGATATATCCCTCTTTGCATCCCTCCACTTCATTCAGCATATGTTCATCATAAACATCAATGCGGGCGGCAAAAAAATCATCCATCTTTTCGAGTAAAGGCTGCTTTATCGTTTCGGCTCCGTATATCCTGGATGTTTCCCCCCATGGATGATGTCCAATGCCAATATATCTCCAGCCGTATTTTTCATAATAGGAAGTATGATCCGTACAGAGATACACCTTCTCAAATCCGAGCCTGCCTGCGTCAGTTCTTGCATGTGCCAAAAGTCTTGCCCCAAGGGCGTTCCCCCTGGCCTTCTCTTCCACATAGAGGGCACACAAATATGGAAACAAATCTGTTCTGTCCACAAAATCATTTTGGATAAGCCCACAGCCCCCAGCGATTTCACCCTCTTCATCAATGGCCAGGTACCATTGAGGCAGGCTTTTGTCGTTGTTGATACAGTCATTGATGCTCCTTTCATACTCCTCGCGGGGAATGCCCCACTTGGAAGCAAACCAATCAATTGCCCGGTCAGCATAATCAGAACAGTTTCGAATTGAAATAACATAATAGTTTCCTTTGTCCATTTTACATACCTACCTTTATTCACCGCGTATCCGTTTCCTTGCTTGCTGTTTAGATAAATCTTACCACTCCCACAGGGTGTACGCAATAATGTGGCTCTAAGAAGGGAGCACCCTTTTTTTCTTGATCTAGCCTAGCGGCTATATAAGCAGGCCATTTTCGAGTTTCAACCCAAACCCCTCCTTCATATTATGTTATTCGAACCATATAAAATGAATTTTTTTGGAGGCTTTATTATGTCCAGAATACAACAGGTTCCAAGAATTCCGGCATCATGTCCCCCAGGATTTTTAGGGCGATATACGGTTCAAGCCGGTGATACCTTCTACCGTATTGCTCAAATGTTCAGGCTGAGGTTGGAAGCCCTGGCAGTCAATAATCCCCATATACAAAATCCCAATCTCATTTTTCCCGGAGACGTTCTTTGTGTTCCCGGCCTTATATCTTACCCCTGCTGTGTTCTTCTGCGATCTGTAGTAGGTGTACCTTTTGGTACCGGCGCAGTTGCCTTTATAGACTTCGCACCTCAAGGCGGACAATCTGTCAGCATCGCGGGAACCTTGCCACAGCCGCAGACCTTCGGCAATTTTGATATTTTGATATATATTTAGGTGAAATACGAATCCCTGATATCGGAGGATTCGGGAATCAACTATTCCCAACGCCTCAGGATCCACCAAGCTGGTCAAGCAGAATAGATATCCCTACGGTAGCCCAAATTACTCCGAACTCACGAGTCCTGGTATATCCATCGAATTCAAGAACCGGAGCATCTGGTCCAGTTGTTTTAGAAGGTATTGTGAATAGCACAAACTGTTAATCCTTTTTTCATATACCCTTATAACTCGTGATTCATCGTGATGAATTTAGGCGTGACATAAAATAGCTTTATCTTTCAAGATAAAGGGTCATACGATTACTTTTCTGATTATCGAATACTTGTTATGATCATGCGAATATATAAAAAAGAGAATGCCGGTTAAACACCGACATTCTCTCATCGTTGCCCAATCTTAAATGTGCTCCACACTAATCAAAACTCTCTTTATTTTCTTCGACATTCTGTTTGTCCGGAAGCATTTGCTAGAATTTGATTACCCTTGGCTCTTCATCAAATGAATAGAAGGTAGCTGTAGCGTCCTCAAAGCAGAGAACCTCCGTGTTGTCATCCTCCGCTGAATACATGGATTTTAGTTCCGGATAATTGTCGAGCATATGCTTTTTGGCCTCTACCCTGTCATCTCTGATCAGCTTACCCGTTACTCTGAGCCACTTTCCATCGGCGCAAGCACAAATCTCTGCTTTGGGATTTGCCTGGAGCTGCTTTGATACGGCTTTTACCTTACCGGTCTGGATATAAAGTTTTCCTTCAAAAATATCCACCGTGCCGAACGGCCTGACCCTTGGCTGGTCTCCTTCAACCGTGGCCAAATAATAGGTTCCACATTCCTTCAAAAAATTGTAGACTTCTTGCATCAACAGTTCCCCCTCATATATTTTTTCATTCGCTTCTTTCATCCGGTTTTTATATGTATAAAATATCCTTCCAATCCATGTTAAATTTTAAACAAAAATAATCTTTATGTCAACATTTATTCCCTAATTATCCCATAATATCGAACTTTATACTTTAGAATACATATTATGATCCCACGATTGCAAATAAAAAGAGAATGCCGATTGAAAAATCAGCATTCTCCTATCATTGCATATCTTTCCTTTGCTTTTCTACCATGCCTTCCCCATGGATCAGGCTTCCGTCAGGAAGGCCAAATATCCCCGCATGGTTTCATAGATATCGGCTTTGCTGGCCACCTCCCAGGGAGCGTGCATGTTATGGAGGGGAACACCGCAATCGATGACCTCCATGCCGTATTCCGCCAGGATATAGGCGATGGTTCCGCCGCCGCCCTGGTTCACCTTCCCCAGTTCGGAGGTCTGCCAGGATACCCCATGCTTATCCATGATCCTGCGGATTTCCGCTATGTATTCAGGATTGGCATCATTGGAACCGGATTTTCCCCTTGTACCCGTATACTTGTTCAGCACGACTCCCTTCCCTAAGTAAGCGGTATTCCTTTTTTCCACCACGGAAGGAAAATTGGGGTCAAAGCCTACGCTCACATCGCAGGACAGCATCTTGGAATTTGCAAGGCACCTTCGAAGGTTCAGCTCATTATACCGGCCGGCCAAGGCCATGATCTCCGCCAAGGCATTCTCAAAGAACCTGGAGGTCATTCCCGTAGCTCCTACGCTGCCGATCTCTTCCTTATCCACCATCAGGGCCACGCAGGTTTTCTCGGGATTGTTGATCCCCATGATTGCCTCAAAGGAAGTATAGGCACAAACCCGGTCATCCTGTCCATATCCTATGACCATACTGCGGTCCAGGCCAAAGTCCCTGGCCTTTCCGGCGGGGACCACTTCCAGCTCCGCTGAAACGAGATCCTCTTCCACGATCCCGTACTTTTCATAGAGGAGCTTCAAAATATTCTTCTTCACCCGCTCCTTCTCTTCCGTATCCTTCAGGGGTATACTGCCAAAGCAAACGTTCAAATCTTCCCCTTCAATGGCCTTCCCCAGCTTCTTTTCCATCTGGTCCGAGGCCAAATGAATCAAGAGGTCGGATATGCCGAATACCGGATCATCCTCTTCCTCCCCAATAACGATCTGAACAGGGCTGCCGTCCTTCTTCACCACCACGCCATGGATCGCCAGGGGCAGGGCTACCCACTGGTACTTCTTGATGCCACCGTAATAATGGGTTTTCAGCATAGCCAGATCCCCATCCTCATACAGAGGGTTCTGCTTCAGATCCAGCCGGGGAGAATCGATATGAGCTCCCAGAATATTTAAGCCCTTTTCAAAGGGTTCCCTGCCTACGATGAACAGAGCCAGGGTCTTTCCTTTGTTGACGGCATATACCTTATCCCCCGGCTTCAGGGATCCGCCCTTCTCAATGAGGGCATCCAAGTTACGATATCCCTGCTGTTCCGCCATGGTAATAAAGTAATCCACACATTCCCTTTCCGTCTTGCATCGGGAAAGGAAATCCTTGTACGACTCCGCCAAGGCAAAAACCTGTTTTAAATCGTCCTCCGTATACTTATCCCAGGCATAATCCCATTTTTTCTCCAGATCGCGTGTTGTTTTATCCTCCATATTATACCTCCCATCCTTCTCATATGCATGCCCTTGTCAGGCAGAGACCTGACGACGAAGCTCCAGATTTGCAAACTTGGTATACTGGCCAAGCCATGCCAGCTTCACCATCCCGGTAGGACCGTTTCTCTGCTTGGCAATGATGACCTCGGCGATATTTTTATCCTCCGTATCCGGATTATAATACTCATCCCGGTAGAGGAACATGACGACGTCGGCGTCCTGCTCAATGGCCCCGGACTCTCGGAGGTCGCTTAACATAGGCCGGTGATTGGTACGGGCTTCGGGGGCACGGCTTAACTGGGAGCCAGCAATAATGGGGACCGAAAGCTCCATGGCCAGAACCTTCAAAGCCCGGGAAATCTCAGCGATTTCCTGCTGCCGGCTCTCTGCTCTTCCCCTCCCCGACATCAGCTGGAGATAGTCTATAACCACCAGACCGAGACCATGTTCAATCTTCAATCGCCTGCACTTAGACCTTATTTCCGTGACGCTGATTCCGGGTGTATCATCGATATAGATGGGGGCTTGGGACAGGGGTGCCATAGCCCGGGCCAGCTTCCGCCAATCGTCCTCGGTCAGGTTACCTGTTCGAATTTTTTGAAGCTCCACATGGGCTTCACAGCCCAGCATACGGTTGGCCAGCTGCTCCCTTGACATTTCAAGGTTGAAGACGGCCACCGGCGTATTGGAATGGATGGCGGCGTATTGGGCGACGTTCATAATAAAGCTGGTTTTTCCCATGCCCGGGCGGGCTGCCACCAGAATCAGTTCAGAAGGATGCAAGCCCGACAGTTTGTAATCCAGTTCCACAAAACCGGTAGGTAATCCGGTAATATTTCCCTTGCTGTTATACAGTTCTTCGATTTTGGCATAGCTGGACAGCAGGGTATCCTTGATATGCTCAAAGCTGGTGGTACCCTGCTTCTGGGAGATATCAAAAATCGCCTTCTCTGCCTGATTTATGATATCATCCACTTCCTTGGATGCCTCATAGCTTTCGTTCATGATAGTCCCTGAGGCCTTTATCAGCTTCCTAAGGATGGATTTCTCCTCTACGATCCGAATATAATAGCGTACATTGGCGGTGCTGGGTACCATTCGGGAAAGGTCGGTCACGTAGGTGATCCCCCCTACTCCATCCATGGTCCCCCTCTGGTCGAGTTCGTCCACCAATGTCACCAGATCCACAGGCTTGCCTGCATCATAGAGGCTTAGCATGGCTTCGTAGATCTCCCTGTGGGCATCGGAATAGAAATCCTCAGGCTGCAGGACTTCCCCTGCCGCTGACACTGCCTCCCTGTCCAGAAGCATGGAACCAAGGACGGACTGCTCCGCCTCTATGCTGTGGGGTGGAATTCTCTGCATTATAGGATCCAAGCGATCACATCCTTTCATCCCGGATCATCTATGGATTTTCTCAGCTGCCGTTCATCGATCCCCTGTCGTCAAAGGCCAAGCGGATGGCTTCCTCAATGGTCTCAACCGGAACGATTTCAATCCCGTCGAAATCGCCTGCAGAGTAGTTGTCTTTGGGGACAAGGACCTGTTTCATTCCCGCCCGGAGAGCGGCATAGACCTTTTGCTGAAGGCCTCCCACGGGCATGATCCTTCCCCTGATGGAAATTTCGCCGGTAACGGCCAGATCCTGACGAAGGGGCCGGTTTTCCAGGGCGCTCAGAATGACCAACAGGATGGCCACTCCCGCTGAAGGACCGTCAATATTCCCTCCCCCGATGGAATTCACATGGATATCATAGTCATGAATATCCTTGCCGGTCAAACGCCGAACCACAGCAGCCGCGTTAGTCACCGAATCCTTTGCCATGGACCCGGCGGTGTCGTTGAAGTAAATTTTGCCCATCCCCTTTTCCCGGCTGGGGAACACCACGGCCTCCAGCTCCAGAATCTGTCCCAGAAATCCTCGGACACCCAAACCGAAAATTTTGCCTACAACCGGGGTATCCATAGCTTTTCGCCGTACAACAGGGGTCAGACGCCCGATTTCCACTACCTCCATCAGATCCTCCATGCTAATGCATACCTTCTTCCCGACAGCCTCCGTTCCCATCCGGTACAGGGCCATTCCGTATGCATCCGTCAGGATATTGATGGCCTTTCTGCCTTCCATGGTATAGCGGCTGATGGCTTCCGCCACCCCATCTTCCATCTCCACGTGGATTTTTTGGCCGGCATTGATCACGATCTGCTGAATATCCTTTGCTTTCAGCGGTTCAAAGAACACTTCGGCACATCGGGATCGGAGTGCCAGGTTGATTTCCTCGGGTTCCCTGGTGGTCGCTCCGATTAATATAAAGTCAGCAGGAGCTCCCTCATCAAAAAGTTTTTTCACGTACTTCGGGACATTGGAATCATTGGGATCATAATAGGATGAATCAAAATAGACCCTTTTATCCTCCAATACCTTCAATAATTTATTCTGAAGCAAAAGGTCCAGTTCTCCAATTTCATCAATAAACAAGACCCCTCCATGGGCTTCTGTTACCAGGCCCGTCTTGGGCTCCGGTATTCCTGTCTCCGCCAGCTCCCGCCGTGATCCCTGGTAAATGGGGTCATGGACAGCCCCTAATAGGGGATTGGTGATCTCCCGGGGATCCCATCGCAGGGTGGTACCGTCCAGCTCCACAAAGGGTGCGTTTTCCTGAAAGGGCGTGTATCCCATGGATCCTGCCATTTCCAAAACCAGCCTGGCGGCCGTTGTCTTGCCCACCCCCGGCGGACCGTAGATGATCACATGCTGGGGAAAGGGGGTCGCCAACTTCGTAATAAGGGCCTTCACGGCCCTTTCCTGACCAACGATCTCCTCAATGGAATGAGGTCTTATCCGATCCAAAGCCGACTTGGACAGCTTCACCTTCTCCTGCTTTTCCAGGAGGGCATATTTCAGCAGGGTGTTGGCATTGTCGGGGCCTGCTTCTTTACGGATCAGCTGAAGCTTCATCTCCTCTATATAATCCTTCTGTTTCTCCTCTATCTTTCGCGCCACCTGCTGTTCCAGCCTGGACTCGATGGTCATGCGGGCCAGCATATCCGCCATGCCCTCTTCGATATCCAGGAGAATATCGGGGATCTGCTCCCTTTGGGGAGCTTCCCCTTCCTTTTTACGAAAGACCAATCTTTGGAGGGCATATACCTGCTCCAAGGGATCCTGGGACTGGGCGGCTTCCCTCAGTTCCATCTTTTCAATATCCTTTTCCAGCCGATCCAATCCCATAATTTTCCCCAAAATATCATACATAGCATGAATCCGATGCTCAAGATAATCCTGCTCCGTATGATGAAGTTCCTCTAAAAATTGCTCTCCCTTATTTGCCTTTCTTTCTTCTATCGTGTTCAAAACCATTGCCCCCGTTCTGCTATATTTGCTATGTCAGGGGATTGCTCCCCGCTGGTGCGTCTTCTGGTATTCATTGTGGCAATTTCCTTTGAAATCTTCCCTGTCCATAGCCGGAACAGGGGCCGGAGATCATTCTCCTTTGATGACAACCTTCAGTTCGGATGAAATTTCGGGATATACCTTTACCTCCACCGTCAATTCTCCCAAGCTTTTGATGGGCTCATCCAAAACAATCTTCTTCCTGTCAATCTTTATTTTATGTTGTTTATTCAAAGCTTCCGCGATTTCCTTATTGGTGATGGAGCCAAAGAGCTTCCCGTTCTCCCCCGCCTTGGCCGTAATTTCGACGCTCAGTCCCTTCATTTTATCAGCCAGCTTTTTCGCGTCCTCCAGCTCCTGGGCCTTCCGATGCGCTTCCGCTTCCTTCCGGTTCTTGAGATTTTTCAAATTTGCTTTCGTTGCCTCTATAGCCAATCCTCTGGGAAAAAGAAAATTCCGTGCATATCCGTCGCTTACGTTGACGACATCACCTTTTTTTCCGCTTCCCTTTACATCCTGTTGCAATATAACCTTCATTTGCTTTCAGCCTCCTCCAAATACTCATGTATTGCTTTCCGTACCATTTCAATGCCTTCCTCTAAGGTAATGTCCGGTATCTGGGCACCGGCGATGCTAAGATGGCCTCCCCCGCCCAGTTTCTCCATGATCAGCTGTACGTTGATCTGCCCCAGGGACCTTCCGCTGACGGTCACTCCCGAATCGGTGCTGCACAGCACAAAGGACGCCACAATACCCCGTATGGTCAACAGCCCGTCAGCCGCCTGGGCAGCGATCAGGGATGCATCCTTAATCCCGGAGCTGCATGTGGAAATGGCGATACCTCCATCAATGATCTGGGCATTGCGGACCACCTCCGCCCGGGCTACAAAGGTCTCCAAATCATCCTGGAACAGCTGGCGGACCGCTGTTGTATCGGCACCTGCCCTGCGGAGATAGGAGGCTGCCTCAAAGGTCCGCACACCAGTTTTAAAGGAAAAGCTTTTGGTATCCACCATAATTCCGGCCAGCAACGCTTCCGCTTCCAAAGTGGTCAAGGGGATCTTATCATCGATATATTGAACGATTTCCGTGACCAGTTCAGAGGTTGATGAAGCATAGGGCTCAAGATAACTCAACAGGGCATTTTCAATGGATTCCGTCCCCCTGCGATGATGGTCTATGACCACAATGCGGTCCGTTAACTCCGACAAACGGGGGGCCTCCGTAAAACTGGGCCTTTGGGTATCCACCACGACCAACAGGGACTGACTGTCCATTCTGGCCTCCGCTTCGTCCGCGGTGATAAAAAGATTTTTGTAAGCCTCTTCCTTTTTCAGGGTTTCTACCAACAGATCAATGGAGCCATTGGATTGATTCAGCACAATATAGGCATTTCTGCCCATAATGGCGGCGCATCGATAAATCCCTAGGGCAGCGCCAATGGCATCCAGGTCAGGGTATTGGTGGCCCATAATAAAGACTTCCCAGGACTGATCGATCAGCTGTCGAAGGGCATGGGCGACCACCCTGGATTTCACCTTGGTTCTCTTCTCCACCGCCTTGGTTTTGCCGCCATAGAAGGAAAGGCGATCCCGATTTTTCAAGACCACCTGATCCCCACCCCTGCCCAGCGCCAGCTCGATAGCAGAGCGGGCAAACTCGCCCCCCTGGGCAGGGTGCTCTCCCCCCATCCCCACACCGATGCTGAGGGTAACGGGGATCTTGTTTCCGACATTGATCTCCCGGATTTCATCCAAAATGTCAAACTTCCTGTCCTGGAGACCCTTCACAAACTTCTGATGGAAAAATACAATAAACTTGTCTCGATCATACTTTTCCCACGAACCCTGAATGGAATTTACCCATTGGCTGATGCGCCGGTCAATTTCAGCGATCACGGCAGGACGGTTCTTCTCCTCCGTATTGCTCATCACTTCATCGAAATTATCGATATAGATGAAGGCAACAATAGGCCGGCTTTCTTCATATTTTTCCTTATACAGCCTGGCGTCTGTAATATCCAACCAATATTCCAGGATAATGCGCTTGCTATGACCGCCTCCGCTGCTGATCTCAACAGGATAGCCGATCACTTCATAGCGCCTTTCCTTCCACACCACTTCCGCTTTGCCCTCATCCTTCTTGTTGAAAAGACGATCCGGCAGCAGTTCAGGAAAATAATCGCCTATACTTCTCTCCAACAGCTTGTCGTCATCGAGCAATCTGGAAAAACGAGGATTATACCAGCTTATGGTACCGTCCACTTCAAGCACCACCAGGGGTAAGGGCACACTGAGTACCGCATTTTTGGTGGCCCAATCGATATTCTCGGATATATTTTGAATGTATTGAGCCCATTCTTTTTTTCGTTTATGGCCGGTCCACCAGTTGAAGAAAATAAGAAAGAGGACCACCAGGCCGCACAGGGCTCCCAAAAGCCAATCCTTCAAAAGGATAATGATATCAAAGACCAGAACCACCCAAAGATACAACCATACTTCAGGAAGGGACCAGCCTTTCCTAAACCTTTTTTTCACTTTCCATCCTCCAAGCTGTACGCTTCATTAGCGGATTCCCGTGTCCTTGAACCGGATAATGCTCCGTACATGAAAAAATTGCTCAAAAACACCTGCGATGGTCAGCATATATTGAAAAAACACAAAAGATATCGTCAGGAGAAGGATTCGCAATAGCTTGTGAACCTTCTTGCGTTTCAACAGGAATTCTTCCAGGGCAAGCCCCTGCACCAGAAATATGAAAGACAAGAGATTGATGATGGTCAGCAGGACCAGCTGAAAATTGGGAGCTCCCAGCAAATACCCGAGATAAGCCACGCCAATCATTCCCAGAAAGCCCATTCCCATGCCCTTGGGCATGGCCCAGTTCGCAAAGGGAGGAAAGCTGGGAAAATCAGGATGCCTTCGTCTGAGAAGGACCAGGGACAATGCATAGATCATGAAGCCCCCTACAAGGGCCATCAAAATCATCACGGAAGGAAAAATCATGCGCAGGGTTTTATCAATTCCTTCTACAATCTCTTCCACCGTCATGGTCTGGTTCAGGATCCCTGCCTCCCGGTAAAGCTTCATCATGGAATCAAAGGATGCCATGCTCCCGGAAAGCAGCCGGCCCACCCCCTCAGCAGTCAGTGCAAACAAATCCTTCCTGACATACAGATAAATGATTCCAAGAAAAGCCCCTAAGGAAAACAAAAGAACCCCTGCTGAAATCAGGACACTTTCAAAAACAGCCCGTCTTCGCAGTAAAATATAACTGACTACCGCCACGCAAGGTCCAAAAAGAACGATAAACAGGAGGATAAAAAGGGGGAATAAAAGAACACCCGTCAGACAGGCGGATAGGACAAAGGAAATCGCCCCCGTTACCCATCCCCGTTTCACCGTCAGGTAAATGTAGGGCACCGGACAAAGGATAAGCAAAACATTTAACAAGGGAAAGAAAGCCAACATACCAAATAAGGCAACGGTACCTACGCTATATACGATGCTCACTAACAGGTCTTTCCATGTAAATTCCACTTTCAATATATACAACTCCAAACTTACCCTCGGTTATTTCTGATATAGGAAGCGAGGGATGATAAATCACCATAGTCCTTTTCAATTTCATGCTCTTCTACAATTCCCAGGCGTATTTTGCTCTCCATCTTCTGGTCCACAATGGCATAGTGGATTCCCAGCCTTTTTCCCAGCAGATAACAGGCCAGAATAATGCTGGCCAAAGCATCCGCTATCGTTTCCTGACCGGCCCGTGCTCCGTTCAGCATCAGACGATAGGTTTCTGCAACTCCGGTAATCAACTCGGATTTCAGCCATTCAATCAAACGGATATTCCGTGCAATGTCCAAATCTCGATCACCCTGCATGCTACAAGCCCCCCAGCAATGTGTTCAAACGCTCACAAGATGGATGTCACCTTTCTTTCAGCCTTGACTTCCCCGGCCCATTTCCACTGTCCTATGGGATAGGAACCCAGGAATTTGTAAAAGGTACTCTCCTTAGCTAGGATTCCCAAATATTTGGAAATTCTTTCATCTTCCTTATGACCCTCCAGGTCTACCAGGAACAAGTACTGCCCCAACATCGTCCGCATGGGCCGAGACTCGATCTTTTTCAGGTTAATCCCGGCATTGGCGAAAATCTCTAAGGCCTTCAGCAGGCTGCCCGGCTCGTCATTGACCGTAAAGGCGATAGAAGTTTTATCCCGGCCGGTAGGCCTTCCCCAAGTCGAACCAAGCACAACGAATCGGGTGCAGTTCCCTTTATGATCCTGAATATCCTCAGCCAAAACCTTAAGATTAAAAAGGACACCGGCCTTCCTGCCGGCGATGGCTGCCCAAGGTTCGCGACTGTTGGCAACCTGCCTGGCTGCTTCTGCCGTGCTCAAACTAAGCTGTTCCCTCACCTTGGGAAAATGAGTTCTGAGATATCCACGGCATTGGCCCAGGGCTTGGGCATGAGAAAGGATGAGCTGAATATCCGCCTCGGAAGTATCGGCACGAGCCAGAAGACAATGGCTGACAGGTATGACAAGCTCATCGATTATGTACAGGTCCACATCATGGACCAGCATATCAATGGTCACATTCACAGAGCCCTCTAAGGAATTCTCGATGGGTACAATGCCTTCATCCACCTCTCCATGGTGGACGGCCAGGATGACATCCTGAATACTGAAAAATTCCTTTAAACGGCATTGTTTACGCAGGGCATAAATTTCAGCGACCTCCTGGGAAAAGGTCCCCATCGGTCCAAGATAACCTACTATCATCTATTCTCTCCTATCAATCCCTCAAACCGCTTGGAAAGAGGGAGAAACCCGCTTCTTCTCATAATCATTGTATATGGACTATAGAGGGTTTGTCAATGACACAAAACTTGTCATCCCTGCCATGCCCATCAATCAGATTCAGGCAGCCAAAATAAGAAAAAAGAGGAGCCAAGGGAACAACTGTCCTGAACTTGACAGCTATTTCCTCAACTCCAGGATGCGAATGATATCCTCCGGTTCCACTCGAAAGGGAGATCCTTTTCCTTCATAAAAACCATGTTCCCGTATCATGTGGATGTTCAGAGCTGTCCAGGATATCCCCTCTCCCGTGCGAAGATTCACCACCCTGGTATTTTCCTTGGGGTAAACCCCCTTGTGACCGAAGGGACAGGGCATGACTCCCCGGGAATCCTCCACCGTCACTTGAAAGATATCGTCCACCTTTACGGGATTGCCAAAGCCTGTTTTGCCCATCAGGCTGATGTTCTCCATGCGCTGGGCGATTTCCTCATGGGTCAGGCCTTGAGCGGATACCTGTCGGTGATCCTCTTCCACAATGTCGATCAGCTTCCGCAGATCCCGTCCCAAAAAGCCTGTCTGGGAAATGACTCCTAGCCTCATATTTTCCTGTATTCGATCCCATATGGGGTTCTGTTTCATCTTACCACCTCCAACAGCCAGAATTTATCAAAGAAGATGCTGTCATCCCCAATACCCTTCCGGTGAAGGACTTCCAAACAGGCATCGATCATGCCCGGGCTTCCACAAAGATATGCTTCTGCATCCGTCCTTTCCGGAATATACCGATCCACCACTTCCGTAATGAGCCCTGTCTCACCGTCCCATTCATCCTCAGGCCGGGGATTGGACAGAGCAGGGATGAAGCGGAAATCTGCCAACTCCTTTTCCAACTGCATCATTTCCTCCAGATGGTACAGATCCCGTTTCGCTACACAGCCAAAGAAGAAGGTTGCCTTCCGCTCTATGCCGTCCTCCCTCATCTTATAAAGCATGGACTTGATAGGCGCCAATCCCGAGCCTCCGGCCATAAAAATAATTTCCTTATCCGTATCCCGAAGGTAGAAATCTCCGTAGGGCCCATTGAAGACAATGGGATCCCCTTCCTTCAGATAATCAAACACATAGGTGGTGCAGATACCATGGGGCACCCGCCGGATGATCAGCTCAATCTCATCATGCACCTTTTCGGATGAAGCCAGGGAATAGGCCCGGTATACCTCCTCCTCGACATTACCGTAAAGAGGCGTCCGTATTTGTACATACTGTCCTGCCCTGAAATGGATGGCCTCTCCTTCCGGCAGCCGGATGCGGAGCCCCTTGATGTCGTGGGTCAGGTCCCTGATGGAGGTGACGGTAGCCACATATTCCCGTATGCTGAACAATTCCTCGGGAATGGTCACCTCCAGGTCCTCCCGTACCTTGACCTGGCAGGCTAAGCGTACCCCTTCCTGGATTTCTTCCGGCGTCAGATAGGGGACTTCCGTAGGCAAAAGAGGCCCAGCCCCGGCTGTAACCTGAATCTTACACAGGCCACAGCTTCCCCTGCCTCCGCAAGCGGAAGGAATAAATATCTCGTTTTCCATTAAGGTGGTCAAAAGAGAGGATCCTCCATTTACCTTCAATTCCTTTGTTCCTTCATTGATAGTGATGGTGCACTCCCCATAGGCGTTCAAATATCGGTCCGCCACAACCAGAACAGCGGCCAGGAATACACCGATTCCGGACATAATTGCAACAGTCGTCAATATCTCCATATCACGAACCCCTTTTTCTATTGAATTGGAACGATCCCGGAAAATCCAATAAAGGCAAGCGCCATGAGACCGGTGGCAATCAGACTGATTCCCGGACCCTGCAGGCCATTGGGAATTCGCCTCTCATCCACCTTCTGACGAATGCCGGCCAGAGCCAGGATTGCCAGAGCCCAGCCAATGCCTCCCCCGGCCCCATAGGCTACCGACTGCCAGAAAGTATATTCCCGAATGATCATAAACAATGCCACTCCCAGGATGGCGCAGTTCACCGTGATCAGGGGCAGGAAGATGCCCAGGGCATAGTAAAGGGAGGGAAAAAAACGCTCCAACAGCATCTCCAACAGCTGTACCGACGCTGCCACGACAATGATGAAGACTATGAAACGAAGGTATTCCAGACGTGCCGGGACGAGTATATAATGGTAGACAAAATAATTCAGGACGGTGGTGACGGTCATGACGAAAACCACGGCCTGCCCGAGGCCCAAGGACGATTTCAGGTCCCTGGAGATGGAAAGATAGGAACACATGCCAAGAAAATTCGTTAACAGAATATTGCTGGTAAATATCGACGCGAAGAAAATCACAATCGGATGAACCTGAACCATTGATAAACCCCCTTCTTGTTTTCGTTATTCGTTTGGCGTTTTTCGTTTATCGTACGACAACCCCAGGGTATTCCTCAGAGGTCTGGCCGATCGCCAGCTGCCAGCAGCTATCTGGGTATTCCTCTAGAGCAGATTTTAGTAAGCCTCTGTAGAATTCCGGGGAGGGAACTGGTTAACGCCCGACGAATTCTACCCCAGAGGAATATCCCAGAGTAGAGATTCCACCCTCCGCCAACCGCATCACGCCAAACGGGTTACCCCAGAGGAATTCCCCTAGGGTCAGCGGCTGGCCGCCCCAAAGGAATACTCTAGGAGAACGTCCATGCAACAAGATTACGACGTTTTTGCTTCCTTGTCCGATCCAAGGGCTCTGACCAGCCAGATGATGACCGCCAGTATAAAGAAGGCGCTGGGAGGCATCACCATGATGGTCCAGCGGGGCCACCAATCACCCAGAACCGGATATCCAAACAGGCTGCCGGAACCCATCAATTCCCTGACAAAAGCGATCACCAAAAGAACAGCTGTATAACCCAGTCCGCTTGCCATACCGTCCAAAAAGGACAGGAAGGGGGGATTGGATTGGGCAAAGGCTTCGCATCGTCCCATAATGATGCAGTTGGTAATGATCAGGCCTACATACGGACCCAGCTGCCGGCTGACGTCGGGAAGGTAAGCTTTCAGTACGATGTCTACCACGATGACATAGGCAGCAATAATCAAGGTTTGAACCATCATGCGGATGCTCCGGGGCGTGTAGTGGCGGAGCAGGGAAACGGTAAAACAGGACAGGGCGGTGGTAAAAGTCACGCCCAAACCCATCACCAGGGTATTGGTCATGAAATTGGTCACAGCCAAAGCAGAGCAAATTCCCAGAATCTGACGGATTACCGGGTTTTCCGTCCACAGATCCTTTTCAAGGATAGGTCTTATTTTCCCGGCCATTTTACTTACCTCCAGCTTGTTCTAAGAACATACCTACAGCTTGATTCATCATGTTTTCTACAGACGTCGAGGTGATGGTTGCCCCGGTGACGGCATCCACCTGTCCCTCCGGCTCATTGGGCCGGAAGCCCAAAGGCTTTCCGCCTTTATTCAGAACGACACCACGAAACTGTTCCTTAAAGGGAGCTTCATCGATCCGGGCTCCAAGACCGGGGGTTTCAGAATGACTGATAAAGTCAATGCCCAGGATACGGCTTTTATCCGAAGACAAGGCAAGGAATCCCTCGATTGTCCCCCAAAGGCCGGGTCCGGTGAAGGGAATGCCGTATCCCCGGACCTTCCCGCCTTCATCCATGGCCACATATACCTTGAGCGCCCCCATCTTTCTTTCCTCAACCCTGCTATAGTATAAGTCCTCGACCTCTTTATCCCCCGCCGATGGAGAAATGGGGATATCAAAGGCGTACATGTGACTGCGCAGCACCTTCATTCGCTGATTGGCTTCCACCCTGGCCAGGGTAGCTTGATTGGCAAATGCCAGGATGCCTGTAAACACAGCTGTAATCATCAACATGAACAAAATGGTGTAAAGGGGCCCCTTTTTCATGATGACACCGCCTTTCTCCCAAGGGACTTCATGGAAATATCCAGAAGGGGTACAAATGCGTTGACCATCAGTATGGCAAACATCACTCCCTCCGTGAACAAGGAGAAGCTCCGTATAATAACGGTGATGATTCCGATTAATACGCCGTAAACGATTCTGGCCCTGTCTTCTTTTGGGGCGGTAACAGGATCGGTGGCCATAAAGACCAAAGCGAAAAGAAAACCTCCTGTCAGGAAGGAAAACAAGGGGTCATGGACACCTTCCAGCTTGAACAGATAAAGGATTCCGTTCAATGCCAACATGGACAAGGCCATGGAAGCCATCACCTTCCAGTTCGCCACTTTTCGGTAAATCAGATAGACAGCCGCCAGAAGAATCAGGGGGGCGCTGCTTTCTCCTATGGAACCGGCGGTGTTTCCCAGAAACAACTGCAGATACGAATAGTCTGCCGCACCGGCATTGGCTTGAAGCATGGGCGTAGCCCGGGCCATGGCATCTGCAAATTCGGGTGCCCATGACCCGAAACCGCCGGGAAAACCGCTAAAGGGCTGAACCCAGTTCACCGTCATGGGATTGGGAAAGGCTACATAAATAAAGCAGCGGCCTACCAGGGCAGGGTTGAATACATTCCGTCCAAAACCGCCAAAGACCTGTTTTCCGAAGGTCAGACCAAAAAGAATTCCCACCGCCGCGATCCAGTAGGGAATGTTTGGAGGCAGGGTGAGGGTAAACAGGACACAGGTCACCAGGAATGACTCAGAAGGTACTGCCTTCCGTCCCCGTTCAAAAAGATATTCCACTCCGTAGCCGAGAATCATCACAACAGCCAGCAGGGACAAGACCCGCCAGCCATATAAGTAGACAGAAAAGACGAGAATGGGAACCAGGGACAGAAGCACCCTTCTCATGGGTAGCTGTTTTCGTACGATGGATACCATTTTCATGCTCCCGCTCCTTTTTCATAAAGATGGAAACCCTTCCTACATGATACATATATACACGGTGACGAAAGAGATATAACAAAAATTTCAGCATAATAAAAAGCACCCAAATTGGGTGCTTGTATCAACCTTCCGCTGTATAGGGAAGCAGCGCAATGGCCCTTGCCCTTTTAATGGCTGCCGTCAACTGTCTTTGATGCTTCGCACAGTTTCCGGACATCCTCCTGGGAAGAATCTTACCTCTCTCGGTAATATACCTTCTCAGTCTGCTGATATCTTTATAATCAATGGATTCAATCTTATCCACACAGAAACTGCATACCTTTTTTTTCGGCCTGCGACCACGGGGTCTTCTTGCCGGTCTTTCATCCGCCATCTATAACCCTCCTTTTCAATCAGAATGGAAGTTCATCATCACCGTCAATGGGAGAGAAGCCGGTAGGATCATCAAATCCACTGCCCTGGGATGGGGGAGCGTCCCCTCCTCCTCTGGCCCGATCAAGAAATTGGACCTCGTCAGCCACGATTTCCGTCACATAACGTCTTGTTCCATCCCGGGCTTCATAATTCCGGGTTTGGATGCGGCCGAGAACTGCTACCAAACGTCCCTTTGTCAAATACTTCGCGCAGGTCTCTGCTAAATTCCTCCATACTACAATGGATATAAAATCCGTTTCCCGTTCGCCCTGTTGATTCGTGAACCTCCGGTCCACCGCAATGGTAAACGAAGCAACGCTGGTCCCATTGGGCAGATATCGAAGCTCAGGGTCCCTGGTTAATCGACCTATCAGGATAGCTTTATTCATCACAATCCTACACCAACCTTCTCTTATTTATCCAATTTGGTAATGAGGTAACGAAGAATATCATCAGAAATCCTGTAGTTTCTTTCCAATTCACGGGGGAAATCGGGCTCGGCAGTAAAATGCATCAGAACATAATATCCCTCATTCAAATCATTGATGGGATATGCCAGCCTCCTATTGCCCCACTCATCAATTTCATCTACGGTTCCGCCATTGGACGTCACCAGCTCGCTGAATCTTTCAATGACAGCCTTTCGGGCTTCCTCTTCCAGCGATGGATCGATAATATACAAGGCTTCGTACTTGTTCATGTTTCTTTACACCTCCTTCTGGACTAACGGCCCTGCCGAATCGGCAGAGCAAGGACGTTCTGAGAAATTATTATAACATTCTTATCCTACGATGACAATAGGAATTTCCAAGAACTATTTATTCATCTTTGCCCAGCTGTCCCGCAGGGCTACAATCCGGTTAAACACCAGATGATCCTCCCGGCTATCCTTGCTATCAAGGCAGAAATATCCCTGGCGCAGGAACTGGAAGCGACTGCCCGGTTCGGCCTTGGCCAGACTGGGCTCTGCCATGCAGGCTGTCAGTTTGACCAGAGAATTGGGATTCAGCCTTGACCGGAAGTCTTCCTCCTTTTCCCCATCCACATTGGGTTTTTCATCCAGGAACAGGTTGTCATAAAGGCGGACTTCCACGGGGATTCCATGGGCCGCAGATACCCAGTGAAGGGTTCCCTTTACCTTCCGTCCGCTCTTGGGCCCACCGCTCCGGGAATCGGGATCATAGCTGCATCGAAGCTCGATAATTTCTCCCGTCTTTTCATCCTTGACGACCTCTTCACATTTGATAATATAGGCATTCATCAAACGAACCTCCCGGCCTGGTGCAAGGCGGAAGAACTTCTTGGGGGGATCTTCCATAAAATCCTCCCGTTCGATATAGACGACTTTAGAGAAGGGAATCTTGCGACTCCCCATAGCCGGATCCTGGGGGTTGTTTGGAACCTCCATCTCTTCCACCAGATCATCCGGGTAATTCTCAATGACCACCCGCAGGGGATTCAGTACCACCATGGCCCTGGCAGCTCTTTTATTCAGATCCTCCCGTATGCAATGCTCGAGGAAGGCGAAATCCACCGTGCTGTTACTTTTGGCCACACCGATCCGCTCTGCAAAGTCGCGGATGGCCTCGGGGGTATATCCCCGCCTGCGTATACCCGAGATGGTGGGCATCCGGGGATCATCCCATCCGTCCACGATTCCTTCCTCCACCAGCTGCCGCAGGTAACGCTTGCTCATAATCGTATTGGTGAGATCCAAACGGGCAAACTCGATCTGCTGGGGTTTGATCTTAAAATCCAGGGCATTGATGAACCAGTCATATAAGGGTCTGTGATCTTCAAATTCCAGGGTACAGATGGAATGGGTAATCCCCTCGATGGCATCGGATATAGGATGGGCATAATCATACATGGGATAGATGCACCATTTATTCCCCGTACGGTGGTGAGTCGCCCGTATAATGCGATACATGACCGGGTCCCTCATATTCAGATTGGGGGATGCCATATCGATTTTGGCCCGCAGTACCCGGGATCCGTCGGGGAATTCACCCGCCCGCATCCTGGTGAAGAGATCCAGGTTTTCCTCAACGGACCGGTTTCGGTAGGGGCTGTTTCTGCCCGGTTCTGTCAAGGTGCCCCGATATTCCCTGATCTCCTCGGGGCTCAAGTCACATACATAGGCCTTCCCGGCCTTGATCAGCTCCAAGGCATATTCATATAGCTGTTCAAAATAATCCGAAGCATAATAAAGCCTGTCTTCCCAATCGAAGCCCAGCCAGCGGATGTCCTCTTTGATGGATTCCACGTACTCAACCTCTTCCTTGGTGGGGTTGGTATCATCGAATCGGAGATTGCACAGACCTCCATATTTCAACGCGATTCCAAAATTCAGGCAGATAGACTTGGCATGGCCGATATGGAGATAGCCATTGGGTTCAGGGGGAAAGCGGGTATGGATTTCCTCCCTTTTATACTTGCCTGATCGAATGTCTTCATTAATGATTTCTTCTATAAAATTGGTAGCAACCCTGTTCTCCAGGGTCTCCTTATCCCTTTCTTCCATTTAAATACCCCCTCCTGTGTGATTGGCTCATCTCAGGACCTTTTCCAATTTTTCAATGCTTCTGTTCATTCTCCTTAAGGTTTCCTCTTTCCCAAGAAGCACGGCCAGTTCAATGGCGCCCCCGGGAGTGAAGGCCTTCCCTGAAATCGCCACCCGGACCGGCCAGAGGATCTGACCGTTTTTTACGCCCAACTTCTTTACAAGATCCGTCAAGGCAGCATGGACGGTTTCCTCTTCCCAATCCTCCAGCTTTTCCAGGACGGGTAAGGCTTCCTTTAGATGCTTCAATGCCAGCTCGGGATTGGTTTTCATTTTCTTATGGGTGTATAAATCCAGATCATAGTCAGGCATTTCCTGCAGGAAATCGATCATCTCGGGGATTTGTTCCAGAACCTCAGTACGGGTGTGCAGCAGCCTGCTGATCAACTTCAGATCAAAAACTCCCTCGGGTAAAACCTTCTGATAATATGGCAGGGCCATCTCATGGAACTCCTCCACCGACAGCCGACGGATATACTGCCCGTTCATCCAGGTCAGCTTCGCAATATCAAAGATGGCGGGGGATTTGTTCAAGCCTTCCAGGCTGAAACGCTCCTCCAGCTCCTCCAGGGTGAAGAATTCCTCATTCGTACCCGGGCTCCAGCCAAGGAGGGCTACATAGTTCACGATAGCATCCTTGAGAAAGCCCCTGGCAATGAAGTCCTCAAAGGAAGCATCCCCTTCCCGCTTGCTCAGCTTCTTGGTAGCTGATTTCATCACCACGGGCAGATGGATATAGGTGGGAATTTCCCAGCCAAAAGCCTGGTAGATCAGATTATACTTGGGGGTGGAGGATAAGTACTCCGAACCACGGATGACATGACTGATCTTCATCAGATGATCGTCCACCACATTGGCAAAGTTGTAGGTAGGCATGCCATCGGATTTCAGAAGAACGTTGTCATCCAGGGTACTGTTCTCCGCCGTAATGGTGCCATAGACCATATCTTCAAAGCTGGTGGTCCCGGTCTCAGGGATATTCTGGCGAATGACGTAGCGAATACCCTGCCGCAGCTTTTCCTCCACTTCTTCCTTGCTCAGATGCAAACAGTGTTTATCATATTTGAAAGCCCCTTCTGTTCCGCCATGTTGAGATCGAAGGCTTTCCAGCCTCTCCTTGCTACAGAAGCAGTAGTAGGCTCCTCCCAGTTCCACCAGCTTCTTGGCATATTTCTTGTAGATTTCCTTCCGCTGGCTTTGAATATAAGGGCCATAATCCCCTCCGATATCGGGACCCTCATCGTATTTCAGGCCCGCCATCGCTAAGGTTTTGTAGATCCCTTCTATGGCACCTTCTACATAGCGCTCCTGGTCTGTATCTTCAATCCTGAGGATAAATTTCCCGTTGTGCTTCTTTGCAAAGAGATAGCCATACAGGGCGGTTCTGAAATTACCGATATGGATATAGCCCGTCGGGCTGGGGGCAAATCTCGTCCTTACCTCCGTAAACATATTGCATCCTCCTTTACCTGCATATACATGTATAAAAAGACCTTTCATCCTGCATAGGACGAAAGGTTTGACTTCCGCGGTACCACCTATATTGGCAAAGCCCACTTTCTCCCTATAACGGAGGGAGACCGTCCATTCATCCCATACAAATGGAAAGCTCCGGGGGCTTGCTTCAATAGATTTCCGTACCGGGTTCCCAGCAGCCCCGGCTCTCTGAAACGGTCCTGCTATCTACTCTTCCCCTTCATCGCATGGTTTAAGTAATCGTGATTTTATCCATATTTTATCCACATTATAATATGCTATCCAAATATCTGTCAATATCCCTTCAAAATCTCTTCGATCTCTAGGCAGGATGCATGCCGGTTGGAAGGCATGCCTGTCCATCCGGTCACCGTAGGTGGATAAAAACACCGGGCTTTCTTGACCCGGTGCTTTTCTTTTACTGTTTGTTTATTTGTCCTGTCCGGGCGGGTCATCCTCCAGCAGGGCATTGAGATGGGGAATGACCTTCTCCTCCGAACGAAGCAGGGAAGGGTTGGTGTCCTTTAAATCGGGCACTGCCTTTTGTTTTCTGTTCAAACGGGCATCCCGGGCTTTCTTATCATCGGCCAAGCTGCATCCCTCCTTATCAGATTCTATCCATAGGATGCAGAGCTGCCTTAAAAATTATGATGGAACCTTTTGGGACGCATCGTCATTCCTCCAGCAGATTCACTTCCCTCACCTGGCCATCCTTGGCAATCCGGAAGGTTTTGATTTCACAGGGACCAAAGTCGGCTTCCCAGGCAAGGTCCAGGAATCCCAAACGGATCCGGGTCCGGGTTTTTTGCCCATGACTTTCATAGCATCGAAGAATGAGCTCCTCTCCCTCCTCCGCCATTTTTAGTACGGAAGCAATCACATTGGGGACGGAAACCGAGCAGTAGCTGTTCTGCAGGGGCAAGGAACCCTTATGGTAGGTTTCCAGCACCGGAATGGGGGGTACATTCAACTGATAGGCCTCCCGAACGATCCCCGATGCCTGCCAGGATCCCCCATGGGGAAGGAGGGAATAGCTGAAATACTGGATACCTTGGTCGGTAAATTCACACCATTCATCCCGCTCCTGCTGCCCGAAATGGTCAGCATAGATGGGGCTTCGAACGACGGTCAGCCTTAAATCGTTCTCCAGCACATCATAGCTGTATTTACTGATATTGGCCAGGGCCAGGCCATAGCTTGATTGGTCGGGAGCCTTCCCGGATACATCCACCCACTGCTGTCCCGGCTCTTCCTCCCCGTTGACAGGACGGCTGATATAGCCATAGGGAATTTCATAGCTGGCCTCGGCATCCTGCACATTGACAGGGAAGGACATCTTCAACATCTTGTGCTCTTCACGCCAGTCCAGCTTCACCTTCACCTCTATATTTTTCCTGTCCCGGTATAGTATGAAGTCCTGCCTGAGTATGGATCGATTGTAACGGCTGGTCACCCGAAGCATAGCCCGCACCGGACCCTTTTCCATCAGCTGAACGGTGGCATCGGCGAATTTGCCGATTTCTCTGCGGAAGCTGAAAATGCCGTGGGCCCAGGTGTCGCTATCGTGTTCATCCACGACAACAGGCACAGCCCCCATCCCCTTCAATACATCCAGCTGCTTTTCCTTGTCGTACAGTCGGCGGATGTAGCCTGTATGGGGCTCGATCTCCAGGCGGAACCAGTCGTTCTCCAGGTAGTCCTCCCCTGCCTCCAGGGTACGGGCCGGCATCGGGAGATCAAAGGCCTTCTCCTTGTACGCCCAAAAAACCCTATAGCCCATGGCAGGAATCCTGGCGAAGAACAGGGTATCCCATTTATCCTGCCCATTGGTCTGAGGAGCCCGCACATGCTGTACTGCCAGAGGATTCCCCAGATCGTCCGTCACTCCCTTCACCTTCTTGGAGATGACGACAGGTGCCTCCAGCCCCCATGCAAGGGGATTGAAGACCACAACAGGGGTACCCCGCCCATCCTGTTCCCACAAAGCCCAGTCCTTTTCCTTGCTGATGTAGAATTCTTCATCCCCCATGGTGTTAATGGACCAGGAGATCTTCTGGAGGGCGCTGTTTAGCACCTCTCCCCCAATCCGCAGGGCTTCTCCGTGAAATTCCCGGGCATCCTCGTACGCTTCCTGGATACTGCATCCTCCCATAATGTCGTGGAACTGATTGAACAGGACATTCTCCCAGGCCCGCTCGATCCGGTCTCCGGGATAGGGAAGACCCAGGGTGCTCCAGGCAACGGTGGCGAATTTCTCCGCCGTCATCAGCCGGTGCTCTGCCTTCCGATTGTTGGCCTTTATCTCAGATATGACAGAATAGCAGCCACTGGCATGGTGCTGCAGATCATCCCGCACAACGGGAAGCTTCTCTGCCTCTTTCACAGCCTCTTGAAAGTAAGCGTCCGGACTGCTGAACAGGATCCGATCCTTTCCCAATTCCTCCCGGACCTTTTTCAGAACCCGGAGATTGGAGATAGTGGGGCCCCCGCCATGGTTTCCCACCCCATAAAAATCCATAAAAGGAATGCCCTGTTCTTCAGCAAGGTCCAGCACTGCCTTCAGTTTATCCACAACAGGATCCCCTTCCCTCCACCAATTCCCATAGCTGAAGGGAATCTTGAAGGTCAGGACCCGGCTGCCGTCCATGCTCTCCCACCAGAACAGGTTACCGGGAAGCTCCTTCTCATGATCCCCCGGCCGCATGAAGACGTAGTAGTCCATACCGCTTTTCTTCAGAATTTGGGGCAGCATGCCGTTATGGCCGAAGGAATCCACATTATAGCCCACCTTGGCCCTTATGCCGAATTTCTCCTGAAAATACCGCTGGCTGTACAGGCTGTGACGGGCAAAGGATTCCCCCGAGGGGATGTTGCAGTCAGGCTGAATCCACCATCCTCCTACAATCACCCATCTTCCCTCCCGAACCCGCTCCTGGATCTCCCGGAACATGTCGGGATCGTTTTCCTCTACCCATTTATAGTAGGCCGCGCAAGCACTGGTGAACACGAACTCAGGAAATTCCTTCATTCGGTCCAGGGCAGACCGGAAGCTGGCCTTGATTTCCGCATATCCCTCCTGCCACCGCCACAGCCAGACCGGATCCAGATGAGCGTTTCCTATCAGATGAATTGTTTTCATAGATCCCTCTCCCCCTTTTCAGTCCATATCTATATTACATCTATCTTACTACAGAATTTTGATCAGCATGGTTCTGGCTTCATTGAATTCAATGGTGACCATCCTTTCTCTCTCCAACCGCTTCAACATATCGCTGAACTTCTTGAAACCGATGACCCGTTCATCAAAATCCGGGTAATCATTTTGGATTCCCGCTTTGATAATGCTAGGGTTCACCCGGTTAAAGCCGTTCTCTTTCAGTTTGTTCAGCTGTTCCTGAAAAATATCCGTCCAGTTGTCCTTGGTGATTTGTTTTGATTGGGGCTTTGCCTCATTTACCAGCTTGACCTTCAAGGAAGAGTTGTCGCCAAAAACCTTGATCTCTCCGAATTTGGCCTCCAAGCTGTAGAGGAGCTTGCCAAAAGAGGTATAACCGAAATTCTTTTCATTGAAGTCCGGTCTTAAACGAAGTAAGGTTTTTTTCAACTCGCTGGCAAAGATGGTGCCGTCGGCATCCGCCTGCTCCTTGATGATTTTTTCAATGGTATCCAACAATTCCCTGGGGGAGTTGGAGATACTTTCCTCCTGGAAGACGGGCTTGGGTTTGGTGCTTCCGCTGACCGACTCAAGGAAGATGAATTCGTTACAGGCATTGATGAACACGTTGGATGCAACCTCGGACCTGGATATTCCCAGAACGAACTTCCCCATGGACTTCAGCTTACCCACCAGAGGGGTATAGTCGCTGTCACCGGAAACAATGCAGAAACAGTCGATCAGTTCATTCTTATAGGCTACCTCCAGGGCATCAATGACCAGCTGAATATCCAGGTTGTTCTTCTGGTTATAGCCATGCTTTAAGGAGGGCACTACATAAAAGGTATTGGACAGCAGCACCTCCTTCAGGTCGGAAAAGCGCTCGCTGTAGCCATATACCTTGCCCAACAGGATGTCCCCTTTGATTTTTACCTTTTCAATGATATTGTTCAGCGTACTGACCTTGCCCCCCGCATTCTCCAGGTCAATAAACACAGCAAAATTTCTCTTATCCAATGCATCACCTCCTTTCTTCATGGTTTTCATTTCTCCACGTCCTTATTGTATTGGCTTTTTCTAAAAAATACAATCTCAAAAAGTCTCTATCCACATCCTTTCCTGGAAGAAGGAAAGATATTCCGCTTCCTTTCAAAAGAGGATGGGATAAATACCCAGCCGGAAAAATCCCCATACAATCTATCGGCATACATATCCCATTGTGGTATAATAAGTTGAAAATCAATGATAACGATATGGAGGTTTTCCCTTGAAAAGGATCGTATTGACGGGGGGCGGCTCCGCCGGCCATGTAACCCCCAATTTAGCGCTTATTCCTCATCTTTTAAAGGATCAGTGGGAGATCCATTATATTGGTACGGAAGACGGCATCGAGCATACTCTGATTTCCAACCTTCCCCAGGTTACCTATCATTCCGTCAAATCAGGAAAACTGCGCCGGTACATGGATGTGAAGAATTTGACGGATCCCTTCAAAGTGATGGTGGGAGTAGGTCAATCCATGGGAATTATCCGCGCCCTGAAGCCCCGGGTCATTTTCTCCAAAGGAGGATTCGTCTCCGTGCCCATTGTCGTAGGGGGCTGGATCAATCGGGTGCCGGTGGTGATCCATGAATCCGATATAACGCCCGGTCTGGCGAATAAAATCGCCATTCCCTTTGCCCAGAAGGTATGCACCACCTTCCCTGAAACCCTCCAACACATCAAGGAAGGAAAGGGGATCCATACAGGTACCCCCATCCGTCCGGAGCTTTTCCACGGGGATGAGGCGAAGGGTCGTCGCCTGTGCGGCTTTGTGGCCGATAAACCCGTGCTTCTCATGATGGGGGGGAGTCTGGGTGCCGTCTCTATTAACACGGTGCTGCGCAAAATCCTGAAGAAACTGACCGCCCGCTTTCAGGTGGTCCATATCTGTGGAAAAGGCAATATAGACCCTGAATACCGGGACATGAATGACTATAAGCAGTTTGAGTATATTGGTGAGGGACTGCCCCACATCCTGGCCATGGCAGATATCATCATCTCCAGGGCAGGCGCCAACTCCATCTATGAATTCCTGGCATTACGAAAGCCCAATCTTCTGATCCCCCTGCCCCTGTCGGCCAGCCGGGGAGATCAGATCCTGAACGCCCGCTCCTTCGAAAAGCAGGGCTTCAGTAAGGTCCTGCCCCAGGAGGAGCTCACGGAGGATTCCCTCTACCTGGCCATCCTGGATCTGTACAGGCATCGGAGCCAATACGTGGAAGCCATGAAATCGGGAAGCTCGATCAACGGGCTGGATAAAATCCTGGGGGTTATCTATTCCTGCATATAATCCTTTACCCGGGTTCCGTCCTTTTTCCGATTCTGTAAAGGATTTATCCGGCCGGTATCGGATACATAAGCAAAGCGTAAACCTGAAAGAAAAGTGAGGTGCCAAGATGACAAAGACAAAAATTATCGCCCACAGGGGCGCATCCGCCTATGCCCCGGAAAACACCCTCCCCGCCTTTGCCAAGGCCCTGGAGATGGGCAGCGACGGTCTGGAGCTGGATGTCCACCTGAGCCAAGACGGCCATCCGGTAGTTATCCATGACGAACGGGTGGACCGTACCAGCAACGGCAAGGGCTTTGTCAAGGACCTGACCCTGTCGGAGTTGAAGACCTTGGACTTCGGCAGCTGGTTTGATCCTGCCTTTGCAGCTACCCCCATCCCTACCCTGGAAGAAGTCTTGGAGCTCATCAAGGATTGGAAGGGTATGCTGAATATCGAAATCAAAAGCGGTCCCATCCTATACCCCGGTATTGAAGAAAAGCTTATCCGGCTGGTAAAAAGCTACCACTGTGAGGATCAGGTGATCTTTTCATCCTTTAATCATTACAGCCTTATGCAGATCAAAGCCCTTGATCCCGGGATGAAAATCGGACTTCTGTACGGTGCCGCTTTGGTAGAGCCCTGGCGATATGCCCGGCAGCTGGGAGCGGAGGCCCTTCATCCCCTTTACCCTTCGGTGATTCCGGAAATTGTCCAAGGATGCAAAGCAAACGCTGTAGCCCTCCACCCCTGGACCGTCGATGATGAAGCTTCTTTGGAAAGGATGTGCCGCCTGGGCGTAGAAGGCATCATTACCAACAAGCCCGATGTTGCCATCCGAATCCGAAACTCCTGCTGCGGATAATGGTACCCTTTGGCCTATGAAAGGAGGATCTCCCATGAAATTAAATTACGGCAAGACCTTCCTCATTGGGCTGGCTTTTTTCTCTGCCAGCATGGTATGGCCCATATACAACACCTTCGTACCCATTATATTGGACCGCTTTATACAAAGCGCTTTCTGGATCGGCATTATCATGAGCTTTGACAATATCTTCGGTGTGGTCTTCCAGCCCCTTTTCGGAGCCCTCAGTGACAGGACCAATACCCGATACGGCAGAAGGATGCCTTACCTGCTGGTAGGGGTTCCCCTGGCCGCCTTGTTTTTCTCCCTGATTCCCATCGCTAACAGTCTGTTTCCCCTGATGGTGTTCATCATTATCACCGTCTTTTCCATGGGCATATACCGGGCACCGGCCGTAGCGTTGATGCCGGACGTCACCCCCAGCCCTCTGCGTAGCAAGGCCAATGGCGTCATCAACTTCATGGGAGGCGTAGCGGCAGCCATCGGCTATGGCGTGGGAGGCATTCTTTATGAGCAAAATCAAGGATATCCCTTCTACCTTGGCTCCATCGTCATGGTTGTTGCCCTCATCATCCTGTACCTTTTCTTCAAGGAACCGGAGATCACCGAAGCCCCTGACCGGCAGGAGGAAAAAGGGCCTGAGAGCAGGGAGGAGGTCAAGGGCAGGCTCATGAGCCTCATCTTTATCCTATTGGCCATCTTCTTCTGGTTTACAGGCTTCAACGCCGTGGAAACCTTCTTCTCTCTCTACTGCAGCAAGATCCTGGCCATCGAACCCGGCCTGGCTTCCCGCATGCTGTTCCTTTTCACCGGTGCCTTTGTCATTTTCGCCATCCCGGCAGGCTTCGTGGCTTCCCGTTTAGGCCGACGGAATACCATCCTGACAGGTCTGGCCGGACTCCTGCTTCTTTTCATCGCTCTGAATTTCCTGAAGGACCTTTTGATCATCCGCATCCTCCTGGTCCTGGGAGGAATCTTCTGGGCATTCATCAACATCAATTCCTACCCTATGGTAGTGGAGATGGCTTCCTCCAGGGGCATTGGTGCCTATACCGGCTATTACTACTTCTTCTCCTTTTCAGCCGCCATCGTCAGCCCCATCCTTTTCGGTTGGATCGCAGACCGGGCAGGAAGCTACCAGCCCCTCTTCGTTTATGCATCCGTTGCCTTCTTACTGGCCTTCTTCTTCATGATGCTGGTGAAGCACGGGGATGTGTCTCCGGCCGCAAAGAATCTCTCCGAAATTCCGGAGCAGGGGAATCCATAAAAACTTTTATTCAGAGTGCTTTTTCAAATATGGACGACCAAAAGATCCGCTATACAGCTTTTGAGCCATCCCTGCGACGCAGGGATGGCTCATTCTGTCATAGCGATAAATTGCTTTCACGCTCCCATGGGATTGGTGGTGTTTTTTTCTATTCGTTGATCAAAACCGCCCTGATCCTTCGCACACCGGCGGAGGAGCTTCCCTCCTTCTTGATCTTAAAACGACCTAATTCTCCGGTGTTTTCCACATGGGGACCGCCGCAGATCTCCCTGGAAAAATCTCCTATGGTGTACACTTTGACCATGTTTCCGTAGCGGGATTCAAACAAGCCCAAGGCGCCAGTTTCTTTGGCCTTCTCCAAGGGCATTTCTTCAACTTTGACATCCATTTTTCTCTGGATCGCCTCATTGATCAGAGCTTCCACCTGCTGGATTTCCTCCTTGGTCATCTTCCTGGAGAAGGAAAAGTCAAAGCGAAGCCTTTCGGCGGTAATATTGCTGCCCCTTTGGACCACTTCCTCGCCCAATACCCGGCGCAGGGCTTCGTGGAGAAGGTGGGTCGCTGTATGGAGCTTGGTCGTCTCCTCCGTATGATCGGCCAGACCACCCTTGAAACGCTGGGAAGCCCCGGCCTGGGAAACTTCCTGATGCTTCCTGAAGGCCTTCTCAAAGCCCTCTATGTCCACCGTATATCCCTTTTCCTTGGCCAGCTCCACCGTCAGCTCAACGGGGAAACCAAAAGTATCATAAAGACGGAAGGCGCTGGGACCGTCAATCTCCTTAACATCCTCTCCCAATCTCCGGATCAGCTTTTCGAATTCCCTCAAGCCCTGTTTCAAGGTGCGCTGGAAGCGCTCCTCCTCCTGGGCCAGCTCCTGGGTTATGAAGTCTTCGTTCTTTTTCAATTCCGGATACACATGGCCGTATTGGGCAATCACCGTCTTGGCGATCTCAGGCATGCTGCCCTCCGGCATTCCGATCTGCATGCCGAAACGAATGGCTCGACGGATGAGGCGCCGCAGCACATAGCCCTGATCCACGTTGGAAGGGGTAACTCCCTTCTCATCCCCCAGGATAAAGGTGGCACAGCGGATATGGTCGGCAATGATCCGGAAGGCCCTTGTCACTTCTTCGCTTTCCCCATAGCTCTTTCCGGACAACCGGCTGATTTCGGCCAGGATGTCGGAGAAGATATCCGTATCATAAACGGATTCCACCCCCTGAAGGACGGCAATGGTCCGCTCCAGACCCATGCCCGTGTCGACGTTCTTCTGGGATAAGGGCTCGTATTTTCCTTCCGCCGTCTTGTTGTACTCCATGAACACGTCATTCCAGATTTCTACATACTTCCCGCAGCTGCAGGCAGGACTGCATTCGGGGGAGCATTTTTCCTTCCCCGTATCGAAAAACATTTCTGTATCCGGCCCGCAAGGACCCGTCATGCCCGCCGGTCCCCACCAGTTATATTCCTTAGGCAGGAAAAAGATATGATCCTCGGGTACACCCAGTTCCCTCCAGTAGCGGTAGGATTCCATGTCACGGGGTGCATTTTCATCCCCGGCAAAAACAGAAATGTACAGCTTTTCCTTGGGAATGTTCAGCCATTTCTCCGAGGTCAGAAATTCCCAGCTCCATTCAATGGCTTCCTTTTTGAAATAATCCCCCAGGGACCAGTTGCCCAGCATTTCGAAAAAGGTGCAATGGGTGGCATCTCCCACATCATCGATATCGCCGGTGCGGACGCATTTCTGGACATTGGTCAGCCGTCTTCCTTCCGGATGTTTTTGACCCAGGAGATAGGGTACCAGGGGATGCATCCCCGCAGTAGTGAACAACACTGTAGGATCATTCTCCGGTATCAAAGATGCACTGGGGATCACAGCATGTCCCTTTTCCTCAAAAAACCGTAAAAATTTTTCTCTTAACTCATTGGCTTTCAACGCAATTCACTCCCTATTTTATTTGCCTATTGTTTATATTGGCGTTCACAATAATAAAGCTCTTTCATCCCCCATGGGACGAAAGAGCTCTTTCGCGGTACCACCCAAATTGGCATTTCTGCCCTCTTTGCCGGCCGAAGCCGTCCCTATAACGGCGGGGAAACCGTGGAGTCCTTGCAGCGCGGCATTGCGCTTTCGGATCCATGCTCCGAGGCGGCTTTCATTCTTCGTCGGATACCGGCCTTCCACCCTCACCGGCTCGCTGGAAATCCTCGTAAGAATTACTTCTTCTCTTCATCGCAAAAACGATATGATTGGATCGATCTCTAATGGGTAGTATTATACCCAAAGAGCAGAAATATGTCAACGATTGCCTGCATCAAACTCAATCGATGATTTCATTGATGGGAGCTCCCGGAGGAACGATGGGATAGACCTTCTCGTCCTTGTGGATGACACATTCAATGAGGAAGGGTCCCTTCCTGTCAAGGGCCTTTTGCAGGGCCCCCTCCATCTCTTCTTCCCGGGCCACTCGGACAGCGGGGATCCCATAGGCGCCGGCCAGCTTCACGAAATCCACATCGGGGCCAAGGCTGGTGTTGGAATAGCGGCCTTGAAAGAACAGATGCTGCCATTGGCGCACCATCCCCAGGGCATTGTTGTTCAGAACCACCTGGATAATGGGAACCTTATACTTTGCCGCCGTAGCCAACTCCGTAGAGTTCATCTTGAAGCTCCCGTCTCCTGCGATATTAACTACCTGCCGGTCCGGCCTCCCCAGCTGCGCTCCGATGGCAGCCCCCAATCCATAGCCCATGGTGCCCAAGCCCCCTGAGGAGATAAAGGTTCGGAGCTCGGTAAATTTATAGAATTGGGCAGTCCAGATCTGATTCTGCCCCACTTCCGTGGTGATGATGGCCTTTCCTTGGGTCATCTCATGGATTTTTTCTATAATATATTGGGGTTTCAGGGAACCGTCCCTTCGATGCCTGAGGGGATACTTTTCCTTCCATTCCCGGACCTTTTGATTCCAGCCGTTCTCTTTCTTTTCCTGGATCCTCTCCAAAATATGGCGTAAAATCTCCTTTACATCCCCATGGATGGGAATATGGGTATCCACGTTTTTTCCCAACTCCGCCGGATCGATATCGATATGAATGATTTTGGCGCGGGGAGCAAAGGCCTTGGCGTCGCTGATGACCCTGTCACTGAACCTGGCTCCTACTGCGATGATCAGATCGCTTTCCGAAACGGCATAATTGGCATAGCGGGTTCCGTGCATCCCTACCATCCCTAAAAAAAGGGGGTGATTCCCGGGAAAACCGCCCAAGCCCATCAGAGAACAGCAGACGGGGGCCTTCAGCCTCTCAGCAAAGGCCAGGAGCTCCCGGTTGGCACCGGATATATTCACACCGCCCCCGGCATAAATGATGGGCGCCTCACTGGCATCCATTTCCTGGATGGCCTGCTCAATATTCCTTTCCAAGTCCTGAACATGGGAAACATCCCGATGAAAGGGATCATAATTCTTGTAGGAGGTATCCACCTCCACAGGCTGATAATCCGCCATGGCCACCTGAATATCCTTGGGGATATCCACCAATACGGGACCGGGCCTGCCGGAACGGGCGATCTGGAAGGCCTCCCGGATGATGGCTGCCAGGTTCCGGACATCCTCTACAATATAGTTATGCTTGGTAATGGGCATGGTAATGCCGGTGATATCCACCTCCTGGAAGGAATCCCTGCCGATCAGGGTGCGGGCCACCTGTCCGGTGAATACCACCAGGGGGACGGAATCCATATAGGCCGTGGCAATCCCCGTTACCGTATTGGTCGCACCGGGACCGGAGGTGGCGATCACCACACCCACCTTTCCCGTAGCCCGGGAATATCCGTCGGCCGCATGGGTAGCCCCCTGCTCATGGGCGGTCAATATATGGGTAATGGGGGAGTCATACAAGGCATCATAAATGGGCAGGACGGCTCCTCCCGGATATCCGAAAATGGTATCTACGCCCTGTTCCTCAAGGCATTTCAACAGTATTTGTGCACCTGATAATTTCATGACACAACCTCCTTTTGTCAAATTGAAGTATACAAAAAACCTTCCATCCCAAGATCCTTCTATGTCAGGGACGAAAGGTTTCGTCTTTCGTGGTACCACCCTTCTTCGTCTTCCATACGGAAAACCTCAGCCGGTACGGCTTCTGTAACGAAGCTTATACCGTTGCACTGTAACGGGCGCTTCCCGTCAGAACCTACTCCTATTTCAGCCCTGCAGCTAAGGGAGGATCTTCGCAAGTACCTGCAGGTACCGGATTTCAGCAAGACCCGGCTCTCTGTAACCTGTATGGATACCGCTACTGTTCCCTTCATCGCCTTTGAAAAAGGGATCTTATTTTTCAGAAAGTTTGAGCAATATTGTAATACAAAACAGAGGGGAATGCAAGGAAATTTTCCTTGATCCATACATCCCTTTCCCCGCCTTTTGATATATAATAGATGGCAGGATTCCAAGGGCAACCATGCCCTGAACAATTTAAAGATACATCCATGAAAAGAACAGGAGGTCCTTTCTATGGAAACCGTTCAGCTGCGTATCCTGACCATCGATAGCCCCATTGGTCCCCTCAGCCTGGCCGAAACGGACCGGGGCCTGCATCGGATTGAATTCGGCGGAGAAGAAGGTCTCAGAAGAGAAGAGGCATTGGGACGTTTCCGCATCGTCTCCGGGGCTATGAAATACCCGGCAGCCCAACAGCTTCATGAGTACTTCGCGGGAATTCGGAAGACCTTTAACCTCCCCCTGGATATCCTGGGAACCCCTTTCCAACGGCGGGTATGGAAAGCCCTGCAGGCCATTCCCTATGGTGAAACCTGCTCCTATCGGGATATCGGCATCCGGATAGGCTGTCCCAAAGGCGCCCGGGCAGTGGGCGGGGCCAACGGAGCCAATCCCATTCCCATTATCATTCCCTGCCACCGGGTCATCGCCGCAGATGGAAGCTTGGGAGGCTATGGCGGGGGATTGGATATCAAGAAAACCCTCCTTGCATTGGAAAGGAAATACCGGTAAAGGAAGCTGTCCATACAGAAGCCTTATAAAGCCTTGCATAAAAAGCCAATCTCCCGATATGAAGCTATTTCATGACGGCTCCGCTGCTGGCAGAGGATACCAGCCTGGCATACCTGGCCAGATAACCCTTGGTAACCTTGGGGGTAGGAGCCTTCCAATTCTTCTTTCGCTCCTCCATCTCTTCCTGACTGATCTTCACATCCAGTCGTCCTTCCGGAATATTGATGGAAATCACATCTCCCTCCTGCACCAGGCTGATGGGGCCTCCTTCCATAGCCTCCGGGGAGATATGGCCGATGGAAGCACCGCGGGTAGCCCCTGAAAAACGGCCGTCGGTAATCAGGGCCACTTCCCTGTCCAAGCCCATCCCCGCAATGGCTGAAGTGGGCGAAAGCATCTCCTGCATACCCGGCCCTCCCTTAGGCCCTTCATAACGGATGACGATGACGTCCCCCGGACGGATCTTGCCGCCCAGGATAGCCTCAAAGGCCTCCTCTTCTCCGTCGAATACCCGGGCCGGGCCTTCATGAACCATCATCTCAGGGGCCACTGCCGAGCGTTTCACAACAGCCCCGTCCGGCGCCAGATTTCCTCTCAACACAGCGATACCGCCCGTCGGACTGTACGGATCCTCGATGGGACGTATTACCCGATAATCCTCTACCTTAACACCACGAAGATTCTCTTCAATGCTTTTTCCCGTTACCGTCATCAACTGGGTATGGATCAGATTTTTCTTGGACAGTTCTGCCATCACCGCCTGGACACCGCCTGCCGCATACAAGTCCTCCACATGATGGGAACCCGCCGGCCTGAGCCTGCAGAGATTAGGGGTCCTGCCACTGATGTCGTTGATGATATCCAGGTTCATCTCTACTCCGGCTTCATGGGCAATGGCCGTCAGATGAAGGACGGAATTAGTGGAGCAACCCAGGGCCATATCCACCGCCAGGGCATTCTCAAAGGCCTCAGGGGTAAGGAGATCCTTGGGCCGGATATCCCTCCGAACCATCTCCAGGACTGCTAAACCTGCATACTTGGCCAGCCTGACCCTCTCTCCGTATACCGCCGGAATGGTACCGTTTCCCGGCAGGGCGATGCCAAGGACTTCCGCCAGGCAATTCATAGAGTTTGCCGTGAACATCCCGGCACAGGAGCCACATCCGGGGCAGGCGTAATCCTCCAGCTCCCACAGCTCCTCTTCCGCCATCTTTCCCGCGGCGACGGAGCCTACTCCTTCAAAGACATCATTTAAATCCAGGGCCCGACCCTTCCTTCGACCCGCCAGCATGGGGCCTCCGCTGACCACCACCGTGGGGATGTTGACCCTGGCTGCAGCCATCAGCATGCCCGGCACAATTTTATCGCAGTTGGGTACGAGAACAAGACCGTCAAATCCATGGGCCATGGTCATGGCCTCCACTGAATCGGCAATCAGCTCCCGGGTTGGCAGAGAATATTTCATACCGATATGATTCATAGCGATCCCGTCACAGACTCCGATGGCGGGAATCTCCACGGGTGTGCCCCCCGCCATGCGGATCCCTGCCTTGACAGCCTCGGTAATGATATCCAGGTGAATATGGCCGGGAACAATTTCGCTCTTTGCATTCACTACCCCGATCAAGGGACGGTCCAATTCCTCTTGAATATACCCCATTCCCTTTAAAAGAGAACGATGGGGAGCTTTTTCCATTCCTTTTTTTATCCGGTCACTCTGCATCCGTATCCTCCTTTGCTTCTCCTCAAGCTTCAATTCCTTTCCTTTTTTCCCAGGCCTTCAGGAAGGGGTATGGACTGATGGCCTCATCCTTTTCATACATGCCGAAGTGAAGATGGGGCACAAACTTCCCTGTCGTTCCCTCCGGTCCATAGCCCGAGTCCCCTACATAGCCGATAATATCTCCGGTCTGCACCCTGTCGCCGATTTCAAAGCCGGGGGCGTACCGGGACATGTGAGCATAATAGTAATAGATGCCGTCATCTCCCCGGATGCCGATCCGCCAGCCTCCCAATCGGTTCCAGCCTTTTTGTTCCACCATGCCCTGTCCCACGGAAGCGATGGGGGTTCCCTTCCGGCATATGATGTCGATCCCCTCATGGCGGCGTTTACCCCCATAACTCCGATCATCGCCCCAATCATCCCGGTAGCTGGACTCATATTTCCCGTCAATAGGAAAGATCTTATCTCTAAAGACCTGATCGATGTATCGAAGGCGTTTCACATAAGTCAGGGCCCCTTCCAGAAAAGTCCGATCTTGGCTGTAGCCGGAAAGGATCTTTTTTTCATCCTCCTCCCGGGCCAAAGCCTCTGCTAAGGCAGCAGCCGTTTTATAGTTTACCTTGTCCAGACTCCTCTTTTCCTGAAGATCAATGGCTGCCAGACAATACCAAGGAATCCCATATTCCTCTTCTGCCTGGAAGTAGGCGTCCAGGGCTTTTGAGGGAAAATGTGAAATGGGCAGTCGGGAGGGTAAGAGGGATCGGACACCAAAATATAGAAGCAATCCTCCTATGATGAAAATCAGTACAAATACCAGATTCCTGCCGGTCCTCCCTTGTTCCCTTTTTCCGGTCATGAAGCTGCTGCGCATTAACATTCCACAAGAACCCCCATCATTCATTACACCACTGCTTCTGCAGCAAACCATTTCCTGATCAGTAAATATATCCCCTTCAGATCTCTTGAAGCTTTTCTACAATCCGATCCGCCATCTGGCCGGTCCCTACCGGTTTTTTACCCTGTTCCATGATATCTGCCGTCCGGTAGCCTTCTTCCAGTACGGCCTCTATCGCCTCTTCAATCGCCAATGCCGCTTCCTCCATGCCAAAGCTGTACCGGAGCATCATGGCTGCGGACAGGATGGTGGCAATGGGATTGGCCTTGTCCTGACCGGCGATGTCCGGGGCCGATCCATGAACGGGTTCATAAAGCCCCTGGCTGCTATCGCCCAGGCTGGCAGAGGGCAGCATCCCCAGGGATCCCGTTAACATAGAGGCCTCATCACTGAGAATATCGCCGAACATATTGGAGGTGACGATGACATCAAACTGTCGGGGATGACGGATGAGCTGCATGGCGCAGTTGTCCACATACATGTGGCTCAGTTCTACCTCAGGGTAGTCGCCGGCCAGCTCCTCCACCACCTCCCGCCAAAGGCGGGAACTCTCCAGGATATTCGCCTTATCCACAGAACACAGCCTTCTCTGACGTTTCATAGCCGCTTGGAAAGCCACATGGGCAATTCTCCGGATTTCCTCCGTCGTATACACCTCGGTATCCGAGGCCTGATAGCCCTCCTCTATGGACTTTCTCTCCTTGGGACCGAAATAGATGCCTCCCGTCAGCTCCCGCACCACCAGGATGTCAATCCCCTCTCCGATGACTTCCGCTTTGAGGCTGGAGGCATTCTTCAGCTGGGGAAAGAGGATGGCAGGCCGGAGGTTTGCGAACACCTTCAAGCCCTTGCGCAGCCCTAAGAGAGCCTGTTCCGGCCGGAGCTCCCCGGGAAGGTTATCCCACTTTGGTCCTCCTACCGCCCCCAAAAGGACGGCATCGCTTTCCTGACATTCCCTTAAGGTTTCCTCCGGCAAGGGTGTACCGAGGGTATCGATGGCAATCCCTCCTGCAAGCAGCTCCCGGTATTGGAAACGGCATCCGTACCGTTCACCGATTGTATCCAGCACCCTGACCGCATGCCGTACGATCTCGGGGCCAATCCCATCCCCCGGTATCAGGGCGATTTTCTTCATTCCCCTCTCCCCTTTCTCTTGACGTAATTGATCAGTCCGTCTGCAGCCATGATCTCCTGCATAAAGGGTGGGAAGGGAACCCCCTGGTATTGACTTCCCCGGGTGTGGTTGTAAATGATCCCGGTATCCACATCGATTTCCACCTCATCCCCTTCCTGGATATCCACAGCCGCCTCCTTACTTTCCACAATGGGCATGCCGATATTCACAGCATTACGGTAGAAGATACGGGCAAAGGTCTCGGCAATGACACAGGATATTCCCGATGCCTTGATGGCGATAGGGGCGTGCTCCCGGGAGGATCCGCATCCGAAATTCTTTCCGGCAACCAGGATATCCCCTTTCTTCACCCTCTGGCTAAAGCTGGGATCCAGGTCCTCCATACAATGGCTGGCAAGGACGGAGGGGTCGGAGCTTGTCAGGTAACGAGCCGGAATAATGACATCCGTGTCCACATTATCCCCATATTTAATCACATTGCCTCTCATCTTCATCAATCTTGCACCTCCTCAGGCGAACTGATTTTTCCGGTGATGGCAGAAGCGGCCGCTACTGCGGGACTGGCCAGGTATACTTCGCTCTCCGGATGTCCCATTCTTCCCACAAAGTTTCGATTGGTGGTGGCTACAGCCCGTTCTCCCTCGGCCAGTATGCCCATATGACCTCCAAGACAGGGGCCACAGGTGGGCGTGCTCACCACGGCTCCGGCCTCTATAAAGATTTCAATCAAGCCTTCCCGCAGGGCATCCATATATATTTTCTGGGTTGCCGGGAAGATGATGGTCCGGACGTAGGGATGGACCTTTTTCCCCTTCAGCAGCTTGGCTGCAACCCGCAAATCCTCCAGCCGGCCGTTGGTGCAGGAGCCGATGACGACCTGATCAATGGGAATTTCCCCTACCTCATCGATGGGATGGGTATTCTCCGGCAAATGGGGAAAGGCCACTGTTGGCCTCAGACTGGACAGATCCAGCTCGATCTCCCGGACATATACCGCATCGGGATCCGCCTGGAACACCCGATAGGCTTTCTTGGAATGGGCCTTCATATATTCAACGGTACGGTCATCCACTTCAAAGATGCCGTTCTTTGCTCCGGCTTCAATGGCCATATTAGCAATGGTGAAGCGGTCGTCCATGGACAGATGCTGCAGGCCCTCGCCCGTATACTCCATGGATTGATAAAGGGCGCCGTCCACACCGATCATTCCGATGATGTGGAGAATGATATCCTTTCCGCTCAGCCATCCTTGTGGTTTACCCTTCAGGACAAAACGGATGACCTCCGGTACCTTGAACCAAGCCTCCCCCGTAGCCATGCCGGCCGCCATATCGGTGCTTCCCACCCCTGTGGAAAAAGCCCCCAGGGCGCCGTAGGTACAAGTATGGGAATCCGCCCCGATCACCACATCTCCGGCGACCACCAGACCCTTTTCCGGCAGCAGGGCATGCTCGATTCCCATTTGGCCGATCTCAAAATAATTCACAATGCCTTTGCTGCGGGCAAATTCCCGGATGACCTTGCACTGCTCCGCTGCCTGTATATCCTTGTTGGGGGTAAAATGATCCGGAACGATGGCGATCTTCTCCCGATCAAAAACCTCCTGAATGCCGATCTTTTCAAATTCCTTCACCGCCACGGGGGTTGTGACATCATTCCCCAGGACCATATCCAGCTTTACCTGAATCAGCTGGCCGGCCTCTACATGGGGCAACCCTGCGCGATGGGCCAAAATCTTTTGGGTCATCGTCATTGCCATATCGTTAATCCTCCTTTTTTTCTCTTCGAAAACACTCTCCCATACATCCTATTCTTTCCAGAACCCATTTATCCTCCTGAAACCATACCGTAATTGCTCAAATCCGTCAAACGTTTACCCTAGGGTATTCCTTCTGGGTTTTGGCCGGCCGCCGGCCGCCAATCGCCAGCCGCTGTTTAAGTATGCCTTTATGATCCAGGGTAGGGGTGGACGACTCTGTCCACCCGTTAAACATTGCTCCGTGGAAACGCATTAGCCTCGAATAAATACGGGCAGACAGGGTCGTCTGCCCCTACCTTCTATCGTCAGGATTCATATAATTTTAGGTGCACAAATCCTTTATCATTTGGGTTTATGATTATTTGTTTGGCTGAAAGAAAGAGCTGCCTATCGCCTACCGATTCATAACTCAGAGGAATACCCCAGAAAAATATCCGCCCTCCGCAAACCGAATAACGCCAAACGGGTTACCCAAGAGGAATACCCTAGGGTCAACGGCTGGCGACTAGCGGCTGGCCAGCTCAGAGGAATACCCCAGTTCAGTTACACAGCCCCAGGAGTTTTCTCTTCCTCCTGGTGGATCAGGGCATATTCAATGGAATCCACCAAGGCCTTCCAACTGGCTTCGATAATATTGGTGGATACCCCTACCGTCCCCCATATCTTTTTCCCGTCGGTGGACTCGATATGGACCCGTACCTTCGCGGCCGTTCCTCCATTGGAGTTCAGGACCCGCACTTTATAGTCTGTCAGCCGGATTCGATTCAGCTGTGGGTAAAAGAAGCCTAAGGCCTTTCGCAGGGCCTTATCCAATGCATTGACAGGTCCGTCCCCCTCGGCAGCCGTGATCTCTTCCACACCGTCCACCTGAACCTTAATCATGGCCGATGCGCTGTTCAGATCCTTCCAGGGTTGCTCGGAGATCACCTTAAAATCCTTTACCGTAAAGAAAGTTTTATATTTTCCAAGGCTTCGGCGTATCAGCAGCTCAAAGGAGCTTTCTGCCCCCTCAAACTGGTAGCCTTCATGCTCTAACTGCTTCAGTTTATCAATTAAAAGCTGGGTCTCCTCGGAATCCTTGGTAATGTTGGGCTCCACCTCCTGGATTCGGGAAAGGATGGTGCTGCGACCCGAAACCTCCGACATCAGGAACCTTCTCTTGTTCCCTACCAGTTCCGGATCGATATGCTCAAAGGACTGAGAATTCTTCACCACCCCGTCAATGTGCATGCCTCCCTTATGAGCAAACGCACTGTTGCCTACATAAGGAGCCCTTTCATTATGAGCCATGTTGGCCAGCTCACTGATATAACGGGAAACGCCGGTAAGCTCCCGGAGGCTGGCGGACAGACATTGATATCCCATCTTGAGCGAAAGGTTCGGGATGATCGTACATAGGTTGGCGTTACCGCACCGTTCCCCATATCCGTTAAAGGTGCCCTGTATCTGGCTGGCCCCCTTCATGACCGCCATGATGGAGTTCGCCACCGCCATGCCACCGTCATTGTGGCAGTGGATACCAATCCGCGCCGGGATCTCCTCTACCACCCTCTGGGTAATCTCGGCAATCTCCGTGGGAAGGGAGCCGCCATTGGTGTCACAGAGTACCACCCAATCGGCTCCGGCCTCCACCGCAGCCCGGAGGGTCGCCATGGCATAGGCAGGGTCGGACTTATAGCCGTCGAAGAAGTGCTCGGCATCAAAGATCACTTCCTTTCCCTTCTCCTTGAAAAAGGCCAGGGTTTCCCGGATCATGGCAAGATTCTCTTCCAGGCTGGTACGGATGATATCCGTCACATGAAAATCCCAGCTCTTCCCGAATATAGCCACCGCCGGGGTATCCGCATTCAGGAGGAAAAGGACGTTCCTGTCCTCTTGTACTGGAATCCTAGCCCTCCGGGTGCTTCCAAAGGCTGTCAGCTTGGCATGCTTCAACCCCAACTCCTTGATACGTCTGAAGAACTCCAAATCCTTAGGATTGGATCCCGGATTTCCAGCTTCAATATAATCAACTCCAAAGTCATCCAGGCGCTTGGTAATCCTCAATTTATCCTCCACGGTGAAGGATATGCCTTCCGCCTGGGCTCCGTCCCGAAGGGTGGAGTCATAGATATAGACCCTTTTCTTCCTGCTTAAATCCCCAAAACAAACCACTCCTTTATTCCTCTTTATCATATATTAATTTATTGATGGCATTCACATAGGCCTTGGCACTGGCCTCAATGATATCGGTACTGATACCCCTTCCTACATACACATCGCCGTTGATGCTGATCTTCACCGTCACCTCTCCCAGGGCATCCTTACCGCTGGTAACGGCCCGGAGGTAATAATCCACCAGGTTGATTTCCATTCCGACGGCCCTTTCAATGGCCTTGAAGGTGGCATCGACGGGTCCGTCTCCACAGGCCGCTTCCTCAATGATTTCATCCTGATGCCTGATCCGGACAGTGGAAGTGGAAATCAGGGTATTACCGCTGGAGACATGGAAGTAGGCCAGCTCATACTGGTCGGGGATGCCGCTGCTCACATCCATGTTGACCAAAGCCTCAATATCCTTATCCATGACATATTTCTTTTTATCCGCCAGTTCCTTGAACTTTTGGAAAGCCTCGTTGATCTCCTCCTGCGACAGGTTATATCCCAAATCCTTCAGGCGCTCTTCAAAGGCATGACGGCCGGAATGCTTTCCTAAGATCATCTGACTTTGCTTCAATCCTACGGATTCAGGGGTCATGATTTCATAGGTTTCCCGGTTGCTCAGCACACCGTGCTGGTGAATCCCGGACTCATGGGCAAAGGCATTGGCACCCACCACTGCCTTGTTAGGCTGAATGAGAACACCCGTCATATGGCTCACCAGGGCACTGGCTCGATAAAGCTGCTCCGTCACAATCCCCATTTCGCATTGGAAGTATCCCTTCCTTGTCCTTAGGGCCATGGCCAACTCCTCCAGTGATGCATTTCCGGCCCTTTCTCCCAAGCCGTTGATGGTGCACTCCACCTGGCGGGCTCCGTTTTCCACGGCAGCCAGAGAATTGGCTACCGCCATGCCCAGGTCGTTGTGGCAATGGACGCTGATGATCGCCTGATCGATGTTGGGCACATTCTCCCGGATGCCCCTGATGAGGGCTCCGAATTCAACCGGGGTGGAATAGCCCACCGTATCCGGAATATTGACCACCGTGGCTCCCGCATCAATCACCGCTTCGAGGATCTGATAAAGAAATGCGGGATCCGTCCTGGAGGCGTCTTCCGGCGAAAATTCCACATCCGGGCAAAGAGATTTCGCATATCGTACCATTTCTACCGCTCTCTGCAGCACTTCCTCCCTGGTCATCTTCAGTTTGTATTGAAGATGGATATCCGAACTGGCAATAAAGGTATGAATACGGGGATGTTCTGCATACTGCAAAGCTTCCCATGCCCGATCGATATCCTGCTTAACGGCCCGGGCCAGACCTACGATGGTCGGCCTTCTGATATTCTGGGCAATGGCCTTGACCGCTTCAAAGTCTCCATTGGAAGCGATGGGAAATCCCGCTTCAATGGCATCCACGCCCAGCCTATCCAGCTGTTTTGCTATTTCCAATTTCTCATGAACATTCAAGCTGATGCCGGGGGATTGTTCCCCATCCCTCAAAGTTGTATCGAAAAAATAGATTTTTCTTTCCATATAACCGATCCCTCCTGCCTTTTACCTATATATGGCATCGAATATATTGAGGGAACTCTCCCTCTTCCTCTGCTTTTCCCTTGTTTTCTTCTTTTGGAAGGCATATAATTAATGTTGAATTCTCACTCTTTTACCTTTTGGAAGGTCTTGGGGTACTATCTCCCGATTCCTTCCTTTTTTTCTGTTTATCCCACGCCCTCGCCGCTTTATCCCGGCTGGCTTATCCGGTTATTTTCCCTCAAGCCAGGGCATCATTTTTCGCAGTTCCCGACCCACCTTTTCGATCTGGAGATTCTGCTCCTGACGCCGTCTGGCATTGAAGGCGGGGCGGTTGGCCTGGTTCTCCAGGATCCACTTCTTGGCAAACTCCCCATCCTGGATCTCCCTCAGCACTTTTTTCATCTCTGCCCGTGTCTCTTCCGTAATAATCCGCTTCCCGACGCTATAGTCGCCATATTCAGCCGTATCACTGATGGAATAGCGCATATAGCTGAGGCCCCCCTGGTTGATCAGGTCCACAATCAGCTTCATCTCATGGAGGCATTCGAAATAGGCGCTTTCCGGCTGATAGCCCGCTTCCACCAGGGTATCAAAGCCTGCTTTAATGAGCTCGGTTACTCCTCCGCAGAGAACAGCCTGTTCACCAAACAAATCCGTCTCCGTCTCTTCCTTGAAGGTGGTTTCCAGTACCCCGGCCCGGGTGCCTCCGATTCCCTTGGCGTAGGCCAGGGCAAAATCTTTGGCCCGTCCGCTATAGTCCTGATGGACGGCAATCAGGCAGGGGACCCCCTTTCCTTCCTGATATTGGCTTCGCACGGTATGACCCGGTCCCTTGGGTGCTACCATGAAGACATCCACCTCTGCCGGGGGAACGATTTGACCGAAATGGATGTTGAAGCCGTGGGCAAACACAAGGGCTTTCCCGGCCTTCAGATTGGGCTCAATCTCCTCGTAATAGACCTTGGCCTGCTTCTCATCGGGAATAAGCATCATAATGATGTCCGCTTCCTTGGCCGCCCCCGCCGTTTCCATTACCTTCAGCCCTGCTTCTTCTGCCGCCTTCCGGGACTTGCTGCCGCGGTACAGTCCCACTACCACATCCACTCCGCTTTCATGGAGGTTCAGGGCGTGGGCATGGCCCTGGCTTCCATATCCGATGACGGCTATCTTTTTGCCCATCAGCAGATCCAAATTCGCATCCTGATCATAATACATTTTTGCCATTCTCTATTCCTCCTTATGATTTCCTTTGCCGTATTTGATGGACTTGGGGCCCCGCTCAATGGCGATGATTCCCGTCCTTACCATCTCCTGGATCCCATAGGGTTGTAACAGATCCTCCAGGGCGGCTACTTTTTCACTGTCCCCCGTAATTTCGATGGTTATGGTATTTTTGTTGATATCCACCACCTTGGCCCTGAAGACATTGACGATTCCGATAATTTCTGTCCGGGCTGCAGCCGGTGCATTCACCTTCACCAGAGCCAGTTCACGGGTCACAGAATCCTGGGTGATATCCGAAACCTTGATCACGTTGATCAATTTATTCAGCTGCTTCGATACCTGCTCAATGGTATTCTCATCCCCATCCACCACGATGGTCATCCTGGAAACCTGAGGATCCTCCGTCACACCCACAGCCAGGCTGTCAATATTAAAACCCCGGCGACTGAACAAACCTGCCACCCTGGAAAGAACACCGGCGTGATTCTCTACCAATACTGCTAGCGTACGCTTCATGATCTCTCATCCTTTCTGAGTGCTGTCACATTGGCATCCGGATCAATACGAAAATCTCCCAAAATGGCTTCCCTGCAGTCCAGCATTTTCTGAAGGCTTTCGCTGATCTCTTCCGGTCTTTCCACCCGGAAACCCTGGATGCCATAGGCGTCTGCCACTTTTACAAAGTCCGGGTTGCCCCGCATTTCCACCGCAAAATACCGGCCTCCGCACTGCTGCTGTTGAAGCTCCCGCACCATCCCCAGCCGCTGATTGTTCATGATCAGAATTTTGATGCTCAATTCCTCCTGAACCAGCGTAGCCAACTCCGGCAGACTCATCTGGAAGCTCCCGTCCCCTGTAATCAGCAGCACATCCCGCTCCGGATTGGCCAGCTTTACCCCGATGGCGGCCGGAAGACCGTATCCCATGGTGCCCAAGCCCCCCGACGTGATAAAAGTACGGGGGAGATCCACCGGATAATATTGTCCCGTCCACATCTGGTGCTGCCCCACATCCGTCACAACGATCATATCCCTTGGAGCCAGTCCGGAGAGCTCCCTAAGGATTCTCCGGGGATCCAGCCCCTTTTTATCCTCCGGATCGCCTAAGCGGTCGCTGTCATCCCGGAAAATACGGTCATCCCAATGGCTGGAGGAACGATCGAGAGGAGCCTTCAGGAGTTCCCGGAGAATCCGCTTCAGGTCCCCGACGATGGGAATGTTTGTAGAAACGTTCTTCCCAATCTCAGCCGGATCGATGTCCACGTGAACCAGAATTGCCGCTTTGCCAAATTCCTCCCGTTTTCCAATGGCCCGGTCCCCCATTCTGGCCCCTAAGACCATCAGCAGATCTGCCTCCTGAATGGCCCTGTTGGCGGCAGTGCTCCCATGCATTCCCAGCATGCCCAGGGACAAAGGATGATTGCCGGGAAATGCCCCGATACCCATCAGGGTAGTCGCTACGGGGGCCTTCAGCCGCTCCGCCAGCTCCCGGACCTCCTCATGGGCATTGGAGCTGATGACCCCTCCCCCCACACAAATCAAAGGCTTTTCAGACGCCTGTATGGCCTTTACCAGCCGTTTAATCTGCAGGGGATGGCCTTCATAGTTGGGCTTATATCCCTTCAGATGAACAGCCTTGGGATAACGAAAATCCAGGGTGCTCAAGGCGACATCCTTGGGCAGATCAATCAGGACGGGACCGGGTCTTCCGGTAGAGGCGATATGGAAGGCTTCCTTCATGACCCTGGGGATATCATTGACATCCTTGAGCAGATAATTGTGTTTGCAAAAAGGCTCCGTAGCCCCTGTGATGTCCACCTCCTGGAATACATCGCGACCGATCATATCCGTGGAGACCTGGCCGGTGATCGCCACAATGGGAATGGAATCCATATATGCGGTGGCAATGCCCGTCACGAGATTGGTAGCCCCGGGACCTGAGGTGGAAATGCATACACCCACCCTGCCTGTGCTGCGGGCATAGCCACTGGCGGCATGGGCAGCTGCCTGTTCATGCCTGACCAGGACATGGCGAATCCCGGATTCCCTCAAGCTGTCGTAGACCGGCAGGATAGCGCCACCCGGATATCCGAATACCATATCCACGCCTTCCGCATCCAGTGCCTTTACAATTGCCTGGCCTCCAGTCATTCGCATTTCATACTCCTCCTTCTATAAAATAAAAATCCCCTCGACCTAACCATATAGGTATAGGGACGAGGGGACAGTTCGTGTTACCACCCTAATTCGCAGCCGTCTCGCGACAAGCTGCCTCAGCAGGTTCAATCAAACCCTGGCCTGTTACGGGACCACCCGTAGACCCCTACTCCGGTTTTCATCCTTTTTCAGGGTCTCTGTTCAGGAGCGAGTTCGGCATATAGCCACCCCACCGGTTTTCACCAACCACCGGCTCTCTGAAGATGATGACTATATCCTTGTTCTCCATCATCACATTTCCGTTTTTAACCATTCATTCTTCGCATTCACCAGGTATAAAAAAACCCAGGACAGTTTTTTTCTAACTAAAGAAGAAACCTGCCGCCGGGTATTTTATTCCCACGGTGTAATACGAATCGTATTTTGTACCGCTCGGTCGCTGACCCATCTCTGGCGGAACCCTAGGTACACTTTCTTCTTAAAATTCTATGACATTCATAAAATTTTAATTTTTACCGCTAAAAATTGATTTGTAGACTATTGTAGCAACAGCCTCTCTCTTTGTCAACTAATTTTTTTAAAAAAATTAAAAAAAATTGTACCAATTTTTTAAGTTTCTTTTTCTCCCTGGTTTTCCTCCGGAACAGCCCGTTCCACCACTTTCTTTACCCTTTTTTCAAAAGTGGGTCTGTCCATCATCACGATACGGCCGCACTGGACACATTTTATTTTGATATCCGCTCCTACGCGAATAATCCTCCATATATCATTCCCACAAGGATGCTGCTTTCTTGTCTGAATCAGATCGCCAACATAAAAAACTTGGGGCATCTTCACACCTCCCTGTAGTCATCTGTTTTTTCAGAAGCATGATCCGCCTGGGTCACGATCACCCTTCTTTGATATGGAATCTCAATATTCTCCCTGTCAAAGGCTTCCTTGAGCCTTTTTCGCAGCTGCCTTTCCACATTCCAATGCTGGAGGGGCAAGGTTCTGGCGATCATCCGAAGGGTTACCTTCGTCTCCTCAAGGCCTACTACCCCCAGCACCACCGGTGGTTCCACAATTTGGTCATATTCCTGTCGAAGCCGATCGCCGACCCGCTCCATTACCTCTATAGCCTTATTAATATCTTCCTTATACGCAATGCCAATATCCACAATTGCCAAGGAATTGCCCCTTGAATAATTGGTCACCTTGGAGATCTCTCCATTGGGAATAACCGTCAGGTCTCCCTGGAAACCGCGGATACGGGTTACCCGAAGTCCAATCTCCTCCACCGTACCCCTTATTTCACCTATGGACACGTTATCCCCTACGGCGTACTGATCCTCGAAGAGAATAAAGAGTCCTGTAAAGATATCCCTGACAAGATGCTGGGCTCCAAATCCGACGGCAATCCCTCCGATCCCCGCCGTTGCCAGCAGGGAACCGGCTGTTCCTCCCAGACCAAGGACATACAAGATGCTGGCAGCAGCAAAAAAATAAACCCCATAGCGCAGCACGCTCTGAGCGATGGTGCTCAGCGTATCGACTCTTCTCTCATCCAGGGAGAGGCGCTTTTCCTTCTGTTTTTTGAAAAACCTATTGATGCCGGAGCGCCCAAGCCGGATCACGATAGCGACCACTATCAGGATGAGAACGATATTGATAAACTTGCCTATATACACACCGTAATCAAGCTCCCGGAACCTGTCAAGCCATTTGTCCAGACCTGCTGCAATGATGTGAATGATTCGTTCCATTTTGCTGTCCATACTCCTTCCGTCTGTATAAATAACCCTTTTATGGACCTATTATAACAAAAGGCTGCTCTTTCTCACAAGCAGCATTTCTCCCCAAAGAATGAAATAACGGTCTTCAATAAGACCGTTCCCATGTTCATGATTTCTCTTTCTCCGGTTTTTCTTTGATAAAGCCGATCACCCTGTTGTTGAATTCTTTTGGCTTCTCCTCCTGGACAAAATGGCCGCAATTACGGATCAGATGAAAGGTCCCGTTGCTGAGGGCGTCCATGTAGCGATCTGCCATTTTCCGGGGATGCCACTTGTCATATTCTCCCCACAGGATGAGAATAGGATGATCCAGACCGGATATGTTTTCCCCTACAAAGCTTTCATCCCAAGCCCGAACGCTGGATAAGAGTACGTTTTTTGTCTCCCTGCTGCGAAAGGGTCTGCAGGCCCGGTCAACCATATCCTCCGTCACATAGGTTTCATCAAAAAAGGTCGATAAAAGTCGTTTCCACATACTGGAAGGATTGACGAAAAAGGTACAGAGTTCTCCGATGTATTGAATAGCAAAAAGCTTGTCCATCAGGGGGTAATGGCGGGTAATGCCTCCCGGGGAGATGAGGACCGCTTTTTCAACCCGTTCGGGGTGACGGATCATGAAGTCCAGGACGTAGACGCCACCCTCGGCGAAGCCTCCGATATGGGTTTTTTGTATGCCCAGGGCATCCAGGAATGCCCCGAGGAATTCTCCATAGTCCCGTATGCTGTACTCCAAGCCGGGTTTGTCCGAATAACCCCAGCCGATCATGTCCACCAGGATGACCCGAAAATGTTCTGCAAGCTCATGCACATTTTCATGCCAGCAATCCATCGATTGTCCCCGTCCATGGACCAGGATCAAGGGTTCACCTTGTCCCTCTTCATAATAATGAATCTGAAAGCCTTTTACATCGATATAAGCTCCGATGTGTTCAGAATTCCTGAAACCTTCTTTATCAGCAGACATCACCGTCAAAGCCCCCTCATAGCCAGATTACATCGGAAATGATGTGCTCATCCGTAAAAACAAAATAGACTCCTATGAAACGATCAAAGGCTACTATCCAATATAGAAAACAGCCTGCTTCCGGTTAAAGAGCTAAGCTGTCGATGGCAGGAAAAGATATCCATTACACCATTATTTTACTACGATCAACCCGATATTGCAAGAGAAAGCTCGAAAAAGCCGGCATCCAAAAGATCGAGGGAGAAATCCTTCGTTAATATTTGTTCAGATACTGCTCCAGTTCCCAGGGAGTGATTCTCATCCGATATTCATTCCACTCAATCCGCTTGGCTTCCGTGTACCGATCCAGGATATGCGGTCCCAATGTCTCCTTCACCAGTTCATCCTTCATCAGCTCATCAATGGCTTCATTAAGATCCTTCGGCAGATCGGTGATGCCCGCTTGCTGCCTTTCTTCCGGTGTCATTTCGTAGATATTCCGGTTGGTCGGACGAGGAGGACTAATTTTTTTACGGATGCCTTCCAATCCTGCCCGTAGGGAAACTGCCAGGGCCAGATAGGGATTGCAGGAAGGATCGGGATTGCGAAGCTCCACCCGAGTTCCTAAACCTCTTTTGGTGGGTATCCGGATAAGGGGGCTTCGATTTCGGGCAGACCAGGCAATATGAACCGGGGCTTCGTAACCCGAAACAAGACGTTTATAGGAATTCACGAGAGGGTTTGTGACGGCTGCCATCCCCCTTGCATGCTTCAGCAGCCCTCCGATATAATAATAGGCCTCCTGACTCAGCTCCAGTTCGCCATTGGGATCATAGAATGCATTTTCCCCATTTCTGAAAAGCGACTGATTGATGTGCATGCCTGAACCTGCAACGCCATACAGGGGTTTGGGCATAAAGGTGGCATGAAGTCCATGACGCTGGGCAATCACCCTGACGACCAGCCTAAAGGTCATCACATTATCAGCCGTTGTAAGGGCATCTCCATATTTGAAATCGATTTCATGCTGGCCGGGCGCCAGTTCGTGGTGGGATGCCTCGATCTCAAATCCCATATCCTGCAGGGTAATACAGATATCCCTCCTGGCACTTTCACCATGATCGACGGGAGCCAGGTCAAAATATCCTGCATTATCATGGGTAACGGTGGTAGGGGAACCGTCCGATGCAGTGTGAAAAAGGAAGAACTCGGCTTCAGGGCCGGCATACATGCGATAGCCCATTTCCTCGGCTTCCCGAATGGCTTTTTTCAGTACATACCGTGGATCTCCTTCGAAAGGGGTCCTGTCCGCTTTATAAATGTCGCAGATCAACCGGGCCACCTTCCCATAGTCAGACCGCCAGGGAAAAACCACAAAGCTATTGGGATCCGGATAGAGGTACATATCCGATTCTTCAATCCGGACAAATCCTTCAATGGATGAGCCATCAAACATGATCTCATTGTCCAAGGCCTTTGGAAGCTGGTCCACCATGATAGCCACGTTTTTCATGGTTCCGAAAATATCCGTAAACTGGAGACGAACGAACCGGACATCGTGCTCCTTAGCCATTCGCAAAACATCTTCGGGCGAGTACTTGGGCATACAAACACACTCCTCAGCTTTTGTATTGAATGAATGGATACGTTCCGCTGACTCTAAAAAAAGGCGTACTTATCAGAAATAAACTTCTTCAATAAGAACGCCTTTGTTCTCACATATAGTCATAGCCTTTTGCTTTTCTAAATCTGTTCTTTCATTATATCAGAAATAAAAGCCATTGCAAGAAAAAACAAGCTTCCGTCATTCGATCTTTCCGGCCCTCTTTTTCAGCAGGAAGCCTCTGAACCGATAAAAAACATACAGGCTACAAACCAAAACCGTAACCATAAGGACTATTTTATTGTAGCTAGCCAGGAACTGTGAAATGGCATGATAATTCTGACCCACTGCCCTGCCGGCCATGAAGAACAAGACATTGTGTACAAGGGCTGCCAAAGCAATGCCTGTATATGCCCAAATCTTTTGATATTTGAAAACTCCTCCGAAAATAATGAGCAAGGAATTCAGGCCGGGAATAAACTTACAGATAAAAAGAATGATCATTCCATATTTCAACAGCCATTTACGGGCAGATGTCTGTTTGGTATGAGGAAAATAATGGACGATGAATCTTGTATTTAGGAGCTTTTCCCCTTTCCAATATCCTAGCTCGAAAAGCCCATAGCTGGAAAGCAGAGTGCCTATCCAATAGCTTAGGAAGATCAGCATACTGCCTCCCGCCATCCCTTTGCTGCTCAAATACCCTCCAAAAGCGAATATGGTATCCCCGGGATAGGGCGGAAAGGTTAGCTGCAGCACGGCAGACACAAAAAAGAAAATACCGTTTATCCAAGGGGGCAGCATGATCAGCTGATTCAAGATGTTCTGGATTTCCTGCTCCAAATGGTATCGCTCTCCCTCTATCAATCGAGTGAATTCGAACCGATTTCCACGGCCCTTCCAACAGTCCTCTCTCCGTTGAATGCATATGCAACTTATATGCGACTGTAGAGGATCTGCCCCCCTACCAGAGCTTTCATAACATTCCATTCCCGGTCCATGATGCATATATCCCCTTCATATCCCCGGGCAATCTTGCCTCTCCGGTGATCTTCCCCTATCACCTTGGCGGGATTTTCGCTGGCCATGGGAATGACCTGTTCAGGAGGAATGCCCACGACTTCAATCATATTCTTTACCGCCCTGTCCAAGGTCAAGGTGCTTCCAGCCAGGTTTCCTTCCTTTAAACGGGCCTGGCCGTCCTTCACAAACACCTTCTGAACCCCCAGATTGTATTCCCCGTCTCCAAGGCCTGTAGCCGCCATGCTGTCACTCACCAGTACACATTTTTCAAAACCCTTTGCCTTTACAATCAACTGCAGAATGGCAGGATGAAGATGGATCAGGTCGGCAATCATCTCCACGGTCACCTCCGGATGATTCAAGGCACTTCCTATCACACCCGGCTCCCGATGGTGGAGGGATACCATCCCGTTGAACAGATGGGTCACATGGGAAACTCCCCATTCAATCGCCCTTTCCATCTCCTCGTAGGTAGCTCCACTATGACCGCAGGATACAGCAATTCCCTTTCCCTTTAGATAGCGAATGAAAGCCTCGGCGCCCTCCAGCTCCGGGGACAGGGTAACCAGCCTTACCTCCTTCTCCAGAACCCCCACCATTTGATGATGATAGTCCAGCCCGCAATCGGCAATATAGTCCAATGAATGGGCGCCCCTATATTCCGGGCGAATAAAGGGTCCCTCCAAATGACAGCCTAAAATGACGGAACCGCCTGTATAGCTCATGGACAGCTGGGAGATGGCGGCCACACTCCGATTCACATCAATGGCGGAAGCGGTTACCGTGGTGGGCAAAAAGGAGGTGATTCCATATTTTACGTAGTGTTTTGCAATATTCAACAAGGCATCCTGGCTACCCTCCATGGTGTCATGGCCATGGATACCGTGGGTATGAATATCGATCAGGCCGGGTAATACGTAACCCCCTTCTGCATTGATAACTTCGCCGTTAAAGCTATCCAGGCAATGGGCAAAGCCTAAGATCTTTCCTTCATGCAGAATCACATCCACCTTGTCCTGGAAGACCCCGTTGGCAAAAACCACTCCGTTTTTGATGACTTTCATATGTATCACCTTATATCATCATCCATTTTGAAACCATTAATACAATATTACCTTTTTTTCTTCCACTCTTCAAGCATATCCTTTTTAACTCACCCAAATCCTTTGTAAATCGTCGTCTAATACCGGAAAGCCATCCCGCCTTTAATTCCGATGCCGTTTTTTCCTGTCACGCTCCATGATTTCCCTCAGCCTTTGCTTTAACACAGCCGGTTCATTGTCCTCGGGATGATCAATTACCCAATCAAACAAGGCTTTCTTTATACGACCGATCTTTTTTGATGAGCCCAGACCGGTGATTTCCATGATGTCCCAGCCTGAGATCTGCAAATCCTTCATGGAGAGGGGAATCCTTCCTTTCTCCAGCTCTTCCAGTACCCTCTCCCATTTCTCAAGCATGGGCGGGTCTTCCTGTGACAGACCGGAAGCCTTCTGATCCGCCCCTCGCAGGCGTATCAAATCCCTGGCCCGGTCCAGGCCTAAACTGATAAATTTCTTACGGACGGTGGAAGACTTTGCCCTGTTATCCAAATCATACATGTGATGCCGAACAAGAAGGGCTACCTTTTCCACGGTCTTATTGTCGAACTTTAAGCCCTTGGACCCCAGAATATCCTGTACCATAGTCGCTCCCAGGATGTCATGGCCATACATGTTACCCGTCTTTCTCTGGAGAAAAGGTTTTCCGATGTCATGGAGGAGTCCGGCCAGACGCAGGTGAAGGATGGCGGGCATGGCAATGGAGGCTTCCAAGTTATGATGAAACACATCATAGGCGTGGTATTCCTTTCGCTGCTCCATCCCTACTCCTTCCAGCAGCTGAGGGATGATATACGGAAAAGCGCCCAGGTCATAAAGACCGTACAAGCCCCTTCGATGGGATACCATCCCTTCATAGTCCGGCAAATCGGGGTATCGGCTGTCCGAAAGGAGAATCTTCACAAATTCATCACGAATACGCTCCATGGAGATATCCTTCAAAAGGATGATCTTTTCCCTTGCCGTTTCATACGTAGCCCGTTCAATGGAAAACTTCAATTCACAGGCAAAACGCAACATGCGCAACAGGCGCAGCCCGTCATCCTGAAAAACCGTCATGGGATCCTGAGTTGTGCAAATCAGCCTTTGGCGAATATGCTCCATACCCCCCAAAGGATCGTGTAACCGTCCCTTGTCCAGCTCATAATACAGGGCATTAACGGTAAAATCCCTTCGCAGGGCATCCTGGTATAAAGACGGGGTGAACGTGACCTTTTCAGGGACATGGCTTCCCCCCTCACCGTAGAAATCCTTGCGAAAGGTGGTATACTCACAGCTGTGCCATCGATTTTCCATATGGATATGGATTTCGACGGTCCCAAACTTCAAGGCCTTGGGAATGATCCGTATATTCTTTTCATCCTGCAATGCCGCCATCAGATCCTCCGGCGGGGCGGGTCCTGCCACATCCATGTCGCTGATCGGGATTCCCAACAGGGCGTTCCGTACAAAGCCGCCGACGATATACAACGGGAACACCTTCTCCTTACACATTTGACCCAGCCGCTGAACCCATCGAGGTATTTGTTCCTGTATTTTTCCTTCCATGGCTCCTTCGCTCCCTCCCCAAAAGGGTCAAGTCCCATACCCTTCGGTGAACAATCCTTCCCATCAATGCTGTCAAAGAACTTGTCTATATTATTTCCCTTTAACTTGCTGGCATAAAGAAACATACCACGTCTCCCCCTGCAGAAAAAAAGCTTCCATATAATGAATGGAGGATATCTTGTCCTTTTTATAGGGATATGATACACTAAAATGTAACCTTTTTCACGCTGTTTTTTGTAGGATTCTTTTATGGAGAACAGCATGACAATGATTGTTTTTCATCTTGGGATGCCGATTCTTGATGATCGGAGTGATATGTATGTATAAAAAAATCCTTATCTGCTGTGCGATCGTCCTTCTCTTCCTCGCCCATGGAAAGGCCGAAGCCGGCGTGGCTCCTATGGAGCGGAAGGGGAGCTATGTCAATCCTGTGGAAGAAAAGGCCGTTTCCCTCATATCCTACAAGAGCCATGTACGGTGGTACTATAGCCAACCCGCTGTGAACATCACCATGATCCTGGAAAATCAGGACAGTGAAAAAAAAGCCAGCCTTCTCATGGGTATTCCCAAGCTCCCTTATAAAACCATGGAAATTAGCAAACCTTCGGTGCTTATAGACGGTGAAAATGCAGACGTATCTACACGAAAAGCGAAGGAAACAAAAGATGATACAGAAGACCCATACCTGACCTGGTACACCTGGCCCATAACCATTGAGCAAGAAGAGGCCATCGTTGTAAAATGCGTCTATACCATATATCCCTCCCTTTTTGCAGACAGAAGCTGGGCTTTTAAGCTGCCCATGGAGCTTCTGGAATACTGGCAGGGACCTGTAGGTGAGGCTGTGGTTTCGGTAGAAACTCCATACCCCTACGCCTTTGATCCCGCACCAAATCCCCTGCCCACCCGTATTTTGACGGAAGGAAGAATGGAGTGGCGATATGAAAAGCAGGAGAATTTTCCCGCTGTCATCATCTCCACCAAAGACAGCGAGGACATCGCCGTCCAATACCTTAAAAAGCAAAATTCAGCGGAACTGAAAGAGATTGGCGATCTGTATGGGAAAGGGCTATTGACCTCTTTGTTGGAAAAGGCAGAAGCCTATATCGAAAATGGAGAAACAAGCGAGGGCATAAACGAGGTCAAGTATGTGTTAGCCCGGGCATACGCTTTGTTGAATCGAAAGCAAAAAACCCTGGATCTATACGGGGAAATCGAATCCGACCCCGGTTTCGGAGAGAACAATGCCTTCTTTAAGGATAAGATTGCCTACGATCAATTCCACCTTTTGCAACAACTGGAAGGTGAAAAAGCCGCTGAGGATTTCCTCCTTTCGATTACATCTTCCTCCCCGGTTTTTCAGGCATGGATAGAAGGAAAATCCCCGGCTGATCAATCTGAAACGCCTCCTCCGGAGCCCACAGAAAAACCCAGCAAGATTGAGGAAGAAAAGGAATCGGATAAAAAGCTTATTAAAAATGTGACGATCTGGGGTTTAACCATCCCCGTAGAAATACTCTTTTTACTTTCTTTAATCTTCATCGTAATTGTCTTCATATCTGCGATTTTGGGAATTAAGAATTACGTATTCAACAGAAAAAAAAGATACCGCTATTATAATCGCCGCAGAAAATGGTACTAGAGAAAATACAACCACTTGTGTAAGGGGAATCATCGATGTATTTTATTATTAATCCAATTGCAGGCCAAGGCCGTTCATCCCGTATCATGCATGACATCCAAAACATTTTGGCCCGGAAGGAAATTCCCTTCCACGGAGCAACAACCGACTACCCGGGCCATGCCACAAAGCTCGCAATGGAGGCCATTGAAAAGGGTTACCGGGACATCATTGCCGTCGGTGGAGACGGAACCGTCTTTGAAGTGGTCAACGGCTTGATGGACTCCAATGGATCCCTGGGAGTCATACCGGCAGGAACGGGAAATGATTTTGCCCATGGACTGCATCTTCCCATGGATCCTGCCGCCGCCCTGGAGATCATCCTGAAAGGTGAAAAAAAACGTATTGATATCGGCACGGCCAACGAAAAGGTCTTTATCAATGTAGCAGGGACAGGCTTCGATGCGGATGTCCTGATGGCCTTCAAGAAGACAAGAAAAATAAAGATTTTAAAAGGGAAGGTCGCATATCTGCTTTCCGTCCTCTCCACCTTGCTTCAATATCAATTTCGGGATGTTACCATCGAAGTGGATGAAAAGGTCTATCATCGCAAAATCCTTCTTGTGGCGATCGCAAACGGCAGCTACTACGGCGGCGGGATGCAGGTTGCCCCGAAAGCGAATATGGAAGACGGCAAATTGGATGTATGCATCATATCCTGCCTTCCCAAGTGGAAAATTCCATTTCTGCTTCCCAAATTCATAAAGGGCGATCATCTTCATTTCTCTTTTGTGGAATATTATAGGGGGGAGCATGTACGAATCTCTTCCTCTATACCCAGTCCCCTGAATATTGATGGGGAGCTGGTAGGCAGCACTCCTTTGGAATGCTCCCTGAAGCCCTTAAGCCTTTCTGTATTCGTATCCTGATTTTCTTAGATATATACGGCTGGAACAGCCGTTTGGATGGAGGTAAGTATGAGCAGCCTGTATGGTATTATCAGCAACAATATCCCTCTTATCATAACCGTTACATTATTCATGCTATTGATCATGACCATTCTGCTAATATGGAATATAATCGCCCTGGCAAGGCTGAAACGCCGTTACCGGCGTCTTACAAGAGGTATTGAAAATAAGAATTTTGAAGAACTTTTCCTTGAGCATCTGAAACGTATGGAGGCTTCCCTTGAAACGGTCCGCAAGAGCAACGAAGATATCCGGGAGATCACACAAAGGTTGAAGCATTGCATCCAAAAGGTTGGATGCGTCCGCTACAACCCCTTCGATGATATGGGAGGGGATTACAGCTTTTCCGTTGCCCTTTTAAATGAAGACAATGACGGGATCGTTCTTACCGGACTCTACTCCAGAAACGGTTCCTCCATCTTTTCCAAACCCATCAATGGAGGGACTTCGTCTATTTTTCTTTCCGATGAAGAAAAAAAAGCCATCGAAATGGCCCAATCATCCGTTCAATAAATGCATAATAAAAGAAACACCTGCCCATCATACTAATCAGCGGAGGTGTTTTTTTATGGTGAAACGGATTGCATATCAACGGGGATTGGAGACCATAGCCGCCGGGCTTCAAGAGAGGGGCTACATTGTCTTTGAATACGGCACATCCCAGGAGCCCTATGATGTCCTGCTCTATGACGGGGCCGTAAATTCAGCCTTCTATCAAACCCTCGACGTGAATGCCCCATATATGCATGATATGGGCTCAGCTCCGGGTGTTTTTCTTGTGAATACCAGCGGGAAGTCCCTTGAAGAGATTGCCCATATCCTGGAGAGAAAATCCTATTCACCCCTATTTTAATGCTCAAAAATTCCTTCAATCGCTTTTTATCTCAATAACAGACGCCCTTTCCCTTGCTTCCTTCGACTCCTTATATTCAAACAGCTTCCACAGGTTATAGTGTATGCCATTGGTAATGGTATCTGCCATTCTCATCACCAGACTTAAACGCGTATTTTGCAAAATCAGATATTCCATAAAGCCTCCCAGATTCACGATCCCTACAATATGAATGTGCCCCACAGGAGGAAGGTGTTTATTCACTCCCGCCCCCGGTCTCAATGCCCCCTGACCAATGACAATGTTCCCGATCCTTTCCGGCTTGCCCAGACAGGCATCGATTGCAATAATAAAGGGACGCTGGTAGTTTTGATGGATATATTCGATGGTCTCACAAAGGTTTTTTGCATGAACAGGTTCATCCAATGTGCCATGAACAAATACATTTCGATATCGGATCAGGCCAAGCTTATGCCCAATCAAGGGACCCAGGCAATCTCCGGTAGACCGGTCCGTCCCTACGCATAGAATGACGATGTGCTTGAATTCCTCTGTATATCCCTTTTGGAACACTCTCCCAAATAAATCGCTGAATTTTGATAATGCATGAGGGGCATTTACATCGATTGAATGCTCGAATTCCCCATACGTCATATTCTGCCCTCCTAAGAATGCTGTGTTTTCAGTATTTCCATATCCTTTTTTCTGCATGCACTCCATCAGCTCATACCGGTACTTCTTCTCTTTATCACTATCATATCAATAATGTTTTCATAATATGACTGAGTTTATGCAAAACTTTCATAAAATCGTCATAATTATGTCCTCCTTCGAAGAAGGAATTTATCCTCTTTTAGAGAAATATTAATTATCTACCCATATTTCTATCAATTAAAGTTGAATCCCTATAAAGCCCTTGCAATCAAGGGAAAATCGCCTTTATTAAGGGCAGCCATATCCCTGTTCAACTGATAAGACTCCAGTAAAGGTGTTTGATTTCATGTATCCTTATTCATATCAAAGACAGCAGCTGCCCCGGACCGGCAGAAAATACTTTTTCCTTTTTATCGTTTTGCTTTTCATTTTATGCCTGTCCGGCGTTTTACTGTATCGTTATATTCATTTTGAGCAGCAAAAGAAAGTTCTGGAACATACCGTTCCAATACCGATTCCTCCGAAGGATCCCTGGATCCCCTACGGGGACGGCTTCGTGCATGCACGAAATGATTCCGTTGTCTTCCTGAATCACGAAGGTGAAAAGGCAGGAGAGGTTCAAACAAAAGTAAAGGACGGAAAGCTTGCCGTTTCCCGCCAGTACAGTGTCCACTACAATGACCAATCCTTTGCTGTACTGACATGGAACAAGCTGCTTTACAGAAAGCAGATTGACTCCGGAACCATTCTGGGCGTGCAGGCCGGTACTCGACCCGTTGCCGTCCTGATAAAGGATGAAAAATCCTCCGATCTCTCCCTGACGGTCTATGACAGGAAGGGGAATCCGATTGATGAAATCGTATACCGTGAAGTAACCATGGTTGACTTTGGCTTTCATGAAAAAGATGATCAGCTGTGGACCATCACCCTGGATACCAACGGCATAGCTCCTTCCAGCCAACTGGCCACCTATAAGCCCGGTATATCCATGACGGGTGTGATTACCGTCAACGATCAGATTATCTATCAGGTTATTTTTACTCCTGAACGGATAATCGCTGTTGGAACCAATAGTATTTTATGCTACAATTATTCGGGAGAGTGCACCTACGAGAAGAGCATTTACGGATGGGTTTTGCAGGATATACGACCTGTAGAGGGTGATTCCGTCCTCATGTTGCTTTCTCCGTCAAGTGGAAAAGCATCCCCGAACAAAGCGGAAAAGGTTTCTACCCTTCGGCTCCTGGATCTGGAGAATGTGGACAAGATTCTACCTCTTCCGGGAGATGCCGTCAAAATTATTGCCCGGGAAAAGGATTTTATTTCCATCCAAGAAAGAGCAATACATCTGATGGCATATGACGGCAAGACAAAGAAGGAGATCAGGCTTCCTTTTGTAATCAACCAGGCATTTCCCATCGTGGATAAAAAGGGATTGCTACTTATACAGGATACAAAGATATATTATCTTCCGCTCTAGCTCATTACCCATGGTCCATATGGATCTATGGGTAAAAACTATATGAAAGCAGAGGTTGCTACATGAATATTATTGATTATGGAATATTGACAGTTCTTGCCTTAAGCACTGTTGTAGGGATGTATCAGGGCTTCGTAGTAGCTGTCTTGAATATTGCCGCCTTTTTTGTTTCTTGGCTTGCAGCTTTTTTATTCTATCCGGTGGTCTCCAAGATGCTGCAATCCAATACAAAGATACTGCCTACCGTGCTGTACTACACGGAAGATCCTTCACGGATTCCCGTCATCGAGTACCGAAATGCCGATATTAACAGCCTGCCTGGGGGTAAAATCGGTGAAATTATTGAAAATGCCAATTTACCGATACCCTTTGATTCCCTGCTCCGTAACAATATTGCAGAGCAGGTGTTCAATACAGGCGGACAAAACACCCTTTTAGACTACTTCAACTTGACCATTACCAATATTATTATCAACATTATCAGCTTTTTGCTCCTATACTTTATCGTCCGTTTTGTCTTAAGTCTCGTCATATCTCTGACGAATTATATCGTCCGCTTACCGGTGCTGAAACAATTTGATTCCCTTTTGGGAGGGTGTTTCGGCTTCCTGCGAGGCATATTCATCGTATTTATCCTTTTTGCTCTGGTGCCCGTTGTCATCGCCGTCCTGCCGCTGGATTTCCTCAATGATTATCTGGAGGAATCCCTCTTTGCATCCTTCTTCTATAAATCGAATATCATTACCAACATCATCAAGGGGGTTATTTGACCCCCTTTTCATTCGTTTCTCTATTGTCAAAAAACAACTCTACCTGTCCGCTATCAATCATCTCTGGGCAGTCGCCCCTGTCTGACATAATCATTTGCAAATCCCATAAAATGGGGAGATAACCATGCCCTTTTTCATATAGAGATTGTAATAATGTATATATAAAAAGTCATTTCGGTATAGGGGAAAAGATATGTTTCGAGTTGAGAAAATAATCGATAAGAAATTAAAAACGAATATCACCCTTGATATTATGCATTCTTTGCCAAAGTGGTTCAGTCCACCAGAGGATATTATGAAGAAGTCTGTTGCCCACAGAGACATACCATTTTTCGCGGCTTTTGATGGAAAAAAAGCCATTGGATTTGTCGCTTTAAAGGTACATAACCAATACACCGTTGAAATGTACAATTTAGGTGTTCTGGGAGCGTATCACCGGCAAGGTATAGGCCATGCTATGTTGATGGCTGTCTAGCGTTATGCCAAAGAAAATGGATATAAGTTCATTACAGTAAAAACGCTTGACGCATCCGCCCAATATGAGCCATATGAGTGAACAAGAGCATTTTATTTTAAGAACGGTTTTTATCCTTTAGAAGTATATCCTTTATTATGGAACAAAGACAATCCCTGCTTATTTTTAGCAAAATATATTGGCTAATGTGTACCCATACCGGACCATTGACAAAGCCCATCATCCTATTGCATATCGGCAGTATAAAGTATAGTAGATTGTATGAATTTCGATCAGATAATGGGAGGACGATATGTTTCGAATGGTCGTAACGGATTTGGACGAAACCCTGCTTAGGACCGATAAAACGATTTCTCCATATACGATGGATGTCATCCATCGAGTTCGCAAGCAGGGAATAAAAGTCATCTTTGCGACGGCCAGGGGGAATAGCGCAAGAGCATTGGTCCCCTATGAAATGTTCGATGGATATGTATTGCTGAACGGGGCGAAAGCTTATATGAATAATCGCCTTATATATGATCAGACGATTTCATCCGATGTTTTTACACCCTTTTTACAGGCCTTATCGAATAAGAGTCTTAAAGCTGCAGCAGAGATTGAGGGAGTCCATTATGCAAATTTCAATGTGAAGCAGCAATGGAGCTGCATCGACAACTTTGTGATAACCGATTATGTAAACGTCCAGGGCCGCGCGGATAAACTATATGTAGTTATCGAAGATCGATGTCAAATCGATCTGATCGCATCCATTCTTCCTCCGCAGTTGTACTTGCATGTAAGTCGGGATAACTTAGTGATGATCATGCATCGGGAGGCCACAAAATGTAACGGAATCTTGGAGCTTGCTAAACATTTCAAGATATCCAAAAGAGAGATCGTAGCATTTGGTGATGCCATCAATGATAAAGAAATGTTGCAGTGCGTCGGCTTCGGTGTTGCAGTGGGCAATTCCATTGATGAAATTAAAATGATTACAGATGCTGTGTGTGATACAAACGATAACGACGGTGTAGCGAAGTGGCTGGGGGAATATGTGGGGTGATATAGTGGATTCCAAGATGAGGGGTATTGTACGATCTGAACCCTATAACGAAGGATGGAAAATTGAATTTAACAGAATAAAGGAGATGCTGACGAACCATTTTCTCTCCCCTAGCCAAAAGACTCCATACCATAGGTTTTATCCACGAAGAAGATGGGGGAATGAAAGAGCGTGAAGTTTTTAAACAATGCTATGAAGATGAATACATGCCTGTCACTTATATGCCTGCTCTAAAGATTCACCGGAACTGCTAATGCATCTTTCTTTCCGGGAATATTTAAAAAGGAATATAGAGGACGGGGAAAGATACGGAAAACTGAAAATGGAATTGGCCCATCGCTTTCCTACTGATATAAAGGCCTATATGGCTGGCAAAGATGCGTGTATTCAAGGGATGTATCGTAAAATTGAAATGAATCATTTGTTTATTGCGAAATATCCCATATATTCCTAATCATCCCATCAAGCCTAAAGTGTTTCACGTGAAACAATCCATTCTGGGCCGGCCAGGCTGTAGAGGCATAGAATGTTTCACGTGAAACATTTTGATCTTTTTCGTTCGATGACCTTCCGCTTCCGATCTGAATGGCATTTCATAAGCAAAGATGCCGCCCACGAATTCGAATATCCATGTTTCAAAGAAAAAATACGCCCTATAGTATGATAAGAATTCCACCAAGAAGGATGGTGATACCGCTAAAAGCATAGTCTCCTATAGGATGTTGTATGAAATGTTTATAATTATTCGTAAATTCTTTTTCTACTCTTTTCAGTTGCAAGTGAACATTGTCATTAGCTTGATAGGGAAAAATCTTCCAGCCCATTCCCCAAGGGTTCAGCCCTGCAGCGTTTGGATTCGAGCTGAGCATAATACCGATCAAAACCATCACAAGACCTTCATAAAACGTCGCATCCTGCATAGTGGCATGAAAATATCGGGAAATGGGAATGGCAACCACATATGCGATAACAGCGAGGATAAGACTATAAAACAGAACCAAAAGAATGTCTTTCATGATAGAATTTTTCATATTATCTATCCCCTACTTCCATTTTATCACAATTGTATTGAATAACAATAAAATCAGGGGATAAAGTATAGATTTTTTTCTAGCAAGAATAAACATTACAAAAAGGATTTATGAAAAGAGCTTTCTATAAAACGTCCTTTTATGCAAAATTAGTGCAGCCCTATTCCCACTAAAACTCCTTCTATAGGAAGGATAACCGAGTAAAATCTCCTTCTATCTATCTAATCCGTCCCAATACCTTGGATTGTTTAAGTTCCTGACACACCATTTGGAATGGCCGTCGCTACAGTCTGCGGAATAGGCATTTACGACAAAAATGCTGTTGATCAGTACGTACAGATAAAGTCTTCCCTCAACCTCCCAGCCAAGGCGGTCCATCAGGAGCTGAAAGTAACGGTTCCATATGTTGGCTTTCAGCTCGTCATACATGTCAAAATACACCCAGCTGGTGGCAATATCAAATAGGTAATCACCCCACATGGTCATCATGCCAAAATCGATCAATCCAGTGACCTTGCCAGTATCATCCATAAGGAGATTACCGGGATAAAAGTCGCCATGGATCAGGGAATAGTCTCCATGATAGTCCCGGGATAAAATCTCCAGCAGGATATCCATCTTTCTGTTGAAATGAAGCACATTCGCATCAAGATAGTCTTGGACCTCCGGCAATTCCCTGATCAAATATTGTTTGAGGAAGGCATTCCAATCCTTTAAACGGGAACCATTCAAATCATATCGATCAAAGAGAAGATAGCCGGGAAAATCCTTAGGAGCCTTTATGGAGCGGAGCTCCAGGCTTGCAGAAAGATGTTCTTTCATATAGCCGTCCAATTGATCGTCATCAAGCCCGGGCAGCAGATCCTGCATGTTCTTTCCATCAATACGCTTTTCGATTGTAACGATGATATTCCCTTCCTTATAAATGCTATATATACGGGGCAAGGCATAACTTATCCCGTGGGAATCTATGGAGTCGTAAAAGTTCTTCAGTGTCTGCTGCTTTCGTTCAGTTGTGGTTCCCCCATAAACCTTCAGTACCTTGTTCTCTCCGTATGAATATACCCGGGCCTCCATTCCCTCGCCCAGATAACTGCTTTCAGCAACAGAGAATTTCTTCAGGATCTTAGGCAAATTGAATCCCATCCTTTCCGCACCAAGCCATAGGGTCAGCATCCTTGGGGCTCATTACCCGACTATGTATTCGTATTATGTATAAAGATATTCCCTTCCTGACAATAAGGGCTTATCATCCGTCGATAAGCCTGTCGTACCCTTTTTCATATCCGTGCTGGAGGGCAAAAAATAATATGTTTCACGTGAAACATTTTATTTTTGTCTCTCCGTCAGAATCTCATAGATGCGCTCCAAATCATCCTGATTGTAATACTCGATCTCAATCTTCCCTTTCCTATTGCTTCCCTGAATCCTGACCCGGGTGCCAAAAATATCCGCCAGTGTAGTCTCCAGTTCAAAGAAAGGATGGCTCTTCATCTTCTTGCTCTGCCTTTTCTTAGTGTTTTTCGGCTCTTCTTGTTGAGCGATTTGTTCCACCTGCCTGACGGAGATGCCTTCCTCCAGGATCCTTTGCATCACTTGCTCCTGCAGCTGGGGATCCTCTATGGACAATAAGGCCCTTGCATGACCGTAGGATATCTCGCCCGTCCGGACGTATTGGAGAATCTTTTCAGGTAAATGGAGAATGCGCAGAATGTTTGCAATGGCCGAACGGCTTTTACCAATGCGACGGGCCACTTCCTCCTGGGTCAAGCTGTATTCCTCCATCAAAGTCTTGATGGCCGAAGCCTCTTCAACGGGATTCAAATCCTCCCTTTGAAGATTTTCAATCAAGGCAATCTCCATCTGATCCTGTTTATCATAATCCCTGACGATGGCGGGGATGGTTTTCAGTCCGGCAAGTCGGGCCGCACGCCAGCGCCGCTCTCCGACTACAATGACGTATCGATCCCCTTCCGGTTTCAGAACAATGGGTTGCACCACACCATGGGTCTTAATGGACTCCGCAAGCTGAGCCAGGGCTTCATCATTGAAATCCTTTCGTGGCTGCGCAGCATTTGGGTCAATGTCGACGATCTTGATCTCCCGTATATCCCGATTATCGAGGGTCAGATCCTCAGATATCAGTGCACCAAGTCCCCTTCCCAAAGCCCTCTGTCTCATGCGATCTCCTCCTCACTTGATTCAATGACCTCCTCGGCAAGATCCATATATGCCTCCGCACCGGTACATTTGGGATCATACATAATGATGGGCAATCCATGACTTGGTGCTTCTCCCAAACGCACGTTGCGCGGAATAATGGTTCGATATACCTTGTTGCGAAAGTATTTCTTGACCTCCTCAACCACCTGTATGGATAGGTTGGTGCGAGCGTCAAACATGGTCAATACCACACCCTCCACCTCAAGGGACGGATTCAGATAATTCCTCACCAGCTTGACGGTATTCATCAGCTGGCTTAAGCCTTCCAAGGCATAGTATTCACACTGAATGGGCACTAAGATTTTATCCGATGCAGTCAACGCGTTGATGGTGATCAGACCTAAGGAGGGGGGACAATCGATCAGTATATAATCATATCGGTCCCGGATGGACTCGATGCTTCGTTTTAAGATATGCTCGCGGGACAGCATGGAAACCATTTCGATTTCCGCGCCAGCCAGCTGTATATTCGAAGGAATGATGTCCAGATTGGGCACTTTTGTAGGAATGATGCTTTGTTCCACATCTAATCCGTTTATCAAAACATCATAAATGGACTTATCCACACTTTTTTTATCAATGCCTAAGCCGCTTGTCGTATTGCCCTGGGGATCGCTGTCGATAGTCAGTACTTTCTTTCCGGCGGTAGCCAGGCATGCACTTAAATTGACATTGGTGGTTGTCTTGCCCACGCCTCCTTTCTGGTTGGCGATTGCGATAATAATTGACAAAAAAAACCCTCCCTTTACAATCCTCTGATTCTATTATAGGGGATTCATGATAGCGTTTAAAGTATTATTTTAATATTTTCCGTCCCCACTACATATATATTACAGAGAACCTTTACATGTGGGAGGTACACTATGTGGAAAATACTGCTCACGACATTCGGTTTGGTATTCATCGCCGAACTGGGGGATAAAACCCAGCTGGCCACCATGCTGCTGGCAACCCGTTCCAAAACCGTCGTCCCGGTCTTTATCGGTGCATCCATTGCCTTGGTCCTCAGCTCATTGATCGGTGTCTGCGCCGGATCCTTTATTACAAAATTCGTACCTGCCCATTACCTACAGAACGGTGCGGGCCTGGCCTTTATCCTGCTGGGAGTTCTTCTCCTTTCGGGGAGGATATAGGAGGCACATTTTAAAAAAGAGGGGGTTGTATAATAAATACTTATTCATTACACAACCCCAAAGAGCAAAGGAGAAGAACAAGGTAAAATATCCATCTTCTGCTCAAGACTAATTCGTTTTGGGTATAACCACCCGAATTTCAACGGCATCGCCCTTATCCTCCTGAAAGAACTGGGCGGAAAGTCCAGCTTCCCTCATGGATTTTACCGCATTGCGCATGGTATTGATAAAAAGACGGTAATCCCGGTAGATCACCGTGATGCCCTTTTTCCCAGGCTCATTCTTATTCTGCCGCTCATATACCCGCTGTAGAATCTTCTCCACCAATTCCTCTGTCTTCTTGACGTTATAATTATGGAGAACCACCTGCTTGATGACCTTGATCTGGGTTTCTTCATCATGGAGCCGCAAAAGGGCCCGGGCATGCCTCTCCGTCAGGTTCGTTTCCATTAATAGATTTTTCACCCTTACGGGCAATCTCAACAATCTTAACTTATTCGCAACCGTCGATTGGCTTTTCCCCAGCTTTCTGGCCAGCTCTTCCTGGGTAAAGCCGTGATCCTTAATTAAATTATAATAACCTTCCGCTTCCTCCAAGTAGAAGAGGTCTTCCCGCTGGAGGTTCTCGATGAGGGCAATGATGGCAGAATCCTGCTCATAGGCATCGATCACAATGGCGGGAATATGGGTAAAGCCCGCCATTTTGGCTGCCCGAAGGCGTCTTTCTCCGACAATCAGTTCATACGAATCGCGACCCACCCTGCGGACATTGATAGGCTGAAGCAAGCCATATTCTTTAATGGATTGACACAGCTCGTTCAGGCTCTGCTCTGTAAAGATTTTTCTGGGCTGGTAGGGGTTTGGCCTGATTAAATGAATCGGAATGCTCTCTACTACGGTATCCTCCTCTGCTTGTTTTTCCTTCTCTATAGTCTTGCTTTTCAAGTCCTTAATAGAACGCAGATTAATCATTTGTTTTCGCCTCCTTCGCCTTAGTTCATTTGTTCTTGCAATCCAATGAAGCATAGGAAAGCGATTCCGGATATACATTAAAGCAATGTGCTTCCCTTCTCATCTTGTCTAGTATTGTATTTCGCCATATATTAGTATTTTCCTTCTTTTTGGTCGATATTTTTTTGTTTTATCCGGTTAGCTTTGATTATCTGCGTTTTTCTACATTTTAATATATAATATTATATTATTTTCTACTTGATAGGGGATCGTTCGGGTTTTCCGGCTTTTCTGGGATATTTTGTCGGTGTTTGCTTGGATTTTCGCACAATTGTCAAATAATGCTTGAGATCGGTACCGGGAATCTCTACCGAAAGGATATCCTCTACCCTGCCACCTAACAGCTCCAAAGCCTTTTTTCCTTCTTCTATCTCTTCAAAAACCCCCGGTCCCTTATAAGCGATGAAAAGTCCCCCTATCTTTATGAAAGGAAGAACAAGCTCAAGCAAAACCGGCAATTCTGCCACTGCCCTGGAAACACCGATATCGAATTTTCCTCTGAATTCCGCCTTCCGTCCGTAGTCCTCCGCCCTGCCATGATAGATCTCTATATTCGTCAATCCCAAGACACCGGTGACTTCCTCAAGGAAATTCACCCTTTTCTGCAGGGAATCGAGAAGGGTTAGCTTCAGATCTTCCCGGACGATTTTTAGCGGTATGCCGGGAAAACCGGCTCCGGTGCCCACATCGATCAAGGAAGCCTTTTGAGGAATCCATTGGCCGGTTAAGGGGCTGATGGAATCTAAAAAGTGCTTTTTGGCCACCTCTTCCTCCTCTGTAATGGCCGTCAGATTCATTCTTTTGTTCCAATCTAGCAGCACATGATAGTATTGGGAAAAGCGGCTCAGAGCCCTTTCATCGACAGCAATCCCCATTTCCAGGGCCGTTTCCTTTAAAATTCTTTCCATCACGACGGATCATCACCCGACCTTCTTAACTTCTCCAAATATACCAACAGAACAGATATATCCGAAGGGGATACCCCGGAAATCCGGGAGGCCTGTCCGATAGAGGCCGGCTGAATGGCAGCCAATTTCTGCCGTGCTTCTATCCGCAGTCCATGAATCGACTCATAATCGATTCCGGAAGGAATGAGCTTGTTCTCCAGCTTCTTGAACCTCTCTACCTGCTTGAGCTGTCTTTGAATATAACCTTCGTATTTGATATGGATGTTGATCTGCTCCTCCACCTGTTCATCCAAATCCTGAGGCATGGGATCAATCTGCCTTAGATCCCGATATTCAAAGCCGGGTCTTTTCAGCAGATCATATAAGCTGATTCCGCTTTTTAGCTCCTTCCCTCTCTTTTCAGAGATCAGGGCCTGCAGCTCCGGCGAAGGAGAGATTTTGGTCTGGGACAGACGCTTCAGTTCATCGGCAATTTTCTTCCGCTTTTCTTCAAATTTTCTGTACCGCTCGTCGCTGATTAAACCTATCCTGAAGCCTTTTTCCGTCAAACGCAGATCGGCATTATCCTGTCGCAGCAGAAGACGGTATTCAGCCCTTGAGGTCATCATCCGATAAGGCTCCCTGGTTCCTTTCGTTACCAGGTCATCGATGAGAACTCCGATATAACCGTCCGTACGGTCGAGGATCAAAGGTTCCCTGTCCTTGATATACATCGCTGCATTGATCCCGGCAATGATGCCTTGGGCGGCTGCCTCCTCATAACCTGAACTTCCATTGATTTGTCCGGCCATAAACAACCCTTCGATCTCCTTCATTTCCAGGCTGGGCTTGAGCTGAGTCGGGTCAATACAGTCATATTCGATGGCATAGGCCGGGCGCATAATCTGTACATTCTCCAAGCCGGGGACCGTCCGCATCATCTGTATCTGCACATCCACCGGAAGACTGGTGGACAGCCCCTGGACGTACATTTCATTGGTATGAAGACCCTCCGGCTCAATAAAAACCTGGTGAGAATCCTTATCGGCAAAACGCACCACCTTATCTTCGATGGAGGGACAATATCTGGCACCTACTCCCTCAATATTCCCGCTGTACATGGGAGAGCGATGAAGGTTATCCCGGATAATCTCATGGGTCCTTTCATTTGTATAGGTAAGCCAGCAGGGAACCTGTTCCCTTTCAATGGGACCGGAAGTAAAGGAAAAGGGTACGATCTTCTCATCTCCTGGCTGCATCACCATTTTTGAAAAATCGATACTGCGCCGGTCTACCCGGGCGGGAGTACCCGTCTTGAAACGCTGCAGCCCGATCCCTAAATCCTTTAAGGCATCGGAAAGGTAATTGGCCGGAAACAGCCCGTTCGGTCCGCTGCTATAGCTGATCCCCCCTATGATTACCCTTCCCTTTAAATACACCCCTGTAGCCAAAACAAGGGCACGACAATAATAAATGGCCCCCAAGTGGGTGACAATTCCCTTTACCCGGCCATTCTCGACAAGAATCCGGACCACTTCGCCCTGCTTCAGATCCAGACCGTCCTGGTTTTCCAATACCTGCTTCATCCTGACCTGATAATCCTTTTTATCCGCTTGAGCCCGAAGGGAATGAACGGCCGGACCCTTTCCCGTATTCAGCATGCGGATTTGAATGAAGGTATGGTCAATATTTACACCCATTTCTCCTCCCAGGGCGTCCACTTCTCTTACCAAGTGGCCCTTTGAAGCGCCTCCGATGGCAGGATTACAGGCCATCAGGGCAATGCCGTCCAGGTTGAGGGTCAACAGGAGTGTCCTGCATCCTATGCGGGCAGCTGCCAGGGCGGCTTCACATCCGGCATGGCCGGCGCCCACTACAATACAATCATATGTATCTGCATAGTAGTTCATATATACCTCCAAATCCTTCCAATGGTTTTGTCGAACCCCTTCTCCCTCACTTACCCAAACAAAATTGAGAAAAAATACGGTCGATAATATCCTCATCCACCGTCTGGCCGGTGATTTCACCGATGGCATGCCATGCATCCCTTAGATCAATAGAAAGCAAATCCAGCGGAAAACCCTCATCAATGGTATGCAAGGCCTGCTTCAAGCTCATCACGGCCTTTTCAAGGGCTTCTTTATGGCGAGCATTGGTAATGGCTATTTCACTTGAATGCCTTAGTTCCCCTTGAAACACCAGCCGGTGGATCACATCTTCCAAACGGTCAATGCCGGTAAGCTCCTTGGCTGATATCGTCACAACTTTTACACCGGGAAGCCAGTTTTCCACATCCTCCTCTGATATTTTCGCCGGTGCATCGATTTTATTCAGGACTACCACCACTTTTTTATCCTGTATGCTCTCGAATATCTCCTTATCCTCATCCTGAAGTTCATCTGTCACATCAATGATAAAGAGGATGAGATCTGCCTTTTCAATGGATTCTTTGGATCTGGAAACGCCTATGGCTTCCACCTTGTCTTCTGTTTGCCGTATTCCCGCCGTATCGATGATGCGGACAAGAAGCCCCTTAATATTCATGTATTCTTCCAGGACATCCCGGGTGGTACCGGGCACATCCGTCACGATAGCCCGGTTTTCTCTTAGCAAGGCATTCAGCAAAGAGGATTTCCCTACATTGGGCCTTCCCACGATGACCGTCTTAAGGCCTTCCCGTATAATCCGTCCTGTATCCGCCGTTTCCAAAAGGGCCTTGGTCTCTTTGGTCATGGCATCAATTTCTTCATGTATCTGAGTTAAAGTAGCTTCTTCCACATCCTCCTCAGGATAATCAATATTCACTTCAATGAGGGCCTGCATATCCAGCAGCCTTTCCTGTACTTCCTTCAGCCTTGTGGAAAGATGACCCTCCAATTGATTCACAGAAGAGCGGGCCGCCAAGTCTGTCTTGGCCTGTATCAAATCCATGACAGCTTCTGCCTGGGCTAAATCGATCCGTCCGTTTAAAAAAGCCCTTTTTGTGAACTCACCGGGCTCAGCCAGGCGACATCCCCCTTTCATGCAAAGCTCCAGGATGCGCCGTACAGGTATAATGCCACCGTGGCAGTGGATCTCCACCGTATCCTCCCTGGTGTAGGAATTGGGCCCTCTCATGATCACCACCAGGGCTTCATCAATTCTCTCCTTCCCATCCCCGATCCATCCATAATACATTTTATGACTCTCCATCTCCCTGACAGCTATCTTCCTTTTGGGATAAAAAATGCCTTCGAGAATGGAAATGGAGGCTTCGCCGCTTATCCGCAAAATGGCAATGCCGCCTTCTCCCGGAGGTGTAGCCAAGGCTATGATTGTGTCATTTTCATATTGCCGCAATGTGATTTCCTCCTATAAGGAAACCCAGTACATGTACTGGGTTTTTTTTATTACTATTCAGCTGTTTCAGTGTATGTCATGTATTACTTTAACGTAATCACAACTCTGCGATTTGGGTCCTCCCCTTCGCTGTGGGTCTGTACGTAAGGATGATTCTGAAGTGTCGAGTGCAAAATCCTTCTTTCGTATGGATTCATGGGTTCCAGCACAACTCTTCTGCCCGTTCTCTTTGCCTTTGCAGCCAGTCTTTTCGCCAGCTTGACAAGGGTTTCCTCTCGTTTTTTCCGATAGTTCTCCGTATCGATGATAACCCTTTTGTATTTATCCGTTCCTTTGTTCACCACCAGGCTGGTCAGATATTGCAAAGCATCCAACGTTTCGCCCCTATGACCGATGACAATCCCCATATATTTCCCTTTTAAGCCTATATTTAATAGATTATCTTCTTCTTTAATGATAATGTCCGCATTGACTCCCATTTTTTCAAGCAGCTGGGATAAAAAATTCCTGGCACGCCTGACGGGGGTATCCTTTTCCGTTACCCTCACCTTGGCCGGCCTGCTGCCAAATATTCCAAATAAACCCTTACTGCCCTCTTCCAATATCAGATATTCTACATCCTCTATAGAAAGATCCATTTCAAGAAGCGCCGATTCAATGGCTTCATCAACGGTTTTCCCAGTTGCCTCTACGCATTTCACTTTTTATTTCCCTCCTTATTAGGCCTTACCAAGTCAGGATTGATGAGATTAAGGATATACTGCTGAGCAATCTGGAACAGGTTGCCCGCAACCCAATAAATCGAAAAAGCGGCATTATACGTTGCACAGATATAGACGGAGAAAATGGGGAAGAAATACATAAAGCCCTTCTGTTGCTGAGGGGTCCCGCCCGCATTCATGATTTTCATTTGGAAGAACTGAGATAGGCCTGCAAGGATGGGCAGAATGAACCAACCATTGGTTACATCTTTATAGGATGCCAGCACATCCTTCATAACGGTCGCATAATCGGATATTTTGGCTACTTTATCAGGCAGCACCCCTGCCAAAAAGGAGTCGGGCTGCCAGATATTGCGAACCCACAGCCAGCTTTCGAACTGAATGGTCTTGGCACCGTTTCGCACCTGATCGACAATGGCTACGGTCTGCTGATCTGCAATCTGACGCAGCACGGCAAAAAGTGCAAACAGAATAGGAAGCTGTATCAACATGGGCAGACATCCGCCGAAGGGGTTGATCTGTTTCTCCTTGTACAACTCCATGGTTTTCTGGTTTCTTTTTTCTGCGTCATTCTTATATTTTTCATTGATCTCCTGAAGCAATGGCTGGATATCGTTCATTTTCTTGGCTTCTTTTTTTTGTTTGATATCCAAGGGCAAAAGGGCAATACGAATCAAAATGGTGAAAATGACAATGGACCATCCGTAATTATGGACAACTCCATTGATGGCATCCAGTATTGTCCTAAGAAAAGTATTTATAAATCCCAAAGTGAGTACCCCCTCGTTCATCTTGATGGATTAGGGAACAGGATCATGGCCTCCCGGATGAAACGGATGACATTTTAACAACCGGGAGATTGCTAAACGGCCACCTTTTACAATACCATACTTATCAATCACCTGATATGCATACACGGAGCAAGTAGGATAAAAACGACAGGATGGGGGTTTCATAGGGGAAATCAATTTCTGATACAGCCATATCATATATAAAATAACCCTTTTCATGGACCATCTCCTGCAATTTCTCATACAACCAAACAATAAAGGGTTCTAGTTTTTTTCTCTCTTTTCTTCGCTTCGTTTTTCCCCTTTCAATAACTTGCCCTTTCTCAACAGATACAATATGGTCTTCCGAATGTCATGAAAATCAGCTTCAACAATTGGGGTCCGAGCAATCACAACAATATTATAGCCTGTCTTGATCTGGTCAAGGATTAAACGAAAGTTTTCCCTCAATAAGCGCTTTACCCTATTTCTGGTAACGCTTTTTCCAATCTTCTTGCTGACTGAAAAACCGATTTTAATGGTATTATTGCCATTTCTTACGTAAATTAATACCATATAGGGGCTTGCGATGGATTTTCCTCTTCGATATACATAACGAAAATCGCTGCGATTACGTAAGCGAAAGACCTTTTTCACAATCTATTCCTCTCGTCCGGTATTTCCCATTTCATAGGAATAATCACAATTACTCTTTCCAGAAAGACATGATCCCACTAAGCCTGGCTTTGATCAAATTAAGTACACGAAATAACATGCCTCCACTCAAAAACGCGAAAAATAAAAGCTGGCATGAAAGCTACGGTGCAAATGGCAGAAAAGGCCACTGATTAGCGGCCTTATGCTGACAAAATCTTTCTCCCTTTTCCTCTTCTCCGGCTTAACACATTTCTTCCCTGTTTAGTTTTCATTCTGGCGCGAAAACCATGCACTCTCTTGCGCTTTTTCCGTGATGGTTGGTATGTTCGTAACAAGAATTTCACCCCTTTTCCTACAAATTCATTGTGCAATAACCTTTTATAAAAAAAAGATTTCAGTCACCCACAAGTTTTCTATTGTATTATAGACGATTTACCCTTTGCATGTCAAGAAAATAGAATTCTGTGGATAAACCTTTGTTTCTTCCCTTTAATTGTTCCTTTTTTTGTGGATATCTTTGTAGTTCATTATTGATTATCCACAGATTTTCTGATATGATATAGATAAATTGTGAATAACTTTTCCACATTTTATTCTTCATGAAACTACATAAAGTTATTCACAAGTTGTGGATAATCGTGTGGATAAGTAGATATCTTTCTCATCATACTCTCAAAGAGTTCTGTAATATCGCACATTTTTCCATGTTAAAGTTGTTGATTATTCTATTCTGGATATTGTGAATAGATTTTTTTTCGATTTTGACCCGAAGTCTTCCTTATTCCCCGCAATGTTATCCACATTATTTTGTTTTTTTTTGATCTTTTATCCACAGTTGTGGAAAAAAGTGCATAGTTTTCAACAGTTTGAGAAAAATATAGGAATAAGTTTCATGTATTGCCAATTCTATCTTATTTTATTTTTATCTGCGTTTCGATTTTTATATCGATCCAAGACAGTTTAAGGGAGGATATATATGAATCAGCAGCTTACGGAGTTATGGGAAAAGGGATTACACTTGATAAAATCAGAGCTTACTGAAGTAAGTTTCAACACATGGATCAAGGCCATTGAACCTGTTTCCATGACAGGGGACAGGCTTATCCTGCAAGTCCCCAATGATTTTACCAAGGGCATCCTGGAAGCCCGCTATACGGCCCTCATCACCAATGCCTTGGAACAAATCTCCAACGTCAATTACCAGCTGGACTTTGTCCTTGCAGGTGAGGAGGGTGGGGCGGACCACCATGCTCCTGCCCAAAGCGAATCCTCTTCCTTTGAAGAAGAGAAAAGCGTTCCTATGTTAAACCCCAAATACACCTTTAATACCTTTGTCATCGGCAACAGCAACCGATTTGCCCATGCTGCGTCCTTAGCTGTAGCCGAAGCTCCCGCAAAGGCATATAATCCTTTATTTATATACGGAGGTGTGGGGTTAGGAAAGACCCATCTCATGCATGCCATCGGCCATTATATCCTTTCCCAGAGCCCGCATTTAAGTGTCCTCTACACATCCTCCGAAAAATTCACCAACGAATTGATTACCTCCATTCAAACCAATAAGAATGTAGAATTTCGTAATCGTTACCGAAACGTAGATATTCTGTTGATTGACGATATCCAATTTATCGCAGGAAAGGAAAGTACCCAGGAGGAGTTCTTCCATACTTTTAATGCCCTGTATGAGGCAAATAAGCAGATTATCATCTCCAGCGATAAGCCTCCCAAGGAGATCCCTACCCTAGAGGAAAGGCTCCGTTCCCGATTTGAATGGGGACTCATTGCGGATATACAGCCCCCTGACCTGGAGACGCGGGTGGCCATTCTTCGCAAGAAAGCAGAAATCGAAAATATTGAAATCGAAAATGAGATTCTACTGTATATTGCAAGCAAGATCGAATCCAATATTCGTGAGATTGAAGGCTCTTTAAAAAGGGTCATCGCCTATTCCTCTTTAACCAACAGAACGATCACCATTGAACTGGCTGAAGAAGCATTAAAGGACTTTTTCACCAACAATAGGCCTAAGAAAATTACGCCTCAACTGATACAGGAAACCGTGGGGGAATACTTCAACCTGAGGGTAGAGGATTTCAAATCCAAAAAAAGGAGTCGAAGCATCGCTTTTCCCAGGCAGATTGCCATGTATTTATGCCGGGAGCTGACGGATTTGTCCCTTCCCCGCATCGGTGATGAATTTGGAGGTCGGGACCACACGACGGTGATTCATGCCTGCGATAAAATTTCGAATGAAATCGAAAACGATGTAAGCGTTCGCAACGTCGTATCAGATTTACGAAAGCGGATAACTGAGAGCTAAGGATTACCCACAATCTCCTGTGAGTATCCTGTTCATGAATTGTGGATGTTTTGGCCGTCCCTTTCAGCCTGTTCATACTGTGAATTACCCATGCCGCTTTTCCACATTTTTTAAACATGGCAACGAGACCAAAACAGCCGGATAGACCGGGATATCCACAAGTTCACAGCCTCTACTACGGTTACGACTATTTTATTCTTTTTCAACCATTTCTTAAAGGAGGTAACGAATGTGCATTTTCATTGTCCGAAAAATGACCTGTTAGAAGGGATCATGACTGTCCAAAAGGCAATTGCCAGCAAATCCACCCTTCCAATCCTGGAAGGCATCTATATTGAAACCGTAAAAGATGTCCTAAAATTGGTTGGAACGGATTTGGATCTAGGGATAGAGAGTTATATCAACGCTGAAATAGCAAAAGAGGGGAAAATTGTACTGCCGGGCCGGCTTTTTAGCGAGGTGATCCGGAAATTACCCGAAGGAGAAGTGGAGTTCCGGATAGAAAATGATCATTCGGTAATCATTCAATGCCAGCATTCCCGAACAACCCTTCAAGGCCTTTCGGCCGATGAATATCCCGAGCTGCCGAAAGTAGTGGAGGACAATCCCCTGGAAATCAGTCAGGATCTTTTCAAAGACATGATCCGGCAAACCATTTTTTCCGTCGCGGTGGATGAAACCCGTCCCATTCTGACGGGAGCTTTGCTGGAGATCAACGGCCAGGAGGTCAACCTGGTGGCCTTGGATGGATACCGTCTGGCCCTTCGACGGGGGTTATTGGATAAAGACGGCGGGAACAAGGGAACGGTTATTCCGGGGAAATCCCTGAACGAGATCAGTAGGATTCTAGGCGCCAGTGAAGATCCCATCAGCATTACCATAGCGAATAATCATATATTGGTAGATATGGGTTATACAAGAATTATTTCCCGCATTCTGGAAGGGGAGTTTATCAATTATCGGCAGATTCTTCCCGATGAATACCAAACCCGGATAAAAATCGAAAGGGCTGTCCTTTTGGACAGCATTGAGAGGGCTTCCTTAGTGGCCCGGGAGGGGAGAAACAACCTGATTAAATTTTCCCTGCAAGAGGATAAAATGATCATCACATCCAATTCCGAATCGGGAAATGTATATGAGGAGGTGCCCCATAGTTTGGAGGGTAAGGAATTGGAGATTGCCTTTAATGCCAAATATTTTACCGATGTCCTGAAGAATCTGGACGATGAGTACATATATATGGAGTTTAATTCCAGTGTCAGTCCATGTATTATGAAGCCAATCGATGGAAACGGATTTCTTTATTTAATCCTGCCAGTACGTATTTATGGCAATTAAAGATCCCTATACACAGCAATTCCTATTCTTGGCTTGGATGGATTATCTTTTCTTGTTGTAAAAGGATGACTGTCAATCCATCATATCATTGGAGATAAGGGGGCAGGCTATATCCTGTCCTTCCTTATTTTGTAACATAATCCCTTTTGAGGAGGTAGCTTGCGGTGAAGGAAATTAAAATTCATAGTGATACCATCACATTAAGTCAGTTTATAAAATGGACGGGGGAAGTGGAAACGGGTGGAGAGGCCAATGAGCTGATTCGAAGCGGTCAAGTGAAAGTAAACGGTGAAGTGCGACTTGAACGGGGGAAAAAGCTCAGAAGAGGTGATGTGATAGACATCGCCGGTATAGGTCTCTTTAAGATTATATAGCATGCCAGATCACAAAAATGGGAGGGGGCCTTTTGTTTCTAAAAAACGTAAAGCTCTTTCAGTTTCGCAATTATGAAAGTTTAGAGTTGCACTTTAACTCCGACTTAATTGTGTTTGTGGGTAAAAACGCCCAAGGGAAAACAAACATCCTTGAATCCATCTTTCTGTGCTGTACCGGTAGATCCCATCGAACACCCAAGGATAAGGAGCTGATTCAATGGGATAAGGGGTCCGGCTATGTCCGTACGGAGGTAGCTCGGGAAGATGGCATGCATCAGATTGAGATTCTCTTTCAACGACAGGAAAAGAAGATGATTAAAATCAATGGCATACAGGCTCAACGCTTGGGAGAGCTGATGGGTCATTTAAATGGTGTGATGTTTTCACCCGAGGATCTTCGCTTGGTAAAAGAAGGTCCCATAGAGCGGAGAAGGTTTATGGATATGGAGTTGTCCCAGATGAAGCCCCAGTATTTTTACAGCCTGCAGCAATATAACCGTGTACTTCTCCAGCGGAATAACCTCTTGAAGGAGGTTGCCAGAAAACCCTCCCTTCGAAAAACCATATCGGTTTGGAATGAGCAGCTGGTGATCCTGGGAACTCGCATCATCAAGGAGCGAAAGGGATTTATTGATCGCTTATCAAAAATTGCCAAGGACATCCATGCCCATATCTCAACGGATCGGGAAGAATTGGAGATCATATATCATAATCCCATCCAGGGGGATCATAAGGAAACCATTCAAAGGAATTTTATGGCCTCATTGGAAAAGGGATTGGAGGGAGATCTGCGAAGGGGAAATACCTCTACGGGACCCCATCGGGATGATATCCTTTTGAGGATCAATGGGATTGATGTCCGGTCCTTTGGCTCTCAGGGTCAGCAGCGGACAACCGCTCTTTCCCTAAAGCTTTCCGAATTGGAACTGATGAAAAAGGAAACGGGTAAATATCCTGTTCTTCTGCTGGATGATGTGATGTCGGAATTGGACGGAGAGCGGCAAAGGATGCTGCTGGATAATATCAGGGGAATCCAAACCCTTATCACCTGTACTGATATTGAGAGTATTCATCAAATAGCCGATAGAGAAAAGGAAGTCTATGAGGTGAAGAAGGGAAAGGTAAGGAAACGACATCTATAAAGGCTCTCCTGATACAAGATTCACTCTTTTAGCTTTTTCCAAAAAAGGTTATAATATAAGAATGGATAACATGCTACATTCCCATTTATATGAAGATATTGTGTATAGCTTTCGTGGGATGGAGGGGGCTATATACAGGCGCGCTCAAACACATCCGAATTGAGACGGTCTATCAATAACAGTAATGATATCGATGGATACAGCAGAATCGATAATATTATGAACAGGAAGGTATTAGTATGGTTTTACATTTAGGAGGAGACATAATGGTCTCTCTCAAAGACATTATTGCAATTATTGATGCAAAAACAGCAATGGAGTCCAAGGATACCAGGGAATTTCTCAAAATTGCCGAAGAGGAGGGCTTTGTCAGGAAGATATCGCAAAAACCTCCTGAATCCTTTATACTTTGTGAGATAAAGAAAAATACGGTAGTATTCTATTCCCCCATTTCATCGATGACTCTGCTGAAGAGAAGCCGTTCCCTGCGGGAAAACGTGTTATGGAAAATAGATTGATTATGTTGTGAGAGGACGAGGGTAGCATTTATGGCACATGACGAGAATAGAAAACAGATTTATGATGAGTCTCAAATTCAGGTATTGGAAGGTCTGGAGGCTGTCCGCCGCAGACCCGGTATGTATATCGGAAGTACCGATTTGAAAGGACTCCATCATCTTGTATATGAAATTGTAGACAACAGCATCGATGAAGCCCTTGCCGGTTTCTGTGACCGGATTGATGTGGAAATCCATCCGGATAATTCGGTATCTGTGGTGGATAACGGAAGGGGTATTCCCGTTGGAATACATCCCAAAGTAGGAAAACCCACCATTGAAGTGGTCATGACCATACTGCATGCAGGCGGAAAATTCGGCGGCGGAGGATATAAGGTATCAGGAGGCCTCCACGGCGTTGGTATGTCCGTTGTAAACGCCTTGTCGGAATGGCTGGTGGCGGAAGTAAAGCTGGACGGAAAAATATACCGCCAGCGATACGAAAGGGGAAATCCGGTCACAGAGCTGAAGGTAGTGGGGGAGACGGGGGCTACGGGTACCACCATTACCTTTAAGCCCGATGATCTGATCTTTGAAGACTTGAATTTTAATTTCGATGTGTTAAATAATCGCCTGAGGGAATTGGCTTTTCTGAATAAAGGCCTCCAGATCAATGTGACGGACGAACGGCCGACGGATAAGATCACTAAGACATATCATTATGAAGGTGGCATTCTTTCCTTTGTACAGTATTTGAATCGGAAAAAGACAGTCCTACATAAGGACCCTATTTATATTCAGGGGATAAAGGATGCCTCTCAGGTAGAGATAGCGCTTCAGTATAATGACAGTTATCAGGAGAATATCTTTAGCTTTGCCAACAATATCGCCACCGTAGAGGGGGGCACCCATTTAAGTGGTTTCAAGTCAGCTCTGACCCGTGTAGTGAATGATTATGCCCGAAAGCAAAATTTCCTGAAGCCGACGGATTCAAATCTTGTGGGAGAGGATATCAGGGAAGGATTGACAGCCATTATCAGTGTAAAGCTATTGGAACCTCAGTTCGAGGGTCAGACCAAGACTAGGCTGGGAAACAGCGAAATCCGAGGCTTGGTAGAGAGTATCGTATCGGACGGCCTGTCGGCATTTTTGGAAGAAAATCCGAATGTAGCCCGCAATATTATCGATAAATGCCTGGCGGCGGCGAGGGCTCGGGAAGCAGCCCGGAAGGCCCGGGAGCTGACAAGAAGAAAAAGCGTGTTGGAGAGCACCTCTCTGCCGGGTAAATTGGCGGACTGTACCGAAAGGGATCCAAGAAAAAGTGAGATTTTCCTGGTAGAGGGGGATTCCGCCGGCGGCTCTGCCAAACAAGGTCGGGATCGTAGGTTTCAGGCCATTCTGCCCCTTCGGGGAAAGATCCTGAATGTAGAAAAGGCACGCCTGGACAGGATTTTAGGAAACGAAGAGATCAAAGCCATGATTACTGCCTTTGGAGCAGGTATCGATGAAGAATTCGATATTGAAAAGCTGCGCTATCATCGGATTATCTGCATGACGGATGCGGATGTGGACGGCAGTCATATTCGTACTCTGCTTTTAACCTTCTTTTACCGTTACATGAGGCCTTTGATCGAGAATGGCCATGTCTACATTGCCCAGCCTCCTTTGTACAGGGTGACCAAGAATAAGAAGGATCATTATGTCTACAGTGATCAGGAGCTGGAAGCTTATTTGAACGAAATCGGCCGCGACGGGGTCACCATCCAGCGCTACAAAGGCCTGGGTGAGATGAATGCGGAGCAGCTGTGGGAAACCACCATGAATCCTGAAACCCGGACCATGCTGCAAGTGACCCTGGAGGATGCCATTACAGCGGACGAGATCTTTACCATCCTGATGGGAGATAATGTAGAGCCCAGAAGGGAATTCATACAAGATAACGCAAAACTGGTTGAGAATTTGGATGTGTAAGAGGTGAAGCTAGTGGACTTGGATCAACAACGAATTGTCCCTATAGATATTGAAGATGAGATGAAAAAATCCTTTATATCCTATGCCATGGCAGTGATTACGATTCGTGCCCTGCCGGATGTAAGGGATGGATTAAAACCGGTCCATCGGCGCATATTATATGCCATGCATGAATTGGGGATGACGCCGGACAAACCCTTCCGCAAGAGCGCGAGAATCGTGGGAGATGTCTTGGGTAAATACCATCCCCATGGTGACAGTGCAGTGTATGACAGTATGGTCCGAATGGCCCAGGATTTTTCAACCCGCTACATTCTGGTAGAGGGCCATGGTAATTTTGGATCCATCGACGGCGATGCTCCCGCGGCGATGCGATATACCGAGGCCCGTTTATCCAGGATTTCCATGGAAATGCTGGCGGATATCGATAAGGAAACAGTGGATTTTTACCCCAATTTTGATGAAACCTTGCAGCAACCCACGGTACTTCCTGCCCGTTTCCCAAACCTTTTGGTAAACGGCTCGGGGGGAATAGCTGTTGGGATGGCCACCAATATTCCCCCTCACAACTTTGGGGAAGTCATCGATGGCGTCGTTGCTTTGATCGATAATCCCGATATTTCCATTGATGAATTAAACGAATATATCAAAGGTCCTGATTTTCCTACCGGCGGGATCATTATGGGCAGGGAGGGAATTCGTGAAGCCTACCATACGGGCAGGGGTAAGGTGATCATCCGGGGTAAAACGGAGATTGAGCAAATTACAGCCAACCGAGCCCGGATCGTGGTGACGGAAATCCCTTATCAGGTGAATAAGTCTCGATTGGTGGAGAAAATCGGTGAATTGGTTCGCGAAAAGAGGATCGATGGGATTTCAGACCTGAGGGACGAATCCGACCGGAACGGTATGAGGATTGTGATTGAGCTAAAGAGGGATGTAAACGCCAATGTCGTCCTGAATTTACTGTTTAAGCATACTCAGCTACAGGAGACCTTCGGTGTGATTATGCTGGCTCTGGTAGACGGTGAGCCCAAGGTCCTGAACTTAAAGCAAGTCCTGCACCATTATCTTGAACATCAGAAGGATGTCATTATTCGAAGAACCCGATATGATTTGAACAGGGCGGAAGCCAGGGCCCATATCCTGGAGGGCTTAATCATTGCCCTGGATCACATCGATGAAGTCATCCGGATCATTCGAAGTTCCCAAACCGCCCAGATTGCGCGGGAAGGCTTAATCAAAAACTTTAACCTGTCGGAGAAACAGGCTCAAGCCATTCTGGATATGCGTCTCCAAAGGTTGACAGGCCTGGAGAGGGAGAAGATCGAGGAAGAGTATAAGGAGCTGCAGGCAAAGATCGAATATTATCGCAGCGTCCTGGCCAATGAGTCCATGGTCTTGGATATTATTAAAAAAGAAATTTTAGAGATTAAAGCCAAGTATAATGATGAGAGAAGGAGCCAGATTACATCGTCCCCTGATGAGATTCATTTAGAGGATCTGATCCAGGAGGAGGATGTGGTGGTGACCCTCACCCACTTTGGTTATGTGAAACGGCTTCCCATTGATACCTATCGCAGCCAAAGACGGGGTGGCAAGGGAATCATCGGTCTGTCAACCAGGGAGGATGATTTTGTAGAGCATATTCTGGTATCCTCTACCCATCAGTATATCGCCTTCTTTACCAATTTCGGCAAGGTATACCGTCTCAAAGCATATGAAATCCCCGAAGCCGGACGGCAGGCCAAGGGTACGGCTATTGTGAATCTGCTCCAGTTGGATGGGGGCGAAAAGATCACAGCCGTTATTCCCATTAAAGCGGATGCCGATAGGGAGGAATCCTATCTGGTGATGGTCACCCGCCATGGGCAAATCAAAAAGACCGAGCTCTCAGGATTTCAAAACATTCGTAACAGCGGCCTGATTGCCATCAAACTTCGGGATGGAGATGAATTGATGGGAGTCCTTTTAACCGATGGGAATGAGGAGCTGATTCTAGGCACCCGCAACGGTTTGTCCATCCGCTTCCATGAAAGGGATGTGCGAGCGATGGGCAGAACAGCCCAAGGTGTAAAGGCCATCGATCTTCGTGAGGATGACGCGGTGGTGGGCGTCGGCCTCATCCGCCAGAACGCTCAGGTGCTGGTCATTAGCGAAAAGGGCTATGGTAAAAGGACCCCTATCGATGAATACCGTACCCAATCCAGGGGAGGAAAGGGAATCCTGACGTTGAAAGTGACGGAAAAGACGGGCTTTGTGGCAGGACTCAAGGTGGTCACAGAGGAAGATGACATCATGCTGATCAGCTCTGACGGTACCATCATCCGTTTGGATGTCAGGGAGATCTCATCTATCAGCAGAAACACCCAAGGTGTGATGCTGATGCGACTGGAAGAGGATGACAGTGTGGTTTCTGTCGCCAGGGTGGATAAGAATGGGGATTGAGAAAAAAGCGATGCTTGCCGTATTTTGGGCGGTCCTTGCGGTGTCATTTTCCGCTCCCCTTATTAAAGTGGCATTGGGAGAAGGGACGCCTTCGGTCATCATCGCTTTCTATCGTCTGTTTATTGCAACCCTTTTGATGCTACCCATAACCCTGGGGCAAGGAAAATATCGGAAGGAGATCAGGTCGTTGCAGAGAAGGGATGTGAAGGTGATCATCCTAAGCGGTGTTTTCCTGGCCCTTCATTTCCTGACCTGGATTTCTTCTTTGAAATATACCTCCACCTTTGGTTCCACGGTTTTGGTATCCATGCAATCGATTTTTGTGGTAGCGGGATCCTATCTCTTGTTTCGTGAAAGGATTTCAAAGGCCTCCATATGGGGAGGTCTCCTGGCCATCCTGGGTACCCTTGTGATGGGGATGGGTCATTTGGAAGAGGGCATGGCGGGTTCCCTGATGGGGGATATCCTTGCCTTGCTTGGCGCTTTTTTCGTTGCCGGATATATTCTGTGTGGAAGCGAGCTTCGCCAGAGGGTATCCCTGTTTCCCTATACCCTAGTTGTGTACGGGGTATGTTCCGTCATGCTGTTTTTCTTTGCATTGATCATGAAAGCGCCCCTCTATCCTCATTCCTTGAAAAGTTTCCTTGTTTTTTTCGCATTGTCCGTTTTATGCACCTTGATGGGGCATTCGGTATATAATTGGGCTTTAAGCTATGTCAAGGCTTCCCTGGTAGCCGTCTCGATCCTGGGAGAACCCACTGGAGCAGCCCTTTGGGCCTACCTGTTTTTTCGGGAGAAGCCTGAGGGCCCGGTTGTATGGGGAAGTGTTTTGATTCTCTTGGGAGTGATTCTGTTTTCAATCCATGAGGGAAGGAAAAAAGGGGAGGAAACGGACAAAAAATCCATCGGAACAGGCCAGGGCAAAACAGTTTTATAAGGTCTTTCTTTTATAGCTTCCATAGAAAGGGTAAAAAAACCGGCGAAAAAAATCCGCCGGTTTTGTGTTTTCATTACACATTAAAACGGAAAAGGATAACATCCCCGTCCTTCACGGTATAATCCTTGCCCTCTAATCGAACCAATCCCTTTTCCTTGGCCAGGGTATAGGATTTCAGTTCCATGAGGATTTCATAGGGGATGACTTCCGCCCTGATGAAGCCTCTCCCAAAATCGCTGTGGATCTTCCCGGCAGCCTGGGGAGCCTTGGTTCCTTCCTTGATGGTCCAGGCTCTGACTTCCTTAGGGCCGGCCGTGAGAAAACTGATCAGACCCAGAAGGCGGTAGCAAGCTTTTACCAGCCTGTCCAATCCTGATTCTACTATGCCTAACTCTTCGAGGAAGAGCTTCTTTTCATTCGGCTCCAGCTGGGCGATTTCCTCTTCAAGCTTTGCGCATATGATGATCACTTCTGCCTTTTCCTTTTCGGCATATTCCTTAAGGGCTTTTACATTGGGATTGGCATCCTCTTCCTTGCCCAGGTCCTCCTCGGAAATATTGCCTGCATAGATCACCGGCTTGGAAGAGAGGAGGAAAAGGTCATGGAGGATTCGATCCTGCTCTTCGGTCAAGGGAATGTTCCGTGCCGGTATGTTTTTTTCAAGATTTTCTTGAATCATGATCAGGGTATCCAGTTCAATCTGGTACTTTTTATCTCCGCTCTTCAGCATCTTCCGGGTACGGTCAATGCGCCTCTCCAGCACATCCAGGTCCGCAAAGATCAGTTCCAATTGGATGGTCTCAATATCCCTTATCGGATCCACAGATCCTTCTACATGGGTGATATTGTTATCTTCAAAACAGCGCACCACATGCACAATGGCATCGACCTCCCGTATATGGGACAAAAATTTATTACCCAAACCTTCGCCTCTGCTCGCTCCTTTGACCAAGCCGGCGATATCGACAAATTCAATGGTTGTGGGAGTGACTTTTTCCGGATGGTACAAATCAGCCAGATGATCGAGCCGTTCATCGGGAACGGCTACCACTCCGACATTGGGATCGATGGTGCAGAAAGGATAGTTGGCGGACTCGGCACCCGCCTTTGTAATGGTATTAAATAAAGTACTTTTTCCGACGTTCGGTAGTCCAACAATTCCTAGTTTCATGTAAACGGTCCTCTTTCCTTTGATTTGATTTTCTCGCTATATTATACCCATAGCGAATCATGGATTTCAATGGCGAAGGCGAATTATTTCGCCTTTGTCCCTTGGGCCGGTACTGCCAGATTTATGTTGATTTTCATAAGAAAGTGTTGGTATAATTGTGGGGATATTAATAATAGGAGTTGAGGGATATGACAGCCTTTCAAGCCATTATACTTGGGATTGTCCAGGGATTGGCAGAGTTTTTGCCCATCAGCAGCTCGGGTCATTTGGTTTTTTTTCAGAAAGCTTTTGGCCTGGAGGGCAACCTTTTGGTCTTTGATACCATGCTTCATGTCGGCACATTGATTGCGGTTTTCTTTGTATTCTGGAAGGATATTGTGGAGATGCTGAAAAGGCCTTTTTCCAAATTGCCCTTGCTCCTTGTGGCAGCTACTTTGCCTACCGTTGTCATCGCTGTCTTGCTGGAAGATATCGTTGAAGAGGCCTTTATCGGAGCAGCTTATCTTGGAATCGGTTTTTTAATTACGGGAGTGGCCCTTTTTCTGGTGGAATCCATAGACCAGGGAGATAAAAAGCTCAAGGAAATGAGTTTTATCGATGCGGTAGTAGTGGGAATTGTCCAAGGGATCGCGATCTTCCCAGGTATTTCCCGTTCCGGATCCACCATAGCCGGTGCCTTGTTTCGAAAGGTTGATCGTCAGTTTGCCGCCCGGTTCTCTTTGCTGCTTTCCATCCCGGCTATTTTAGGGTCGGTGGTGTTTCAGGCAAAGGATGTACTGGAACTGGGAGGACAGCATGAATCCATTGTGCCGATTATATTGGGTACCGTTGCGGCTGCCGTATCCGGTTTTTTTGCCATTAAGATTCTGATTCGTGCATTGACCAGGGGAAGTTTGAAAAAGTTTGCGTATTATGTGTTTGCCATAGGCGTGCTGGTGCTTCTTGATCAGTACATTTTCCATTTCATTTTTTAAACCGGAACAAATATGTTTGGCATCGTATTCACTTATAGATTGTAGAAGAAGATTCCTGAACATTTAATGTTGACATAAATGGATTGTCATGATAGGATATTCAAGCTGTCGCTGTTGGCGGGCCCGGAAAAGGCCGTCAACGGCAAACGGGCAGAAGGGAAGCCGGGGGAGGAAGTCAACCGGCGATCCCGAAGCCTGGGCAGCGGAAAAAAAGGTTGTTGACAAAAGCAAATAAATTTGCTAATATATAAAGGTCGCTCCATTGGGGGGCGGCAGAGATCCTTGAAAACTGAACAGTGTAGAGGAAGAAGAAACGAAGTTAATTCCGAGAGTGAAAGCAACGCGGAAGCAAAAGCGAAGCGTTTTAAGAGAACAAGATTAAACTGAAGAGTTTGATCCTGGCTCAGGACGAACGCTGGCGGCGTGCCTAACACATGCAAGTCGAGCGGGGTTGGATTCGGTACTTGTACTGGATCCAACCTAGCGGCGGACGGGTGAGTAACGCGTGAGCAATCTGCCTCGTACAGGGGGATAACAGATGGAAACATCTGCTAATACCGCATAAGACCACAGGGTCGCATGACCCAGGGGTCAAAGGGTTTACCGGTACGAGATGAGCTCGCGTCCCATTAGCTGGTTGGTGAGGTAAAGGCTCACCAAGGCGACGATGGGTAGCCGACCTGAGAGGGTGATCGGCCACACTGGGACTGAGACACGGCCCAGACTCCTACGGGAGGCAGCAGTGGGGAATATTGGGCAATGGGGGGAACCCTGACCCAGCAACGCCGCGTGAGTGAAGAAGGTCTTCGGATCGTAAAGCTCTGTCATTAGGGAAGAAGGAAGTGACGGTACCTAATGAGGAAGCCCCGGCTAACTACGTGCCAGCAGCCGCGGTAATACGTAGGGGGCGAGCGTTGTCCGGAATTACTGGGCGTAAAGGGCGCGTAGGCGGTTAATTAAGTCAGATGTGAAACGCCTCGGCTTAACCGAGGACTGGCATTTGAAACTGGTTAACTTGAGTGCAGGAGAGGAAAGCGGAATTCCTAGTGTAGCGGTGAAATGCGTAGAGATTAGGAGGAACACCGGTGGCGAAGGCGGCTTTCTGGCCTGCAACTGACGCTGAGGCGCGAAAGCGTGGGGAGCGAACAGGATTAGATACCCTGGTAGTCCACGCCGTAAACGATGGATACTAGGTGTAGGGGGTATCGACCCCTTCTGTGCCGTAGTAAACGCAATAAGTATCCCGCCTGGGGAGTACGGCCGCAAGGCTGAAACTCAAAGGAATTGACGGGGGCCCGCACAAGCAGCGGAGCATGTGGTTTAATTCGAAGCAACGCGAAGAACCTTACCAGGGCTTGACATCGCCTGAGGTTGGTAGAAATATCGATGTTCCTACGGGACAGGCAGACAGGTGGTGCATGGTTGTCGTCAGCTCGTGTCGTGAGATGTTGGGTTAAGTCCCGCAACGAGCGCAACCCCTATCTCTAGTTGCCATCATTGAGTTGGGGACTCTGGAGAGACTGCCGGGGACAACTCGGAGGAAGGTGGGGACGACGTCAAATCATCATGCCCCTTATGTCCTGGGCTACACACGTGCTACAATGGCCATCACAAAGAGCCGCGAAGTCGTAAGGCGGAGCGAATCTCAAAAAGGTGGTCTCAGTTCGGATTGTGGGCTGCAACTCGCCCACATGAAGTCGGAGTTGCTAGTAATCGCGAATCAGCATGTCGCGGTGAATACGTTCCCGGGCCTTGTACACACCGCCCGTCACACCATGGGAGTTGGGAGCACCCGAAGCCAGTGACTCAACCCGAAAGGGAGAGAGCTGTCGAAGGTGAGACCAATGACTGGGGTGAAGTCGTAACAAGGTAGCCGTATCGGAAGGTGCGGCTGGATCACCTCCTTTCTAAGGAGAACTGCTCAAGCCAAGAGCTTGAGAGTATCCGAGGTCGATATCCAGTCTACAAGTTATGGAGACATAAGACTGTAGACGGATGTTAGAAGACTTCGTTTCTTGCCTACACTGTTTAGTTTTGAAGGATCTCGAAAGAGAGACTTCGACTGTTCCTTGAAAACTGCACAATGCGAAGTAAAGTACTGCGAAAAGGGTAAAATCATCCGAAAGGATGAAGACCTACAATTTCGAGAGAGTAACAAGGCAGATCAAGCTAGAAAGAGCATAGGGTGGATGCCTTGGCACCAAGAGCCGATGAAGGACGTGGCAAGCTGCGAAAAGCTACGGGGAGCCGCAAGCAGGCGTTGATCCGTAGATGTCCGAATGGGGAAACCCACCTGGGGTAATGCCCAGGTACCCATCACTGAATCCATAGGTGATGCGGAGGGAACCCGGCGAACTGAAACATCTAAGTAGCCGGAGGAAAAGAAAGAAAGATCGATTTCCTTAGTAGTGGCGAGCGAACGGGAAAGAGCCCAAACCAGTCTGGAGGTTAGAGGTTAGAGGTTTGAAGTTAGAGGAAAGGGAGGCTGCGAAGCCTGACCTGATTCCAACAACCAACATCTAATTTCTAACTTCCGGACTGGGGTTGCGGACCGGCGTAAGGCGAGAGAGCTTTAGTCGAACCATCTGGAAAGGTGGACCGAAGAAGGTAACAGTCCTGTAGACGAAAAGGCAATCGAGCGGGCCGGAATCCAGAGTACCACGGGACACGGGGAATCCTGTGGGAAGCAGGGGGGACCACCCCCCAAGGCTAAATACTACTTGGTGACCGATAGCGAAGAGTACCGTGAGGGAAAGGTGAAAAGCACCCCGGGAGGGGAGTGAAAGAGAACCTGAAACCCTATGTTTACAAGCAGAGGGAGCACAATAAAGGTGCGACCTCGTACTTTTTGTAGAACGGACCGGCGAGTTACAGTATAGAGCAAGGTTAAGGACTGAAGGTCTGGAGCCGCAGGGAAACCGAGTCTGAAGAGGGCGGATAAGTTCTATGCTGTAGACCCGAAACCAGGTGATCTATCCATGGACAGGGTGAAGCGGGAGTAAAATCCCGTGGAGGCCCGAACCAGACGTCTGTTGAAAAAGGCGGGGATGATCTGTGGATAGGGGTGAAATGCCAATCGAACCTGGAGATAGCTGGTTCTCCTCGAAATAGCTTTAGGGCTAGCCTCAACCGAGAGACTGGGAGGTAGAGCACTGACTGGGCTAGGGGGCCTCACAGCTTACCAAACCTTATCAAACTCCGAATGCCCAGATCTTGATGGTTGGGAGTCAGACAGTGGGAGATAAGTTTCATTGTCGAAAGGGAAACAGCCCAGACCATCAGCTAAGGTCCCAAAGTACAGGTTAAGTGGAAAAGGATGTGGGATTGCACAGACAACCAGGATGTTGGCTTAGAAGCAGCCATTCATTCAAAGAGTGCGTAATAGCTCACTGGTCTAGTGATTCTGCGCCGAAAATGTCCGGGGCTCAAACCTGTCACCGAAGCTATGGGTTCTAGAGGTTGGATGTTAGAGGTTAGAGGTAGGAGAAAACGATGATAAGAAGTTATAAAGATTTGGAAGTTTATCAGAGTAGCTACCAACTGGCCATCGAAGTACATCAGATCACACAGAAGTTTCCTAATTACGAGCGATATGAAATGGGGAGTCAATTAAGACGTTCAGCAATGTCGATTCCTATGAATATTGCTGAAGGGTATGGGAAGAAAAGATCTGTGAAGGAATTTAAAAGATTTCTATTGATGGCACTGGGTTCATGCAATGAAGTTCAAGTATTACTGGATATGAGTAAAGACTTAAAGTATATAGAAGAACAGCAGCATGAACAACTAACAAAGAAGTATGATATTCTAGGGAGAAGATTGAATGTCATGATAGAGAAGTGGCAAGGGAAGCCAACCAATCATGGTTAAGAGTTCTAATTTCTAACTTCTAACATCCAACTTCTAGAGCGGTAGAGGAGCATCGTATTCGAGCTGAAGCTGTACCGGAAGGAGCAGTGGATTGGATACGAGAGAGAATGCCGGTATGAGTAGCGAGAACGAAGTGAGAATCTTCGTCGTCGAAAGCCTAAGGTTTCCTGAGGAAGGCTCGTCCGCTCAGGGTTAGTCGGGACCTAAGCCGAGGACAAAAGTCGTAGGCGATGGACAATCGGTTGATATTCCGATACCACCGAGGCGCGTTTGACCGAAGCAGTGACACAGGAGGATAGACAGAGCGGGGTGCTGGTCAACCCCGTCCAAGAGACGATGCTGGCAAGTAGTGAAGTACGCTTGCTGGAAAGGCTGAGTCTTAATGGGGACAGAAATTAGAGTATGGAAGCTGTCGATTTCACACTGGCGAGAAAAGCTGCTAGGGAGTGTTGAGGTGCCCGTACCGCAAACCGACACAGGTAGGCGAGGAGAGGATCCTAAGACGAACGGGAGAACCCTTGTTAAGGAACTCGGCAAACTGACCCCGTAACTTCGGGAGAAGGGGTGCCTGGGAGACCAGGCCGCAGAGAAGAGGCCCAAGCGACTGTTTATCAAAAACACAGGTCTCTGCTAAGTCGAAAGACGAAGTATAGGGGCTGACGCCTGCCCGGTGCTGGAAGGTTAAGGGGAAGGGTTAGAGGAAACTCGAAGCTCTGAACTTAAGCCCCAGTAAACGGCGGCCGTAACTATAACGGTCCTAAGGTAGCGAAATTCCTTGTCGGGTAAGTTCCGACCCGCACGAATGGCGTAACGACTTGGGCGCTGTCTCAACAAGGGACCCGGCGAAATTGTAGTATGGGTGAAGATGCCCATTACCCGCGACAGGACGGAAAGACCCCGTAGAGCTTTACTGTAGCCTGATATTGGATTTTGGCAATGCATGTACAGGATAGGTGGGAGACTGGGAAGCATGTACGCCAGTATGTGGGGAGTCGCCCTTGGGATACCACTCTTGTGTTGCTGAAATTCTAACGTTCTGCTGTGAACCAGGGGATGGACAGTGTCAGGTGGGCAGTTTGACTGGGGCGGTCGCCTCCTAAAAGGTAACGGAGGTGCCCAAAGGTTCCCTCAGAATGGTTGGAAATCATTCGGAGAGTGTAAAGGCAGAAGGGAGCCTGACTGCGAGAGAGACATCTCGAGCAGGGACGAAAGTCGGGTTTAGTGATCCGGCGGTTGTGAGTGGAAATGCCGTCGCTCAACGGATAAAAGCTACCTCGGGGATAACAGGCTTATCTCCCCCAAGAGTCCACATCGACGGGGAGGTTTGGCACCTCGATGTCGGCTCGTCGCATCCTGGGGCTGGAGTAGGTCCCAAGGGTTTGGCTGTTCGCCAATTAAAGCGGCACGCGAGCTGGGTTCAGAACGTCGTGAGACAGTTCGGTCCCTATCCGTCGTGGGCGCAGGAAATTTGAGAGGAGCTGTCCTTAGTACGAGAGGACCGGGATGGACATACCTCTGGTGAATCAGTTGTCACGCCAGTGGCACAGCTGAGTAGCTAAGTATGGACGGGATAAACGCTGAAGGCATCTAAGCGTGAAGCCCCCCTCAAGATAAGATTTCCCATTTCGAAAGGAAGTAAGACCCCTTGAAGACGACAAGGTAGATAGGTCAGAGGTGGAAGTGCAGTAATGCATGAAGCTGACTGATACTAATCGGTCGAGGGCTTGATCAGAGCATTGTGCAGTTTTGAAGGAACAAAGAAAACGGGCTGGCGATAGGCGGCCGGCGGACCCTAAAGGGATGCTGAAAAAGTTCATATTTCCGGTGACAATAGCGAAGGGGCTCCACCTGTACCCATACCGAACACAGAAGTTAAGCCCTTCAGCGCCGATGGTACTTGGCGGGAGACCGCCCGGGAGAGTAGGTCGTTGCCGGAATGAAATATTGAAAGCTCTTGAGCGGAAGGCACGGGAGCTTTCTTTTTTACGTTTGGCGCATCCTTACCCTGGCCGGGTATTCCTTTAAGGTCTGGCCAGCCGTCAGCCGCCGACCGCCAGCCGCTTATTGCCCGGGTATTCCTTCAGGGCAGATTTCAGCAGGCCTTCGAAGGATTCCGGGCAGACAGGGTCGTCTGCCCCTGCAATATTTCATTCAAGTAAAGGTTCAAGATACAATCTCTGGAACCATTTTTGTTACCTATGTCCTGACTGAACACCCTGGGATAAATTCTGCGAACTGCGAACCGCAAACCAAAAACGCTCCAAAGGAATGCCATAGGTCATAGATTCCGCCCTCCGCCCAACGAAAAACGCCCAACGAGAGGCTCCAGAGGCATACCCTAGGGTCAACGGCTAGCGGCTGGCGGCTGGCGGCTGGCCTCCCCAGAGGAATACCCTAGAGCAATATGACATCCTTTCTTTTTTTTTGATATGGTTTCATGTATAATACCTACAAATATGAGCTATTGTGGAGCATGGAGGATCTTATGAAACTACTGCTAGTAGAAGATGACAGAGCCATTGCCTTAGGGCTGGAATATTCCCTGAGCCAGGAAGGCTTTGAGGTAACAATTTGTGACAACGCGAAATCTGCACTGAGTAAAATCGACGAGATGAAATTCGATATTGCATTGCTTGATATTATGCTGCCGGATGGTAACGGTTTCGATATTTGCAGAAAACTCAAAGAAAAGGACGATACACCTGTCATATTCATTACTGCCAGGGATGATGAAGGCAGTGTTGTCATGGGGCTTGACATCGGTGCAGATGATTATATATCAAAACCCTTTCGGATCCGGGAGCTTCAGTCCAGAATTCGAAGTGTCCTTCGTCGAGCGAAAAAACAATATCACGATGATCATGTAATACGCTATGGCAATGTCTCCGTCAATATGACAAAGGGTACTGTTACCAAGAACGGAAACGATGTATTCTTAACGGCATTGGAATATCGATTGTTGCTTACGCTAGTAAACAATGAGGGACGCGTTTTAACAAGAAATCAGCTGATCGAAAGCATTTGGGATGTATCCGGCGACTTTGTAAATGACAATACCCTGACAGTTTACATCAAGCGCTTGCGTGAAAAAATAGAGGATGATCCTCAAAATCCGAAAATCATTAAGACGGTAAGAGGACTGGGCTATCAGATCCTCTGATTGAATGTAGATTGAATATATAAAAGAGGAGATAACAAATGGCTTTTTTTCGAAATAAGGAAATAAAGGTCTATACGATATTTGTTGTCAGTTTATCGATCATCCTAATTTCTGTTGCTTTTTTGATGGGTAGGCAGGCGGGAATCATGACTTTGCTTGCTGTTTTTTTATTGGGCACCGTTTTTTACATATTTACCTATTACCGTTATAAACAGATTGATCGTTTGTCTGACTATTTAAGAAGGATCAGTAACGGTGAATATTCACTGGATATCTGGGACAATGATGAAGGGGAATTGAGCATTTTAAAAAGCGAAATCTATAAGGTCACCCTTATGCTTTCACAATATAATGAACATTTAAAAAGGGAAAAAGAGATCCTGGCCGATCAAATGGCAGATATTTCACACCAGTTAAAGACCCCGCTTACTTCTATGATGGTGATGGTAGATTTGTTGGCCGATGAGAATCTACCGAAGCAAAAGCGTCATGAATTTTCATCCCATATTCAAAAACAGCTGGGAAGAATCGAATGGCTGGTCTCTTCTTTACTTAAAATATCAAAGCTTGATGCAGGCGTGGTAGAAATGCAAAAGCAAAATATAGCTGTTAAAAGCTTAATTGAAAAAGCCGTAAGTCCTTTCTTAATATCCATGGAACTGAAAGGGATAGAATATGAAATGCTTTTGGCTGAAGATATGAACACAGGTACGGATGCATCAAAGAATGGCTTAGAAGCGTTTAAGATCTACTGTGATATCAACTGGACTGCGGAGGCCATAACCAATATTTTAAAAAATTGTATTGAGCATACCCCTGAGGGCGGTCGGATTCACATTTCAGCAAAGGATAACCCTTTGTATTCAGAAATACGAATTGAGGATAACGGTGTAGGCATTCATAAAGAGGATTTAGCTCATATTTTTACCCGCTTTTATAAAGGAAAAAATTCATCCCCCGACAATGTAGGGATAGGGCTGGCCATGTCGAGGAGTATTATCCGTCATCAAGGCGGGGATATCACAGTAAAAAGTGAGCCCGGTCAGGGTTCAACGTTTTTTATCCGATTATATAAATCGGTTATTTGATGCGGATTATCCCAGGCAGTCGGCGTAAAATTGCTGGATGCCGGAATGGTCAGGTGACGATTTTGTCACCGAAACTGTCACCGAATTGTCATCTTGTTGTTCTATAATCATCCATAAAGAAAAAAAGGGAAATCCATAGGAGGTACTTTATGGAGATACTAAGAGTCGAAAAGCTGACGAAGATATACGGCAAGGGAGATACAGCGGTGACTGCTTTGAACGATGTATCATTCAGTGTAGAGAAAGGGCAGTTTGTTGCAATTATCGGTCCGTCCGGCTCGGGTAAATCGACTTTGCTACACATCATAGGCGGTGTCGATATCCCTACATCGGGAAAAGTTTTTATTGACGGCACAGATATTTATAGCCTGAATCGATCTCAGCTGGCTATTTTCAGGCGCAGACAAATCGGACTGATCTACCAATTTTATAATTTGATCCCTGTTTTAAATGTGGAAGAAAACATCACCCTGCCCTTGCTGTTGGATAATCGAAAAGAGGATAAGGCAAAATTAAAAGAATTGCTGACTACCTTGGGATTGGAGGATAGAGTGAACCATCTTCCTAATGAGCTGTCGGGCGGACAGCAGCAGCGGGCATCCATAGGAAGGGCACTGATTAACAATCCGGCGCTGGTTTTGGCCGATGAGCCGACCGGCAATCTTGACAGCAAAAACAGTGAAGAGATCATATCACTTTTAAAAATGTACAATCAGAAATACAAGCAAACCTTGATCGTCATCACCCATGATGAACGCATTGCACTGCAGGCTGACCGGATCATAAGCATTGAAGACGGTATGATCTCAAGGGACGAGGTGATCAGACAGTGAATATCATGAACAAGGTCACTTCGAGGTCTTTAAAGAAAAACAAAGCCCGTACGATCGTGACGATTATTGGTATTATTCTGTCTGCGGCGATGATCACAGCCGTTACCACCCTTATAGCCAGCATGCAGAATTATATGGTGAATCTCTCCATTGCAGAGGAAGGGAATTGGCACGCCGCCTTTCATAATATTCACTATGAGCATTATGAAAAAATCAAGGATTTGGATGAAGTGGAAAAGGCTGTACCGTTGCGTGAGATAGGGTACTCGTTATTGGAAGGTTGTACCAATGAACACAAGCCTTATCTTTATTTACTGGAGTTAGACAAAGAGGCCTTTGATATGTTACCGATCCATTTGCTAAGAGGAAGATTGCCTCAAAATGAAAATGAGGTAGTTATTTCTGAACATATTCATACCAACGGCGGTGTGGCATATCAATTAGGAGATACGTTAAAGCTCGATATCGGACAGAGGATATCGGAAGACAGTATGATTCTTGGTCAAAAAGATAGTTTTGTCAAAGCAGAGGATGGGGTTTCAGAAAGACTGGAAGTAAATGAAACAAGATCCTACACCGTTGTTGGAATCATGAAACGATTATCCTATAGACTGGAGGGTTATACAGCCCCGGGATATACGATCATTACGCTCAATCATTTCAGTGGGATGGCAGATGGAGGTCAATCTGACAATGATAATCTAAGTGTTTATTTTAGAGTGAAAAACCCCCTCAAAATCCATCGAATAACTAATGAAATAGCTGAAGCGGAACAAATAAGCCTGGAGCAGTTGGAAGAAAACAGTGATGTGTTGCGTTACATGGGTATCAGCCGGCATGACAACTTTAAGGCGGTCTTATATAGCTTAGGGGCGATACTCATTGTACTCATCATGGTGGGTTCTATCAGCCTGATTTACAATTCCTTTTGCATATCTGTCAGCGAGAGAACAAAGCAGTTTGGCCTGCTTTCAAGTGTCGGTGCCACATCAAAGCAGATCAGACATTCCGTCATCTTTGAAGCCTTTGCTTTGGCTTTGATCGGTATTCCCTTAGGGGTGTTGGCGGGTCTTGTGGGTATCCGTGTAACCCTTTATTTTATGGAGGATTTATTTGCAAGCTTAATTAGCGCCGATGTAGCTGTTGCCTTTACCATGACGGTTTCCGTTCCTTCTATCGTCGTTGCAGCCATCACAGCGATGGTTACGATTTTAATATCTGCCCACATTCCGGCCCGACGCAGTGCAAAGATATCGGCCATTGAGGCCATCGGACAAGCACCGGATATTCAGCTGAAAGCAAAGCAGGTGAAAACTTCATGGATGACCAGAAAACTATTTGGGCTGGAAGGGGATTTAGCCTTAAAGAACATGAAAAGAAATAAAAAACGCTATCGAAACACCGTTGTATCTTTGTTCATCAGCGTTGTATTGTTCATATCCGCATCGGCTTTTTCCATGTATTTAAGGGATTCTGTGGTGAATGTATACGAAGATTACAAGCATGATATTTCTTACCACTTCATGCAAAACAAGCCGAAGGAATCGATCAATCAATTGTATGAAGATATTATGGCCTTGAGCACGATAGAGAACGGTTCAATTGTTACGACCGTCTATACCAACGTATATTTGCCCAAAGAAAAGCTGGATGAGACCTTTTATAATGAGAGGTTAGATGCATATACGGACTTAGAAGACGGTGAAGACCTTCCTGTCCATGTTGAAATACACGGTGTCGATCATGATACCTTTATGAAATATATTCAGGAGCTTGGTCTGGAAGAAGCACGATTCAATGATCCGACTCGGCCTGCAGGAATTATGATCGACAAACAGCACTACTATGACTATGAAGCGAAGAAATATATCAATTCCAGTATTCTTAAAGATCGATCAGTTGAGTCAGTAGCGATAGAGTTTTATATCGATCAAAAACCGGTACAGACCGAAGTGACGGTGGCAGGCTTTGCGGATACGGCACCTTTTGGCATTAGCGATTACGCTTGGAATGGGGTCATGATGCTCATTATGGATTATGATTCAATGCCCAATGTTATTCCGGAACACCCCCTTAAGCATGCCATCATTACGATGTATTTTGCTTCAAAGGAGCCGTTTAAAGCGGAGGAAGATATAAGGGATGTTCTGAATAACGCAGGCTATTCTGCTTCAAATCTTACCAATACAGCTCAAATCATACAGAGCAGCAGAAATATTATCACGATTATATCGGTATTTTCCTACGGCTTTATCGTCCTGATATCCCTGATCACCATAGCCAATGTGTTTAATACCATATCCACAAACGTCAACCTGAGACGACGCGAATTTGCCATGTTAAAGTCAGTGGGCATGACGGATAGGAGCTTTAACAGGATGCTGAACTTTGAATGTATATTTTATGGACTGAAAGCATTGCTCTACGGTCTTCCGGTTTCATTGTTCATTAGCTATCTGATCTACAGGAGCGTTGATCAAGGTGTAGAAATGGGCTTTTACTTGCCTGTAAAAGGCATTTTAATCAGTGTCTTCAGCGTCTTCTTCGTGGTATTTGTAAGCATGATGTATTCGATGAGTAAAATCCGAAATGAAAATATATTGGATGCACTGAAAAATGAGAACTTGTAAATCGCAGGAAGAAAACGGAAGAGGGCATATCGATGCCCTCTTTTTATATCCAACTTAGTTCCTTTTTTCGAAACGTGCAAACCCGGTTATAATGATTTGGAGAATGCCAAAAATCAGGGTTATGATCGCTCCGGAAATCGAATAGACAGAGTGAATGCCCGCAGCGATGAGGATGATGCCAGCTCCAATCCGTACAACGGCTTTGCCGTATCTATTGCGGGCTATCAGCATCAGAGAACCGCCCAGGGTAATGATGAAAGCTCCTATGGTGAAACCGTAGGAGAGGACTTGGTCGTAGAATTCATCGATACCTGCCAGCAAGAGAATGGTGGTAGCGTTGGAGGATATGCCAAAGATACTCAATAATAAGCTGTAGAATCCAATGGTTCTAAAATTATTCCCAGGCAGTTTATTGGGTCTCATCTTATATCCGATCCCTCCGTTTTTGTCAGTTTAGGAAAATTATAACCCTTTCCATATCGAAGATCAATTGTCGTGAACTGTTTATTGACTGAAAGGTCGGGAGTATGATAGGATTGATAGCTGGAGAATTCTATGATATATTTACTTAAATAATGATACATATTACTTAGATCGAATAAATATGGACGAGGAGCGTTTTTGAATGGATTTTAAAACGGTAATTGCAGAAAAAATCAGCCCTTTGGCGGGGCTGTCTCAGGCGGAGGTCCTGGAGATGATTGAGATTCCTCCGAATCCGGAGATGGGTGACTATGCATTCCCTTGCTTTAAGCTGGCCAAGCAGATGCGAAAATCCCCTCAGATGATCGCTACCGATATTGCGGAGAAGCTTGAGCGGCCGGACTTTTTAAACCAGGTCGTTCCCGTGGGCGGCTATGTGAATTTTTTTATCGATAAAGCCATTTTTGCCGAGGAGGTACTGGAGGCTATCCGCAGGGAAGGGGAACACTACGGCTCTTCCAGGGAGGGGGAAGGCAAGACTATCTGCATCGATTATTCCTCCATCAATATTGCCAAACCCTTTCATATCGGTCATCTCAGCTCCACAGCCATTGGCAATGCCCTGTACAAAATCTATGAATTTCTGGGATACAAATGTGTGGGTATCAACCATCTTGGTGACTGGGGAACCCAGTTTGGTAAGCTGATCGCGGCTTATAAAAAATGGGGAGATAAACAAAAGGTTGAAGAGGAATCCATTAACGGACTTTTGCAGCTATACGTGAAGTTCCATGAAGAGGCAGAAAAGGATCCGAGCCTGGAGGATGAGGGCCGCTTGTGGTTCAAGAAGATCGAGGATGGAGACGAGGAAGCCCTGTCCATCTTCAATTGGTTCAAGGAAATCACCCTGAAGGAGGTCCAAAAAGTTTATGACCTCCTGGGAGTTCAATTCGACTCCTACGCCGGGGAAAGCTTTTATAACGGTAAGATTGACCGGGTAGTGGAAGAACTGAGGCAAAAGGGCCTTTTAAAGGAGAGCCAGGGAGCCTATGTGGTGGACCTTGAGGAATACAACCTGCCTCCATGTCTGATTCTTAAGTCGGACGGTGCCTCCCTGTATGCTACCCGGGATATCGCTGCCGCCCTGTATCGGAAGGATACTTATAACTTCCATAAATGCCTGTACGTGGTGGCTTATGAACAGAATCTCCATTTTCAGCAGTGGTTCAAGGTGATTGAGCTCATGGGATATGATTGGGCCAAGGATTTGGTCCATGTCGCCTTCGGCATGGTGAGCATGGAGGACGGCGCCCTCTCCACCCGAAAAGGAAAGGTGGTATTCCTGGAGGATGTCCTGAACCGGGCGATTGAGAAAACCTTGGAACTGATTGAGGAGAAAAGCCCCGATCTTGAGAATAAGGAAGAAGTGGCCAAAAAGGTGGGAATAGGTGCCGTCATTTTCAACGATCTCAGCAACAATCGGATCAAGGATATCGTATTTTCATGGGATCGTATGCTGAACTTTGATGGGGAAACCGGCCCCTATGTTCAATATACCCATGCTCGCTCCTGTAGCGTACTGGCACGGGCGGAGCTGGATCTGGCGGGAGAAGTGGATTATCATCACTTGACCGATCAGGAAGCCCAGGAAACGATCCGTCTTCTGGAGCAGTTTCCCGGGGTGGTCAGGGAAGCCTGTCACCGGAATGAGCCATCCCTGATTACCCGCCATGTTGTGGATATCGCCCAAGCCTTCAATAAATTCTACTATGAACACAGGATCCTGGATGAAGATCCAAAGGTCCAGAAGGCGAGACTGGTCCTGGTGGATGCGGTCAGGACAGTGATCAAGACAGGACTGGGACTTTTGGGCATTGAAGCTCCGGAGAGGATGTAAGCGTGGCCGTTATTGCCATTTCCCCTCAGGATATATTTCTGATATAATAAAGATGGATATATACAGAAAGGAGATGGACCCATGATCAAACTTAGTGTGAATTCTGTCTTGTTTGGAGGTTTCGATTACGAGACAGTTGCTCGTTATATCGCTTCCACCGGTTATGACGGCATCGAAATTGCAGCCCTGCCCAGGATGGCAGAGCACCTGGTGCTGGACAATTGGAAAGAGCAGGCAGATGAGCTCTTGGCCATTAATGAGAAGTATGGCCTAAAGTTCACCGGAACGGAAGCGGGAGTCCTTCTGGATGAAGATCGTATGGAGAAAGCGTTTCAAGCGGCAGCGCATTTGGGCATTCCCAATGTGAACGTAGGTTCCGGCGGCAAAACCGGTAGTGAAGAGGATTTTCAGGAAGTCATCCGTAAGCTGAAGATCCTTCTCGAGAAAGCGGAGAAATACAAGGTGAATTTAAACGTCAAACCCCATGTAGGATCCGTTATCCATGATGAGGAAACTACCCTTCGGATGCTGGATATGGTTTCTTCTCCATATCTGGGTGTGAACCTGGACCCCAGCCATCTTCATCGGAACGGTGAAAATGCCCATGAGGTCTTCCCAAAAATGGCATCCCATGTGAAGCACATACATATCCGGGATTGTTTGGGACGGGATCAAGGTCCGGGTAAACCCCGTTTGCAGATATGCGGACGCGGAGATATCGATCTCTACAGCTACTTGAAGGTGATTGTAGAAAGCGGATACGACGGTGCCCTCAGCTTGGAAGTGATCGGAGCCAATGTATCCAATCCCAATGATGCCTGGGCCGATGATATCAAGGATAAATTCGGTCTGGAAGATGTGGTGGCGATTGCAGCAGAGAGCTATGGCTATCTCAATGCAATCCTTAAGCATCTCAATGCCCGGTAATACGGTGGCAGAAAAGAGAATAGGATGTAAGGGAAGGATATGCCCTTTCATAAGATTAAAAGAGACAAGATCTTTTGTCTCTTTTAATCTTATTCTTATCTTTTTGACAGCTGATCATCTCTCTTCAGCTTGAGCCGGCTAAAGCCCGTTTATCCAGGGCTGGGGATGTGCTGCGATATATATGAAGGCTCAAAGAATCTAACAGGGGTTTGATGATATGGAATTAATCTGGATCAGTGTAGGGATTTTACTGGCCATTTGGCTGGAACGAAAAATATATGCACCTGACAAGATACGGGGGATCTCCTATCAGCTTGAGGCGGAGCCCATCCGGTTGGGGGAAGGGGAGTCCCTGATCATCAAAGAGACCGTCACCAATAAGGGTTTACTGCCCTTTCCTATGATTTCAACGGAGATTCAGGCGCCCGAGGAGCTGGAGTTTACTGAAAAGGACTCTTCGCCCCGTAAAGGGCATCGATTCATCAGCCGGAAGTCATCCCTGATCTGGTTTCAAAGGGTGATACGGAAGTACCCCTTCATCGCCAAGCGCAGGGGAGTCCATCAAGTCCGATTGTCCGGATTTCGGTATGCAGATGCCCTCTTGCTGGATAGCCATTCCCTTCCGGTAGAAGGATGGTGCACTTTGCTGGTCTATCCTCGGATATATGCCCTGCACCAAATCCTGGCCATTCCCCAGAGCCTGTTCGGAGATACCTTTGTCCGTCGGTGGATTCTGGAGGATTACTTCTTCCCGTCTGGCACCCGTGATTACCAACCGGGAGACAACATCCGCTTCATTGACTGGAAAAAAACCGCAAAATATCAGGCTTTGCAAACCAGGACCTATGATTATACCGCTTCCAATGAACTCTCCATCATCATTAATCTCCAGACTTCGGATTCCATATGGATTGGAATGGATGTTGAACTGGCAGAGGATATTATCCGTGTGGCTGCTTCGATGGTCCATGCCGCTGCCCAGGAGGGATTTCAGATCGGACTTTTTGCCAACGGAGGCTGCATCGGCTACAGGGGTCAGGTTCTGGCCCTGCCGGCGGATCTCTATCATGGAGTGGACCAACTCTATGAATGCCTTGCCCGCTTGGTGAATTTCCACTCCCAAAACTTGCCCCATTTTTTGGAGAATCATTCGGGATATTTTGACGGGGACGGGAATGTGGTGCTCATAACGGGCTATATGAATGATGAGATTGAGCGCAGCCTTCATACCCTGAAGGCCAGGGTTAAAAATTTCCGTATTCTTGCCCTGGGTCAGGAGGCCGAGCGATGGAAGGATTCAATGGATTTGCCCATTTTTCCCGTATCCATAAAGGAGGGGAAAATTCATGATTAAAAACAGCCTAATCAAAAGCCTCATTTTCTTTAATTATCTGTTGTGCTTCATTCCCTGGATCAGCCCTGTTTTCCTTTCCGGTTTGGGCGTATCCGGCTTTGCCCTGGCAGTGGGCAGCTGGTGTTTGATGGTTTTCTTCGTCCAGCTTCTCAGCTACCTTTTGGATCGGTGGGGAAAATGGGGAAAGGGCTTTATCTTCATCCTCTCCCTGGGAAGCGCCTGGGGAGTCGCCTTATTGCTGATTCCCCACCAGAACCTTCTGATGAGGATCGCCTTTGCTCTGGTGACCATGGTGGTATGGATTGCGGGGGCTGCCATATCGTCGGCTTATCGATTGAGCGAATTGATGGAGGGAAAATACCTGATACCGGGTCTCTTTATCCTTTCCTTCAGCGCCTTGGCATTCCCCGATTCCAAAGGACTGATTTATGGATGCTTCGGTCTGTATCTTTTGCTGTCGGCCTTGCTCATTCTCCTGACCGCTCATCGGAACAAGACGGTCCCAGGGATGATGATGGCGGCGACCCTAGCAGCCGGGCTTGTTCTGGCAGGCGTCCGAGACTGGATCATCGGAGCCCTTTTGCTGTTTTATCGCCATGTGGTTGTGAGGATTCTACTCTACATCCTGACACCCCTTGCATATCTCGCCGGGGGAGCGGCATCCAAGTTAAAGGTGGAAGAATGGATCGAACCGCCGGAGTATATGACCGACTCCTTCCAGGATCAGATAGGTGAAATGGAAAGGACCGTAGAGGACAAGGCTTCCGGTCTAAATCTCTGGCCTTACATCAATATCGCCCTGATTGTTTTGCTTTTCCTGGTCTTAGGGATTGTTGTGATCCGCCTGCTGCGGCGTTATACCGCCCAAGAGGAGGAAGATCCTCTGGAAAGCAAAGAGGCTGTTAACCCCGACATCCATCTTTTCGGTTTCTTTAGGGAGAAGGGTAAAAAAGCGGTGGGTGTCTTTCGCCGGACCCTCTATGCTGCCACTCCTGAAGGGAAAATCAGAAAAATGTTTCGGGATACCATGGAAAAAATGCGGCAGCGCTCCTACCCTGTTACAAAGTCGACAACAGCGAAGGAAGCAATGGACATGCTGGGTGATGGCGAGAATGCCTTATTCCATGCCTATCATAAGGTACGCTACCAGGAGAAAGAGATAACGACGGAGGATCTTTCCCGGGCGGAAGAGAGTTTTCAACGTATCCAGGAGAAGCTTTAATCCATTTTTTCATCTTCCAGCAGCTGACTGACGGTAACCGGCTCGATCCCCTTCTCTTGAAAATGGAGAAGGAGCCGTTCCAGCGCCTGAATGGTGCCTTCCCGACCTTCCTTACCTTCTGCTGCATGCATCAGGATAATGGCGTCGTTGTGGAGGACCTCTGTGACGGCTGTAAAGATCAGCTCTTCATCCTGGCTGTACCAATCCATGGAGTCAATGGACCAGTCGATGATCCGATAGCCTTTTTCCATAAAACAGGCTATCTGTTTCCCGGTCATGATGCCATAGGGAGGGCGGATGAGCCGGGGTCTTATCCCGGTCACCCCTTGGATGATGTCTTCTGTTCGCCGGATTTCCGCCTCTGCCTCCGCAAGGCTCAGTTCTTGGAAGCGCGGATGGGACCAGGCATGGTTGCCGATCTCATGACCCTGGGACAGGATTTTTTTTGTGATCTCGGGATGCTCTTGCACCCTTTCACCCTTCAGGAAAAAGGTTGCCTTCACCCCATACTGCTGCAGCAGGGAGAGAATACGAGGGGTATAGACGGCATCGGGGCCGTCATCGAAGCTGAGGGCAGCCCTTTTTTTATTTCCCGATCCCTTGAGAATAAAGCCTTGAGGAAATGCTTCGGCGAGCTTTTGAGCTTCCTTTCGGAAAGAAGCCAGATGTTGTTCCGTTTGAGCGTCCAGAGGGAGGGGCGGTTTTGCAACAAAAGGGCGATTCTCCTCCGGAGCGCGGGGAGGGCCGGCTGTATCCGCAGCCGCCGGGGACATGGGTGTTCCTGCCGCCTCCGGATCAGCCTCTTCCGGAATCCAGGAAAGGGGCAAAAATCCTCGAATCCAGCCATAAGCTCCCGCTCCTGTCAGCATCAGCAGTATCAGGGCCAGGAGAAAGCGGCTTCCCCTCCCGGGTTTTTTTGTGCGGAATATACCGTGTCTGTCAGATGCCATCGCCTTTGGCCTCCTTCCAATGATTGCTATTCATATTTTTCACACGGTACTTTTTTTTATGCCAATCAATTCCATAAAAAAGGATAAGCAGAGGGAAAAAATTTTAAAAAAGGGGTTGACAAAATCCATATATCGAAATATTATAATATTAAAGAATAGATGAGCAAATAAAAGCGATTGTTGGAGGAGTAAAATCATAAGGAGGTTCGAAAAATGGTTGGAGAATTGGTATACTTGGATGACAGGAATTTTCAGGAGGAGGTTATCGACCATAAGGGAGTGGTCATGGTGGACTTCTTTGCAGAGTGGTGTGGTCCCTGCAGGATGATATCCCCTATTATCGACCAATTGGCGGAGGAATATCAAGGAAAGGCCAAGATTGCTAAACTGGATGTAGATAAGGCCGGTTCCACTGCCATGAAATACAGAGTGATGGGTGTTCCCTCCATTCTTTTCTTCAAGGATGGGCAAGAGGTGGCCCGCATGGTAGGCGCAAGGCCAAAGGCTGAATTTGATCGGATTTTACAGGAACTGACGGCATAAAAGATCCATAAAAGAGAGACTATAAAAAATCAGAAGATATTCGGCACCGCATCTGGTTCTCCAAATGCGGTGTCCTTATTTTCAAGTTGAAGAATAGAGCCAACCATGTTATAATATTGCTAGATTTTTACAGAGGGTGTTGCATATGGACGCCAAAGAAAGACGTGTAGCCATTCTTAAGAAAATCAAAGAATCTCCTGTTCCCATTACAGGATCGGATTTGGCCGGTCTTTTTTCGGTGAGCCGTCAGGTCATTGTGCAGGATGTGGCCATCTTAAGGGCGGCTGGGGAAAATATTCTGGCTACACCCCAGGGTTATATGGTGCCCAGGATCCTCCTCCATCAGCCATATAGGAGGATGCTCGCCTGCAAACACCACGGCCTTCAGGAATTGGAAGAGGAATTAAACACCATTGTGGACCTGGGAGGTAAGGTGGTGGATGTCATTGTAGAACATCCCATCTATGGAGAATATAAGGGGAATCTTATGCTGTCCTCTCCTGCCGGGGTCCGGGATTTTATGCGGAGATTGAAGGAGGAAGAAGCAGAGCCTCTGTCCTCTCTGACGGGAGGAGTACACTTGCATACGGTGGAAGCGGAGGACGAGGAAATTCTTGATCGCATAAGTAAGGTTTTGGAAGAGAAGGGCATATTGCTGCAGGAGATCCTATAAAGAAAGAGAATATGAGAGGGTATACCAACTACAGGCTTTTCTTTTCGGCTTCTTGTTCTTCAGAGGCTATCCGGTCCAAAATGGCCGCTTTATTGGCAATGTCTTCCCGGGTAATGATGCGTTTGTCCAGCAGTACTTCAATAATGCTGGCAATGGCCAGGCTATTGCGGTAATCGATCTCTTTCATATCCGCCAGTTGCCCCCAGAGTTCCAGCTGATCGATCGGATTGAAGGTGCCTTTTCGACTGGATTTTATAGAGTCGGTCTTGATCGTTTCTTCCTTCTTGATCATCATAAAGCCTCCTATTTGGACCATTTTTTATAGTATATGGATGAGTAGCTTGTCATTATGATGGTTACCCCATTCAAAGGAAAATATACCTCTATTCTCCGGAAAGAGGCATTTTGCTTTCAAATGAAAACGCCCTTGCATATCAGGGCATGGCTGGTATATAATAATAGGAAATACATTGGCGATGATGGGAAATAGTATTCATGGCAGGCTTTTCAGAGAGTCGATGGCAGGTGGAAATCGATAAGTCCTCCATGAGGAATCCATCCCTGAGCTGCGGGCTGAAAGCTTGGAGTAGGCCTTGCCGGGTGATCCGTTATCTCATTGGAGTGGGCCGGAAGATGTTCCGGTCAAGCGGGGTGGCAACACGGGAATAACTCTCGTCCCTATTGTAGGGATGGGGGTTTTGTTTATTTTGGTATGATATATTTTTGACGGAGGTGTACCGTAATCATGCTGGATATAAAAAGAATCCGATCCAATCCTGAGGAGCTTCGGACAGCTATGGCCAATCGTGGCCAGGAGGTGAATCTGGAAGAGTTCTTCGCCTTGGATGAAAAGCGTAGACGCACTTTGATGGAAGCAGAGCAGTTGAAAAACAGACGTAACACAGTCTCTCAGGAAATTGCCCGCCTCAAAAAGGCCAAGCAGGATGCAGAAGCCTTGAAGAGCGAAATGAGAACGGTGTCCCAGCATATTAAGGATTTGGATGAACAGGTACGGGAGATCGATGAAAGGCTGGAGGAAATCCTGCTCACCATTCCCAACATTCCCCATGAAAGTGTGCCGGTAGGGAAGAGTGACGAAGACAATCAGGAAGTCAGACGTTGGGGGGAGCTCAGGGAATTTTCCTTTTCCCCAAAAGCCCACTGGGATATTGGGGAAGAGCTGGGTATTCTGGATTTTGCGACGGCAGGAAAGGTCACCGGGTCAAGGTTTACCTTTTATAGGGGCCTGGGCGCTCGATTGGAACGGGCTTTGATCAGCTTCATGCTGGATGTCCATACCAAAGAAAACGGTTATGAGGAGGTTTTTCCTCCCTACATGGTCCACCGAAAGAGCATGATTGGGACGGGGCAGCTTCCCAAGTTCGAGGAGGATGCCTTCCGGGTGGCCGATACGGAGTATTTCCTGATTCCAACGGCTGAGGTTCCGGTGACGAACATGTACCGGGAGGAAATCCTGGACGGGGATCAATTGCCCATCTACCACTGTGCCTACAGCGCCTGTTTTCGTGCCGAGGCCGGTTCAGCCGGTCGGGACACCCGGGGTTTGATCCGTCAGCACCAGTTCAATAAGGTAGAATTGGTGAAATTCACCCGTCCGGAGGATTCCTATGAGGAATTGGAGAAATTGACCAGGGATGCGGAAAGCATTTTGCAGAAATTGGAGCTTCCCTATCGCGTGTCCCTCCTTTGCACCGGGGATTTGGGCTTTTCATCGGCCAAAACCTACGATTTGGAGGTATGGATGCCGAGCTACGGCCGTTATGTTGAGATTTCATCCTGTAGCAATTTTGAGGATTTTCAGGCTCGACGGGCGAATATCAAATACCGACCCGGTCCCAGAGAAAAGGCTCAATTTCTTCATACCCTCAATGGCTCAGGCATAGCCGTTGGCAGAACGGTGGCTGCGATCCTGGAGAATTATCAGCAGGAGGACGGCTCGGTTCTCATTCCCAAAGTCCTTGTTCCTTACATGGGCGTAGAGAAGATCCAGAAGCCTTGAGGGGCTAAAAAAGAACTGAAAGGAACAGAGAAGGAAGTACTTCCTTCTCTGTTCTCCCACTATTTTCAACCGTGATCTATATTGACATCTATCATGGTTTTTGATATACTGTTGAAGTGTCAATTGGAGAGGGAGTGGAGATCTTATTTATCTTCACGAAATCCAATTTTCCCGTTTGGATTGCATCATTCCGTGAGGAGAGATGTCCGAGTGGTTTAAGGAGCTGGTCTTGAAAACCAGTGATGCCGAAAGGCACCGGGGGTTCGAATCCCTCTCTCTCCGCCATTTGAAAGCTTTGGGCTTTGCAAGCCTATTCTGAGAAAAACGAATACAAACGATGGTTATAGACCATCGGGATATGAGGCTTCATAAAATGGCCTTGGTGAAAGTGGAGAAGTACCCAAGTTGGCCGAAGGGGCGCCCCTGCTAAGGGCGTAGGTCGGGTTACCGGCGCGAGGGTTCAAATCCCTCCTTCTCCGCCATGATGATAAAAACTCCGAAATCGTTCTATGACAACGATTTCGGAGTTTTTTTTGCTTCCAGTGGAAACAAAATCAATGAATTGAGAAAAGATTCCCTGACTTCAATGGATTTCATATTAAAGAAATGCGATAAAATTACGATGATTAGATAGGGAGTTTTTTACCCATCGGACTTTTACCGCACCTGAACAATTCCATATGAAAGGAGTTCGCTAATGATTTGGAAGGAGAAGTATAGGATTGGTGTTCCCCTCATTGACGATCAGCACCAAGAGCTCTTTCGCAGGGTCACTGATTTTGTGACAACCCTGCGCTCAGAGGGTAAGTGGGAAGAAAAATTAAAAAAGGTCAATGAAACCCTTCTTTTTATGAAGGACTATGTCATCATTCATTTTGGGGATGAGGAAGAATACCAAAAGCAAATCGGCTATCCCGGCTATGAGAAACACCGTGAAATCCATCAGGAGATGATGGAGTATGTGAATAATGTTGCTAAGCGATATGAGCAGGAAGGCTATAATGAGGAAATCATCCAGCAGTTTGCCGGCAAGCTCCTGGCATGGCTGATTAACCATGTGGCAGCAATGGATCAGAAGATTGCCCAGTATGCCAATGATCCAGGCAGAAGAGAGGGAGGTGACCGAGGATGACAGAGAGCATTTATACTCCTTTTTATCTGGCTACCAGTGAGGTTTTCAAGCTGCTGCTGGATCTGGAGGTAAAGGCCGGTTCTCCCGAACTTCTGCACCATATCGCAGACGAGGAAGACAAGGTCAACATCGTAATTGGCATAACGGGCGATATCGAAGGAGAGATCCTCTATCGCTTTCCAAAGGAAACTACCCTGGAAATGGTTAAAATCATGAGTGGCATGGACTTTCCTGAAGTGGATAGCTTTGTGACCTCCGCTTTAGGAGAAATTGCCAACATTATCAGCGGCAATGCAGTCACCGGTCTTTCCAAACGCCGGATGACCTGTGATATTTCGCCGCCCCGGGTCATCGTGGGGGGCGGAGAGACCCTTGATACCCAATCAACGATACCTATCATTGCCCTGAAGGTGCAGACGGCCATCGGAGAGGTGAAGCTGAATATGCAGCTTCAGGAAAAGAAATAAAGAGGGATGATCATCCCTCTTTATATTTTTTCACCCTCCAGGCTGATTTTTACCAGGTTCAGTGGAATCGTTTTTCCGGATGCGGATAGGGCTTCGTTGACTGCATAAACCATTCCTGAGCAGCAGGGTACTTCCATGAAGGCTACTGTAATGCTGCGAATGTTGTTTCTTTTGAAGATTTCAGTAAGTTTTTCTATATAGGCGTCCAGATCATCCAGCTTGGGGCATCCGACCAGTACCTTTTTACCCTTTAGGAGATCCAGATGGAAATCCGCGTAGGCAAAGGGGACGCAGTCGGCAGCTACCAATAGGTCCGCATCCTCGAAGTAGGGCGCCTGAACAGGTACCAGATGAAGCTGTACAGGCCACTGCTGCAATTGAGGTCGAATATGGACCGTCACGTCTTCGGAGCCGGATGCCGTCGCCGGCTTGGAGGGTGTATTTGACTGGATGGTTCTCATCCTGCTTCCCGGACATCCGCCGTGGGCATGTCGGGGGGCACTTTGTTGTCTTGAAGCAGGAGTATTCTCTTTGTTGAGGTTTTCCAGGTGTTCTTTTACAGCTTCCTCATCGAATTCATCCGCTTCCCTTTCAATAATTGTAATGGCGTCCTGAGGACAGTTTCCAAGACAGGCTCCCAGTCCGTCGCAGTATCTGTCGCCGACAAGCCGTGCCTTGCCGTCAATGATCTGAATGGCTCCTTCGGCACAGGAGGGGATACAGAGACCGCAGCCGTCACATTTTTCCTCATCAATATGAACGATTTTACGAATCATGATCATCTTCCTTTCAAAAACGAAATTTTCTAATACCGTTCTATCCTTGTTTCATGATTCAATTATAAAGGAAGGAAAAGAGAAAAGATGTGATATAGATTACATTTTGATGAGTAAAAACCTCACATTTGGGAAATGACTATATAAGGAAACGGTCACAAAAAAGGGAAAGGTAGGGAATCGTATGTCAAGAGTCACTTGTTCATCCTGCGGTGGAACCCTGGATTCCAGAACGATGCAGAACTGTTTGGACTGCGGCAGCTATGTTTGTCCTGAGTGTTCCAAAATGTACAATGGATTTTGTGAAGAGTGTTATGACATGATATCTACTGAGTTTGACTAAATTTCCTGAATGGAACGGGCTGATTGCTGGCCTGTTCTTTTTCATTTAACGAAGATTTCCTGATGAAGGGTATAGAAATTTAAATTTTTCGCATAATATTCCACAGTTACATATAATTAAGCATAATTCATTTCCCTTTTGTGTCAAGCCGGAGAAGAAACGGCCGGACAGACAAGAGGACAGGGAGGCCACCCCTGTCCTGTCTATTGAAATCGCCCTACAAAACCTCGATTATAAAAAGGTCTTGAAGAGCGAGTCAATATTTAGTGTAACCATTATTCAGAGAAATATGGTGTCACATTATGTAAATAATGTTGGATCTTATCATTGCCGGATACTCTGTCCTGATTTGGATTGATAATATATCACTTCAACTCACACTTATTTACAGTTGACATTTCTGTTCCATTGAGCTAAAATAATATAGCAACGCAAGAAACAGAATATGTGCCTGTAGCTCAGTTGGATAGAGTGTTTGACTACGAATCAAAAGGTCGCAGGTTCGAATCCTGCCAGGCACGCCATTTGTAAAGATAGACTGATGTTTGTAAATCATTTGCAAACATCAGTTTTTTATTTCCGGCGGATGGATAGGCTCGTCCGCCCTACCCTTTACCGGCCATGAGCAAGGTTTGCCGATAGAATGTAGGGGCAGATGACTCTGTATGCTCGAAAGTAGAAAAACAATCTGTGAATCGAGGATCAAAATCAATGATCAGGAATACAAACATGAAAAACCGTCAAAAGAAAATAGGGGAAGATGAGGCGCGGGCCTGCACTTCCCCTTTTTAGTTTTAGCGCTGGTTATTCTTCTGCTGCGTATGCACCAAACCTTGAACCAAATGGCATGAAGAGGATAACCAGAAGCAGGAAGAAGAATAATAGTTCGTCACCATCACCGAAGAATTTGCCATATGGCATGAATAGTATGACTAAGAGCAGGAAGAAGAATAGTAATTCAGTACCTTCATCGCGACCGCCTTTGAACCCGTATCCCATATTCTCACCTCACTTTCTATTAGTCATAGCTGGTTAATGTATCCGCCTACCATATCATATGCAAAACGCTTTTTATGTGTTATTATTTGATATCAAAAAAACCTAAAGCTGCATATGATAAACCAGAAAAACCTATGATGATATGTCCCATATCCCACCTTTTCGATTGCGAAGGTTAACGATGAGATTAGCCTTCGTTTTTTTGTGTATATAAGCATTTTGAGTAGCTCGCAGTATTTCAGGATTTTTGGAGAATTAGTGAATTGGTTGAATTGGATCAGATTGAATGAATGAAGGGATGTATGTAGCGGCAGCCCCCAAGAAGAAAAAAGCTCTTGGGATATACCGGTTGGGCTTGGGCATCAGTCAACGCTTGTATAACCCTGCATTCGATGGGTATGGCCATCGGCAAATTGAGCGATTGCGCGATACGCATGATAATGCCCGCCATTTTCAGCCATGACGGCAGGTCCTGTCTCCGAGAAGAATTGATGGGTGTGGCCATCGATATAAGATGTGGCACCACGGAATCGGTGAGTGTGGGGCACGCCACTGGGGGCGATTTCCGTCACTGTGCCAAAATGATGAAGATGCCCGTCATTATAGGATGTGGGGCCACAAAGGCTATGGGAATGATACCGGGTTCTCATATGCATCGCCTCCTGGTTTTCTTCTTGCGACCGCTCCCTGTCATGGACAGGGAGTATAGGGGATCAGCTATTCTCTAACGGGCTGTCGATCAGAGTTGCAAAGATGAAATTATGGGTATGGCCCCGGTTTAAGGTCGTTGTGCCTTGTACAAAGTGTACATGCCTGTTTTCAGACACAGGGATGGCAGGGCCGGTCTCGGCAGTTATCTCGTGAAGATGGGCGAAAACAAAATCCGTATTTGTCAATAAACCATGCTTATGATTGCCACCGGGCAGTGGAATCGCTTCACTGGTGACGCCGGCAAATCGGTGATTATGGATCAGTCCTTCCGGACCTGCCAGCATGGTGCTTCCCAGGAATTCATGGGTATGGGTCTGGGAGGGAACCGGAGCGACGGCCGGGTCTTCGTCAAGATCGGTCTGTTTGATTCCCATTGTGAACTACTTCCTTTATATCAAAATATGCAATCAAGTAGTATATAGTACATGATATTAAAAAGGATATATTTGTGTGATGGTTTTTCAAGATTTTCTATGGATACTTTTAACCGTATTCGATTTTGTTCCGGTGGGAAAATAAACTTGTATAGCGATGATTCATATATGAAAGGAGGCAAAGAGAATGGCTGACACCAAGACCATCGAATCCCTCAACCGGTTGTTGCAAGGAGAATATATGGCTGTGGAGAGCTTGAACAATTTCATCTTCAGAGTCGAAGACGAAAAGGTCAAGGATTGTTTTCAGGAGGTTCAAAAGCAGCACAGGGATAACATTGAGAAATTGGCAGGCTATATCCAGGATATGGGGGGAAAGCCCGAGGAAAACCTTGGGATGAAAGGAAAAATGTCCGAAATGAAGCTCAATATGGGCCTGGGTGATAAGGTCGATACAGCGGAGATCGTTGAAAAGGCGATCGCCGGTGAAACCAAGGGAGTGAACGCCGCTGAAAAGGTTTTAAGGGGCGAATTGGATGATCAATCAAGAAAAATCGCAGGGGAGATATTGGAACAGGACAGGAAAGCTATTGATAAATTAAGGAGCTTACTATAAATCCAGTAGTGTTATGTCAATCCACACAAAAAGCCGCCTCGGACGGCGGCTTTCTGCGTGTAAGCCGGCTGCATGAAGCGGTCGGCGTTTTTCTTTGAAGCTCGTTAATCGTCGATTTCCACAGCGCCGAACTCAATACTGCAGATGCGATCAACGGGGATGATAATGACATCTGCTCTCTGTCGTTCCACCAATTCTCCTGCACTGAAGACTTTGATGATCAGATCTTCATTTCTCATAGGTCTCAGGACAACATAGCTGCCCAGTACATCAATATACTGGCCATACAAGACCTTCTTACAACAATGTCCGCATTCAAATTGGATGGCAATATTACGGTTGACTTGGTTGCTTGCGGTTTCCAGCACCTTTTCCAGACTCATCCAGCGGTTACCCGTGTTCCCCTGTGACATAATATGATGCTCCTTCCTTGTAAGATCATATTTGCTTTGCTTTTTTCTTCGGCCGAAGATTCTTTTGTATGGACATCCACGGGGCAGGATGCTCCATGGATCTGTATCCGAATTTCTTCGGGTTATGTCTTTGACTGTTATAACAGATGAAGAAGCGTAGAAAGCCAAGGATCGACTCTTTCGCATGAATTCTCCCTTGGTTTGGAACTGAGTATATATAATGTTATATCTACTATGTATATATGCAGATGGGGAACAAAAGGTTCCAATCAATATATAAATTTTTATCTATAAACAGCTGTCAGGAATGGCTAAGCAGTCACCATCACCCTTCCAATTCATATTATGAAATTAACGCGATAATGATGGAGGTTATGGGTATGATTATAAGGTATCTATCCCAGTTTGACTTGATTTGGTTGGGGATTATCGCAAGCCTGGCAGCCGGATTGGCCACCGGTTTAGGATCCGTTCCCATTTTTTTCACCCGGAATATTTCCAGAAAGCTGCTGAACGCCCTTTTGGGTGTGGCAGCCGGAGTGATGCTGGCAGCCACTTCCTTCAGTCTTATCGTGCCTGCCATCGAGAAGGGGGGAGGAGGGGTACGGGGCGCAACCATCGCTTTGATTGGAATTCTATGTGGTGGATATTTTATTGACTTCATTGATAAGTTCTTCCCCAGCACCAATTTACTTATGAATGCAGTGAGTGGGACTGCTGATAATGGCTTCAGTAAGCTGAACCTGTCAAGACTCAACCTGAGCCCTTCGATGCGTAAAATATGGCTTTTTATCATTGCTATCACCATCCACAATTTCCCTGAAGGGCTGGCGGTGGGTGTAGGCTTTGGAGATGGGGATATCCTCAACGGGATCAGTCTCGCCATAGGAATTGGCCTACAGAACCTGCCCGAGGGTCTTGCGGTAGCCCTTCCCCTTCTTCGGGAGAATTACACCCCCTTCAAGGCCTTCCTGGTTGCCTTGGCCACCGGTTTGGTGGAGCCCATTGGTGGCCTTTTGGGTGTAGGGCTGGTGCAGGTGGCGCGGCCTATACTGCCCTTTGCCTTGGCTTTTGCTGCCGGAGCCATGCTCTTTGTGATCAGCCATGAAATCATTCCGGAAACCCAGAATCATCAAAGCCATTCCAAACTTGCCACCCATATGTTGCTGATAGGTTTTGTGGTAATGATGTTCCTGGATAATACCTTGGGTTAAAGCGGCCGAATATAGGGAGACGAACAACAAAAAGTCCGTGCCTGGAAGCTCACAGGCATGGGCTTTTGATTGATCCAATGCTTTTTCTATTCCTCTGCTTTGATTTCGTTTATTTCCAAGCGGTTCCTGTATGCGATGGCAAACAGCCATTTAAACAAGCCTTCAATCTGCGCTTTCTTGGGGAATTCCATCTTATAGGATTCCAGGTTCTGATGGAGGGAAGTCCTCTTTACGTTGGTCAGATAGGTAATAGTAATTTCGCTGTCGTCGATTCCTGCACCGGCAGTCTCCATCTCACAGTCCACGATATTCATAAGAAAGATGGATTTGACTGACATCTTCTTCCCGGTAGCGCCCTGTTTATCGATGATGATCATTCGAATGTTCGTGAAAATGATGACGTCCCGGATCAGGACATAGGCCTGAAAGATCTCCTCATTATCCAATAAGAACCTGCCGTACTGCTCCTGAACCGCCTTGTTGTCCATTTGAGTCAGATTACCTGCCAATCCGCTCATAAGATTGCCCATAAAACCTTTTGCCATTTCCAATACACTTCCTTTGAATGCCGAATCGGCTATTGGCCATAGCCTAATCTATTATATCCTTCACAATTGTCTTATTCAATTAGCGTGCCGGATATTTTTCTCCTGGGATTTTTAGGCTCATTCCGTGCGAAAGTCCTTTCCCCGTTATCCGAAAGGGACAGGGGAACCCTTTTATAGATTAAGCTGAGAATGAGGAATGCTCCCAGGGCAGCCCCTCCGGTGATGATAAAGACCAGGATAAAGGAAAAGTGATCTACAAGAAAGCTGCTGATCATGGTAAAGATGGAGGAAATCATCAGCGTAACCATGACATTGGTACTGACGAAGACGGGGAGGCTTTCCCGAGGACTGTTATGCATAATCAGGATGTTGGTACTCAATATATAGCCTGCGGAGCACAGGTTGCTCAGGGTAAAGGCGGCAAACACGGAAAGCAGGCTGGGAACAGCTGCCACTATAACTGCTGCCAATGCACCGCAGAAGGAGGAGATTTGGAGGACCAGGCGATGGGAGTACCTGTCCGCCAGGATCCCATAGAGGATATTCCCTATGACATTGATCGTCACTCCGATACCGGTAAACAGAGCAATCTCCGATGCCTGTGCATTATAATGGCGAATGGCAAAGAGAGAATAGTACACCAGGCTGACATTGGAAACAGTAAGGAGGCTGTATCCGGCTACCAATGAAGCATATCGGGGATGGAATCTTAGAATACGGGGGATATTGCGAAAATACTCCCATGTACCCATGGGCTGTCCGGTGCTTTCATCGGGTGACTCCTTCATGAAGCAGAAATCCAGACAGTCCAGAAGAAGGCAGAAGACCCCCAGTCCGAAAATACAGGCGAAATTGTATGGAAAGGGCAGGCGATTTAAGAGAATACTGATCAGTCCGGCGGCTCCCAGGGCAATGAGATTTCCCACAGCATTGCTGAATCCCAACAGACGACCCTTCTGATCATCGGGAACCATTTTGGAAAACAGGCTCATAAAAAAGGGGGAATAGGATCCCACAAAGAAGTTAAAGATCCCCCAGCAAATCAAGAACAGGATAATCGTTAGCCTATAATGGATCCGGACCGTCAGAGGGATGGTCAGCACAAAGATAAAGAAAAAGATTCGCTGGATAGATAGAATCTTGATGAAGGCCTTCAGCTTGTAAGTCAGTCCCACGATCTTTCGGGCGAAATAGGGCTGGGAAATGAAAGTGCCGATGGATACCAGGATGCTGGCCATACTGATCTCCAGCGTACTGGCCCCCAAGGTGTTCAGAAAATAAGGGATAACGGTATTAATGGAAAGAAATGACATGCCGATGACAAAGAGAATGGTGTCCATAAAAAAAGAATGCTGTTTCGTTTCGTCGTGTTCATGGTTCATAACTCCTGTTTCTACTATTGCATATAATATCATGGTTTATGTAAGGGAATGGCTTTTTGAAGCCATTCCGGTTCGATCAATAATAAGTAGGTGTTGCCATCTGCTGCTTGATGGCCTTTTGAACGGCATCGATGGACTGGCTCATGCACTTGAGCAGAAGCACATAATGGACGATGTAGAAGATCTGTCCAATGATCGGTATCCAGCAGAAAAGCCATGCAGCCAGGGTAAAGACGCTCAATGCGATAAAAATAAGCTCTGACAGGGGCTCAACATCCAGCACCCAAAGCTCGATGTAGCGATTGAAATCCCTGGCGAATCCCCAAAAGGCCTGGAAGACCCAATAGAAATTGTAGAAGGGGATCAGAAGGAATCCCACCGCCTTCCGGGGATTGGTGCGGGGAAAACCTTTTTGAACAAAGTCCCACATCTGATACAGCCAAACAAACACCCCTGCAGCGCCAATGAGCAGGAACAGGATCCCAAGGATCAGAAGGGAATAGGGAAGGGAAGCTGCTTGACGGTTGTAAGTTTGAATGATGAAATAGATCAGCAGGATAGGGGACAAACCCAATCCAATCCCTGTACTGCTCAATAAAAGATTTTTTCTGATTTTCATTGTCCTCCTCTCCTTTCATGGATATTCTTGATGCATTAATTACCTTGTTTTTTTCGCTTCAAAATATACTTATCCAACCTGCTATCTTTGTTTTTTTGCGGACTTTCCAGCAGCTTCTTATGGAGCTTGGTATAGTACAAGCCCATGATCAGGGTAATGACAGAGAAGGCCCTAAGACCAATATCAATCAAAGGATGGATGAAAAACAGCTCACCGGACAAGGCTGGATTAACCTGGTTCACGGCCAGCAGATGTCGCAGGGTATTGAATAGCTCTGCCATGTGATAGACGGACAGGAGCATGCCTGTGCCAATGCCCGGCATGAAGAGAACCCATGCCAGCCCCGCAGGAAGGATCAGCAGTTCCAGGGCCTGACTGGGTAAGCTACCGCTTTGGATAAGGCTTTGGGCGCTAGCGGTAAGGATCAGAAGAAAAAAACCTGCCTGAAACGAAACGGTAGGAATCAGGAACTTCAGGGTCTTCTTTAACTTATGGCCGGCATATTGCCAGGACATCAGGATCCCAAAAAAGGGCATCAGAAAGCTGATGTCGTAGATGAGATAGCCGACCCCTCCGATTAAAAGGATAAGAACTGCGGGGAGGTTTTTTTTACGGTTCCAACGAAAAGTCTTCAGTAGATTCATATTTCAACCCTCTTCATTTCAAATGACTTTCTTTATCATTTTACTACAGATTGGAGCCCAGTAACAGTCCAAATATCTGGATGACCAGGAAGAAGCGGCAGGGTAGCCGCCAATCGGAATGGTAGACACCGCCTGCGGCCACATAGGGTTCGTCGGTGAAAACGGCGGGAATATCCCTGCCGAAGGAATCACCAAACCTGGCCTTATAAGCCTCATAGGTGACGGCCAGAAAGGTTTGGGTCACTTCCGGACGCATCAGGTCCACATAGGAAAAGCCGCCAAGCCAGGCATTGGTTTCCTCCCTGCCAAATTCAAACACAAGAAACAGATTTCCATATTTGGGCCATTCCTGGGAAGGAATCTGGGTCAGGTCGTGGGTAATGCGGTATTGGCCCGAGGGTCCCTCTTCGTAGGCAAAGGCCTTTACGGGATAACCGGGGCGATTCAGCATGGGGGAGGCATTGCCCCTTTCTTTCTCCAGGTCGGCGGCGTCCATCTTTCGAAAGACGATGGCATTGCCAAGACAATCGGGAAGCTGGGAGGGGACATGGCCTCCTGCGAAGCCGGAGGGATAGGAGTATTCGTCATAGATGTAGAGCTTCATATCCAATTTTTTGGCCTCTTCCAGGGCATCCCTCCAGCGGTCGAACCATTCTTCCGACAGATACTCGGTGACCAGACCCGGCCGGGGATGAACGAAGGCCCCGCCAAAACCGTGGGATTTCAGTCCCTGAAGCTGCTTTCGAATCTCCTGGGTATCCATGATATCATTCCATACCCAGAGAGGTGCCGTCCGATAAATGGATGATGGGTTTTGGAATTGCTTTTTATCAACGGTATCCATGTTTAGGGCTCCTTTCCATTATGAAAGTTACAGGATTATCCATAGACGCAAACACGGTACAAGTCAATCATCTCTTAAGATATCTATAAACGGATTTCCTTGTAAATAAACCGGAGAATCTTGCTTTCATAGGGGAGAAAACCGTCAAATCATGGTATACTGAGAAAAAAGGTGTATGGCAGGAAGGACGCATCCTGCAGCATCCGTTGATAGGAGGGGAGAATCATGAAGAAGGTCATCAAAAGAGACGGCAGGATCCAGCCCTTTGATATAGGGAAAATCCGTCTGACATTGGAACGTGTATCGGATGAACACAGAGAGCCCTTTACATCTTCGGATATGGACATGATTATGAAGGATATCGGAAGGGAAATAGACAAATATTCGGGAGATACCATTCACGCATCGGAGATCTACGACATTGTCCTTCGGACATTGAAAGAGAATGGCTTCCTTCGTATAGCCCAATATTACGAAGGGTATCAAAAGAGATTTGAAGGGTGAAGAGATTGGGAGAGATGCCGCCTCTCTTTATTTGCTCAGGCGGATATCCCTCCCAATAAAACGAATGATGGACGTGTTGGAGGTATCGAGAATACGGGAAAAGATCCGGTCGGTATACCGGAGGGCAAGCTCCTTGGGGGACAGATTGGTGGATATCAGGGTATGCTTCCTCTGTTGGATCCGCTCGTTGATAATGGTGAAGAGGTATTCCATGGACACGTTGTTCAAGGTAGGTTCTGTCCCCAGGTCATCGATGATCAGAAGGTCCACCTGAAACAGGTAATCCACCCTGCCTTCATCATTACGCATGATATCCGTATGGTATCGAAGCAGCACATCAAAGAGCTTGTAGGAGGTCAGCCGTAAAACGGTAAAACCCCGGTCCAAAACTGCTTTGGCGATGCAGTTGGCCAAAAAGGTTTTTCCCAGCCCCGTCTTTCCGCTGAAGACCATATTCAGCTTTTCTGTTGCCGGAAAATCACCGGCAAAGCGGACGCATCTTTCCTTGATCTTCTCCATGTATGCCCTCTGGGAGATCTTTCTGCCCGGAAGGGCTTCATCCGGAAAGACGTTGGGATCATAGGTATCGAAGTTCTGGCTTTCCAGCTCATGGATGTTGGAGAGCTTGTAAGCCCGATGGAGGAGCTGCTGGGTGAGACAGCTGCATTTTTCACGAACGGGTTCCCCTACAAAACCCGTGTCCTTGCACTTTGGACAGCGGTACTGGGGCTCCAGCTCTTCCGGGGAATAGCCGTGGGTCTGAAGCAGCTCCCTTTCCCGAACCTTCAGGGACAGGAGCTTCTTGTCGGTATCGGCGATAATGGCCTCTGCCTGATCCGGCTGTTGAAGGACTTTTCGAGCCTGTTCAAGCATCAGGGCGTTTATCTTGTTTTCAATTTCCTCCAATTCGGGAATCCTGGCAAACAACTCCCGGCGCTTTTCCTCCAGGAGCCGCCGGCTGTAATCCCGGTAGGCGTCGTATTCCTGTAGAATTTCCTGAATCAATACATTTCTCATGGCCCTTATCCCCGTCCTTTTCAAGCATTTTCAATATCTTCGAAGAGGGCGTCAAAGTCCTCATCCGTATATTCATGCTGCTCGAATTTGTGAAAATCCAGTTCTTTCTTAAGATATTTTCTCTCGCCGGAGGCTTTGCTGCCGCCGCTACGATGGCGTTCATGTTCTTCCTGAGCCTCCTGGACGGTGCGGATCCCCTTCTTCTTCCAGTTTTCCAGGATCCGATTCATGAATTGAATTTTATTCTCCGCAAAGGCAGAATACTCTGCCGCCAAAAGGACCAGTTCAAAGGTCATGCCCCACTCCTCCGTCCAAGTACGAAAATGTCTTCGATCCGAGAGGGTGACAGGTCTGGATTCCCCCGCCCTGTCCAGGACCGCCTTCACCTCGGCATTCATCTGCCGGCGCTTTGCCAGGTATCGATCGATATCTTCCTGGGATTTCAGATTCTTGGCCATCCAGTTTTCCAGGATATGCTCGACGCTTTCGAAGTTCTTTCCGCCACGGCGAACGGCCTGGCGGGAAGCCAGCAGGATCACAGGGTGCTTGAATCCCCAGTGATGGGCCCATTTCATGTACATGGCCTGGAGCTCGGGGGTAGGAGCTACTTCCTTGACACCCAGTTCATAGAGAACTTCCTTGACCAGGCTGTTGATGGAATCCCGGCTGTCCAGGTATTCCTGGATTTCCCGGGCGGTGGTGATGTTCATCTTGTAATAGTTTTCCAGGATTTTATCCAGATAAGCCATATTGGGGGACTGGATTTTTGTCGTCTCCCGGCAGGCGTACAGGATGGCATCCATGGAAAAGCCGTAGACCTCCCTCCATTTTTTAAAGAGATTCATCTCATCGATGGAGGGAGCCCGACGGATGCCCAGCTGCTTTAGGACCTTATAAGCTCCGGATTGGTTGATTTCCCTTTGTCGTATGTATTCTTCGGCGGCATGGAGGCTGGTGATCCCTTCCTTAGCCCAGGACAGGGCTACCTTGTCAATATAATTGATGCTGACGTTTTTGCCCTTTCTGCTGATGCAAAGCTGGACCAGCATCAACACCACTTCCTGGGGCAAGCCCAGAATTTCTATCCAATCGTAGATTTTCTGGTATTCCTGGGGCTGCAGGAGCCGGCTCTGAAAGAGCATCTGCAGATTCTGGTTAAATTCCTGATATTGATATAAGCCGGTATCGCTATGAAGCTGATTGTTATAGAGGACGTCCTTCAGATTGAGAAATTCGAAGCTGGGGGGATCGTCCCCCTTTTTCTTGAGGATACCCTGCCTTTCCCAATATTTGAAGGCATCCAACACTTCCTGTACTTCCATCCCCAGGGCCTTGCCGAAGGATTCAATATCCCCTTCACATTGGTAGGGATGGTAACATTGCTTTAATCCATATATGTATACTTTCACGAAGTTGCCGGGAGCCTTGAGCATAAATTCTTCAATAAACAGATTTTCCACGGGGGTGATACCGAACATGGTATAATTGTCAGAGAATGAGCATAGTGCCATATTTCATCATCCTTTTTTGCGTATGAACTGCAATTTAATCATATCATAATGAAGCGAAAATTCAATCTTACCTTTTCTCGCTTTTTTATATCCACTATTCCTTCGATTGGAAGAAAAAAAAGGGAATTCATTTTCGCATAAAGTTCTTGCGTAAAACGGATATTAAGTGTATCATAAAAATGTAAAAAGAAACCCAACCGTCTGGGTAGGATATATTTTTCCCAGAGGAGAGTAGAATATATAGAGAAAGGAGATTTTCTTATGGCACAAGTGACAAAGGACATGACCATCGCTGAGGTGTTGAGAATAGACCGACGAACGGCAGCTTTCTTTATGGAAATGGGGATGCACTGCCTGGGTTGCCCTTCCGCTACCGGTGAAAGCGTAGCCGATGCCTGTGCAGTCCACGGAGTGGACACAGATGAGCTGCTGAAGAAGATCAACGATTTCCTGGCCAATAATTAATCCATCATTAAAAAACCTGCGGGGATACCGCAGGTTTTTTTTATGAGGTTTTTTCCATGGTTTTTTAGATGTCCCCAAAAATATGGGCAAAAAGCTGTGAATATGTTGATAACTTTGTTGATAAATCCGTATGATTTATTATTTTCTGGAAATAATACAATGTTTTCCGTTTATGGTTTGAGAGAATTTGCATAGGTTATATAATGAATATCACATCTTTGCAGTCTTTTTTTGCATAGAAGAGTATGGTAGAATATCTGAGGCAACTGAGATGAAAAAATCAGTTCAAGCTTTTTTATCGACTGATAAAACAGGAAAGAAAGCATTTAGTCGAATTACAGCAGATGATAAACAGGGCTTGATCAAACGCCCCGACATAGGAGGAGTGACCGGTTTGAACTATCAGGAGAGATTTGAGGCCTGGCTCCGGGACCCCTATTTCGATGAGGAAACCAGGCGGGAGCTTGAGGCCATCAAGGACAATGAGAAGGAAAAGGAGGACCGTTTTTATAAGGATCTGGAATTCGGGACAGCGGGACTCCGTGGAATTATCGGGGCAGGTACCAATCGCATGAACATCTATGTCATTCGGAAGACCACCCAAGGCTTGGCCGATTATATCACCTCCGTCGGAGAAGACGCAAAGAAAAGAGGGGTGGTTATTGCCTACGATTCAAGATACAAATCCCGGGAGTTCGCCCTGGAAGCAGCCCTGGTGCTGGCAGGAAACGGAATACGGGTTTATCTTTTTGACGAATTGCGGCCGGTACCTGAGCTTTCCTTTTCCGTCCGTGAGCTGGGGACCGTTTCCGGAATTGTTATCACCGCCAGCCACAACCCAGCCCAATACAATGGCTATAAGGTTTATTGGGAGGACGGAGGCCAGCTTCCCCCGGAGAGGGCGAATGCCGTATTGCAGCGAATCAACGCCATTCAGGGCTTTCATCAGGTGAAACGCCTTTCATTGGAAGAAGCCCGGGAAAAGGGCTTTCTGAAAATGATCGGAAGGGAGATGGATGACCGCTACCTATCCCGGGTAAAGACTCTTTCCATTCATCCGGAGATCATGAAGGACGCCGGAGATGCCCTCCAGCTTGTGTATACCCCCCTTCATGGGACAGGCTATCGATTGGTGCCCAGGGTACTGAGGGAAATGGGTTTAGAAAATGTGCATATCGTGAAGGAGCAGGAAGAGCCCGATCCCATGTTCTCCACCGTCTCTTCCCCTAACCCGGAGGAGCCGGAAGCCTTCGCCATGGCCATACAATTGGCGGAAGAGAAAGGAGCGGACGTGATCATTGGCACCGATCCCGACTGTGATCGTGTCGGCGTCGTGGTGAGGGATGAAAAAGGGCAATTCAGGGTTTTGTCGGGAAACCAGACGGGATGTCTTCTCCTTCATTACATCCTTTCTCAAAAAAAGAAGAGGGGGACTCCGCCGGCGAAGGGTGTGGTGGTCAAGACCATTGTCACCACTGAACTGGGCAGGGCGATTGCCCAAAGTTTTGGTGTAGACATTTTAGACGTGCTGACGGGATTTAAATTTATTGCTGAAAAAATAAAGGAGTTTGAGGAAACGGGAGAGAAGGAATTTATCTTCGGCTTCGAGGAGAGCTCCGGTTACCTCGCCGGTGATTTCGTCCGGGATAAGGATGGAGTCATTACCTCCATGCTGGTGGCTGAAATGGCGGCTTATTATAAGACGAGAGGGACAGGCCTGTGCGAAGCGCTCCGAAAAATATATGATGAATACGGTTATTACCGGGAAAAGCTTCTTTCCGTTGTTTTAAAAGGAAAGGAAGGACTGGAGAAAATCCATCAAGCCATGGAATCTCTGAGGGAGGACTGTCCTGCCGCTTTTGGCGGCGTAAAAGTATTGGCAGTGAGGGATTATCAGAAGGGTACCCGATATGACCGAAGATCGGAAAAAAACGAGGCGCTTAGCTTGCCCAAATCCGATGTCCTCTACTTTGAGCTGGAGAATCATTCGTGGATCTGCATTCGTCCTTCGGGGACTGAACCCAAGATCAAAATTTATCTCGCGGTATCCGCCGCCGACAGCGGAGAAGCTAAAAAGGCTCTGGATAATTTGGAGAGGAGCATGATGGAAACGGTAGGCGGGCTTTTGAACTAGCTGTGGCGAAAGAACGGACATGTCCGTTATCCCCGTATGATACGGACGAGCCGGATAAGCACAGGACAAACGGCATTTGGCATATAATACCCGCATAAACGATGTTGACTTAGGGAATATGATGTGATAAGATATTCAAGCTGTCGCTGTTGGCGGGCCCGGAAAAGGCCGTCAACGGCAAACGGGCAGAAGGGAAGCCGGGGGAGGAAGTCAACCGGCGATTCCGAAGCCTGGGCAGCGAAAAAAAAAGGTTGTTGACAAGAGCAAATAAATTTGCTAATATGTAAAAGTCGCTCCATTGGGGGGCGGCAGAGATCCTTGAAAACTGAACAGTGTAGAGGAAGAAGAAACGAAGTTAATTCCGAGAGTGAAAGCAACGCGGAAGCAAAAGCGAAGCGTTTTAAGAGAACAAGATTAAACTGAAGAGTTTGATCCTGGCTCAGGACGAACGCTGGCGGCGTGCCTAACACATGCAAGTCGAGCGGGGTTGGATTCGGTACTTGTACTGGATCCAACCTAGCGGCGGACGGGTGAGTAACGCGTGAGCAATCTGCCTCGTACAGGGGGATAACAGATGGAAACATCTGCTAATACCGCATAAGACCACAGGGTCGCATGACCCAGGGGTCAAAGGGTTTACCGGTACGAGATGAGCTCGCGTCCCATTAGCTGGTTGGTGAGGTAAAGGCTCACCAAGGCGACGATGGGTAGCCGACCTGAGAGGGTGATCGGCCACACTGGGACTGAGACACGGCCCAGACTCCTACGGGAGGCAGCAGTGGGGAATATTGGGCAATGGGGGGAACCCTGACCCAGCAACGCCGCGTGAGTGAAGAAGGTCTTCGGATCGTAAAGCTCTGTCATTAGGGAAGAAGGAAGTGACGGTACCTAATGAGGAAGCCCCGGCTAACTACGTGCCAGCAGCCGCGGTAATACGTAGGGGGCGAGCGTTGTCCGGAATTACTGGGCGTAAAGGGCGCGTAGGCGGTTAATTAAGTCAGATGTGAAACGCCTCGGCTTAACCGAGGACTGGCATTTGAAACTGGTTAACTTGAGTGCAGGAGAGGAAAGCGGAATTCCTAGTGTAGCGGTGAAATGCGTAGAGATTAGGAGGAACACCGGTGGCGAAGGCGGCTTTCTGGCCTGCAACTGACGCTGAGGCGCGAAAGCGTGGGGAGCGAACAGGATTAGATACCCTGGTAGTCCACGCCGTAAACGATGGATACTAGGTGTAGGGGGTATCGACCCCTTCTGTGCCGTAGTAAACGCAATAAGTATCCCGCCTGGGGAGTACGGCCGCAAGGCTGAAACTCAAAGGAATTGACGGGGGCCCGCACAAGCAGCGGAGCATGTGGTTTAATTCGAAGCAACGCGAAGAACCTTACCAGGGCTTGACATCGCCTGAGGTTGGTAGAAATACCGATGTTCCTACGGGACAGGCAGACAGGTGGTGCATGGTTGTCGTCAGCTCGTGTCGTGAGATGTTGGGTTAAGTCCCGCAACGAGCGCAACCCCTATCTCTAGTTGCCATCATTGAGTTGGGGACTCTAGAGAGACTGCCGGGGACAACTCGGAGGAAGGTGGGGACGACGTCAAATCATCATGCCCCTTATGTCCTGGGCTACACACGTGCTACAATGGCCATCACAAAGAGCCGCGAAGTCGTAAGGCGGAGCGAATCTCAAAAAGGTGGTCTCAGTTCGGATTGTGGGCTGCAACTCGCCCACATGAAGTCGGAGTTGCTAGTAATCGCGAATCAGCATGTCGCGGTGAATACGTTCCCGGGCCTTGTACACACCGCCCGTCACACCATGGGAGTTGGGAGCACCCGAAGCCAGTGACTCAACCCGAAAGGGAGAGAGCTGTCGAAGGTGAGACCAATGACTGGGGTGAAGTCGTAACAAGGTAGCCGTATCGGAAGGTGCGGCTGGATCACCTCCTTTCTAAGGAGAACTGCTCAAGCCAAGAGTTTGGGAGTATCCGAGGTCGATATCCAGTCTACAAGTTATGGAGACATAAGACTGTAGACGGATGTTAGAAGACTTCGTTTCTTGTCTACACTGTTTAGTTTTGAAGGATCTCGAAAGAGATTCGTGTGGGGGTGTAGCTCAGTTGGGAGAGCACCTGCCTTGCAAGCAGGGGGTCAGGAGTTCGAATCTCCTCATCTCCACCATACTGGAAGTTGGGGATTAGAAGTTCGAGGTTAGACTTGAGTAAGGCTTTGGAGCCTGGCTTCCTTCCGACTTCCGACATAAAAGCAATATTTGGGCTCATAGCTCAGCAGGTTAGAGCGCACGCCTGATAAGCGTGAGGTCGGTGGTTCGAGTCCACTTGAGCCCACCATTGTTCCTTGAAAACTGCACAATGCGAAGTAAAGTACTGCGAAAAGGGTAAAATCATCCGAAAGGATGAAGACCTACAATTTCGAGAGAGTAACAAGGCAGATCAAGCTAGAAAGAGCATAGGGTGGATGCCTTGGCACCAAGAGCCGATGAAGGACGTGGCAAGCTGCGAAAAGCTACGGGGAGCCGCAAGCAGGCGTTGATCCGTAGATGTCCGAATGGGGAAACCCACCTGGGGTAATGCCCAGGTACCCATCACTGAATCCATAGGTGATGCGGAGGGAACCCGGCGAACTGAAACATCTAAGTAGCCGGAGGAAAAGAAAGAAAGATCGATTTCCTTAGTAGTGGCGAGCGAACGGGAAAGAGCCCAAACCAGTCTGGAGGTTAGAGGTTAGAGGTTTGAAGTTAGAGGAAAGGGAGGCTGCGAAGCCTGACCTGATTCCAACAACCAACATCTAATTTCTAACTTCCGGACTGGGGTTGCGGACCGGCGTAAGGCGAGAGAGCTTTAGTCGAACCATCTGGAAAGGTGGACCGAAGAAGGTAACAGTCCTGTAGACGAAAAGGCAATCGAGCGGGCCGGAATCCAGAGTACCACGGGACACGGGGAATCCTGTGGGAAGCAGGGGGGACCACCCCCCAAGGCTAAATACTACTTGGTGACCGATAGCGAAGAGTACCGTGAGGGAAAGGTGAAAAGCACCCCGGGAGGGGAGTGAAAGAGAACCTGAAACCCTATGTTTACAAGCAGAGGGAGCACAATAAAGGTGCGACCTCGTACTTTTTGTAGAACGGACCGGCGAGTTACAGTATAGAGCAAGGTTAAGGACTGAAGGTCTGGAGCCGCAGGGAAACCGAGTCTGAAGAGGGCGGATAAGTTCTATGCTGTAGACCCGAAACCAGGTGATCTATCCATGGACAGGGTGAAGCGGGAGTAAAATCCCGTGGAGGCCCGAACCAGACGTCTGTTGAAAAAGGCGGGGATGATCTGTGGATAGGGGTGAAATGCCAATCGAACCTGGAGATAGCTGGTTCTCCTCGAAATAGCTTTAGGGCTAGCCTCAACCGAGAGACTGGGAGGTAGAGCACTGACTGGGCTAGGGGGCCTCACAGCTTACCAAACCTTATCAAACTCCGAATGCCCAGATCTTGATGGTTGGGAGTCAGACAGTGGGAGATAAGTTTCATTGTCGAAAGGGAAACAGCCCAGACCATCAGCTAAGGTCCCAAAGTACAGGTTAAGTGGAAAAGGATGTGGGATTGCACAGACAACCAGGATGTTGGCTTAGAAGCAGCCATTCATTCAAAGAGTGCGTAATAGCTCACTGGTCTAGTGATTCTGCGCCGAAAATGTCCGGGGCTCAAACCTGTCACCGAAGCTATGGGTTCTAGAGGTTGGATGTTAGAGGTTAGAGGTAGGAGAAAACGATGATAAGAAGTTATAAAGATTTGGAAGTTTATCAGAGTAGCTACCAACTGGCCATCGAAGTACATCAGGTATGATATTCTAGGGAGAAGATTGAATGTCATGATAGAGAAGTGGCAAGGGAAGCCAACCAATCATGGTTAAGAGTTCTAATTTCTAACTTCTAACATCCAACTTCCAGAGCGGTAGAGGAGCATCGTATTCGAGCTGAAGCTGTACCGGAAGGAGCAGTGGATTGGATACGAGAGAGAATGCCGGTATGAGTAGCGAGAACGAAGTGAGAATCTTCGTCGTCGAAAGCCTAAGGTTTCCTGAGGAAGGCTCGTCCGCTCAGGGTTAGTCGGGACCTAAGCCGAGGACAAAAGTCGTAGGCGATGGACAATCGGTTGATATTCCGATACCACCGAGGCGCGTTTGACCGAAGCAGTGACACAGGAGGATAGACAGAGCGGGGTGCTGGTCAACCCCGTCCAAGAGACGATGCTGGCAAGTAGTGAAGTACGCTTGCTGGAAAGGCTGAGTCTTAATGGGGACAGAAATTAGAGTATGGAAGCTGTCGATTTCACACTGGCGAGAAAAGCTGCTAGGGAGTGTTGAGGTGCCCGTACCGCAAACCGACACAGGTAGGCGAGGAGAGGATCCTAAGACGAACGGGAGAACCCTTGTTAAGGAACTCGGCAAACTGACCCCGTAACTTCGGGAGAAGGGGTGCCTGGGAGACCAGGCCGCAGAGAAGAGGCCCAAGCGACTGTTTATCAAAAACACAGGTCTCTGCTAAGTCGAAAGACGAAGTATAGGGGCTGACGCCTGCCCGGTGCTGGAAGGTTAAGGGGAAGGGTTAGAGGAAACTCGAAGCTCTGAACTTAAGCCCCAGTAAACGGCGGCCGTAACTATAACGGTCCTAAGGTAGCGAAATTCCTTGTCGGGTAAGTTCCGACCCGCACGAATGGCGTAACGACTTGGGCGCTGTCTCAACAAGGGACCCGGCGAAATTGTAGTATGGGTGAAGATGCCCATTACCCGCGACAGGACGGAAAGACCCCGTAGAGCTTTACTGTAGCCTGATATTGGATTTTGGCAATGCATGTACAGGATAGGTGGGAGACTGGGAAGCATGTACGCCAGTATGTGGGGAGTCGCCCTTGGGATACCACTCTTGTGTTGCTGAAATTCTAACGTTCTGCTGTGAACCAGGGGATGGACAGTGTCAGGTGGGCAGTTTGACTGGGGCGGTCGCCTCCTAAAAGGTAACGGAGGTGCCCAAAGGTTCCCTCAGAATGGTTGGAAATCATTCGGAGAGTGTAAAGGCAGAAGGGAGCCTGACTGCGAGAGAGACATCTCGAGCAGGGACGAAAGTCGGGTTTAGTGATCCGGCGGTTGTGAGTGGAAATGCCGTCGCTCAACGGATAAAAGCTACCTCGGGGATAACAGGCTTATCTCCCCCAAGAGTCCACATCGACGGGGAGGTTTGGCACCTCGATGTCGGCTCGTCGCATCCTGGGGCTGGAGTAGGTCCCAAGGGTTTGGCTGTTCGCCAATTAAAGCGGCACGCGAGCTGGGTTCAGAACGTCGTGAGACAGTTCGGTCCCTATCCGTCGTGGGCGCAGGAAATTTGAGAGGAGCTGTCCTTAGTACGAGAGGACCGGGATGGACATACCTCTGGTGAATCAGTTGTCACGCCAGTGGCACAGCTGAGTAGCTAAGTATGGACGGGATAAACGCTGAAGGCATCTAAGCGTGAAGCCCCCCTCAAGATAAGATTTCCCATTTCGAAAGGAAGTAAGACCCCTTGAAGACGACAAGGTAGATAGGTCAGAGGTGGAAGTGCAGTAATGCATGAAGCTGACTGATACTAATCGGTCGAGGGCTTGATCAGAGCATTGTGCAGTTTTGAAGGAACGGGGAAAGTGGTTAAAAGCCACAGGAACGATTCCTAAAGAAAACGGCTGGCGATAGGCGGCCGGCGGACCCTAAAGGGATGCTGAAAAAGTTCATATTTCCGGTGACAATAGCGAAGGGGCTCCACCTGTACCCATACCGAACACAGAAGTTAAGCCCTTCAGCGCCGATGGTACTTGGCGGGAGACCGCCCGGGAGAGTAGGTCGTTGCCGGAATGAAATATTGAAAGCTCTTGAGCGGAAGGCACGGGAGCTTTCTTTTTTACGTTTGGCGCATCCTTACCCTGGCTGGGTATTCCTTTAAGGTCTGGCCAGCCGTCAGCCGCCGACCGCCAGCCGCTTATTGCCCGGGTATTCCTTCAGGGCAGATTTCAGCAGGCCTTCGAAGGATTCCGGGCAGACAGGGTCGTCTGCCCCTGCAATATTTCATTCAAGTAAAGGTTCAAGATACAATCTCTGGAACCATTTTTGTTACCTATGTCCTGACTGAACACCCTGGGATAAATTCTGCGAACTGCGAACCGCAAACCAAAAACGCTCCAAAGGAATGCCATAGGTCATAGATTCCGCCCTCCGCCCAACGAAAAACGCCCAACGAGAGACTCCAGAGGCATACCCTAGGGTCAACGGCCAGCCGCCGGCCAGCGGCTAGCCAGACCCCAAAGGAATACCCAACAGAAAGAAGGAGAGGAAATGTACAAGGAGACCTTAAAGCAACCAGAAGTTCCGGCTTATAAAAATATTCTGTATATCGTGGGGCTGGTGCTCTTCTTAATGGCAGCCACAGGTATAGCCAATGCAATCCATCAGGCCTATCATGCCCCCTATTTGAGCTATCCGGTCTTCCTCTTAACGATCGCCATTGTTTTCTACATTTTAAGCCGGAGGATGATCAGCTATCGATATTCCCTGATTCAGGACGAACTCATCTTTCAGAGGATGATCGGTAAAAATGAAAGGCTCCTGCTGCATGTCCAAAGCCATAGCATGAGGGATTTTGGTCCGATCAGCGACTATGATCGAAAGAAATACGCAGGCAAAATCAGCAGGGTGTATCAATATACCTTGAAGATCCCTTCCAATAAGGTATACTATTTAATTTTCGAGAAGGACGGTCGCCTCTGCCGGGTGGATTTTCAGCCCAGTCCGAAGCTGACTGGGCTGCTGGAGAAGGGTTTGGCCAAATCCCGGGACGGGGAGAAAACGTTGTAATCGTCCAAACCATGTGATATAATTTTGGCAAAAGCTGTTTAAGGGGAGAATATTTTGAAATACGGGGACATGATGCTGACTTTGTCCTATGTCATTCTTTTCATTGCTTTGGCTTTTGCCGGCGTATGCTGGGCCTATTCTTCCAGAGTTCGGGAAATGCTCCGAGGAAGGGAAGGCGGATTTGAATTGCCCGTATATAAGATACGGGCTTTGTGGTTTTTTGGCATTGTCGCCTTTCTTGTGCGAATTGTCCTGGCCCTCAGCCTGGAAGGCTATCAGGTGGACATGGGCTGCTTCAAATCCTGGGCCATCCATGCGGCGGAAAAGAATCTCTTCGGATTTTACTCCGGTGAGATATTCGCCGACTATCCTCCCGGATATATTTACATCCTCTATGGGCTTGGTCAGCTGCGGGCCTTGTTTTCACTGGATTACCATTCTCCTTTATTTAATCTTCTGATCAAACTCCCTTCCATTTTGACCGATATTGGGACCTCGATCATTATCTTTCAGATGGCCGGAAAGCGGCTGGGCAAGCGGGCAGCCTTTCTGTTGGCCGGCCTGTATGCCTTTAACCCCGCCGTCCTGGTGAACGCATCCCTGTGGGGGCAGGGGGATTCCTTCTTCACCTTCTTTGCCCTTCTAAGCATGATTTTTTTGATTCGGGAAAAGATAGGGAAGGCATCGGTCTTTTATGCAGTGTCCTTTTTGATCAAACCCCAGGCGGTTTTTCTGAGCCCGGTTTTTATGGCGGTATTGCTTTCCCGAAGAAGGTGGAAAGATCTCCTGAAGGCCGTTTCGCTGGGTCTTGTTACTTTTCTGGTGCTCGTTCTGCCCTTTAGTTCCCCGGAAGATCCCTTCTGGATTGTCAGACTGTATATGACCACCGTCGGCCAGTATCCCTATGCTTCCTTAAATGCCTTCAATTTCTTTGCCCTGATGGGTGGAAGCTGGAAGAATGTGAACGAAAGCTTTGTCCTGTTTTCCTACCAAATATGGGGATGGCTTTTTATTCTTCTGACGGCAGCCCTCTCTTTTTATATGGTATGGAAAAAAAGGAACCAGGGAACCGTTTTATTCGCATGCTTCTACAGCATCATGGCCATCTTTGTAATGGCCCATGGCATGCATGAGCGATACCTGTTCCCTGCTCTGGCCTTCCTGCTCCTGGCATTTGTCCATACCCGGGACATGCGGCTGTTTACCCTTTATGGCGGCTTTAGCGTGACCCTTTTCATGAACCAGGCTTATGTGCTGATGGCAAGCTGTTTTGAGAAATACCACATTTTCTCCGACGACCTTGTCTCTTTCCTGGTATCCCTGGCCAATGTCGCTCTTTTCATTTTAGCCGGCAGGCTGGCCATGGATTTGTTAACGGGAACTCCCCGGCAGACGGGAGAACAGGAGACGGAATCCGGCGAGGATGGGAGGAAGGAGGAAGATCACTTGACAGCTGAAATGGGATCGAGGGAAGTGAAAAGCCCATGGACCCGAAGGGACACCCTTCTGGTGACCGTCCTGACTTTGGGTTATTTCTTCCTGGCTCTGTTCAGGCTGGGCTCCCTGCAGGCTCCGGAGAAGCACTGGAAGCCCTATGAGCGGGGCGAGTTCTTTGTCATCGATCTGGGCAAGCCCATGGACATCGAACGGGTTTATTACTATGAAGGCTTGGGCCATGGCAAGTACCGGATTGAATATGCGTCGGATCCCGAGGGGGTCTGGTACTTTGCCGGCGCCATCGAGAACGAGGCTGTGTTTCGCTGGGACTACCAGGAGCTATCGAGCCATGCCCGCTATATCCGTTTTGCGGTGGAAAAACCCGGTGCTGAGCTGAAGGAGATCGGTTTGTTTGAAAAGGGGAAGAAATCGCCTGTAAAGGATTTCACCATCTTAAACAGGAAGGTATCCGATCAGGACGAGGGTAAGCTGGAGAACCTTTTTGATGAACAGGATACCATTGAATATGTTCCCTCCTTTATGACGAGTACTTACTTTGATGAGATCTATCATGCCCGTACGGCTTATGAGCATGTTCATCGCATAGAGCCCTATGAGAATACCCATCCGCCTCTGGGGAAGATCTTTATCGCTTTGGGGACTTTGGTATTCGGCATGAATGCCTTTGGTTGGCGGATCCCGGGCATGCTGTTCGGTACGGCCATGATCCCCGTTACCTATGTATTTGCCCGCAGGCTTTTTGACAGGACGGAGTGGGCATTCCTGGCCGCCTTTCTCATGACCTTTGACTTCATGCATTTTGCCCAGACCCGGATTGCCACCATAGACAGCTTTGTGGTCCTCTTTATCATGCTGATGTATTATTATATGCTTCGCTTCCACCAGGCAGAGAACTGGAGGGAAGAGGTCCTGCCCCTCTTTTTGTCGGGCGTGTTTTTCGGACTGGCCTGTGCATCCAAATGGATCGGAATTTATGGCGGTGCCGGCCTGGCCGTATTCTTCTTCCTGGCCCTCTATTGGAAACTGAAGGCCAGGAGAGGGGAAGAAGGATCGAAGGCTTATGTCATCAGGCTTTTGTCCTTATGTGTCCTGTTTTTTGTCCTGATACCCGCCGGTATCTATCTTCTATCCTATATTCCCTTTATGATGATCCCGGGACCGGGCCACGGTATTCGGGACGTCTTTCGGGCCCAGCTCCATATGCTCCGTTACCACGGGGGTGTCACCGATCCCCATCCCTTCGCTTCTCCTTGGTGGTCCTGGCCTTTGGTGGGGAAGCCCGTATGGTTTTACATGGGGAAGGACCTGAAGGAGGGAATGATGTCCAGCATCGTCACCATGGGGAATCCCCTCATCTGGTGGGCAGGCATTCCGGCGGTGATGTATGCCGCAAAAATGGCATGGAAAAGACGGGAGCGGGCCATGGGAATGGTGTTTATTGCCTTGGCCTTTCAATACCTGCCTTGGGCTTTTATATCCAGGCCCCTGTTTATCTACCATTTCTTTTCCTGCGTACCCTTTGTTATTTTTTGCATCGTATACGTCTTCATCCATGGAAGGAAGCGGTATCCCTGGTTCAGGACCCTGCGGAGGCTATATATGGCAGGCGTCCTCCTGCTCTTTATTATGTTCTATCCCGTCCTGTCGGGGATGGTTATTCCAGAGGTGTATTCGGAAACCTTCCTTCGGTGGTTCAAATCCTTATGGTATTTTTAGAGGGGTGATGGTATGGACCGACAGATCATCTGTTCCGTGGTCATTCCCATGTATAATGAAGAGGCGGTCATCGAGGAAACCTATAAGAGGCTGAAAAGGGTCATGGACGGCACAGGGGAGAGCTATGAGCTCCTCTTTGTCAATGACGGTAGTAGAGACCGATCCGCCGCCATCATCAAAGAGTTGGCTGGCCGGGACAGCACCGTGCGTTTGATCGACTTTTCGAGGAATTTTGGTCATCAGGCGGCGGTTACAGCAGGATTGGATGCTGCAGCCGGGGATGCCATTGTCATTATCGATGCGGATCTCCAGGACCCCCCCGAAGTCATCCCTCAAATGCTGGCCAAGTGGCGGGAAGGCTATGATGTGGTGTATGGGAAGAGGCTCAAAAGACAGGGGGAAACCTTCTTTAAAAGAATGACCGCCTTCGCATTCTACCGCCTCCTGAGGGCTTTAACAGATTGTGATATCCCTGTGGACACGGGGGATTTCCGCCTGATTGACCGGAAGGTATGCAATGTGATCAAAAACCTTCATGAGAAGAACCGCTTCCTGCGGGGCTTGGTGAGCTGGGTGGGCTTTCGTCAGGCTCCGGTGGAATATGTCCGGGATGAACGCTGGGCAGGGGAGACCAAATATCCTTTGAAGAAGATGCTGAAATTCGCTTCCGACGGGATCATTTCCTTTTCCTACAAGCCCCTGCGGCTGGCTACTTACCTGGGATTTTTCCTTTCCGCAGCCAGTTTCTTCTACCTTTTGGTGGTCCTTTATAAGAAATGGTTTACCCAGGATACCGTTGCGGGATGGGCATCCATCGTCGGCATCAACCTGCTGTTCAACGGCATTGTGCTGATGATGCTGGGGATCATCGGTGAGTATATCGGCAGGATCTATGAGGAAGCCAAAAACAGACCCCTGTATATCATACGGGAGAAGATTGGATTTGAGGATAGAGATGAAGAGGATATGGAATGAAGCGGCCCTTTTTTCCTTTGTGGGTCTGATCAACACGGGAGTGGACTTTGCCGTCTTCAGCCTGTTGAATGGTGTTGTAGGGATTCATCACATGCTGAGCCAGGTGTTGTCCTATTCCTGCGGTATCATCAACAGTTTTTTTCTGAATCGAAGGTGGACCTTTCGGGTGAAGCGCCCGAAGTCTGTGAAGGAATTCGCTGCCTTTGTCCTGGTGAATATCCTTTCCCTGGGGGTCTCCCTTTTGCTTCTCTACATTACCCGGGATTTTTTTCAGCTGAATATCTATTTATCCAAGGGGATTGCCACCGTTTTTTCCATGGGTGTCAATTTTTCAGGCAATAAATGGATGGTTTTCCGTCAACCCTGAGTCGAAAGGGTCACTCTTCCGGAAATAATGAATAAAATAGTAGAAAAAGGTAATCATCTTAATAATAAAAAAAGATGATTCGGTATAGGTGGTCAACATGACAAATACGGTAGATTGTATCATCTGTAAAAAGAAAACGGTAAAGAAAATCTGTATTTTAGGGAAAAACATCTGTGAAGAGTGCGAGAAGGACATCGTTTCCTGTGATGTGACGGATAAGCGGTATGAGGACTACAAGGAGGCCATCAAGGAGATTCTTTTCGTGTCACAAGAGACCTAAGCGTTTTTCGGCCTTTTCCTGGGCGGCTTTCCATTCTTCATAGCTGACCGGCTGCCCCAGGGACAGCTTTCCATCCCCTTTTTCTGTTTTATGCCGAAAAAAATATCGCTGATCTTGCTTTCTCAGCCTGATCTTCCTGAGCATCTCCCTTCCTCCTTTCCTATATCCGGGCTTCAGTCATGTTTATTCTGATACGGCCATGATAATTTTATTCCTGCAGTTCCGATTTCTGAAGGAATTTTTTCTTCTGTATCGAATTTATTATAATGATAACCAATTTTTCAGCACTCCATATTACATCAAACGAGGTTTCACAGATGGACCAAAGCAGAATTCCCATATTGGAAATGTTGCAGCAGTATCAGCAGGAACAGCTTATCCCGTTTCATATGCCGGGGCATAAGGGAGGAAAGGGCTTCGCTCCTATCTGGCAGGATTTCCACCTTAAGTGGGATATTACGGAGATTGACGGCTCCGACAACCTTCACGATCCCCAGGGGGTGATACAGGAAGCCCAGGAGCTGGCTGCCCAGGCCTTTGGAGCGCAACAGACCTTCTTTCTCATCAACGGTGCTTCCATAGGGATTATGGCTATGTTATTATCGGCGGTCCTGCCGGGCCAGAGGGTGATCATTCCCCGTAACTGCCATAAATCCGTGATGAGCGCTGTGACTTTGGGGAGAATGGTACCCGTCTGCGTGCAGCCGCAGCTGGACGAAGATCATCTTCTGATGACGGGTGTAAGCGCCGGCTCCATCGAGGAAGCCCTGGAGCGTTATCCCGATACCGCCGCTGTACTGGTTACCTACCCCAATTATTATGGGATGGGAGGAGACATAGAGGCCATCGCCCGGATCGTTCACCGGAAGGGAAAGATCCTGCTGGTGGACGAAGCCCATGGCGCGCACTTTCCCTTCTCCGATCAATTGCCTCCCTCCAGCGGAGAGCTGGGAGCGGATCTTTGGGTGCAAAGCGCCCACAAAACCCTTCCCGCCTTTACTCAAACGGCCTACCTTCACATGAAGGGGGACCGGGTTTCAGCGGATCGGCTGAGGATGATCCTCCGGCATCTCCATACCACCAGTCCCTCCTATCTATTGATGATGTCTCTGGATTGGGCCCGCCATTTTATGGCGACCCGGGGCGGGGCTGAACTGGAGAGGATTATCGAGGCGGCGGACGGCCTGCGCCATCGGATCAACCGGGAGGGACAGCTGTATGCCTTTGGCTCCGAATGGCTGGGAAGGCCGGGGGTCCATGTCATGGATCCGACAAGGCTGGTGGTGGATGTGCGGAAAACGGGCTTCACCGGCTATGAGATGGAAAGAATTCTGCGGAGGGAATACCGGATCCAGGTGGAAATGGCGGATTGGTATCATCTGGTCTGCATCATCACAGCGGCAGATGATGAGGAGAACCTGCAGAAACTGGAACAGGCCTTTCTGGATCTGCCCCGATCCCACAGCAGAGCCAAGGCGACGGAGATCAAGGTCCCCTTCTTCTCCGTCGAAAGCAAAGAAGGCATCCCCCCCGGAGAGGTGGCCCTCCGCCGGGTGGAGGAAGTCAATCTTACGGATGCCGGGGGCAGAATATCTGCCGGCACCGTCGGCGTTTATCCGCCGGGTATTCCCCTGTTTTATCCCGGGGAAATCATCACGGAGGAGGGAATCTGTTACCTGCGGGAGGTCCATCAAGCGGGAGGAAGGATCTTTGGCTGGCGGGATGCCCTACGACAGACAATAGGAGTTGTACAGGAATGACAGAAAAAAACGGCATTTTTATCACAATCGAAGGCCCGGACGGTTCGGGTAAAAGCACCCAGATCCGTCTGATGGTGGACTACCTGAGTCAGGCCGGACATGACGTACTGGTAACCCGGGAGCCGGGAGGCTGTCCCATCAGCGAACGGATCCGCCAGGTGATTTTGGATGTCAGGCACAAGGAGATGGATCCGGTAACGGAGATGCTGCTGTATGCCGCTTCCCGGGCCCAGCACGTGGCCCAGGTCATAGAGCCTGCCCTGGAGGCGGGGGAAATCGTGATCTGTGACCGCTTTCTGGATTCCAGCATCGCCTATCAGGGCTACGGAAGGCAGCTGGGAGAGGAACTGGTTTTGGAAACCAATCGTGCAGCCCTCCGGGGAATCCGGCCGGACATTACCTTCTTTTTCTCCATGGATCCCGGCAAGGCCCTCCATCGCAAGGAGGAGGACAGGCCTATGGACCGGCTGGAGCAGGAAGAGGCGGATTTTCATCAAAGGGTTTATGAGGGGTATCGGATTCTGGCGGAAAGGGATTCCGGAAGGATCCGGACCATCGATGCCGCCCGGCCCATTGAAGAGGTTCACGGGCAAATACGATCTATACTGGATCAGTTGCTAAAGGACAGGTAAATAGCGTATAATGGAAGTAGAAGCGAGGAAAAGGCTGACAAGATGCGATTGTACCCTGTGGTTTGGATTTTACACTTGATCGGTGGAAAGATGAATAAAGGAGGGTATCAGTATGAAATTAATTATCGCTATTGTGCAGGATGAAGACGCTACCCGATTGATTAACGGATTGATGAACGAAGGATACAGTGTGACGAAGCTGGCGACAACAGGAGGTTTCCTGCGGGCAGGGAATACCACATTGATTACCGGTGTGGAGGACGAACAGGTTCCGGCTGTTATGGAGATCGTTGAAAAGCTCTGTAAGAGCCGCAAGCAGATTGCCACATCCCCGTCGCCCGTGGCCGGTGCCACCGGGGTTTACGTACCCTACCCCATCGAAGTCATGGTCGGTGGAGCCACGGTATTCGTACTGGATGTGGAGCAGTTCAAGAAATTATAATGCCAAGGCGTATCCTTTTATGAAAGGAAGATGGGATTGAACTTTCGAGACATAATCGGGCAATCTCCCCTGGTGGAGAATCTCCAAAGGTCCATCAGGCTGGGAAGAGTTGTCCACGCTTATCTGATCAGTGGTCCCAAAGGGGCCGGCAAGAAAATGCTGGCCCATATTTTTGCCAGAGCACTGCTCTGCAGGCATAGCGGGGACAGGCCCTGCGATGCCTGTCCCTCCTGTATCAAATATAATACGGGGAATCACCCTGATGTCATAACGGTAAAAGCTGAAAAGAGCAGCATTGTTGTGGATCAGATACGGGATCTGCAAAAAGACATGTATGTGAAGCCCTATGAAGGAGGGCGAAAAATCTATCTGATCGAGGAAGTCCATACCATGACCCCACAGGCCCAGAACTGTTTGCTGAAAACGCTGGAAGAGCCACCTGCCTATGGGGTTATCTTTTTATTGGCGGATCAGTTGGAAGGGCTTTTGCCCACCATCCTGTCCCGCTGCCAGATTCTCCGCCTGAAAAAGGTAAGCCGGGAGCGCATTGCTGCCTTGCTGGAGGAGAGGTACGGGCTGTCGCCAGAGCAGGCCCATTTGATCGCAGCCCTGTCCGACGGGCGGGTAGGGAGGGCCCTGGAGCTGGCGGTGGATCAGGACTATATGGAGCTGCGCCGTGAGGTATTAGGTCGGCTGGAAGCCCTGGCTGAAGCGGATATCATGGCTGTATTCAACCTGGTGCCTTTCTTTACTGAGCATAGGGATCAGCAGTCGCTAAAACTCGAGATCCTGGAATGGTGGTTTCGGGATGTATATATATGGAAAGAGATGGGGGATGAAAGTCTGATTGTAAATCAGGATGCCAAGGAATTATTGGAAAAGCAAGCCGAACTCTTTACATCATCGACCGTACAGGATATCATTAAAAGAATAGAGGAATCTAAAAAGCAGTTGGGAAGCAGTGTGAATGCCCAGTTCATTATGGAAAACCTGCTTCTCAGCATCATGGAGGGAAAACAGACATGCTTGTCGTAATTGGTGTCCGCTTTAAAAAAGCGGGTAAGATATATTATTTCGATCCTGGCGGTCAGGATATCAAGATAGGAGACGCCGTGATTGTCGAAACGGTGCGAGGCATTGAATACGGAGAGGTAGTGGTAGCTCCTAAGGAAGTTTCTGAGGAGGAGATCATTGCTCCGTTGAAAAAGGTCATTCGTGTGGCCACGGAAGAGGATAAAAAGAAGGTGGAAGAAAACCGACAGAAGGAAAAGAAAGCCTATGGAATATGCTATCAGAAGATCCAGGATCACAAACTGGAAATGAAGCTGATCGATGTGGAGTACACCTTTGATAACAACAAGATTATTTTTTATTTTACAGCTGATGGAAGGATCGATTTCCGCGAGCTGGTGAAGGATCTGGCCGCCGTCTTTAAAACCCGGATCGAGCTCCGCCAGATCGGAGTGCGGGATGAGGCCAAGATGCTGGGTGGACTGGGCCCCTGCGGCCGTGCCCTCTGTTGCGGCACCTTTTTAGGGGAATTCCAGCCTGTTTCCATAAGAATGGCCAAGGAACAGAATCTTTCCCTGAATCCTACCAAGATTTCCGGTATCTGCGGCCGCCTGATGTGCTGTCTCAAGTATGAGCATGAATACTATGAAGAGGCCCGCAAGAAGATGCCCAAGCTCCACTCGGAGATCATAACGCCCGATGGAAAGGGCACTGTGGTGGAGAATATTGTGATCCGGCAAAAGGTCAAGGCCAAGGTAACTCTGGATGACGGCACCATTGATATTAAAGAATATAGCCTGAATGAAATCCAACGACTGAATGGAAATTTTCATGAGGATGACGACCAGGAGGATATCGATCAGGATGAAGATATTGAGTTTTTAATGGATGATTAGAAATTAACCCTTTTCATCTCGGATATTCAGTGGTAAAATAGCTAGGGGTTTAAGGGTCCAATGTAGACACCTTCAATGATAAAAGGGAGGTGAGTGGGGTGGCATATAAGATTAACGATGAGTGCATCAGCTGCGGAGTTTGCGAAGCGGAATGCCCTGTTGAAGCAATTTCCGCCGGGGATGACAAATACGTAATCGATGCTGATCTCTGCACCGATTGTGGAGCTTGCGCAGATGTTTGCCCTGTTGATGCTCCTCAGCCGGAGTAAGAAAATATCGAAACATAAAAAAAGACCATACGGTCTTTTTTTATTGTCTTTTTTCGACGGCAGTATTTCCTTGGAAATGTTTTTCTGAAGAAGCCTAGGGATTCATGGGAAAAAAGTCCTAAAAATCCGGGCGGAAGCTGAGTATTTTGGATAAATTCACGGATCAGGCAGGATTTTATTCCTTCGTCTAGAATACTATTCAATAACATATCGAAGAGTGAGGTGATGCCATTGAAAAGAGTCTTAGCAATCTTCATATCACTGCTGGTATCCTTCTATCTCCTAGGAATAGGAGGAGGACGCCGCGCTGAAGCTGCAACCGATTACAGCATCGTTAAGGTGGCTCTAACCTCTATGGGTGCGCCCAAAAGCGTTACAGTGAAAGTAGAGGGGAATTACAGCATACCGGAAAAAACGGACCTGTCTGTACAGGCAGGTAAATCCTACACCATTAAGGTGGAAAGCGGTCGGCTTTATTGGGTGGATGGAACGACGAAAACAGCCATGGGTAGCAGTTTTACCCTGAAACGCCATCAAGGTCCGGAAACCAAGGGACTGGTCATCAACAGCAAATGCTATCTTGGCGACATGGTCGTGCGTCTGAATAGTGGATCCATCCAATTGATCAACCACGTTTTTCTGGAGACCTATCTCTATGGGGTGGTTCCCCATGAAATGGGCAATGGTAAAAGTTGGCCTATGGAAGCATTGAAAGCCCAAGCTGTTGCAGCACGGAGTTATGCCGTGTACAAAATAAAATATAATGCATCTTCCCCTTTCCATATGGAAGACACAACTAGCAGCCAGGTATACAGAGGATACAATGGTGATTATAAAAGAGCCATTGATGCAGTGAACCAAACAGCTAAGATGGTGTTGATGTATGGGAATAACTTTGTGGAGGCTACTTACTACGCCAGTAATGGGGGGCAGACAGAGTTGCCCACTAATGTTGGATGGAGCAAACGGGGCTACTTTGTGATGAAAGATGATCCTTACGATTTGGCTAATCCCTCGAGTCTAGAGGAGAAGACAACAATTCCTAAGGTGAACAATGGAGAGATGAACAGCAAACTGGAGACCTTCTTAAAAGAACTTCTGAAATCTACCCTGGAAGAGAAGGGCTATAGTAGTACTCCGAAGGATATTATAATAAAAGAAGTATTAGCTTTAGATTTAAGTACGAGCTTTCCTCCTCCGAGTAGAAGAATGACGGATGGCAGTATCAGTTTATCTCTTGAAGTCAAGAAAAAAGCAAAAGATGGGTCAGTATCTGCTACAGCGGAGCCCCTTCAGGTGGATAATTTGAAATTTAAGGTAAGTGCTTTAAAAACAGCTCTAGGCTGGAAAACTCGGCTTTTCTCCGTGGAAGAGGATAAAGAGAAAGATTCTTTTGTTCTATATGGGAGGGGCTGGGGTCATGGAGTAGGCATGAGCCAACGGGGAGCCCAGTATGCGGCTGGTCAAGAAAGTATGAAATACAATGATATTTTGAATTTCTATTATCCTGGTACTAAGTTTGCTACCATTTCTATTAAAGAACCTCAGTTGACTAAAAAGCCTAGTCTAGGAGGGGATAATGACAGGCCAAAACCGACCCCTACCCCCACACCGACTCCGAAGCCCAGCACTTCCATGGGTGAGGTGAAGGTTAACACTTCCCTGAATGTACGGAAGGGAGCGGGTACCAACTATGCCGTCATTGGGAGCTTAAAAAATGGTGCCAAGGTAGAAATTCTGGAAAAGGGCTCTACATGGTATAAGATTAAATATGGGAGCGGTACGGGGTATGTACATAAGCAGTACATCAAGATTCTCAGCTCAACTCCTACCAACCCATCTAATCCGCCTAAGAATGATCCCCCCACCCATGCTACACCGCCCCAGGACAAGTATGGAAGGGTTACAGCATCAAAGTTGAACGTCCGTACGGGGGCAGGTACAAAGAATAAGCGGGTAGGGTATGTGTATAAAGGTAACCGGGTCAAGATATTGGCAACTTCCGGTGCATGGTATAAAATCTCCTACGGGAATTTGACCGGGTATGCCATAGCGATTACATCCAATTGGAGAATACCAGCACCACCCCCAGTAAACCGGCAGAGACCCCATCTACATCTGGTAAGCAGGGAGTCGTAACAGCTAGCAGCCTGATCGTGCGAAGCGGCAGAGGAACCAGCTATTCACGCCTTGGATCCCTGAAGCGGAATACCAAGATCACCATCCTGGAGACCAAGAGCGGCTGGCATAAGATCAAATATGGCTCCGGCTATGGCTATGTCCATGGGGATTATGTGAAGCTCACCTCCTCCAGCGGAAGCGGATCGGGGAACAGCAGTAATAACACATCTACATCCGAAAAGAAGGGAGTCGTCACGGCCAGCAGCCTGATCGTGCGAAGCGGCAGAGGAACCAGCTATTCACGCCTTGGATCCTTGAAGCGGAATACCAAGATCACCATCCTGGAGACCAAGAGCGGCTGGCATAAGATCAAATATGGCTCCGGCTATGGCTATGTCCATGGGGATTATGTGAAGCTCACCTCCTCCAGCGGAAGCGGATCGGGGAGCAGTAGTAGTAGCTCATCTACATCTGGTAAGCAGGGAGTCGTCACGGCCAGCAGCCTGATCGTGCGAAGCGGCAGAGGAACCAGCTATTCACGCCTTGGATCCTTGAAGCGGAATACCAAGATCACCATCCTGGAGACCAAGGGCGGCTGGCATAAGATCAAATATGGCTCCGGCTATGGCTATGTCCATGGGGATTATGTGAAGCTCACCTCCTCCGGCGGTGGTGGTTCTTCCAGCACCCGTACAGGTGTGGTAAATGCCAGCGGCTTGAACCTCAGAACAGGTAAGGGAACTAACTACTCCATTATCAGGGTTCTCCCCAGGGGAACGAAGATTCAAATCCTGTCGGATACAGGCACATGGTTGCAGGTAAAAACTTCAGACGGAAAAATCGGATATGTACATGAGCAATATATAAAATAACATAGAGAAATGGAGATGCCTCCTGAACGGGGGCATTTCTATTTTCGAGTTTATTGAGGCTCTTAATGCATATAATGATTGGGAAGTACTGGTGCATGTTTAGAGATCCTGTATCTGGTAAAAATATATAATACGCTTTATATTTTACGATTATTTCAAAAGTGATAGTACTACACAAGAATTGCGAAATATATATGTAATATCTTGTAAATAGAGTCGCAATAATGTATAATACAACATATCAGTCTTCGTTATTCTACATAATATTTTTGAAATACTGTTGTGATTTGGGTGTGATGGCGCTTGAAAGCTCTAGTAAGAAGGTTCCTTCTGCTGACATTTGATATTGCTTTTGTAATTGCTTCAGCTCTTTTAGCTTATTATGTCCGCTTTGATTTCAGCCTGGGAAACGCATTTCATATGTTTCAGACAGGCTTTATTAGCGTGATCCCGATTTATATCCTTATAACAGTCGTCACCTACACTTTCTTTTGGGCTGTATAGAAGCTTGTGGCAATATGCAAGCTTCTATGAGTATTTTTCAATCATAGGTGCGAATACAACTAGCGATCCTCATATTAGTTGTAGGATTTTTCTTTCTGGACATTCGGTTTCCTAAGAGTATTTTGGTTTTAACATGGTTTTTTAATTCTTTTTTTCTGTACGGGAGTTCGGATGGGTTTTCGTGGTTTGCGTCATATCCGAGCGGCTTTCCCGCAACAGCAGAGACAGGGTGCTGCAAGAACACTAGTTATAGGGGCCGGTGAGGCAGGTGCACTCGCTCTTCAAGAGATGAAGCAGCATGCTCATTTATGCTTGGAACCAGTTGCAATTGTGGATGATGATAAGGATAAGCATGGCAAGAAGCTATTCGGGGTCCCTGTCGTAGGGGACCGTAACAGTATCCACCAGGTTGTTGAGCGGTTTCGTATTGATCAAATCGTAATCGCCATCCCTTCCGCTTCTGAGAAAGACATCAATGAGATTATCTCAATATGTAAGCGGACCAAATGTAAACTTAAAACATTACCCGGGGTGTTTGAGCTGTTGAATGGCAATGTAACGGTCAACCAAATACGGGATGTACAAATCGAAGACTTGTTAGGAAGAAAGCCAGTGAAACTGGATATTCATAATATTAAAGGTTTCATAAGCAATAAGACTATACTGGTCACTGGGGGCGGAGGCTCCATTGGTTCAGAATTATGTCGACAAATCGCAAGACTTTCACCGGCAAAACTGCTAATACTGGATATATACGAGAACGGTGCATATGATCTGCAAATGGAGACTACACGGAAAATTCCCGGATTTAGATATGGAAGTTTTAATTGCATCTGTTCGTGACAAAGCCAGGGTAGATAGTATATTCAAAAAAATATACACCCCATGTTGTTTTCCATGCTGCTGCCCACAAACATGTCCCTTTGATGGAGCATAATCCCACTGAAGCCATCAAAAACAATATTTTTGGTACGATGAATGTAGCTGAAGCAGCAGATCGTTTTGGTACTGAGAGATTCGTTCTGATATCAACTGATAAGGCGGTTAATCCGACAAATGTGATGGGCGCTACGAAGAGAGTCGCCGAAATGATCATTCAAGCCATGGACAAGCATAGCCATACCGAATATGTGGCTGTACGTTTTGGCAATGTTTTAGGAAGTAACGGCAGTGTTATACCCTTGTTTAAACGGCAGATTGCCGAAGGGGGTCCTGTTACCGTTACACACCCGGAAATTACCCGTTTCTTTATGACAATTTCTGAGGCGGTACAGCTTGTTCTCCAAGCAGGATCCATGGCAAAGGGTGGAGAGATTTTTGTTCTAGATATGGGTGAACCCGTACGTATCGCTGATCTTGCAAGGGATTTAATCCGATTATCAGGCTATGAACCAGACGTTGATATAAAGATTGTGTACACTGGATTAAGACCTGGCGAGAAATTATATGAGGAGTTACTAATGGCTGAGGAAGGATTAACTGCAACTACCCATGAGAAGATATTTATAGGGAAGCCCACTTATTCAGATATTTCAGCCTTGAGGGAGGAATTAGAAAAACTCAAATTCCTTTCGATGGGATCTGATGAAAACATTTATAGGTTTATACAGCATTTGGTGCCAACTTACAAAAGGGTTATGTGAATTCATGTTATTATTCATACTGAATTTCGTATAGGTCTCCAATGTCTCTACGAGGGATGAGGAATTCATATATTCATTGTTTTTTACCAAAAGCTAATGTTTGTTTATAATATAAGGATGACTTATATACTCGAGAGAATTATGTAAGAGTCCATTATTTAGAGGTGGTACAAATTACTTGTTAGTATTTATAAAAAATAAAGCAGTTTAGACAGAAAAGTGAGGTAAATACTGTGCATACAAACAAAATCAGAAATATTCCTTTCTCGCCTCCCGATATTACAGATGCTGAGATTGCCGAAGTTGTAAATGTATTAAAATCCGGTTGGATTACGACTGGACCTAAAACAAAGCTTTTTGAAAAAAAAACCGCTGAATACATAGGAGCAAAAAAAGCTGTTTGTCTTAATTCTGCTACTGCTGCGATGGAACTCACACTCTGCATACTGGGTATTGGTCCAGGTGATGAAGTAATTACAACAGCTTATACTTATACAGCATCAGCTTCTGTAATAGACCATGTTGGAGCTAAAATTGTTTTAGTTGATGTAGCGCCTAATTCCTTTGAAATGGATTATTCACAATTGGCTGATGCTATTAATGAAAAAACAAAGGCCATTATCGCAGTAGATATAGCAGGAAAGGTATGTGACTATGATACTATATATCAAGTTGTAGAAGAAAAGCGCAGTCTATACCGGGCGAACAATAAACTACAAAAGCTTTTTGACCGAGTAATTGTGATAGCAGATGCTGCCCATGCATTTGGAGCTGAGAGGAAAGGTATTCGGTGTGGAAAAATTGCTGATTTCACGTGTTTTTCGTTCCATGCTGTGAAGAATTTGACAACAGCTGAAGGTGGGGCTGTGGTTTGGCGTGAAGATGTAGGATTAGATGATGAGTGGTTGTACAGACAGTTTATGCTTTATTCACTCCATGGTCAATCTAAAGATGCTCTATCG
>JBMNLC010000012.1:0-227253 GCA_050952525.1 Clostridia bacterium | reverse complement strand
GGAAGTGGGGAATAAGAAACCCCTTATTTCCTCGGCATGTCCTGCAATTGTTCGACTTATTCAAGTCCGGTTTCCTGAACTGATTGATAATATTATTCCCTTGGAATCCCCTATGGAAATAGCGGCTCGGATTACAAAGGAACGTTTCTGCAGCTTGAATAGAGTTGCTTCGGAGGAAGTAGGAGCTTTCTTTATCACGCCATGTGCAGCCAAAGTAACGAGTATAAAGAACCCTATCGGCATTAAGAAATCCGCAGTGGACGGTGCCATCTCTATATTGGAGATCTACGGACACCTTGTGAATGAAATACGCAAGCCGGATAATTTGTATCTTTTGCAGGAAGCTACAGCCCATGGAGTTGGATGGGCTAATTCGGGGGGCGAATGCACTGCGATAGGATGCGAAAATTATCTGGCTGTAGATGGCATTCAAAATGTCATACAAGTATTAGAGGAAATTGAGAATAACAAACTCAACGATTTGGAGTTCTTTGAAGGTTTAGCTTGTACCGGAGGCTGTGTAGGCGGTCCTTTGGTATTTGAAAACAGATACGTTGCTAAAAAAAAGAATTCAGAAATTGATAGAAAGGTTGTCGAAGAAAAATATCACCAATAAAGAGGCAGAAGCTTATACTAGTAAGTTTTCTCCGTACTTTACAGAAAGAATTCCATCTAAACCGGTGATGAAACTGGATGAAGATATTGCAGTAGCGATCCGGAAGATGGAAATGATGGAAAGGATATATAAGGATTTACCCGGTTTGGACTGTGGCTCGTGTGGATCCCCAAGCTGCAGGACACTTGCGGAAGATATCGTAAGGGGACAGGCTGTAGAGATGGATTGCATTTTTAAACTTAGAGAAAAAGTAAAGTATTTGGCACAGCAGATGATCGATTTTTCCAACAATATACCTACTGTAAGGGAGCTGTTAAGTAAAAATGAAAAAAGAGCTTAGTTTTGCTTAGAATATCTAACGAAATCTAACAAATGCAGCCCCAGGAGAAGAATATCTACTTAAATTTTTCCAGTCAAGGATAAAATGAACGGGCAGAGCCCGTCCTTGACAGTCAAAATTTAAGTAGATAAAAGGTAACCAAGGGCTGCAAGGCAAAGAAATGCATGGCAAAAAGCCCTGCCAAATGCATAACAGGGCATGAACATTGAAAAGTAAATATGTTAAGCGGTAAAAAGCCAATTACATCTGTCTCTATCACTGTAATTCGCACCGGCTACCTGGGCAGGTGTGAGATTGTTGAGCGATGAATGGGGCCGTATAAAGTTGTAGAAGAAAATAAAAGTGGCAATAAGGTTATTGGCACTAGTAAACGAACCAAAACCACGCTTTGCTTTGTACCAGGCTTTAAAAGTATCATAGAAGGATTCAATAATATTATTGGAAATATCGTCCTTAAAAGACTGTACTTTGATGTGTTTGGGATTGGGGAAGACAGCTTTAACAGCCACATTATACGACCAATATCTATCAGTAACAATACAGGCAGGAGTTCCGTACTTTCTGGCATTACAAAAGAGCGTGAAAGCTTGGGAGGAACTTCTGTAAGGAGATAGGTGGAAGCTAATAATAAACCTTGTTTCAGAGTCAATGACGAACCAGATGTAATACTTTTTACCATTGATCTTAACAACGGTTTCATCGGCATGCCATTCATCGGAGTTAAGATTAATAGAACAATGAAGTTTAGCAGCAATGCTATGAAACAGGGGAGCAAACTTTTTAGCCCAGGAAGCAATGGTAACATGAGAAACTCTAATACCATTGTTAATAAACAGGAATTGCGAGATTTTTCTTGTAGAAGTATTACAAAGGTAAAACAGGTTAAGGGCAGTAATAATAACATGCAAAGGGAATCTCATTCTTTTGAAATTTATCTTACCATAAAGGGATTGACAGGAAGCATCGCTGACAGCATTAGCTTTAACAATAGAAAAGGCGTGATTACACTTTTTATGGCCACATCGATACTGAGTATAATACTTATAGTCATGGTGAATAAAAGTAGCTTTACCGCACTTTGGGCATTTAGGATACCCCTTTGACTTCTTAGGATTTTTAGGAGAGAAAGGTGCGAATTGCCGCTTACATAATTTACATTGGTATTTTTGATAGCCATGAGGATCTTTGCCAAATTTATAAAGTTCAGAAGAATTGCAGCGCGGACACTTAATTTGTGGTATAATAGCCATAGGCCTCGGCCTCCTTTTGGAGTAATAGGGTTTTGCGCTGAAACTATTATACCTTAAGGAGTCCGAGGCTTTCAATTTTCATTTAACTTAACAGAACGACTGTAAGTGATGGGAGGAAGGAAAATGAAAGTTAGCGATTTGATACAAAGATTGAATTGCAAGGTTTTAGCGGGGGAATCCCAATTGGGTCGGGACGTAAACGGAGGCTATGTCTGTGATCTTCTCAGTTGGGTGATAGCCCATGGCCAAAGCGGTATGGCTTTGGTAACAGTACAGACCCATGTCAATATTATTGCTGTTGCATCTTTGTTGGATCTGGCATGTGTAATTGTTCCCGAAGATATTCGTGTGGATGAAGCGGCAATTACGAAAGCTGAAGAAGAAGGTGTACCCATACTGTCTTCTTCCAAGTCTGCTTTTGAATTATGCGGCATGATGTATGAAATGGGAATAGTAGGAGCTATACGAAAATGAAAGCTGCTGTGGATTTACATATTCATTCATGTCTGTCACCCTGTGCCGATGATGATATGACCCCCAACAATATTGTGAATATGGCTTTACTGAAGAAGTTGGATATCATTTCAGTGACAGACCATAACAGCGCCGGAAATGTTGCTGCGGTGATGGAGGTAGCCAAGGATAAAGATATACTTATTTTACCGGGCATGGAAGTGAACTCCCGGGAGGAAGTTCATCTTCTATGCTATTTTGCAAGCCTCGATTCTATTACGGCATTTGATCGGTTTTTATACCCTTATATACCTGAAGTGCCAAATCATAAAAACATTTTTGGCTCCCAATTGCTTTGTAACGAACAGGATAAGGTCATCGGCGAGGAAAAAAACTATTAATCAATGCAGTTAATCTGTCGGTCAATGAAATTGTCTATCATGTAGAAAGAATGGGGGGGGTAGTTATACCTGCCCATGTTGATAAGAGTTCAAACAGTATTCTATCCAATCTGGGATTTATACCCGACGATTTACATTTTAATTTTATAGAGATTTCATGTTCGATTGATCACTTGCCGGAAGTTTTTCAAAAATATTCACATATCCATTCTTCAGATGCTCATCAACTAGGGTCCATATCTGAACGAGTGCATTTCTTGAGCATTAATGAAATATCGCTACCTGCCATTATGCATTTGTTAAAAAATTCACCCAATTAACCCAAATTTCCGAACATTTTATATGTTGTTCAAAAAATATATATAAGTTAGTGTAAAATTACTTTGGGAAAAAACCAAAAAATAAAAGATAAGAGTATCTCTCCTGTGATATCATGTAATTTGTGAAGAACCACAATAATCACAGGAAAGGAGATACTCTTATGGAACTAATTATACAGGGAATCATAGAAAAAATCAGCAGTAGTTTTGAAAAGGAACTAGAGAATCTGATACGTGAAAGAAGAGACATATCCGAATTTATTCTAGCTACTAAGAAGACGTTGGACGAGATTGGAGTAACCCTAGTGGCCGAAGCCTTGGAAACAATAGACGAGGCGTATAGAAACAGTAAAGACCGGAAACGAAACTGGACAGTAAAGGGGAAAGCAGCTGAAAAGACCCTTATGACAATATTTGGCGAAGTCAGGTATGAAAGGACATATTACAAGAATAAAAAGACAGGCGAATACAGCTACCTGTCAGATGAGGCTGTGGGCATAAAAGCCCATGATAAAATGGATGCTTCACTAAAGGCAAGGCTCATAGAGGGAGCAGTATTTATGCCCTATAGTAGGAGTGCAAAGGAAGCAGCTGAAGCTGTGGATCTAACATCACAGACAGTAATGAACAGTATCCGTGAGCTTGGCAGTGTAGACAATGACGCAGTAGAGGTTAAGCAAGATAAAAAGGCGGTAAAGGTACTGTACATAGAAGCTGATGAAGATCATGTACCACTTCAGACTGGGGGCTACGCAGAACCAAAGCTTGTATATGTACATGAGGGTAGGGAACAGGATGGGGAAAATCGGTGGAGGTTAATAAATGCAAGGTATTTCAGCGGTATTTATGCAAACAGTGATGAGCTATGGGTGGAAGTTTTGGACTACATAGATAAGACTTAAGATATGGATTCTATTGAAAAGATATACCTATCAGGGGATGGTGCTGCATGGATAAAGAATGGGCTAGGCTGGATAAAGGGCAGCATCTTTGTACTGGACCGTTATCACTTATCAAAGTATGTAACTCAAGCTACAGCGCAAATGAGCTACACCACACCAATTATGTGGGATTATATAAATGCTGGAGACAAGGGAAGAGTAAAAGAGCTATTTAAAGCAATCATAAGTACAACTGAGCCGGAAACAAAGAAGAGAGCTGTGCAGGAAGCAAGAAGAAATATACTAGGCAACTGGGAAGGGATAATGCGGCAGTATGCGTCGGATTACATCGGCTGCAGTGCAGAAGGTCATGTTAGCCATATCTTGTCGTCCAGGTTAAGCTCACGGGCTCTGGGCTGGAGTAGAACGGGTGTGGACCAGATGGCCAGGTTAAGGGTCTTTGTAGCGAATGGCGGAGATGTGTATGACATATTTATGCGAAAGAAAAAAGCAGCAATAAATGAAGCAAGTGAGGTAAAAGTAGACCGGGAGATTATCAGGAAGAGAAAGCTTACAGCATCGCGCGAAACCATCGGTAACATAACCATTTTGAATATTGGCAAAAGGACTTGGGCTTCCCAGTTCCTTAAGTCAGTGAGAGATGCTTAAAGTAGCAGGTAAACAGGAGATTACTTTTATTTTTAAAACCCATAGTATCTTGACGCTATCTATATATAAAAAGAAGGTGAATTTTTATAGGTTTTGTGGTAGAATAGAAAAGGATATGATATTGACAAAATATTATCAAACTTTTTATATTTTTTTACAATTCAAGGGAGAGAGTAGCAGTAATGGCTAGCAAATGTAATGTAAAACCAGAACTTTTTGATCAACTGAAAGCAGTTATCGAGGAGCACAAAAACGAAAAGGGCCCACTGATGCCGGTTATGCACAAGGCACAAGAAATTTTTGGTTATCCACCCATTGAAGTGCAAAACTTTATTGCGGAAGAGCTTAATATCCCGTTGACGGATGTGTATGGGGTTGCAACCTTCTATTCACAGTTTACGCTTGAACCAAAGGGACAATACAATATTGGCGTTTGCATGGGTACTGCCTGTTACGTGAAGGGTGCGCAACAGATCCTTGATAAGTTAAAGGATGAATTGCATGTAGAGGTTGGTAGAACTACAGAGGACGGGAAGTTTACATTAAATGCTACACGTTGTCTGGGTGCATGCGGACTTGCCTCTGTCCTAATGATTAATGATGATGTGTATGGAAGGCTGGTACCGGAAGATATTCCGGACATTATCAAGAAGTATAAAGACAAATGAAGTATAAAGATAAATAAGGTATATTATCGATGAAGGAAATATCACTCCACATCCTTGATATTATTCAAAATTCAATTGCCGCAGAAGCGGATAAAATTACTGTTTCTATTGAGGAGATGACAGATAGGGACAGTCTTTCGATTGAGATAGCTGATAATGGGAAGGGCATGGATTCTGAAACTTTAGCTGGGGCTTCCGATCCTTTTATGACAACACGTAAAACTCGGAAAGTCGGATTAGGGTTGTCCATGTTCAAGGCTGGTGTTGAAGCGTGCAATGGTCATTTTGCAGTCCACTCCCAGATTGGGATGGGCACAAGGGTTTCTGCAGTCTACCAATTATCTCATATCGACCGACCTGCTTTGGGAAATATGACAGAAACGCTTTTTTGACGTTAGTGTCAATATAAGTTCGCAAAATCTATTTAATAACTCCGAATGGCAAGCATGGCATATAAAAATTTGAATGTATTTGGGGAAATCAAGGGCGAGCGTAAGCGAGTTCATCTTGACCCTTGATTTCCAATTTGCTATTCATCCTTTTGTTTCCCGTTCTGCTATGACAGACCGGCTGCCCTCCGGCGAGGACGGGGTTTGGGGCAGAGCCCCAAATTATGCTACTTTCCATAGATCCTCTTTTGTCAGTTGAATGATTTCCGGCTTAATATACGATCGTCCTGTGGACCATTCTTCTGCATACTCAATAAGATATGTAGTTATTAGTCGAATGTAGGAATCCATGTTGGGAAACACCCCCACGACTGCTGTTCGTCTCCGGATCTCCCGGTTAAGCCGCTCCAGGATATTGGTGGATGAAATCTTCCGGTAGTCTATTCGGTTAAAGGCATAAAACTGCAGCGAGTCCTCAAGGCCTTCTTCTAATACCTCTATGGCTCCAGGGTATTGATTCTCGTATGTGTCCATGAACGAGTTTGCATAGGCCTTGGCACTTTCTATATCAGGTTGTAACCAGATTTGCTTCAGTTTCTTGGCAAATTCTGATTTACACTTCGCCGGCACATGAGCCAGGATGTTACGCATAAAATGCACTTTACAGCGTTGCCAGCTACAACCGATAAAAGATTTCTGGATGGCTTTAACAAGCCCTTTGTGTGCATCAGAGACTACCAGCCAGGTATTCTTGAGTCCACGTTCTTTAAGATTCTCAAACAAGCTTTGGTAAGTTGCTTCAGACTCTTCGTACATAGGCTCTATTGCCAAGATATCTCGTTTACCGTTTTCATCGATACCTACTACTACAGCTATTGCCAGGTTTTTAACCTGGTGACCTACACGGATTTTCTCGTATAAAGAATCCACCCATAATACCGGGTAAGTTTCTTGCAGAGGTCGTTGTCTAAAAGCAGCCACCTGGTCATTTAGCTCTTTGGTGATCTGAGAGACCTGGCCGCGGGAAATGGAATCAATACCAAGACTTTTTGCCAGTTTTTCAATCTTACGGGTCGATACACCGTTGATGTAAGCTTCATGGATAACATTCATCAATGCCACTTCAGATCGCTTTTTTTCAGTGACGAAGAAAGGGACATAACCACCTTTGCGGATTTTAGGGACAAAAAGGTACATGGTTCCCAAAACGTGTATCAAAACGTCGAACTCGATAGCCGGAGCGGTATCCTGTACGTTGAGAGTTGCGTTCTGACTTGGAGGCATTGATTTTAGCAGTAACTTCAACTTCCATAAGCTGCTCACAAAGCCATTTGAGCATAGAAAGCATCGGATCTTCATCCGCTAAAAATTTCAATAGCATTTTTTCTAAATTTAGTTTATTATTAGAGTAAGCCATCGGGTTTTCACTCCTCCTTGGTTTGCTCTCACTTACCAAATTCGGAGTGGCCGATGGTTTTTCCTTCTTTTTATTTTGCGAACTTAATTATACATGATCCTTTTGACAGTCGTACTTTGTAATCCTGATATCGATTTTGAATATAATCATCGGGTTGGGAAGGCAGCTTTCAGCTTTAGAATACAGGAGGTAAAGGAGAAATTAGGTGATGTTCCTTTATCCTATCCTGACGTGATAGAATGGCTGGAAGGTTATTTAAATGAAGGAATTAACTCATTAAAGGGAGTTGGGCTTAGGGATTTAAGATAACAAGTAAATTTTTTGACTGACTCTCTTCAAGCGGAGGCTCAAAAAGTAAAGACTGCACCGAAAGATAAATCCTTTTGTGCAGTCTTTATTATTGTTCTGCTTCTGTATAAAAATGCCCACAAAGCTAGTCTTTTTTTATATCAAGGCAACCAGGCGACCCTTGACTTCGCCGCGGCGGAGTCTCTCCAGTCCTTCGGGGATCTCATCAAAGCTTATACTGGTCAGCTGCGGGTTAAGTTTTCCGGTTGAAAAGAAATTAAATACTTCCTTGATATCATTGGTGTCACCACCGCAGCTGCCGACGATTTGCGCTTGCTTAAGAATGAGCGACCGGGTATTGATATTACAATCAAGCTTACCCATACCTACGACAACCACCTTGCCGGATGGAGCTACCGCTTCCAATGCCTCGGAAGTGGTACTGCCAAATCCTGCATAGTCTACGATTACTTCGCAATTACAAGCAGCCAGATCGGAAACATTCTCAAATACTCCCTTGCAGCCGATCTCTTTGGCTAATGCCCTTGCATCAGGACTAATATCGACAGCGTATACCTCAATGCCGGCTATGATAGCCATCCCGGCGGCAAACTGCCCTAGTCCGCCGATGCCAATAATTCCCACCTTCATTCCGGCTTTTGCACCGCCGGCAACGAACAGGGCGTGATACGAGGTCATTCCAGCATCAGTGGCGGCAGCTCCCTGCATAAAAGATACGTTATCAGGCATGTGAACCAGGCAATCCTGGGGAACCAGGCACTTGGTAGCGTAACCGCCATCACATTGATAGCCAATTGCATAAGAATGACCCGTTGACGCTGAAAGCTCCGCGGATATGGGGCACACCCCGACCCTGTCGCCAACTTTGAATCCTGTAACGCCTTCGCCCACTTCGGTGATGACTCCAGCGCATTCGTGGCCCATATACATAGGATGGGCAGTAATAACCCCTATCCAACCGGGATCTTCTAGTGCCGCAACATCAGAGTGGCACAGTCCTGCTGCCTTAACGTCAATTACCACCTGACCAGGAACAGCCTTGGGGTCCGGTTTCTCGACCAATTTAAGGGGGATGTGAGTATCAGTAAATAACCAACCTTTCATTTAACTCAACTCCTAACTAAATAATTTGAATTATACAGGCACCTTAGTGCTTTTGTTTAGGTTAACACATTTGCTGCAATTACTCAAGTATTTTTGTTAGATTTTTAACAATTTTTTAATAGTTTTGATATTAAGAATTCCCAAGAAAATTTATTTCATTAAATCCCTGTGTGAACGCTCTAAAAGCGGGTTCTTTTTTATGCGCTCAGGTATGACCAGAAACTAGGTTAAAAATTTCAGTCTGGGATTGCAGAGAAATACATTAACCTATGGACAAGGGATTCGCAAAGGCAGATAATACACCCCCTTCTGGGATCAGAGGATGGTGGCAGGTTATTCCATTGTGCTCGGTCACAAAGCAAGCCGTAGATAAAAAAAGAGACTGAAAATGGGTATAGAATAGATTATGAAGTCTTTCACTGTTTTAGTGCAATGGAAAATCTGGTATAATTAAAAAATATGAGTTAGAACAAGCGTTCTCATAATTTTTGAATATCATTAAAATGCCACTTGACATGAAATATTATGGATAGAATCAGGAGGAGAATAGATGGCTAAGACTTATGATGCAAGGGATATTGAAGTCTTACAAGGCCTCGATGCCGTAAGGATGAGACCCGGGATGTATATTGGTAGTACTGGTCCTAGAGGGCTTCATCATTTGATATGGGAGGTCGTCGACAATGGGATTGATGAAGCCGTCAATGGCTTTGCAACAGAGTTGACGGTTACCGTTCACAAGGACAACAGTGTTACTGTTATGGATAATGGAAGAGGAATTCCGATTGATATCCATCCACAATTAAGGATACCCGGTATCCAGGTAGTTTTTACACAACTTCATGCCGGGGGCAAATTCAGCAATAGGAATTATTCCTACTCAGGCGGACTCCATGGTGTAGGAGCTTCTGTTGTGAATGCGCTGTCTGAATGGTTGGTTGCTGAAGTGTATGTGGATGGAAAAATATACCGGCAAAAATATCAAAGCATTTATGATTCCAGCCGTAAAAAGATCATTCCCGGAAAGCCTGTAACTGACGTAGAGATGATTGGTACAACCAAGCTAACAGGAACCAGTATTACCTTCAAACCTGATTATCGGGTGTTTGATGAAGTGATATTCAATTATGAATTGATAAATAGGCGATTAAAGGAATTGGCTTTTCTAAATAAGGGGATTCGGATAGTGTTCATTGATGAAAGAAGTATGAATGATGGAAGGGCAAGAAAGAATGAATACAAATATGATGGAGGTTTACAGGATTTTGTCACATACCTGAACGAAGACAAAAATATCATTCATCAAGGTGTCATCTTCTTTGAAGGTGAAAGGGAAGAAATTTTTGCTAGTATCGCCATGCAGTATACAGATTCATATACGGAGAGTCTGGTTTCTTATGTCAATAATATACCTACCACTGAAGGAGGAACCCATGAAACAGGCTTTAAAACTGCCTTAACGAAAGTCATGAATGAATACTGTCGTAAGTTTGGCTGGCTAAAAGAAAAGGATGCAAACCTGACCGGCGAGGATTTCCGCGAGGGATTGACCGCCATTCTGTCTCTTAGAATGACAAATATACAATTTGAAGGGCAAACCAAAACGAAACTAGGTAATTCAGAAGCTCGGATGGCTTTGGAGCAAATTGTTACAGATAAGCTCTCTACTTTTTTAGAAGATCCAAGAAACGAGGATACCAGTAGTTCCATTATGGAAAAGGCTATAAAGGCAGCCAGGGCAAGGGAGGCGGCACGAAAAGCAAAGGAGCTTACGAGGAAAAAGAACAGCCTGGAAAGCGCTCCTTTAGTAGGAAAGCTTGCAAGCTGTACCGGTAGAAATCCGGAAAAGAATGAGTTATTCATTGTAGAAGGGGATTCTGCAGGAGGATCTGCAAAACAGGGACGAGATCGACAGTTTCAAGCGATTCTACCTTTGCGAGGGAAACCATTAAATGCAGAGAAAAAAAGACTTGACCAAGTTTTAGCAAACCATGAATTTCGCACAATTATCACTGCTTTAGGGACAGGTGTAGGTGAGGATTTTAACTTGGATAACCTTAAGTATCATAAGATAATTATACTTTCCGATGCTGATCAGGATGGTGCCCATATTCGAGCTATCCTGCTGACCTTTTTTTATAGATATATGAAGGATTTACTGATGGAGGGCCATGTCTATATAGGCTTGCCTCCCCTATATAAAATTACCAAAGGCAAAACAGTGAAATATGCTTATAACGACAAAGAGCTTCTGGAAATAACAAATAGATGGAAGAAAGGGCATACGATACAGCGATATAAGGGGCTAGGTGAAATGAACCCAGAGCAGCTTTGGGATACCACCATGAACCCTGCCAACCGTTCATTAATACAGGTCAGAATAGAGGATGCAGCAGAAGCTGAGCGAATCGTGACCATCCTGATGGGTGACAAAACGGAACCAAGGAAGAAATATATAAGTGCCCATGCTGATTTCAATAAGATGGACTACTTTGCTGAACTGGGGGTATGAGAATGTCAGCTCGGAAAAAAGGTGGAACAGGTGAGATGCAGAAAAATGAGACAATAATACAGCAGCCCATGGAAGAGGTTATGCATAACTCGATGATACCGTATGCAGAGTATGTAATCATGGAAAGGGCTATTCCCAGGGTTGAAGATGGACTAAAGCCTGTGCAGCGGCGAATATTATACACGATGTATGAACTTGGTTTAGTACCGGAAAAACCTCATCGCAAGTCGGCAAGAATCGTTGGTGATACCCTTGGCAAATATCATCCTCATGGAGATACTTCTGTGTACGACGCCATGGTTAGAATGGCTCAAGATTTTAACATGAGGGAATTACTTGTAGATGGGCACGGTAATTTTGGTTCCATAGATGGTGATTCAGCTGCAGCAATGCGCTATACGGAAGCGCGCTTAACCCCTTTAGCGATGGAAATGCTTCGCGATTTAGAAAAGGAGACCGTTCACTTCAGCTTAAACTTTGACGATACCTTGAAGGAACCGGATATGCTGCCGGGACGATTTCCCAATCTTTTAGTAAATGGAGCTTCAGGAATTGCCGTTGGGCTTGCAACCAATATACCGCCTCATAACCTAAAAGAGGTAATCGATGGCATTATTGCACAAATCGATCGTCCTGACATTGAACTGAAGACATTGATGAGATATATAAAAGGTCCTGATTTTCCTACAGGAGGCATTATTGTTGGTATGGACGAAATTGTAAAAGCATATGCCACAGGGAGGGGTAAGCTGATTCTGCGGGCAAGGATAGATATGGAAAATATAGCCGGTGGTAAAAAGCTTCTTGTTATAAAGGAATTGCCGTATCAAGTGAATAAAGCCAATGCATTAGAAAAGATATTGAAATTAAGCGAAGAAAAAAAGGGTGTTCTATCAGGGATTGCCGACATAAGGGATGAATCAGATCGAAACGGCATGAGGGCCGTGATTGAACTGAAAAAAGATGCAGAGGTAGATAAGATACTCAATCATTTATACAAGTATTCAGATTTGCAGATTACATTTGGAGTGAATATGGTAGCGATTGCAGATGGAAAGCCGCTTCTTATGGGACTCAAGGAAATGATTGATTACTATATCCGTCACCAGAAGAATGTGGTTATCCGTAGAACGACTTTCGATCTTGAAAAGGCAAAAGCCAGGTTGCATATCTTAGAGGGATTAATGCTTGCAGTTATAAGTATTGATAAGGTAATCGCGATTATCAAATCATCTAAATCACCAAAAGAAGCAAAAGGGAAGCTAATCAATGCATTTAGCTTTTCAGATGTACAAGCTCAAGCAGTATTGGATATGCGTTTGCAAAGACTTACAGGATTGGAGATCCTTGCTTTGGAAAAGGAGTATCATGAGATCCGGAAACAGATTGCTAAATATGAGGGAATTTTAGCTTCTGAAAAGAAATTAATGGATGTCATTAAAAAGGAACTGCTGGAGATAAAGAAAAAGTATGGAAATCCCCGCAAGACTGCATTATTGGAAGAAGATACAGATAACGAGGATACAGCAAAGGAAGATTATGTAGTCATTGAAGATGGATACATTGCTCTAAGCCATCAAGGCTTTATTAAGCGGATTCCCTCTAAGTCCTTCAACCGATCCAATCACAACGTGGAGAACATCGAAATGGAGGAAGGGGATTATTTAGAACATTTAGTAGAGACCTCCACGGATCACAGGGTGCTTATGTTTACAAATCAAGCCAACTGCTATCAGGTCGCTTGCAGTGAAATCCCGAAGGGAAAATGGAGAGAAAAGGGTGTTCCCGTTGCTACTCTTGTAAAAGGATTGGAAAAGGACGAGCGGGTGGTGGCCATGATATCCGTAAAGGATTTTCATGACGACATCTACCTCAATTTTTATACAAAGCATGGAATGATAAAAAGGTCATCTTTATCGCTTTACCATACGCGAAATACCAGGATACAGGCTTGTAAATTAAGAAAAGGTGATGAAATCCTTAATGTGGAACAGATGGAAGAGGACACTTCCATACTGCTTGTGACGAAAAAAGGAATGAGTATCCATCTGGAGAATAATCAAATCCGTAGTATGGGTAGAGTTACAGCAGGAGTAAAAGCCATGATGTTAATGCCAGATGATTATATCATTTTTGCCAGACAGATTAGCCAGGAAGGTGAAATTGTTCTGATTAGTGATGACGGATATGGAAAAAGAATTCTTGCGTCAGACTTTAATGTTCAAAGACGGGGTGGAAAAGGGAACAGGGTTTTTGAGTCGGAGAAGGACGGTTCAACGGTGAAAACATGCATGATTGCTTACTATGTGAAGGAGCCATTTGATATTATTCTTTCTTTTACGGATGGTGAATCTTTGAAAATCTCCACCGAGGATTTGCCAATACAAGAACATACTTCCCCTGGAAAATCTATAGCGGTAGTGAGGGCGGATCGGATGATCCAGCAGGTATATCGGAATTTCAATTGAACGGACAGGGAACCCTTTGTGGAAGTACATGATGAGAGCTTCTGCGAAGGGTTTTTTTATGGAACATTGAATGCAGAACAGAGTTTCTGTGATAACTGAGGTTTTTATTCATATCCTTGAATCTGGCGAATAAGCTATTATTAATGGGTGAAATCATTAAGAGGTGGTGAGCTAGGGTGCGTATTTATCTAGTTCGAAAAAAGCATATTCTTGTTGGCTTGGCTGCTGTGATTTTGCTGCTTATTGCTTCACTGCTTTACAATCAATTGGCAGAACATGAGGTATTGAAGGTCTTTTCATACGTCAGAAAGGAATTGCCGATTTATTCTGTGGATACAGAAGAAAAGAAGATAGCGATCAGTTTCGATGCAGCGTGGGGTTCGGAAAAGACACAAGAGATTCTGGATATATTGGACCAATACAAGATTAAGACAACTTTTTTCTTAGTGGGTTTTTGGGTAGACAAGTATCCCGATAAAGTAAAACTGATTGCCGAAAGAGGTCATGAAATTGGAAATCATTCCACAACCCATCCATACATGACAAAACTAAGTAGAGATCAAATGAAGATGGAGTTGAAAACTACAACTGAAAAGATTAAAGCTTTGACTAATCAAGACGTGATACTGTTCAGACCACCCTATGGAGATTATAATGATTTACTCATAAAAACCTGTAGAGAAGAAGGGTATTATGTCATACAATGGGATGTTGATTCCTTGGACTGGAAAGAATACGGATCAGATCACATGGTGAATCGTGTTATAAATAATGTCCGTCCAGGCTCTATCGTTTTGTTTCATAATAATGCGAAATATATAACCCAAGCTCTCCCTAAGATTCTGGATAAGTTGATATCTGACGGATATACTGTGGTGCCAATATCTCATCTGATTTATAAGGAAAATTACTCAATCGATCACACCGGAAGGCAAAAGCTAAACAATGCAGGATCGTAGAAAGCTTTTCATGCTTCATCATATCACAGGGAACACAAATATCGAAAAATGTAATGAAAACCCAAATAAATGGAATAAAAATGAATTTGGGGGAATATGTATATTCTAGATTGTCCAGTCGGGAGAAACATAAGCTTAGGGGGGAGTTTGCAAATGGTTGAGCATTTAATGGGGAATAATTATGCATTTTTACTGGGTAAAATTTCAACTCCACTGGAATATAGCCACAGCATGTACGGGGAGGGTTTCTATGTTTTTAAACTTGCTGTACCAAGATTGAGCGATTACATTGATATGCTTCCCGTAACGGTTTCAGAAAGACTTCTGGACGGTTTGGATATGTCGGTTGGAAATGAAATAGGAGTAGAAGGTCAATTACGATCTTATAATAAATATATCGATGGAGGAAACCGGTTGATTCTTACCGTATTTGCCAGGGATATTTATTTGAAGAGGGAGGAATCCCATAACCCAAATCAGATTATTCTGGAAGGCTATATATGTAAGAAGCCAATTTATCGAATTACACCCTTCAAGAGGGAAATAACCGATATGCTGTTAGCTGTAAACCGCCCCTACAATAAATCAGATTATATACCTTGTATTGCTTGGGGCCGGAATGCCAGATTTTCCGAAGGTTTAAATGTAGGACAACAAATAAAAGTATGGGGACGTATTCAGAGCCGGGAATATCAAAAGAAAATGCCGGACGGAGAGATTATTACGAAAGTAGCCTATGAAGTGTCCATCTCAAAAATGGAAATACCGAATCCTGTTATAAAAGAAGAAGCTTGGAATTCTCTTAATCAGTACAAGACAAACGGATGATATCGCCTATATTTAAACTTTACAAAATGATATGTATTGTTGCATACACCTGATTGAATAAAGGTGTATTTTTATTGCATTTTTACTGAAAAAAAGTGAATGAACATTACTTTTTCTTTTGTTGTCCCCATTTCATTTGGTATTAGGTTTTACAAATCGAAAGGAGATTAGTGTAAAATTACTTTGGGAAAAAACCAAAAAATAAAAGATAAGAGTATCTCTCCTGTGATATCATGTAATTTGTGAAGAACCACAATAATCACAGGAAAGGAGATACTCTTATGGAACTAATTATACAGGGAATCATAGAAAAAATCAGCAGTAGTTTTGAAAAGGAACTAGAGAATCTGATACGTGAAAGAAGAGACATATCCGAATTTATTCTAGCTACTAAGAAGACGTTGGACGAGATTGGAGTAACCCTAGTGGCCGAAGCCTTGGAAACGATAGACGAGGCGTATAGAAACAGTAAAGACCGGAAACGAAACTGGACAGTAAAGGGGAAAGCAGCTGAAAAGACCCTTATGACAATATTTGGCGAAGTCAGGTATGAAAGGACATATTACAAGAATAAAAAGACAGGCGAATACAGCTACCTGTCAGATGAGGCTGTGGGCATAAAAGCCCATGATAAAATGGATGCTTCACTAAAGGCAAGGCTCATAGAGGGAGCAGTATTCATGCCCTATAGTAGGAGTGCAAAGGAAGCAGCTGAAGCTGTGGATCTAACATCACAGACAGTAATGAACAGTATCCGTGAGCTTGGCAGTGTAGACAATGACGCAGTAGAGGTTAAGCAAGATAAAAAGGCGATAAAGGTACTGTACATAGAAGCTGATGAAGATCATGTACCACTTCAGACTGGGGGCTACGCAGAACCAAAGCTTGTATATGTACATGAGGGTAGGGAACAGGATGGGGAAAATCGGTGGAGGTTAATAAATGCAAGGTATTTCAGCGGTATTTATGCAAACAGTGATGAGCTATGGGTGGAAGTTTTGGACTACATAGATAAGACTTAAGATATGGATTCTATTGAAAAGATATACCTATCAGGGGATGGTGCTGCATGGATAAAGAATGGACTAGGCTGGATAAAGGGCAGCATCTTTGTACTGGACCGTTATCACTTATCAAAGTATGTAACTCAAGCTACAGCGCAAATGAGCTACACCACACCAATTATGTGGGATTATATAAATGCTGGAGACAAGGGAAGAGTAAAAGAGCTATTTAAAGCAATCATAAGTACAACTGAGCCGGAAACAAAGAAGAGAGCTGTGCAGGAAGCAAGAAGAAATATACTAGGCAACTGGGAAGGGATAATGCGGCAGTATGCGTCGGATTACATCGGCTGCAGTGCAGAAGGTCATGTTAGCCATATCTTGTCGTCCAGGTTACGCTCACGGGCTCTGGGCTGGAGTAGAACGGGTGTGGACCAGATGGCCAGGTTAAGGGTCTTTGTAGCGAATGGCGGAGATGTGTATGACATATTTATGCGAAAGAAAAAAGCAGCAATAAATGAAGCAAGTGAGGTAAAAGTAGACCGGGAGATTATCAGGAAGAGAAAGCTTACAGCATCGCGCGAAACCATCGGTAACATAACCATTTTGAATATTGGCAAAAGGACTTGGGCTTCCCAGTTCCTTAAGTCAGTGAGAGATGCTTAAAGTAGCAGGTAAACAGGAGATTACTTTTATTTTTAAAACCCATAGTATCTTGACGCTATCCGAAAGGAGGATTTTGTTTTATTTAGTGCGTTAATATGGTAAAATATCTATAGTCCGTTTCAAGGTTACTTATTTTAGAAGGAAATAGCGTTTTAGTCAGAATATCATTTGGATGTGTCTGAATGAGTATAGTTAGAGGAAGGAAGGCATCATATGAAAATTGTAAGAGCCGAATACGGCTTGGAAGTTTTTTATGGGATTTTAGATGAGGGCAGAATAAAAAGATTGAAGGATGTCCCATTTCAGGTTCTTGACTGGGATGGAAGATGCTACGACTTGAAAGAAGTGAAACTTCTCCCTCCCTGCGAGCCATCGAAAATCATAGCAGTTGGAGTGAATTACAATGACCATGCAGTGGAAATGGGTCATGACTTAGCAGAGGATCCCATTATATTTCTTAAGCCACCGACAGTATTGATAGGGCCTGAGGATTCTATTATTATATTACTTCCTTCTTCTCAACGAGTGGATTACGAGGGAGAGTTGGCAGTTGTAATAGGAAAAGAGTGCAAGGCTGTCTCGGCTGAAGAAGCTGATAGATATATTTTGGGATGCACTTGCTTTAATGATGTAACAGCAAGGGATCTACAACGGAAAGACGGTCAATGGACGAGAGGAAAATCTTTTGATACATTTGGCCCTACAGGGCCATGGATTGAAACGGAGATAAACTATAATGATGTAGAGATCACGACTCTCCTGAACGACAAAATCATGCAAAGGTCTCGAACCTCACGTTTGATCCATCCCATTGATAAACTAGTCAGCTATATCAGTCGGATCATGACATTAATGCCTGGTGACATCATAGCGACCGGTACACCGGCTGGGGTAGGTCCTATGCAGGAAGGTGACTGTGTTCAAGTCAGAATAGAGGGTATTGGAACATTAAGAAACTATGTAGTAAAATAATAATGCTGAATTATTTCAGACTTGACTGGTTTCTATGGAATGAGTATTCATTATCCGGTTTATCCCCTCTTTCATGCTAGATATGCCATTAGGAAAAAGTTTCCAATAAAAGGAGGGTTCATTTTGGAGTATCGGTCAAAGATACAAAGCCCAGAAATCGACTTTTTGTTTGAGGCTATCCTTCAATTAAAAAATATAGAAGAGTGTTATCGCTTCTTTGAGGATTTATGTACGATAAATGAAACCCAGGCATTGGCTCAGCGACTTACTGTAGCCCGCATGCTAAAAGACAAAGTCACATATCATGAAATTTCCGAGAAAACGGGTGCCAGCACTGCGACAATCAGTAGAGTGAACAGATGCCTAACTTATGGGGCGAACGGTTATAACCTGATTCTTGATAGATTGGCTCGGAAATGAACCCCTTGTTCAAGGGGTTCTTACTTTATAGGATGTGTAGAAAAGAAGTTTTAAGGAGGAAACAATATGGACTTAGGAGGTCTGAATCCCCAGCAAAAACAAGCGGTCCTTCATACGGAAGGTCCCTTACTGATATTTGCTGGAGCCGGTTCCGGAAAAACAAGGGTCTTAACCCATCGGGTAGCATATTTAATTGAAGAAAAGGGGATTTACCCAGGAAATATTCTGGCCATCACCTTTACAAATAAAGCAGCCAGGGAGATGAAAGATCGCATTCAAAGGTTGGTTACAAAAGGATGGAGCGATGTATGGATTAGCACGTTTCATTCCACCTGTGTAAGGATCCTGAGAAGAGATATCGAGCGTATAGGTTATACGCGCAGCTTTGTTATCTATGATGACAGTGATCAGATTAGTGTGATTAAGGACTGTCTGAAGGAACTAAATTTGAACGAAAAATATTATCCGGTCAGGGAAGTCAAGAGCATCATCAGTGATGCAAAAAATAGAATTTTGAGCCCGGATGAATACGCCAGGGAAGCGGCAGGGGATTTTCGAAAGGCAAAAATTGCTGAAATGTACAAACTTTATGAGAAAAAACTGAAAGATAGCAATGCTTTGGATTTCGATGATTTAATCATTAAAACCCTTGAATTATTCGTGCTGTGTCCCGATATATTGGATTTTTATCAGAAGAAGTTTAAATACATTCATGTGGATGAATACCAGGATACAAATGATGCTCAATATCAATTGGTAAGGGCTTTGGCAGGCTATTATCGTAATATATGTGTTGTGGGTGATGATGACCAAAGTATTTATGGCTGGCGAGGTGCCAACATCCAGAATATCCTTGATTTTGAGAAAGATTTTCCCGATGCTCATGTGATAAAACTGGAGCAAAATTATCGTTCCAGCCGTATCATTCTGGATGCTGCAAACCATGTCATACAGAACAACTACGGAAGGAAACAGAAAAGGTTGTGGACGAATAGAAAGGGTGGTAGCAGAATTACCCTTTTTAAGAGCGCAAATGAGCATGAAGAAGCCCAATATGTTTGTGAGCAGATAGAGCAAAGGGTCTCTGAAGGGAAGAATCGATTGTCGGATTTCTGTATACTCTACAGAGTCCATGCTCAGTCACGGGTCATAGAGGAAATGCTGATGCGGTTTGGCATCCCCTATCGTATTTATGGAGGCCTCAGATTCTATGATCGTAAAGAAATTAAGGATATCCTTGCATTTTTGCGAATCATTATAAACCCAGCAGACAACGTCAGTTTGAAGAGAATCATCAATACTCCGAAGAGGGGAATTGGTGATACAACAATCCAACAGTTGGAGGATTTGGCTGCCGAAAAGCAGGACAGCATGTTTGGTTGCCTTCTTGATATCGATAATGCAAGCGGCCGCATATCTGTAAGAACAATAAAAAGATTGAGGGATTTCACATCCCTGATTAGGAAGTTAATGGCTTTCAAGGAAAGCATGGGTCTAAAAGAGTTCGTCGAATGTTTATTGGAGGAAACAGGCTATTTGAAGCAGTTTCTGGATCAAAATACAGATGAGGCCAAATCACGCATAGAGAATATTCGTGAGTTTGTCGGAGCTGTGAAGGAGTATGAAGAGAGCACACCTGAATCGACCCTTGAGGCTTTTTTGGAAAATGTAGCCCTTGTTTCGGATATCGATACAATGGATGATCAACAGAACGTTGTTACATTAATGACTCTGCATAGTGTAAAAGGATTGGAGTTTCATATCGTCTTTATGACTGGGATGGAGGAAGGTATATTCCCCCATTCTCGTGCTTTTACGGATGAAGATGAGCTGGAAGAAGAACGGCGGCTTTGTTATGTCGGGATAACCAGGGCAGAAGATCGCCTGTTCTTAACATATTCTATGCAGAGGACCTTATTCGGATTCACTTCATATAATATGCCCTCACGGTTCATCAGTGAAATTCCAAATGATTATATCGAATCATTGGACAGCAGTAGCATGGAAAGTTTTGATGAATCGAAAGCCTTTTCACTCTCTTCAAAGACCTTTACCCCGAGTATCATTCAGAGGGCGAAAACAGGGGAAAAACACAAGTTTAGTCCCGGGGATAAGATTCATCATGATAAGTTTGGAATAGGCACTGTGGTTGGCGTTAAGGGACAGGGAGATGACTGCTGCATTAAAGTTGCTTTTCCTGACAAGGGAATAAAAGAGCTTCTTGTTTCTTATGCGCCCATTAAATTGGTTTGAGGAGGATGGAAATGGAGAGGAATCTCGAAAAAATGAGAGAGCTTGTACAACTTCTTAATGAATACAGCTATTACTATTATGTATTGGACGAGCCTAAGGTCAGTGATAAAGAATGGGATATGCTCTATGACGAGCTGCTGCAAATGGAGAAAGATCTTGGTGTCATTTTGCCGGATTCGCCAACTCAACGTGTGGGAGGTGAACCAATTGCTGTCTTCGGTACATATAACCATAGGGAGCGCTTGTGGAGCCTTGATAAGGTAAAAAGTGCTGATGAACTGAAGGCTTGGGATAGACGGGTACGGAAACTCCGTCAGGATTTTATGGAGCGTACAGGGGAAGTCCTTCCTCCGATTTCCTATTCCTTAGAGTATAAATTTGATGGTTTGACAATCAATCTGACATATCAGGAAGGTCGACTCGTGCAAGCGGCCACAAGGGGCAACGGTATTACAGGAGAAGTTATCCTGCCTCAGGCGAAGACCATACGGAGTATACCATTAACGATACCCTTTCAGGGTACGATGGAAGTACAGGGAGAAGGTATTATGAAATTGTCTGTATTGGAAGAGTACAACAGGAATGCTGAAGAACCCTTGAAAAATGCACGAAATGCAGCAGCCGGTGCTTTAAGGAATTTGGATCCCAAAGTCACTGCACAGCGAAAATTGGATGCTTTTTTCTATAACATTGGCTACATTGAAGGAAAGACCTTTACAAACCATATGGAAGTTATATCCTTTTTAAAGAAAAATTACATTCCTGTCAACAAGTATATTCGCGTTTTTGAATCCATTGATGAGGTGTTGGAAGAAATTCAAAATGTCGAGAAGATACGGGGCGATTTAGATTATTTAATCGATGGAATGGTAGTTAAAGTAATGGATATAAATACAAGATCGATCATGGGATATACCGATAAGTTCCCTCGCTGGGCTGTTGCGTATAAATTCGATGCTGAAGAGATGACAACTATTTTGAGAAGAGTTACCTGGGAAGTAGGACGCACCGGTAAGCTGACCCCTTTAGCTCATCTTGACCCCGTTGAAATCGGTGGCGCTACCGTACAGCGGGCCACTCTGAATAACTGGGGAGATATTCAAAGAAAGAAGGTTGCTATCGGATGTCGAGTGTGGATTCGCCGATCCAATGATGTCATTCCTGAGATTATGGGGAGAGTGAGTGAATGCAATGAACCGGCGATACCAATCGATCGTCCGACAGTATGTCCGGCCTGTGGAAGCGAACTGGTAGAGAAAGGAGCACATTTATTCTGCCCGAATTCATTATCATGTAAGCCTCAGCTTATTTCCAGGATTGTTCACTTTGCTTCACGGGATGGCATGGATATTGAAACATTGAATGAAAAGACGGCTGAAGCACTGTTTGACAACCTGGAAATTCGTGATGTAAGCGATCTATACACATTAAGAAAAGAAGATTTGATTGGTATAGAGGGGTTTGGACCCAAAAAAGCTCAGAACTTGATCGATGCGATTGAAGGAAGCAAGCGATGCGAGTTAAGCAGGTTTATCTACGCTTTGGGTATACCCAACGTAGGCATAAGGATGTCAAGGGATATTGCGGAACATTTCGGAAGTCTGGATAGGATTATGGCGGCTGGGTACGAGGACTTAACCGCCATAAAGGACGTAGGAGATGTAGTTGCTACGAGCATTATTGACTTTTTTTCAGATGAAAAGATCCGTCAAAGTGTGATGAGGTTACTGGAATTAGGTGTATCCCCGTTTTACAGGAAGACAGAAAATGGTGCATCGAGCATATTAGAAGGTAAGGTGATCGTTTTAACCGGTAGCCTAAGGCATTTTACCAGACGAGAAGCCAAGGAACGCATTGAAAAACTTGGTGGCATTGTTACAAATAGTGTTAGCCGAAAAACGGATTTTGTGATCGCAGGAGATAACCCGGGTTCTAAACTCAACAAAGCCCGTGAATTAGGCGTTCAAATCCTTACAGAAGATGATTTTCAAAGTTTAATGAAAGAAGAAGCTTGACTCTACCGAAGATTCTGTTGAAAACTGTATGTTTATCGGTATTATGAAAGATGTCATTTCTTCAGATGCTTTCTGCAGGAGGGTGAATATGAATATTGGTAAACTAACGAACCAGCAGCTTGCTAAGTCAGTTTTGTCGAAAATAAAACCTTTTAGAGATGATGTAATATTGAGACCCGGAATCGGAGAAGATTGTTGCGCTATCCAATTCGGGGATGAAATCTGTGTGATGTCTACTGATCCAATCACTGCGGCAACAACAAACATAGGTAAATTGGCCGTTCATGTATCGTGCAACGATATCGTTACCTCCGGAGCGGATCCGATTGGAATTCTTGTTACGATTATTGCTCCCCCTGATACAGAAATTGCAGAAATTGAAGGCATTATCAGTGATATCGTGGAAACCGCAGGCCAATTAGAGGTAGAAGTTATGGGAGGTCACACTGAGATATCCGATGCTGTAAATCGGGTCCTGCTGTCTGCTACCGTGATTGGAAAGAGCCGTGGATCCTCTTTAATCTCATCATCAGGTGCTGTGGCAGGGGATGACATTGTTATGACGAAGTGGGCTGGAATGGAGGGAACCTATATTATAGCGAGCGATTATCTGGATGATATCGCCCCTTATTTGTCAAAACAGGAAATAGAAATGGCTTTGTCCCTTGAAAACAAGATTAGCGTTGTCCCGGAGGGATTAATTGCCAGGGATTTGAACGTTACATCGATGCATGATGTAACGGAAGGCGGCATTCTTGGCGCGGTTTGGGAATTGGTAGAAGCAGCTGGGTTGGGGGTTGAAATCTGGCTGGACCGCATTCCGCTACTACATATTACGAATAAGATTTGCAGTATGTATCGCATAAATCCATATAAGCTAATTTCAAGCGGTTCTATGCTCATTACAACTTCCCAAGCTGAAGAATTGATCCAGGAGCTAGCCAAGCACAAGATAAAAGGGACAGTAATTGGGAGGGTAAAGGAAAAGGGACGTTATGTTGTCGGAGGAGGAAAAAGAGAGGTCCTGAAGCCACCAGAGGCGGATGAGATATATAAAGTAAATGCAAAGATAAAAAAGCAAATTTAAAACGTAATATACATTTTTTAGCATGCGACTGGCCGGTATCCATGTTAAAGGCAGACAAGATGTCATGAAATCCGGTATGTCAAAGTAATCACATCGAAGGGAGGGTATCTATTGAAGTACTTTATGCACGGTGTTGATAAAGATGCCATTGAGGAGAGCTTTGGTATTTTACAAGAGCGAAATTTTGATGCGGTAGTCGTTCCTTTTGATCAGGGAATGATAGATATGGCACAGGAATATGGATTGGAACCTTATGTGTTCTCTGGTACCTATTCAATAGCAGAAGAGTTTAATGATGACAGATATCTTTCTGAGGACGTATACGGCAATAAACACATTTGGTTTGGTTCCACCTGTCCAAATAAAGTCTCGGTGTGCGAATATAATATCGAAGAGATTAAGAGAATGTCTTCTGAAAAAGGAGTAAGAGGTATATTTTTAGATGGAGCCAGGTTTTCATCACCTTGTTCCAGTTCAGACTTTAACTCCTTATTCACCTGTTTTTGCAGCGATTGCCAACAAAAGGCTGAAAGTCTTGGGTTTGATTTCAAACAAATGCGCCAGGATGTTAAAAAACTATATGACCTGATAAATAATGAAGGAAGGGCTGGCGTCAACAGCTGGGTGAATGCTCTTCTTGGAGGCTTTGATATGATCTGCTTTTTCCAATCATTTCCTGGAGTCTTGGATTGGCTGAACTTCAGGAGAGTTTGCACAACAGAACATATTATAGCGGTGTCTAAAGCTGTTAAGAAAAGCAAAGAAGGCAATTTGATGGCCCTTTACATCTTTACACCCAGCCTTGCCGGCTTGGTAGGTCAGAGCTATTCAGACCTTCGTAAGTATGTGGATATTTTTTCTCCAATGATATACAGGGCTTATCTGCAGGGTGAAGGACCGGCTTGTCTGAATACTGAACTGGCAAGATTTGCTGAGAAGTTTATGCTGGGTTTGTCTATAGACAGCAAAGAGGCAGTTAAGTTTGTATCATACCTTACAGGGCTTGACTTAAGGGGATATGAAACACCGGAAGACATTAAAAAAGGCTTGCCGACATCTTGCATCGAAAAAGAAACGGCAAAAGCCCGAGCTTTACTGGGGCGTGAAAGCATGCTTGTGCCTATCATACAGCTTGACGATAACAGCTTATCATCCAGTATAAAAGCAGTAAAGGATGCTGGTGCTGACGGGGTTAATTTCTTTTTATACAATAAAGAATTACTGGGTACAGTTAAAGATATCAGAGAGGTTTAGGAGTAAGTTTACTTAAGCTTCACAGCTCAACAATCGCTATAAATCCAGAAAAAATAATTAAGTGGACGAATGCCCCTGTTATAAACTGAAAATAAACCGCTTCTGTCATTATTTACTTAGAGTAAAATTATCGTAGGCAAATTCTCCAAAAAAATATGGGAAGAGCTAAAAAGCCCTTCCCATAATCACGTCTTTCCTGTATGTTTGTAGTTGGCTACAACAACAAACGAGGTGAGACGTGACATGATCAGTTTACCCATAAAAGACTTAACATTCAAGGACCTAGAACGAAATTTTTTCGAATTGGGCTGCGAAATCGCCAGAAATCTCATGCAGCATTTCCTGGAACAAGCAGACGAAGACCTGGGGAGAAACAGGAACAAAGCCCAATTAAGACATAAAGGCAAGAAAACAACTACCATTAAAACCCTGATGGGAGAAGTAGTATTCAGTAGAAACATCTATAGAAAGATTAGCGATGACGGGCAGGTTCAGCACATTTACTTACTTGACGAAGCCCTTGGCTTTGAAAAAATTGGCACCATATCCCCTAACCTTGCGGAAAAAATCGTAGGACTCAGCTGTCATAAAGCCTATCGTCAAGTAGCCCAAACAATCAGCGAACTAACAAACCAAACCATAAGCCACCAAGCGGTTTGGGACATCATTCAAACCGTAGGCGAAAGACAAAGAAAAACTAATTAAAGCCCATCAAAACCACGAATTGTGTGGCAACCGGGAAGTTCCGGTACTATTCGAAGAAGCAGACGGGCTCTGGCTATCCATGCAAGGCAAAAGCAGGGCCAAGAGAGGCAATGGCCGTAAAGAAATGAAAATAGGGATAGCTTATGAAGGTTGGGAGCCCCGATACCCGTCCTCTGAGGAATACAGAACAGTAGGTAAAACAGTCTTTGCCGGTTATCATCAAGCCCAGCACTTTCAAGACCTGAGAGAAGCCATCCTAGCCGGCAAATACAACATGGATAAGGTTAAATACAGGATACTAAATGGCGACGGAGCAAGCTGGATTAAATACGACCATGAGCCGGAAACAGGCATATTTCAATTGGATCCCTATCACCTATCAAAGAGCATAATCAAAAACGTAAAAGACAAGAAAGCAAGATACCATATCCATAGATGGCTTAAAGCCGGTCAATTTGACAAAGTCTATGCCAAGCTGGAAGAGTTGAGATATCAATGTGAGGGCCTTGTCGATGAAATAGAAAAACTTAACGACCTGGAGACCTACATCAGAAACAATGAAGAAGGCATAATCAGCTACAAGGATAGAAAAGAAGTAGAAATCCCCTCTCCGCCTGAAGAAATAGCATATCGGACCCTTGGCACCATGGAAAAGAACGTGGATTTATTTGCCAGACGCATGAAAGGAGCCAAGAGCTGGAGCGAAGAAGGAGCCACTAACCTGGCAAAAATCATATCTCTGAAAACGGGAGAGAACTTTAAAGAAAAACTAGGCGGTCTCATATCAGGGCAAGTATCCGAGAAATTAACAGAACGTGTTGAAGAAGCCATCACAAACACTCGAAAGACCATAGATAAAACCGTCAAAAAGAATATTTATCCTTTACACAGGGGAAAAATCCCTTATTCCAATTGTAAGATGACCAATGGGAGGCGAGTTATCCGCAATCTATTTAACATGCAAGATTTTGGAGAAATAACCTACCGTTAAAGGAGGTATAGCAGGTAGGCTAATTTAACGGTACCTAAAAACACTATCCCTATGAACAATAACAGACAAAGCGAAGCCGTAAGGTGGCTGCCCCTGGCCAGTCGAAACGGCTTGCCCGAGGCTCCATGTCAAGGCTGGCCGTAAGGCCACCCCATGGGGCTTGGCCTTGACGTGGAGGAGGCAAGCTGCTAGCCTTTTTTGGGGCGCAGCCACAACTAGGCTGAGCGTCTAAAGAAACGAAAACTTTCCTACAGATTAAGATGGATTCAGGAAAGACAAAAAAATTGCCTACTTGTACTTGACACAAACCATTATTTATTCATGCTTTTTATTTTATCTGATTTGTGTTATAATACTACAATGAGCAAAATATAGAAAAAGCCTCGTTGTGAAAGAAAAGAATAGGAATGATGTATTATATGTCGAGGAGTATGACCGGATATGGCCGTTCTCTTGTAATCCAAGATGGACATGAAATGGCATTCGAGATTAAATCTTTAAATCATCGGTACATGGATATTCATATGCGCTTACCAAGGAATTTGACTTTTCTTGAGGAAGAAATCAGGCAAATTGTTCAGGAACGCATTTCCAGGGGGAGAATTGAAGTTCATGTTAACTACCAGAATGTAGGCCCGACATCGAAGAAGGTTGAAATAGACTACTGTCTATTAGAGGCTTATATGAAGGCTTTTGATGATGTAGAGAAAAAGACATCCCTGAAGGATGATATTACTCTATCATTTATCATGGAGCTTCCCGATGTTGTCATGATTACTGAAGAGGAAGAAAATGATGAAATACTGAAATCAATTGTCAGGCGTGGCATGAATGAAGCTTTGGATGAACTGATCCTTATGCGAGAACATGAAGGGAAAAAGCTTACACTGGATATTTTGGACAGAATCGAATACATACATGAAATGGTGGCTAAAATTGAAGAGAGAGCCCCTTTCGTTGTACAGGAGTATAAGGAGAAGCTTAAAGAACGTATCCAGGAACTTCTTCAGGACAGCACCATCGATGAAGCTCGTTTTAATACTGAGGTTGCATATTTTGCTGATCGAAGCAATATAACTGAGGAAATCGTTCGCTTAAAGAGCCATATGAGCCAACTAAGAGCAGCTTTAGATGCAAATCATTCTGTTGGAAGAAAGTTAGATTTTATCATACAAGAAATGAATCGGGAAACAAACACGATAGGTTCTAAAGCCAGTGATTTGGAAATTATTAATATTGTGGTTGAGATAAAAAGTGAAATTGAGAAAATTAGAGAACAAGCACAAAATATTGAATAATAAAGATATCAAAGAGGAGGCGTTTCCATGAGTATTAAATTGATCAATATTGGTTTTGGTAACATCGTATCTGCAAATCGTGTCATTGCTGTTGTAAGTCCGGATTCTGCCCCGATTAAAAGGATTATTCAGGAGGCCGGAGACGCAGGAATGAAAATTGACGCCACATATGGCAGACGGACACGCGCTGTCATTATCACAGACAGTGATCACGTAATCCTGTCCGCTGTACAGCCTGAGACAATTGCTCATCGGTTGGATGCAAAAGATACAATGGATGAAGATGATGAATAGGATTAGAAAGGTAACTATATGAATAAAAAAGGTTTATTGATTGTTATTTCAGGACCTTCCGGGGCAGGAAAAGGCACAATTTGCAAAGCCATCCTCGAGAAACATCCGGAAATTCAATTATCAGTTTCCGTCACAACACGTCCTCTACGAGAAGGAGAGGTAGACGGTGTAAATTATTTTTTTAAAAGCGAAGGGGAATTTCTTGCCATGGTCGAAAATGGTGAGTTTTTGGAATATGCCAAAGTATTTGATGCTTATTATGGAACTCCCAAGAAGTATGTGAAGGACATGTTGTTGGCGGGTCAAGATGTCATTTTGGAAATAGACATTCAAGGAGCTTTAAAGGTAAAGGATAAGTTTGAGGAAGGCGTTTTTATTTTCATCGTTCCTCCGTCCATGGATGAATTAAAAAGGAGAATTGTGAGTAGGGGGACCGAAAGTCAGGAAGCAATTGTTAAAAGATTTCAAAGTGCTTATCAGGAATTGAATTTTATATCGCGATATAATTACGTCGTTGTAAATGATACAATAGAAGAGGCAACTAGGAAGATTGAAGCCATTATCATTGCTGAGAAATGTCGTGTTGATCGGAACAGGGAAATGAATATCATATTACAAGGAGGAGAGATAAAGTGATTTATCCACCCTTGAATGAACTAATGGATAAGGTTGATAGTCGCTACACTTTGGTTGTTCAAACTGCTAAGAGGGCTAGAGAATTGGTTGATGGCGCAAAGAAATTGACTGATGTGGAGTCAACGAAATCTGTAACCATTGCCATTCATGAAATATATGAAGACAAAATTACGTATGAACGCACCAAGGAAGGCATAAAATAAGGAGCTCTTTTATGAATAATAGGAAGACGGTTGTTTTGGGTGTAACGGGAGGTATTGCTGCCTATAAAGCCGCTGAAATCATCAGTCGGTTAAGAAAAGAGAATATTCAGGTCTTTGTGATCATGACACGCCATGCCACCGAGTTTATTACCCCCCTTACTCTACAGACTCTATCAGGTAATCCTGTTGTTGTTGATATGTTTGCATCACCTTCTTCCTGGGAGATAGAACATATATCTCTGGCTCAGAAGGCTGATCTTTTTTTAATTGCCCCGGCTTCAGCAAATATTATTGGTAAGCTGGCCTGTGGTATAGCAGATGATATGTTAAGCACAACGGTCATGGCAACGAAGGCTAAAGTACTGCTTGCTCCGGCAATGAATACCAATATGTATACCAATTCCATCCTTCAACGGAATATTCAGCATTTGAAGGATTCGGGCTATTCTTTTATTGATCCCTCTGTAGGAAGGTTAGCTTGCGGTGATACAGGCATTGGAAAGCTGGCTGATGTGGACGTCATTGTCTCCACCGTGTTGAAGGAACTTAATCCTAAAAGAAACTTAGAAGGGAAAACAGTATTAGTCACTGCCGGCCCTACTCGTGAGCCCATTGACCCTGTCCGTTATATTTCAAATCGATCCTCCGGAAAAATGGGATTTGCATTAGCAAAGGTAGCAGCCTCTTATGGTGCTAAAGTATCCTTAATTAGCGGTCCAGTGGCATTATTGCCGCCGCAAGGTGTGGAGTATGTGGGTGTTGAAACAACGGAGGACATGTACAAAGAGGTTCTGGCGCGCTACGAAGCATGCGATATTGTCATTAAAGCTGCAGCCCCGGTCGATTTTCATCCTACACGAGTGTATAATCACAAGGTAAAAAAACATACCATCAACGACAAATGGATAATTGATCTTGAGCCAAATCCTGATATTTTAAAGGAGCTGGGTCTTCGAAAGAAGAAACAAATATTAGTAGGTTTTGCGGCAGAAACTCAGAATCTACCGGAATACGCCCAGAAAAAGCTGGTTGAAAAAAATCTTGATATGATTGTGGCAAATGATGTCACGCAAGAAGGTGCAGGGTTTGAGACGGATACGAATATTGTTCAGGTGATTACTCGGGATGGAAAGGTCAAGAAATTCCCGCAAATGGAGAAAGAGATCCTTGCTCATCACATTATAAGTGAAATTTTGGGAATAATGTAGAAGCGTACTTTTGCCGTACGCTTCTATTTGTTCATATTCATCTGATTCTGATCTGCTTGAAAGGATGCTTGCATTCGTAAATCATCTGAATGGGGGGAGGCGATTGGAAAATGTATGCTGAGGTGATTATCGATATATCCCACTCCAATATAGACCGAATTTTTGACTATCATATTCCGCAAAAATATCAATCCTTGGCTCAGGTTGGGATGCGGGTGCTTGTTCCTTTTGGCAACCGCAAAAATCTGGTAGAAGGATATATTGTAGGTATAAAAGTAGACACAAAATATGATAAAAGCAGAATAAAGGATGTCAATCGATTTTTGGATTGTTATCCTGTTATACTGCCTCACCTTTTAAAACTGGCATGGTGGATAAAAGACAAATACCACTGTTGTCTGGTCGATGCGTTACGGTTAATGACACCCAGTGAAATGCGCAAACGGCTTATCAAGGAAAAAAAAGTGAAAGAAGTGAAGCTTCTCATACCTCGGGAGCAAGCAGAAAAGGTTTTGTTACAGCTTCCAAAGAATGCAAAAACGCAGAAAGCCTTGATGAAAATATTGGCGGAAAATGTACAAATAGAATTAAGTCAACTGCGTTCTCTAATTTCCTTTGCACCATCGTCCCTGAAGCAACTTGAAAAAAGGGGATGGATAGAGATAATAGAAACTGAGAGGCTGAGAGAACCATACAGTGTTCTTGTTCCCGAAATGCAAAATGACTATGTACTGACCAAGGCTCAGACCACAGCCTTAAAAAGTATTACAGATTCAATGGAGAATCAAAACAGAGAATTCTTTCTGCTCCACGGGGTAACAGGAAGCGGAAAAACAGAGATTTACATACAATCCATCAGGTACGCCCTTTCAAAGGGGAAATCTGCAATACTCCTTGTACCTGAGATTTCTCTGACTCCACAAATGGTGAAAAGGTTTCGCGAGAGATTTGGGGACCTCGTGGCTGTCCTACACAGCCGCCTATCAGTTGGAGAGCGCTATGATGAGTGGCGGAGATTGCGGTCTAATAAAGCAAAGGTTGTAATCGGCGCTCGTTCTGCGGTTTTCGCGCCCTTAAGCAATCTTGGACTTATTATTATTGACGAAGAACATGAACAAAGCTATCGTTCGGAACATACACCTCAATACGATGCGTGTGAGATTGCTAGATTTAGATGTTTAGAAGAAAATGCAACACTTGTGCTGGGTAGTGCCACCCCTTCACTGGAAAGATACTATCATTCTCAAAGAAGCGAATATACATTATTAGAATTGCCGGAACGCATTCATGGGCGTCCCATGCCCAAGGTAGAAATAGTAGATATGCGTGAGGAACTTGCGAAGGGGAATCGTTCCATTTTTAGTGGGTTGCTGTTTAACGAGATGAGGAAATGCCTTATGGCTGGTGAGCAGATGATTCTTTTTTTGAATCGCAGAGGGTATTCGACTTTTGTTTCATGCAGAGAGTGTGGGCATGTGCTTTGTTGTAACCAATGCGATGTATCTCTCACATATCATTTGGGAAGGAATTCTATGAAATGCCATTATTGCGGAAAAGAATCCACAGTTCCAAGGCTTTGTCCCGAATGCAACAGCCGTTATATTAAATACTTTGGTGCCGGCACACAACGAGTCGAAGAAGAAGCAAAGAGGATGTTCAAGGATGCCAGGGTTATTCGAATGGATAATGACACAACGAGAACCAAAGATGCCCACTTAAATATTCTCAAGAAGTTCCAGGAAAAGGAAGCACAAATTCTAATAGGGACTCAAATGATTGCAAAGGGACTGGACTTTCCAGATGTCACCCTAGTCGGTATTATTGCTGCGGATACGACCTTAAATATACCTGATTTTCGAAGTGCGGAAAGGACATTTCAGCTGATTACCCAAGTTTCAGGAAGGGCAGGACGTGATGAGAAGCCGGGGAAGGTGGTAGTACAATGTTACTCACCCGATCATTTTAGCATAGTACATGCAGCTCGACATGACTACAAAGGTTTTTATACACGAGAGATCAATAATCGTAAGAAATGGCAGTATCCTCCTTTCACGCGAATTGTTCGAATTCTAGTTACAAGCGAAGATGAGATACTTGCAGAAAAGAGCTGTGAAAGCCTTCGTTCTGAGATTGAGAAAGGCCTCGCAAAGAAGCGGGAATGGCATCGATACTTACTCTTTCTGGGGCATATGACCGCGCCTATGGAGAAGGTCAAGGGTAAGTTTCGTTGGCAGATTCTGCTTAAATTAGTAGAGGATGCAAATACAGATCAAATAACAGACTACCTTTTTCAATGTATACAGGAAAGTCATTGTCCTGAAGTGAGTACTTTTTTTGAAGTGAACCCAATAAATATGCTATAATATGCTACAATGAGATTGCTTCTAAAGAATTACCAAACAGAGCAATGGGCGGTTATTTAAATAATAATGAGATAATACGTTTTTTGCAACGGAAGAGAATGATTATGATTGAAACCCAGAAAATAAGGAGAGATAGATATGGCAATTCGGAATATTTTGAAAGAAGGCGATGAAACCTTAAGAAAGGTCTCGAGGCCTGTTGCAAAAATAGATCAGAGAATACTGACTTTACTGGATGATATGGCGGAAACAATGTACGATGCAGACGGAGTAGGTCTTGCCGCTCCACAGGTAGGCATCTTGAAACGTGTCATTGTGATTGATATCAGGGATGAGCAGGGACTCATATGCTTAATCAACCCAGAAATTATTGAAGCAAACGGAGAACAAGTGGACGAAGAAGGATGCTTAAGTATTCCCGGGAAAAGAGGTTTGGTAAAGCGCCCATCATTGGTAAAGGTGAAGGGTTTAAATAGGAAAGGGGAAACCATAATTCTGACAGGAACAGGTCTTTTAGCAACAGCCTTATGCCATGAGATAGATCATTTGGATGGCATTCTTTTTACTGATAAAGTGATTCCTGAAACTCTGGAGGGATGATTGTGAAAGTCGTTTTTTTGGGTACCCCTGACTTTGCAGTTCCTTCTCTAAAAATGTTAGTTCAGGAAGGATACAATGTCATTGGTGTATTTACTCAGCCGGACCGTCCTAAGGGGAGGGGCAAAAAGCTGTTTTCCCCTCCGGTTAAGGATTTCGCTATGAAATATGGTTTGTCCGTATACCAGTACGATCGGATTAAAGCAAAAGAGGGAGTAGAAAAACTTCGTGAATTAAGTCCTGACCTAATGATTACGGTGGCCTTTGGACAAATATTATCCAAAGAAATTTTGGACATACCTCCTTTGGGATGTATCAATGTACATGCCTCCCTCTTACCTAAATACCGGGGTGCTGCTCCAATACAATGGGCTATTATTAATGGAGAACAAAGGACAGGTATAACAACCATGTATACCGACATAGGCCTTGATACGGGTGACATGATACTCAGTAAAGAGATAGAGATTGGAAAGGATGAAACAGCCGGAGAGTTACATGACCGGTTAGCCATACTGGGTGCCGATGTTTTGAGGGAGACGTTGGTCAGAGTAAAAGATGGAACGGCCATTCCTATTCCTCAGGATCATGAACAAGCCAGCTACTATCCCGTTCTGGATAAAGCAATTGGAAAAATTGATTGGCGTAAAAAAGGGCAAGAAATTCATGATTTAGTCAGAGGCGTAGATCCATGGCCGGGAGCATTTACAAGGCTTAAAGGCGATATATTGAAAATTTGGAAGGTAAAACCTATCTCTTTCGCATCCACAGAAGAATATCCTCCAGGAAAGATCATTCATGCTGATGAAAAGGTTGGATTGATTGTAATGGCAGGAGATGGTCCTATAAAAATCGAAGAATTACAAGCCCCCGGTGGTAAGCGGATGTCATCGAATGATTTTTTAAGAGGGAATCGTATTCAAGAGGGATTAATATTGGGAGAATAGAGGGGCGTAGATGCTCCTTTTTTCATATTCCAGTTTCCCAGAGGCTGGTTCCTATACTCCTTTTTGCATAGGACCCTCTGGATATTGAGACAATGAGGAGGCAAATCATTTGAAGAGAACAGGAGCCAGGAATGTTGCCTTGGATATACTACATGATGTGATTGATAGGGATGCATTCTTAAATATTAGCATCAAAAAAAGGCTTCAACATATCAACTTGTCAGAGAGAGACAAGAGGTTGGTTACTGAGTTGACATATGGAACCTTGGAGTACAAGATGCACTTGGATTGGGTCATAAAGCAGTTTACCAAGGGATCCCGCATTCATCCCATTATAAGGAATATTTTACGACTTGGCATTTATCAAATTCTTTTTTTAGATAGAATTCCGGATCCGGTTGCATGCAATGAAAGTGTTCTATTGACAAAACAGGCTGGAAAGGCTAAATTAAGTGGATTTGTGAACGGAGTACTTCGAAGCATTGTCAGGAACAAGAATAGAATAAAATACCCTGATAAAAATGAAGATCCGGTCACTTTCCTGTCGATATATTACAGTTATCCGTATTGGCTTGTACAAAAATGGGTTAATGATTATGGATTATCCTTTACAGAGGATCTCCTCTCATTTAAATTCACCAATCATTTCATTACTGTTAGACCAAATACAATGAGGATTTCGCTATCGGAATGGGAAAGACTATTGGATGATCTGCGCATTCCCTTCGAGACCGGTGTTTGGGTTCCTACGGCATATTACCTGCAAGGGATTGGTGATATAGGAACGAACGAGTATTTCCGAAAAGGCTTATTTAGTGTTCAAGGGGAAAGTTCTATGCTGGCTGTTCAAATGTTATCACCCCAACCGGAACAGTGTATCTTGGATGCCTGTAGTGCTCCAGGGGGTAAAGCTACTTATATTGCTGAATTGATGGGCGATAAAGGAAAAGTGATTGCATGGGACATTCATCCCCATCGTGTTAAATTGATCGAGGAAAACAAGAAACGTTTGGGTTTACAGTCAATTATCCCTGAGGAACAAAATGCTGAAGTGATTAGGAAAGACCTTGTTGGGAAAATGGATGGCGTTTTGGTAGATGCCCCTTGTTCAGGCTTGGGAGTGATACATAAGAAGCCTGATATTAAGTATAGGAAGACTCCGGATGAAATATCAGAATTATCAAAATTACAATTTGGAATCCTCCAAACCTGCAGCCAATATGTCAAGCCTGGAGGGATACTGGTATATAGTACATGCACCATTGCAAAGGAGGAAAATGAAGAGGTTGTAGACAGCTTTCTGAAAGAAAATCGGGATTTTTACCTTAATCCGCTTCAGAATCGTCAATTTCCTCCTGGCTCTGACCCTGCCCGGGCAGTTAAAGGCTATATTCAGCTATTCCCTCATTTGGACAATATGGATGGCTTTTTTATTGCAGTTTTAAAACGAAAATGAAAGAAGGAAACTGGCATGGAAAAGGTTTGTCTGCTGGATTTAACCTATGATGAGTTACGTTCCTTTATTAAAGGAATAAATCAGAAACCCTTTCGAGCCAAACAGATTTTTCAATGGATCCATAAAGGCGTTGAATCTTTTGATGAGATGACGAATATACCTGTTGAAACCAGGAAAAAACTCAGCGAAATCTCCACTATAAGTAGGATTCGAATACTGGAGAAACTTCGTTCAAAGCTAGATGACACCATAAAATATTTGTTTTTATTGGAAGATGGTAATATAATAGAAGGGGTTCTGATGCGATATAGCTATGGAAATACCCTATGCATATCCAGTCAAGTGGGATGTAAAATGGGTTGCCGCTTTTGCGCTTCTACTCTGAATGGTTTGGTAAGGCATCTTCGACCTGGTGAAATGCTGGGTCAAGTTTTAACAGTAAATAATGATCTTCGCAATGGGAACAGAAAAAGATCTGTGACCAATGTGGTGATTATGGGAACCGGCGAGCCTTTGGACAACTATGAAAACACTGTTAAGTTTCTACGTAATATTAGCCATCCGGAAGGTTTTCATATGAGCCTTCGAAATATTTCTTTATCAACATGTGGATTGGTTCCCCAAATATTAGCTTTGGCTGATGAAAATCTTCCCATTACTCTATCCGTTTCTCTACATGCTCCGGATGATGATACGCGACAAAAGATTATGCCCATAGGAAAGATCTATAAAATCAGGGATATATTAGATGCTTGCCGTGTTTTCATAAATAAAACAGGCAGAAGAGTGATTTTTGAATATGCGCTTATTGCAGGGATAAATGATAGTTTAGAGCAAGCCAGGATGCTGGCAGACATTTTACGCGGCTTACAATGCCATGTCAATCTAATTCCTCTAAATCCTGTTGCGGAACGGGAGTATAGCGCTTCTTCTAAGAATGATATTCATCGGTTCAGAAAGCAGCTGGAAAGGATGCATATTTCCGTAACTCAAAGAAGGGAGCTGGGTACGGATATCAACGGTGCATGTGGGCAATTAAGGCGAAAATATCTCAAAGCGCATGGAAAAATATAGATTAGCGGTTGAGGTGAATGGGATGGATGTTGGTGCATGCAGTCATCGGGGAAGAGTAAGAAAAAGAAATGAAGATTATTACTATATTCCTGAGGGACCAAAGGATATTCAGAATCTTCTTATTGTCGCAGATGGAATGGGCGGACACAATGCTGGAGATATCGCCAGCTTTGTAGCCGTCAATACAGCTGCTGATGTAATTGGGCAGATTATCCGGGATTCACAGAATGTACTATCGAACGAAGAAAAAATATACAAAGCTTTTTCTGAGGCGAATATGCGCATTTTCGACATGGCACAGCAAGAAGAAAAATACAACGGTATGGGAACAACGATGACCCTGGCTCTACTCTGCCATGACGAAGTTATCATTGGTCATGTGGGTGACAGTCGGGCTTACCTTTTTAGAGGAGATGATCTGATCCAAATCACTCAGGATCATTCACTGGTAGAAGAATTGGTGAAAAACGGGAGCATCACTGCTGATGAAGCATTACATCATCCTCAGAAGCATTATATTACCAGGTCCTTAGGGACGGGAAGGCATGTTGAGATAGATATTTTCAATATTTTCTTAAAACCTGAGGATATGCTTCTTCTGTGTTCCGATGGGTTAGTGGATTGTGTTTCTGAAGAAAAGATAAAGGAAGTCCTCTCTACGAAAGCACCATGCGCCCAACTAGCCGAACAACTGATCGAAATAGCTATTGAACAAGGTGGAAATGATAATGTGACGGCCGTTCTATACTGTAATAGTCGGTGAGAGAAAAGAGGTGATGAGTTTGATTGGTAAGATTCTTGGCGGGCGATATGAATTGATCGAAAAAATCGGTGGTGGAGGAATGGCCGTTGTTTATAAAGCAAAATGTCATCTACTAAATAGATATGTTGCGTTAAAAATTCTCCGCCCAGAATTTGTAGAAGATGAAGAATTTGTCTATCGCTTTAAACGCGAATCCCAATCAGCAGCAAGTTTATCACATCAGAATATTGTTAATATATATGATGTCGGACAAGAGGACGATATCCATTATATTGTAATGGAATATGTGAAAGGAGAGACTTTGAAGGATTATATCCGGAGAAATAAACGGCTTTTTCCCGAAAAAGCCACACGTATTGCCATACAAATATGCAGTGCTCTGGATCATGCGCATAAAAACCACATTATTCATCGGGATATCAAACCTCAGAACATCTTAGTAGGCGAGGATGGCACAATAAAGGTTACAGACTTCGGAATAGCCAGAGCTGCAACGTCTTCGACTGTCACGATGTCCGGAACAAATGTCATTGGGTCAGTACATTATTTTTCACCGGAGCAAGCAAGAGGCGGCTTTATTGACGAGAAGTCTGATATTTATTCCCTTGGCATTGCACTTTATGAGATGGTTACCGGAACTGTACCTTTTGAAGGAGACAGTCCTGTATCGATTGCTATTAAGCACATTCAAGAAGCTGTCAAGCTTCCCAGTGAGATTAATCCGGATGTACCTTCCAGTTTAGAGGATATTATTTTGAAGGCTATTGAGAAAGATCCAGCTCGCAGATATGCAAATGCCAGAGAAATGGAAGAAGATCTTGTCCGTTCTCTTCGAGAGCCATATGGGAACTTTGTAGAAAAAATACCGGATAATAGCGATGCACCTACACAAGCGATACCTGTCATACGGGAAGGAAATGAATATATCCTTCAACAAGAGATTGAAGAAAAAAACAAGGGGGCTGAAAAGGTTCACTTCCGAATTGCTCGGATGGTTATTGCATCGATTGTTTTAATCGGTTTATTCGTGTCTCTTTTTCTAATCGGCAGAAATATCTATAACAACAATTTCCGTATTTCTGAAATACCGGTACCTGATGTGATAAGAGTATCAGAGGAGGAAGCCAGGAGCATTCTGGCTGGAAAAGGTTTGCAAATGATTGTTGTGGGCTCTGAAACCAGCAATACAGTTCCCGAGGGAATGGTGATTTCTCAAACGCCTGAGAAAAACACGATGGTTCGTCAGGGCAGCAAAATTGAGGTTGTGATCAGTTCAGGTCCTAAAAAAATCCCTGTTCCTGAAGTTATCAAGAGCAGCTATACCGATGCGGCCAATGCGATAGAAGCAGCCGGTTTGAACGTTGGAAATGTCGAACCTGTCCTTACGGATAAATATCCAACGAACTTTGTGCTTGAACAGGATCCGAAGTCAGGTCAGGAAGTTCTCCCAGGAACGGAAGTAAACCTAAAGGTTAGTAAAATACCTGAGCCTGAGATTATTTCTGTACCTTCCGTAATTGGCTTACAGATAGAAGATGCGGAGGCTTTTTTGAACAAATACAAACTGGAAGTTGGAAAGATAACCTATCAGTACAGCGATGCGCAGTTAGGAGTTGTCATCGATCAATCTCCACTTCCTGAAAGTGATGTGGAAGAAAAGACTAAAATAGATCTCGTTGTAAGCAAAGGTTATAGGCAGTCCTATCCAAAGGAAGTGACAGTTCCTTTAAATGACATAGAAGACAATACACGAGTCAGAATTGTCTTGATCGATCAAGCCGGCAATGAAAAGGAAGTATATAATCAAATTCACAACAAGGGAGAGACTGAGATTACAACTTTTATAAATGATGAGCATGGTATTCAAACCCTGGTTGTTTATATAAATGGAGTCAAACAATCAGAAAAGCAAATCAATTTTGATGCCAAGGAGGAGGATGAATGATAGAGGGCATCATCATTAAAGGGGTAGGAGGTTTTTACTATATCCGATCTGAAGATGGATTAGTATGGGAGTGTAAAGCGCGAGGAAAATTCCGAAAGCAAAGACTTACCCCTCTGGTCGGTGATAGGGTAGTCTTTCAGCCGGGAGAGGGAGAGGAGCTTGGTTTTATCGATGAAATTCTGTCAAGAAGAAACGAGATGATCAGGCCTCCTGTGGCCAATATTGATCAAGTGATCGTTGTGTTGTCTTATATCATGCCTCAGCCGGATTATCTCCTCATCGATAAGATGTTATTGCAGGCTTCTAAACAATCCGTCCAAGCCTTGTTGTGCATTAACAAATGTGATTTGATCAATGAAGATCAAATACGTTCAATGTATCGGAATTTCAAGAATACAGGCTATCCCATTTTACAGACATCAGCTAAATCGGGATTGGGCATTGCTGAACTGAAGAAATTCATGAAGGGGAAGTTATCTACCTTTGCAGGCCAGTCAGGGGTAGGAAAGTCTTCCCTTCTTAATAGAATATCTCCTCATGCTCAACTTAAAACCAGTGAGTTGAGCGAGAAGATAGAAAGAGGAAGGCATACAACACGGCATGCTGAAATAATCTTCTTGGAGGATAACGGAATGGTGATTGATACACCAGGCTTTAGCTTAATGGAAATGGATGATACGGAGCCTACGGATATTGCGGCCTTTTACCCGGATTTTCAGCCTTATTTAGGAAACTGTAAGTTTAGTGGGTGCTTGCATATGGAAGAACCTGCTTGCAGCATAAAGGAAGCGGTAGATAAAGGTAGGATTTCCACGGGAAGGTATGAACGTTATCGACTGCTTGTTGAGGAATCAATAGAGAAATGGAGTAGAAAATATGATTAAGATTGCACCATCAATTTTATCTGCTGATTTTTCCATTTTAGCCGATGAAGTGGCTAGTCTTGAAAAAGCTGGGGCTGACTATATCCATGTTGATATCATGGATGGTCATTTCGTTCCCAATATAACCTTTGGTCCAGGTGTGGTGAAAGCTTTGAAACGAAAAACCTCTTTGCCCTTGGATGTTCATTTGATGATAGAAAATCCTGATCAATATATTGATGCTTTTGTTGAAGCAGGTGCAGATATTTTGACAGTTCATGTTGAAGCAGCGACACATCTTCAAAGAACCTTGAATACCATACGGGAAAAAGGAGTCAAAGCGGGTATTTCATTAAATCCTGCTACGCCTGTTGAATATGTGGATTACGTCTTGGATGATATTGACATGGTTCTTATCATGACTGTAAACCCTGGTTTTGGGGGTCAAAAGTTTATACCAAGTATGATTCGGAAGATTCAAAGGGTAAGGGATCTTGTTGAAGGCATAAAGCATACAATTGAAATTGAAGTCGATGGCGGTATTACACCGGACAATGTTGATGCAGTTATCAAGGCAGGAGCGAACGTAATTGTTGCAGGATCAGCTGTTTTTCAGGCACCAGATCGGAAGAAGGTCATACAAGATCTAAGGGGGAATTCTATTTGAAAATCCTGATCCTTGCCAATGGGAACAAGGTAAGTAAATCCCAGATAAGGCAGGAATTAGAGACGGCTGATGGGATCATAGCAGCGGATGGTGGCGCTTTAATCGCCCATGAAATGAATGTTTCACCCCAGTATGTAATTGGGGATTTTGATTCAATTGATGAAGACATACTACGTCATTTTGAAGAGAAGGGATCCCGAATTGTACGTTATCCGAGGGAAAAGGACGAAACGGATACTCATCTTGCTGTTGATACCGCTCTGGACTTGGGTGCGAATGAAATTGTTATCGCAGGCGGAATAGGGAGCAGATTTGATCATTCTCTTGGCAACATTTTGCTCCTTATTCGAATAGCACGAAGGGGAGTACGGGGCAAAATAATCGATGACTTAAATGAAATATACGTCAGTGATTCTACCTTTCTCATCTCAGGCAACCCCGGTGAAACCCTTTCCATACTGCCTTTTAGTGAAAATGCCTTCATTCATCGTACAGATGGGCTGTATTATCCTATTTCAAATCGTTTATTACCAATAGATTATCCATATGGTGTGAGCAATGTCTTTACAAAAGATCTCGCAACCATTGAAATTTCGTCGGGATGGGTAATAATTATCAAGGCAAGAGACTAAAAAGTGGTATCAAACACCCCGTATCTTGAGTATGATAATAGTAGAGGATTCGGGGTGATTTTTTATGTATTATTGGAGAAGGTTGTACCGCTTTCGAAAAAGCATAGGTCTGATCTGCATAGGAGCTGGCAGCCTTGTTCTGATCATTTTTGTTCCTACATGGTTTTGGTTTGTGATTCTTGGTATGTTGTTTATTTTCTTGGGCTTTCTACTCCTTAAATTATAACTCCGGAATAATGGAGCAATGGAGGTGAAGGGTATTGAGAATATACTGTATAAAAGCCCCACGTCTTTTTCGAGGATTGCTACGAGTATTGTTTCGGAAATAGGCAATATTGGATAAACAAAAAAAACGTGGCAATCCACGTTTTTTTTTTGATCTCAACTCATATAAGAAAAATTAGCTAGGCAGTTATCGGTTATATCAGCTGTCCTATCCTTTGGATAATCTTACAGTGACCTTTGGACTTTACCGGATCGTAGACAGCGTGTGCAGACATTGATGGTTTTACGTACTCCACCAACAAGAACTCTTACTTTCTGAACATTAGGAGACCAAGTTCTTCTGGTTTTTCGAACAGAATGGCTTACTTTATTTCCGGACATAACACCCTTTTCACAAACTTCACAAAATCTTGCCATCTATAACACCTCCTCTGGCTATATAAGATTCTATATTGCCTCCTGTAAAACAATATCATTTTATCATTTACTTTCTAGTTTGACAAGGGAAGTTACTCTTTTCACAGAAAATTAAGACAGTTATTTGGCATCAAGTATTTTGCCCCGTTAAGAGAAAATAACCCTATATGATATTGCAGCAAGAATGCTATTGCGATACAATATAGTAGAAAAACGATTCGTAAAGGAATCTTTGATTGGAGGGTTGGCTGTGGGTGCTAAAATCGTAAATGAATTGGGCGTACTTGAGATTACTGATGAAGTCCTTTCAATTCTTGCAGGAATTACAGCCATCGAATGTTATGGTATTGTGGGTATGGCATCAAAACGGGCTACAGATGGACTTGTGGAACTACTGGGTCGAGATAATTTAAGTCGCGGAGTTCGAGTTCATTCTCAAGGAGATGAGATCATCATTGACATATTTATTATCGTTGAATATGGCATCTCAATCGCAGCAGTTGCTAAAAACGTTATAGATACTGTGAAATACAATGTAGAAACGATAACAGGCTTAAAGGTGAATAAAGTGAATGTTACAGTTGAAGGTGTTCGCGTATAGCCTTTAGTTTGTTTAAGGAGGCAGTTATGTTGGTTCAGCAAAAAATTGACGGCTCGATCTTGAAGGATATGATACTGGCAGCCGCCAATCTACTAGAAAAAAATAAAAAGAATGTTGACGCTTTGAATGTTTTTCCTGTTCCGGATGGGGATACAGGCACGAATATGTCATTGACGATGATGGCCGCTGCAAAAGAAGTAAAAGGAACGCAATCAGATTCCGTTTCTGATATTGCTGATGCATTGGCACGCGGTTCTTTAAAGGGAGCAAGAGGGAATTCAGGGGTTATCCTTTCCCAGCTTTTTCGGGGTTTTGCAAAGGGGATAAAGGGCTATAAAGAGATAGATGGCTATCAGTTTGCCGTAGGCTTAAAAACAGGTGTGGAAACGGCTTATAAGGCTGTAATGAAGCCGACGGAGGGGACAATCCTTACCGTTGCTCGTGTCTCTACCGAGCAGGCCTTGTTGGAAGGGAACAAGAGTACAAATGTACTGCGTGTTTTGGATGCACTTGTTGAAAACGGTGACAAAATTTTGCAGAAGACCCCGGAAATGCTGCCTGTGTTGAAACAGGCCGGTGTCGTTGATGCAGGGGGCATGGGCCTACTGTACATTTATCAGGGTTTTAAAGCGGTGCTTGACGGAGAAGAGATTATAGCTGAAGACTTTGACGATGTTTTAACCGTTACCGATGATTCCCATGCGTTATTGTCCCTTGAACAGGAGGAAATCAAGTTTGGATACTGTACAGAGTTTTTTATCATCAATATTTTTCCTTCCGTTACCCACAAAGAAATAGAGCGTTTGAAGGAAAAACTTCAAAAGATAGGTGATTCATTAATTGTCGTTGGAGACGAGAATTTAATTAAGGTCCATGTGCATTCTAATATGCCAGGAAAAGTCCTGCAATTTGCTCTGAGACTTGGCGAATTATCCAACATTAAGATTGATAATATGAGGGAACAACATCGACATATTATTGATCAAAAAGATGATCAGCAGGCAAAAGCGACACCTGTTATTGATATGCAGAAGAAATACGGAATTGTTGCTGTAGCTACGGGCGACGGAATCACTCGGATTTTTGAGGATTTATCCGTAGATCAAGTCATTGAAGGTGGCCAAACCATGAATCCGAGTATCGAGGATATCCATACAGCCATTGAACGAATTCCTGCGAACAATATTTTCGTTTTGCCTAACAATAGCAATATTATTCTGGCAGCAGAGCAGGCTAAAAGCATGACGAACAAGAATGTAGCTGTTATACCTTCAAAATCAATTCCTCAAGGTTTGGCCGCTGTCTTGGCATATAATCCTGATCTGGAGTTTGATGCGAATGTTGAACGAATGACCGGTTCCTTGCAGAATGTGAAAACAGGTCAAGTCACTTATGCGGTACGAAACTCTTCCTTTGGTGAGCAGACAATTAATGAAGGTGATGTGATAGGTCTGTCGAATGGTTCGATCAGGCAGGTAGGGAAGGACATTTCCGAGGTAGGTCTGGGGCTGTTAAAGGAGATTGTAACGGATGAAGATGAAATTATCACCATATTCTACGGTAAGGATATTCGTGATCAGGAAGCAAATCGTTTTGTAGAAAAGGTTCAAGAAGCCTTTCCTCAATGTGATGTAGAATTGCATACCGGAGGTCAGCCATTATATTATTATATTTTTTCTGTGGAATGATCGTTATGAATTCAAGACAATATCTTTTCTTGAGAATAAAAAATGATAAAGATGCCAGGGGATATACCTCTGGCATTTTTAGTAAGGATTAGAAAGGGAGCATGAATGGATATTTCTCAACTGGATATAAAGGAGATAAAAGGAGTCGGTCCCCAAAGAGCAAAAATCCTAAACAAACTTGGAATACACACAGTAGAGGATTTATTACTGTATGTTCCAAGGGAATATAAGGATCTTTCAAGAGTAATGCCGCTTTGCAGCTATAAGGAGAACGATGAATTGGTTTCAAAAGTGAGAGTTCGTTCACAGCCTAAGATAATACGCGTTCGAGCAAAGATGGAAATTCTGAAAGTAATTGTGTCGGATCAAAGCGGAAAAGCTGTCTGTATATGGTATAACCAGTCCTTCCTTAAACAGAAAATCAGACCGAATATAGAACTGCTCATTTGGGGAAAAGTAAAATATCAATACAATGAAATGCAAATTATAAATCCCTCATTCCACGAGATAAAAGGGGAAATGGACTATCCCAAAATGATTCCTATTTATCCATTAGCAGGTAATCTTACACAGAAGATAATACAGGGTATTATTAGGAATGCGTTATTAATGACCAATAACCAGTTGAAAGATCCCTTGCCGGAATCTTTTCGAAGGGAATATAGGCTCGCAGAGTTAAACTATGCTCTTTATCATATACACTTCCCCTTGGATAGGAATTCATTGGAAAACGCAAGAAAGAGACTGGTCTTTGAAGAGTTCTTTTATTTTTGCCTGGCACTGAAAATGCTTCGAAATCAATATAAGGATGAAAACAGAGGAATTTCATTTTCTATCAAAAAGGAAATCATGGAGGATTTTCTAAGTCATCTCCCCTTTACCTTGACACAAGGACAGAGAAATGTATTTTGCGAAATTTTGGAGGATATGAAAAGGGAATGCCCAATGAATCGTTTGTTACAGGGAGATGTGGGATCAGGCAAAACGGTTCTTGCTGCTGCAGCTTTATTTATTGCAGCTATCAACCGATATCAAGGTGCTTTTATGGTTCCAACAGAAATTCTCGCGAAACAGCATTATGCAATCTTAAAGAAGATATTCCATGGCTATGATATTCAAATAGGAATTCTAGAGGGCAGTATGACGAAGAAAAAACGGGAAGAAGCAATTCAGGCGATTCAGGAAGGAAAATGGGATATCGTGATTGGTACCCATGCCCTGATTCAAGATGATGTTTCGTTCTATCGATTAGGACTTGTCATTACGGATGAACAACACCGTTTTGGCGTCAGGCAAAGGGCACAATTGAGCCAGAAGGGGATCACACCGGATGTCCTCGTCATCTCAGCTACCCCAATACCTAGAACTTTAGGTCTTATTTTGTACGGGGATCTGGATATATCTATTATCCGTGAACTGCCACCAGGACGAAAACCTGTCAAAACATACCATATTCCACCTCAAATGAGGGAAAGGATGTACCATTTCGTACAACAGGAAATAAGAAAAGGAAGGCAGGCATATGTGGTATGTCCTCTTGTGGATCCTTCAGAGCATATAACTGCCAGGTCAGCGGAGGAAATCCATCGGGAATTGGTAAAAAGATTTCCAAGGGATATCAAGATTGGATTGGTCCATGGAAAACTGAAAAACGATGAGAAGGATTTTATCATGGAGGAATTTCAAGAGCAAAGGATTCATCTCCTTGTGGCAACCACTGTAATAGAAGTAGGTGTGAATATACCCAATGCAACGATAATGGTCATAGAAAATGCGGATCGTTTTGGATTGGCTCAACTCCATCAGTTAAGGGGACGAGTTGGACGAGGAGATATCCAATCGTACTGTTTTCTTGTTTCAGAGGCGCCTACAAAAGAAGCTCAAAAAAGAATGGCTATTATGACCGGTACAAACGATGGCTTTATTATTGCGGAAGAGGATTTTAAAATGAGAGGTCCCGGAGATTTTTTGGGTGTCAGACAACATGGTCTGCCAGACTTTAAGGTAGCTAATATTTTTAGCGATATGGAAATTTTAAAAGAAACACAGAAAGTAGTTGATATGATTTTCAATGAGCCTGAGAAGTATGATATCCAATCCATCGGGGATACTGCAGTTCAGAGATTTTTCAAGCATCTTGACGGTATTGTACTGAACTAATACTCGAATACTTATGGGATTTTTTGGCAGAGAATGACTGATTGATATGTTACTTTATGATTTTAACAACAAAGTTTACGTAATTTACCAGCGTAAAAGAACTCATCGATGGTTAAATTAATAGTACATCAATAGGAGGAGGTGAACGTGATGGCAAGGAATACAAACCAGAAGGTTGTTCCTGAAGCACGGCAGGCACTGGACAACATGAAATTTGAGATTGCAAATGAATTGGGGATTAATCTGAAACAAGGATATAATGGTGATATTACTGCTCGGGAAGCTGGTTATATTGGAGGTAATATGGTCAGAAAGATGATCCAGCAGGTGGAGCAGCAGATGAGCAATACAACTCGATAACCTTAGTTTATATAAATGGGTAAAGAACGAATACTATAGTATGAAAGGAGGTGAGAGATTTGGCAAGGAATACAAACCGGAAGGTTGTCCCTGAGGCGCGGCAGGCACTGGACAACATGAAATTTGAGGTAGCGAACTCTTTGGGGATTAACCTGAAACAGGGATATAATGGCGATATTACTGCTCGGGAAGCCGGATATATTGGAGGCACTATGGTAAGACGAATGATCGAGCAGGCTGAACGTCAAATGAGTAAATAATTCTACAAGCAATGTAGTTGATAAAAAAGCGTGGCCTTAAGGGCCACGCTTTTTTGCGGTGTTATAAATGAAGTTAGATATTATTTATTGACTCTTTTCTATGGATATTGTATAATATGTTCAATTTAATGATTTATAACTTTATCATGCTAAACAAATAAAGTGAGGTTTTGGGAATGGGACGATGGAAAAAGCATATTCCTGAAGGTGTACAGGATTATCTTATGGAAGAATGTTTCCACAAAAGAGAGATAGAAAGCAAGCTAAGAGATTTTTTTTATCGTTGGGGATACGATGAGATTGAAACGCCTACCTTTGAGTACTATGATGTTTTTTCCAGTGGGATCGGTTCCGTCCGACAGGAACAAATGCTGAAGTTCATTGATCATCATGGTCGAATTCTTGTTTTACGACCGGATATAACCATGCCTATCGCTCGGTTAGTTGCAACTAAACTCCGGGATTATCCCATTCCCCTTCGCCTGTGTTATTTGTGCAATGCTTTTGGATACAATGCTACACAAGCTGGAAATCTACGGGAATTCACTCAAGCAGGCATTGAGTTGCTGGGCTTGGAAGGGACAGAAGCAGATGCTGAAGTAATATCATTGGCAATCATGGCTTTAAAAGATATCGGTTTAAGCAACTTTCAAATTGACATCGGTCAGGTTGACTTTTTTAAGGGCTTAATGGAAGAGGCTGGAGTAACAGATGATGAAGCGGAGGAAATTAGGCAGTATGTTGATCAGAAAAATATGCTTGCGATTGATCTGCTTCTCAAGGATAGTCCAATTTCCCAGCATGTCAAACGTAAAATCATGGAACTGCCGAGCTTATATGGAGGCCCGGAGGTTTTGGAGAATGCTCAAAAAATGACAGAAAATAAGCGCTGTAAAAAAGCAATAGATAATATTCACCAAGTTTATGAAATCCTAAAGGATTTTGGTCTGAAGGATTATATTTCAATCGATCTTGGAATGGTACAGAGTATTGACTACTACTCAGGGATTATTTTCAGAGGTATCACTTCAGAATTAGGCTTTCCAATCTTAGCGGGAGGAAGGTACGACCAATTGGTTAAAGAATTTGGTTATGATCTACCTGCAACAGGATTTGCCATGGGGATAAAACGGTTATTAATGGCTCTGGAGCGTCAAGGTAATTTAGAAAATATGCCCGGTATCGATGTTCTTGCGGGATACCATCCGGAAGTTCGCCAGAAAGCCCTTAGCTATATTCAGGATTTGCGGGCAAAAGGTAAAAGGGTCGAGGTTTATTTGGGGAAAATGGATAAAACAGCTTTCATCCGGTATGCTTCCAGAAAGAAAATACCAAAGGCTATCCTGATTGGGCCACCTGACTGTACCATTGAAGTAGTGATGGACACATAACAAATGACCTATGAGGGATGAATGGAGAGGATACGCATGAAGGATATGATTACAATTGCTCTGGCAAAAGGACGTTTGGCAGAGCAAGCGATCATTCTATTGGAAAAATGCGGAATTGAATGTGCGGAGCTTAAGAAGTCAACCAGAAAACTTGTCTTTTATGATTCATCCGGTCAATTTCGCTTTATATTGGTAAAGCCCAGTGATGTGCCTACGTACGTCGAGTATGGTGTTGCGGATATAGGGATAGCAGGTAAAGACACACTTATGGAAGCAAATTCGCCTCTATACGAAATGCTGGATCTAGGATTCGGCAAGTGTAAGCTTTGCATCGCAGGCTTTCCGGAAGGCGTAGCTGGATCCATAACTGCAGCGAATAAAAGGGTAGCCACAAAATATCCTAATATTGCCAGGAATTTATATGCCGCCAGGGGTGAAACGATTGAAATTATAAAACTAAACGGGTCTGTTGAACTCGGACCTTTGGTAGGTTTATCCGATGTGATCCTGGATATCGTTGAAAGTGGAAAAACTCTCAAAGCCAATGGATTGATTGTGTTGGAGGAAATTTGTGATATTAGTGCAAGGTTGGTTGTGAACCGGGTTAGTTTAAAAACCAAAGGGGACGGTATAAAAAGTTTGATACAAAATATGAAGAGGTTTCTGGAGGAATATAGAAATGATCAAAATAATGAAGTATAAACAAGATAAAGGTGAAATTGAAAACAGGCTTCTTAAACGATCACAGCTGGATTACGGCAATGTACAGGAGAGCGTGAGACAAATCATTCATGATGTAAGAGAAAACGGTGATGCTGCTCTCACGAAATATACTCAGGAATTTGATCATGTGAACTTGTCTCCCGGGGATTGGAAGGTAACAGAAGCTGAATTTAATAAAGCCTATGATATGGTCGACAAAAGATTGTTGGATGTGATAAGGAAATCCGCAGAAAACATTCGATCATTCCATGAAAAACAATTAAGAAAGAGTTGGATGGATGTGAAGGATGGAATTGTGCTCGGGCAAATGAATCTACCCATTGAAAAGGTGGGAGTATATGTTCCCGGTGGCACAGCGGCCTATCCCTCTTCAGTTCTAATGAATATCATACCGGCAAAGGTGGCAGGTGTTGAGAAGGTTGTGATGGTAACACCGCCTGGGCCTCAGGGGGAAATCTATCACTTAACCCTTGTATCCGCTTTAGAAGCCGGAGTGGATGAAGTGTACAAAATAGGGGGAGCGCAAGCAATTGCCGCTCTTAGCTTTGGTACGGAATCTATTCCGAAAGTTGACAAGATAGTAGGTCCGGGTAATATTTACGTTGCTTTGGCGAAGAGAGAAGTCTTTGGATTTGTTGGTATCGATATGGTAGCAGGGCCAAGTGAGATTCTAGTAATCGGAGATGAAAGCGCCAACCCTGATTATGTCGCTGCAGACTTGTTATCTCAGGCAGAACATGATCCATTAGCTACAGTAATTTTTATTACCAATGTTCCAATATTGGCTTATGAGGTAAATAAAAAATTGAAAATACAAGCAAGTCAAATGTCAAGATATCATATCATTGAGGAATCTATCAGAAATTATGGGACGATTGTAATTGTGGAAGACTTGCGGGAAGGAATAGAGTTGGCGAATCAAATCGCGCCGGAGCATCTTGAACTGGCTGTCGATCAACCATTCGAGTTTTTAGGCATGATCAGGAATGCAGGGGCAGTATTTTTAGGGCATTATACACCAGAAGCCCTGGGCGATTATTTTGCTGGACCGAACCATGTTCTTCCTACGAATGGCACGGCACGCTTTTTTTCACCTTTAAGTGTTGTTGATTTTATCAAAAAAACCAGTGTTCTGTATTATTCGAAGGAAACCCTTGCCTCAGTATCTGAGGATGTGATGCTTTTTGCACACGCAGAGGGCCTGGATGCCCATTCCAATTCTATCAATATAAGATGTAATGTTTTAAAAAAGGAAAGAAACGGAGAATAGCAAAATATGTTTATGGAACGAAAGAGTGTCATAGAGCGCAATACATTGGAAACAAAGATAAGGCTGGAATTATCCATTGATGGAACCGGTGTTTTTGATGGCACAACGGGTATAGGGTTCTTTGATCACATGCTAGCATTAATGGCTAAACATGGACTTCTAGACATCAGATGTTACTGTGAGGGCGATTTGTACGTTGACAGCCATCATACCGTTGAAGATATGGGTATTTGTTTAGGTAAAGCCATTTCTCAGGCAATTGGAGATAAAAAATCTATCAAACGATATAGTTCTGTAACCATCCCGATGGATGAAGCATTGGTAATGGTGGCGATGGATATCAGTGGCAGGCCTTATCTTCATTATGATGTAGAAATTCCTAACGCAATGTTGGGGAATTTTGATATCCAGTTAGTGGAAGAATTCTTTCGCAGCCTTTCTGTACATAGCGGAATGACCATCCATATCTGCAAGCTGCACGGAAGAAACAATCATCATATCGTTGAAGCAATCTTTAAAGCCTTTGGCAGGGCACTGGATGAAGCGACCAGTATCGACCGACGAATAAATGGCATTCCCTCTACTAAAGGGATGCTGGAATAGGGCGGCTGAAGTGCTGGCTGCGATCATTGACCGTCCGGATAAAGTAGAGACATAAGACTGCAAATAATAAGGAATTTCGGAGGAATAAGATGATAATATATCCAGCAATTGATATAAAGAATGGAAAATGCGTCAGACTTGTACAAGGTGACCCAAATCATGAGACAGTTTATGGGGATGATCCTGTAGAAATAGCCCATATGTGGGAGGATGCGGGAGCAGTTTTTATTCATGTCGTGGATTTAGATGGCGCTTTTACAGGAAACCCGGTAAATCTTTCTATTGTTAAAGAGATCACTCGGTCGGTTCAAATCCCAGTACAATTGGGTGGAGGGATTCGTACCCTAGACGACATCGCTTTTCGTCTGGAAGATATTGGAGTCGAACGTGTCGTTCTCGGTACAGCTGTTTTAGAAACCCCCGACATTGTAGTGGAAGGTGTAGAAAGATTTCCGGGGAGAATTGTTGCAGGTTTGGATGCCAAAAACGGAAAAGTCTCAATTCGTGGATGGGTTCAGGATACGGAACAATCCATCTTCCATTTGGCAGATAAAGTAAAACAAATGCGTATAGATACCATTATCTATACCGATATATCAAGGGATGGGATGTTAAGCGGTCCCAATTTTGACATAACGGCCGAATTGATAGATAAAACGGGAATGAATATCATAGCTTCCGGAGGGATCCATCATATGAATGATATTATAAAATTGAAAAATATGGGGGCCTCCGGAGTTATCATTGGAAAATCACTGTACACCGGCGATATTTCCATTCAAAGTGCATTAGCTTTACAGGAGGAATAGATCATGGTAACCAAGAGAATCATTCCATGCTTGGATGTAGATGCAGGAAGGGTGGTAAAAGGAGTAAAATTTGAAAACATCAGGGATGCAGGAGATCCGGTTGAAATTGCCCAGTATTATGATCAAGCAGGTGCAGATGAATTGGTGTTGCTCGATATTTCTGCTACTGCGGATGGACGAAAAATAATGTTAGATATCGTGAGCAAAGTAGCGGAACGGATATCCATTCCTCTGACTGTTGGGGGTGGTATACGGGAACTATCAGATTTTTGCGAAATAATCAGGATAGGTGCTGATAAGGTTTCAGTGAATTCAGCTGCTTTTGAAAAGCCTACCCTTATATCGGAAGCAGCATCACGCTTTGGGAGTCAATGTATTGTAGTAGCAATCGATGCAAAAGCAAGGGTGAATGGCTCCGGATGGGAAGTCTATCTTAACGGTGGACGGAAAAATACCGGAAGGGATGTCATAGAATGGGCTCTGGAGGCTGAAAAACTGGGAGCAGGTGAAATATTGTTGACTAGCATGGATGCAGATGGAACAAAAGAGGGATATGATATTTCATTAACGAAAAGCGTTGCCAATGCTGTAAAGATTCCTGTCATTGCCTCTGGAGGTGCAGGTTCCAAGGAACATTTTTATGATGTGATTGTAAAAGGCAATGCGGATGCTGTACTCGCTGCATCACTTTTTCATTTTAGAGAGATTGAAATAATAAGTCTAAAGAATTATCTGAAGGGAAAAGGCATTCCGGTACAAGAATAGTCGCATCATCTTAAAGGAGGGAAAATCATGGATACGAATCAGATTAAGTTCGATGAAAGGGGTCTTGTCCCTGTTGTTACCCAGGATATAAAAACCGGTGAGGTATTGATGTTAGCTTATATGACCAGAGAGGCCTTGGATCTGACGATCAGTACAGGAAAGGTACACTATTGGAGTCGGAGCATGCAGAAGCTATGGCAAAAAGGAGAAACATCCGGTAATTATCAAACCCTTCGATCCATATCATATGACTGCGATGGTGATGCCATCCTGGTGAAGGTCGAACAAAAGGGAAATGCCTGCCATACAGGCAACTACTCATGTTTTCATAAGCGAATGTATCAAACGGATGACAGTTTTATTCTTCAAGAGGAGAAGATATCGATTCTGGAGGAAATCTACGAAGTGATTCAAGATCGAGTGAAAAACCCAAAGGAGGGTTCCTATACCAATTATCTTTTTAATAGTGGATTGGATAAGATGCTGAAAAAGGTTGGTGAAGAAGCATCGGAAGTTATCATCGCATCTAAGAATGGCGTAGCGTCAGAAGTGCGATATGAAGTAGCCGATTTGTTTTATCACATCCTGGTTGTTTTAGTCGAGCAGGGAATCTCATTGGATGATATATTTGAGGAGTTAAGAAGCAGGAGATGAAATGTCTGCAATGGTTTACTTAAGTGCGATTAATTATATGTGCGATTAATTATATCTATGATATAATTAGAAATAAAAAGAGAGATAATGATTCTAGAATATAAAATCATGAAAACGTCATTTATCCTCTTGACTTTATGAAGAGAATATAATAAAATAATCATTGTCGCCGAACGCGATGGTTTAGAAGGGAGCATAGCTCAGCTGGGAGAGCATCTGCCTTACAAGCAGGGGGTCATAGGTTCGAGCCCTATTGCTCCCACCAATATAAGGCCCGGTAGTTCAGTTGGTTAGAATGCCAGCCTGTCACGCTGGAGGTCGAGGGTTCGAGTCCCTTCCGGGTCGCCATAATATGCCTCGGTAGCTCAGTCGGTAGAGCAGTGGACTGAAAATCCTCGTGTCGGTGGTTCGATTCCGCCCCGAGGCACCATTATTTTTATATTTATTTTTCTTCATTTATGGTACAATATAATATTTGCGGGAGTGGCTCAGTGGTAGAGCGTCGCCTTGCCAAGGCGAATGTCGCGGGTTCGAATCCCGTCTTCCGCTCCAGATGGCGCCATAGCCAAGTGGTAAGGCAGAGGTCTGCAAAACCTTTATTCCCCAGTTCGAATCTGGGTGGCGCCTCCATTTTTTTTGCCGGAGTGGCGGAACAGGCAGACGCACAGGACTTAAAATCCTGCGATCCCATAAGATCGTACCGGTTCAAGTCCGGTCTCCGGCACCAGTATTCACAAGGGTTTGAGCGATTTTGACTCGAACTCATTTTTTATGTTTTTAACTCTCCAGCACCTTCACCGGCACCTTTTGGGTGTTTTTATTTACAAACGTTTCCTTTCGGAAATACAACAAAATGTTTGTAATAACAACATAGCCAGACTAATCCTTAAATATCCAAGCGTTGCAGAAAACTGCATGAAAGCAACATATACCGATTGGTGACAAGAATCCAGCCTGCAGGAAGTGAAATCTTGCGATTCCATAAGATCGTACCGGTTCAAGTCCGGTCTCCAGCACCATTAAAATGAGGGTTTCAACGATTTTTCGTTGATTTTTTTATGCTTTTTTACCATATACAAATATTTAACAAGTGTGACTTTATTTTGATTCTATGTTTTCTTGCTAATGTGAAAGATTTCCGTTCTTCCCAGTAAAACTCTGGAGAATGATTCATATCATCGTTGCAGTTCAGCTTTCGGAATGATGCTCATATCTTTCAAAATGTATCCATGTCTTACCATTCATGATCTCGCTTTCTCAAGAGGAAGCTAACAGTCTTTTAAGTACCAGCCCAATACTAAAAAGACATTAATTGCATTATGATTTTGAAATCTCAGAGGGAATACTATGACTCGAAGCAACTATCCTTATAAATTTGCATAGAATATAGCAAACACTGGTAGGAAGCTATTTGGTGAGCACTGTTGAAATACAGTAAAAGAAAGCTTGAAAAGACCTTAATTGGAAAGGAGTGATTCAATGCAGGTCTTTATGGTTGGAATTGAAGGCTTTTCATTGGATATTTGCAGAATGATTGAAAAAAGAGCCAGCCATTACAAGTTGGATAATATAGAGTTATCATTGGAGGAAAAGGAACTGGGGGGTATTCGTTTTTGCCAATGCATCTTTAAGGCGAAAAAAGGGGATAGAATAAATGAAGAACAATTAGCCAAAGAAAGTCTTAACCATATTGTGAACATTATAACAGATACAATTATGGAGGATTTCCAAATAATAGTTGTAGAAAAGATCATTCATGACGAATACTTTTATTTTGAAAAGGATGAAAAGAAGAAAATACTATTTGATGCCCTTCGTATTATTTGGGGGAATCAAGATGGTCAAGGTGAATATCTGGCACTCCAGGAATGGAGAAATAAAATTATGAAAAGGGTATCTGATCATCTAAAACATCATTCGGAAATTGTTATAGACGGTTTTATACGTTTTCGGTTAAAAGACTTCATCAAGGAGCTGGAGGAGGGAGTTGAACGAGCTGTTGATGACATGCTCATTGAGAAGGAATATAATGAGTTTATCAAACTTCTCCGTTATTTCGTTGAAATTCAGGAACCAAAGGTGGAAGAAGTGCATGTTCTCATACAGCCAAATAAAAAGTATGTGTTGCTTGATTCAAGCTATAGGATTATTGACAATGAATTGATGGAAGATTTAGCAAAGGAAATAACAGATAAAGATATAAGCTATGATGACCTATTGATTAGCTCTCTTATCACCATTGCACCCAATCGTATTACCATTCATAACGGAGACAATGCGAAAAATACGGAAATAATCAATACGATCAATAATGTTTTCTTTGGAAAGGTTACAATAAGCCAAGATCATATACAGCCCCATTAGACCCGGTACTGCTATTATATCTTAATTAAGATGATGTCAAAGAATAGTTGAAGTTGGGGTGAAATGCTTATATAATATTTCTCTAAGCAGAAAAACAAATGATGAAGTTGGAGTTTTATCCATGGCAGAATTGATATTTATGGCATTCGTTGGCGCACTAATTGGGTGGTTCACCAATTATCTGGCCATTAAATTAATATTTCGCCCTCAAAATCCTATTAGAATACCCTTCACCGCTTTTGAAATCCAAGGTTTAATTCCTAAAAGACGTTCTGAAATTGCGAAAAGTGTTGGGGAGACGATAGCCAATGAACTATTTTCAATGCGGGAAGTGCTTGATAGACTCATACAGACTGAAAACAAAGCATTAATCTCCAGAAGCATACAGAATAGGATCTTGCTTGTAATCCAGCAAAAGCTTCCCTCTTTACTGCCCAGCGGAATCCGTCAAGCTATCCTGGATTATGTTGGGAATATGCTGGAAAAGGAAATGGAAGATTTTATGGATAGTTCCCTCAATAACATCATCTATAAAATAGGTTCATCCATTGACATTGGAAATATTGTAGAAGAAAAGATGAATCAGTTTGAGTTAAATAAGCTGGAAGAAATTATTTTGCAGATATCTAAAAAAGAGTTAAAACATATCGAGTATCTTGGGGGCTTTCTTGGTTTTATTATTGGAATTGTCCAGGGTATTATTATCATTTTCCTTGGATAAGTATGCAAATCTTTCCATTAAGGGTGGAACAGCGGGAATAACTCTCGTCCCTTATAGGATGAGAGTTATTATTTAAATCTATATTTTCTCAAAGGAAGTTTAAAGATTCATGGAGCTCAATTGGAAAGGATCCTTAATATCTTAGATGTCCTTTTTTTATAGCTGATGGAAATATGTGAATGTATTATTGACTTTAGTAAGATCCTATGTTAATATTATCTCTGTACAAAGTAGAAGCTATCCACTTCTCACCTTTCGGCATGGCCAGAAGGGTTTCATGGATCATGATGAATGATGGATCTTTGTTATTAAAGTGGGTAGGATCCTGCCCACTTATTTTAATGCAATGATTACGATTGTTTCCAGTGTTTTTTCCTCTTTGCCGCATTTGCCAAAAAGGGATATTGAATCCATAATCTTTTTAAATTAATCGGAGGTGTGTAGTTATTAACAACGAATTGATGATCAATCAGCAAATAAGGGATAGGGAAGTACGGGTAATTGACCAGAACGGTCAACAACTGGGCATTATGTCCAGTAGACAGGCTCTTGAGCTAGCGGAGCAAAGACAATTGGATCTTGTAAAAATTGCTCCTCATGCAAAACCTCCAGTCTGTAAAATAATGGACTATGGGAAATATCGCTTTGAGGCGGCGAAGCGTGAAAAGGAAGCAAGGAAGAATCAAAAGGTCATTAATGTTAAGGAAATTCGTCTTTCCGTTACCATTGAAGAACATGATCTCAATGTTAAGGCTAAAAATGCTGTTAAGTTCTTGAAAGCAGGCGACAAGGTTAAAGTATCCATACGTTTTAGAGGAAGACAAATGAGTTATGTTGATAATGGAATGAATGTCATGAATTCCTTTGTTGATTTGGTGAAGGACTATGCCACTATTGAAAAGAAGCCAAAGCTTGAAGGAAGAAATATGACTATGATATTATCACCAAAAGAGTAATCCAGAGAGGAGGGCTAACATGCCAAAAATTAAAACCCATCGTGGAGCAGCTAAGCGTTTTTCTATCACTAAGTCAGGTAAGGTTAAAAGGTCCAGAGCCTATAAGAGCCATATTTTGACAAAGAAGAGTCCTAAGAGAAAGCGGAATCTCCGAAAAGGAGCTTATATTCATGCTGCTGAAGAAAAAAACATTAAAATGTTGATACCATACAAATAAACCATATGAGCAGTAGGGAGGGAAAACTATGGCACGAGTAAAAAGAGCACTGAACGCTCGCAAAAAACGGAAAAAAGTTTTTAAACTGGCTAAAGGTTATTATGGTGCGAAAAGTAAACAGTATAGAGCTGCGAATCAGGCTGTAATGAAGTCTTTAAAGTATGCATATGTCGGCCGAAAGCTGAAAAAAAGAGATTTTCGTAAGCTTTGGATTGCTCGGATAAATGCTGCTACCCGGATGAATGGCTTATCATACAGTAGATTTATCAACGGACTTAAACTTGCCGGAGTACAAGTGAATCGAAAAATCTTAGCGGATCTGGCTGTGAATGATGCGGATGCTTTTAATGAGCTTGTTGATGTAGCTAAGAAGCAGTTGAATGCATAGAATGCATAAAAGGGACCTCTTTCGAGGTCTTTTTTGATATAGCGAATTGAATTGAGGAATCATATATGGCAGAACATCCGGGGTTATGATAAAGTCTGCCATACAAAGGGGAGCGGGATTTTGCACCAAATCATTACGAGTACTCAGAATAATTATATAAAATGGGTTAGGAGTTTGAAAACAAAAAAAGGACGCATTCAAGAGGGTAAGTTTATAATAGAAGGCATAAAGCTTTTGAAAGAAGCCATGAATAGTTGTATACCCATTCACAGTGTCTTGGTTGACAAATCTTTCTTAACAAGCGGTGATCTGATTCAGCAGTTAGAGCGGAACAATGTTCCTATTTATCTAGTATCGCCTCAGGTAATGAAGTCTGTTACAGATACCCAGACGCCTCAGGGTATAGCAGCAGTACTACCCGTACTAAATAGATATCCTCATCATGGAGAAGATAATTATTGGTTGAATGATTTTATCATTGGGATAGATCGTATCCAAGACCCTGGCAACCTTGGTACGATTATTCGAACAGCAGATGCTGCAGGTGTAACCGGATTGCTGTTTTCTAAGGGGACGGTAGATGTTTACAACTCCAAGGTGATCCGAAGCACAATGGGTTCTATTTTTCATGTCCCCATTAAAGATAATTGCAACTTAGTTCAGGAAGTATCCATTCTGAAATCAAGAGGGTATACTGTAATTGCAAGCCACTTAGCAGGAGAAAGCCGTATTCGTCTTTCGAAGTGGAGTGAAACACCTATTGTTTTGATCATAGGAAATGAAGCAAGTGGAGTTTGCGACAAGCTGGCTGATATGGCGGATTTTTTGTACCGGGTCCCGATGTGGGGGAAAGCAGAATCACTGAATGCATCTGTTGCTGCCGGTATTATGATTTATGATATCGTTCGTAGCAAAAGATCCAAAGATCTTATATAGGAATATAAGAAAATTATTCATCCAATGAGAGAAGGCACATCACCAAATGTTCCTTGAAACTCCCAGATAGGTATGCTATAATGAGTTAAAATCCATCTATGGCTAGGAGTGTGATCCGATTTGACAGCGTCCTTTTTTTGGAGAATTTTTGAGTTAACCGGATCCATTACTGCATACCTTCTATATAAGCAATGTTTGCTTATTGAATTGACAAGGAGTTCATTATGAAAAGCATCTGATACCCCATAACCTTTTTGTAAGGAGAAGTCTGGGATGGTTTCAATCCATATTTGGGGTATTTAACCTTTAATATGGAATGTTGATCAATTGAGAATAACAACCTTCATCTCGTGACGGATGAAGGATTTTTTTATCCAGGAAGTCCCTGCATATTAATATTACATCTAGAAAGGAGACGAAAGATGCGAGAAAAACTGAATAATATCAAAGAAGAAGTCCTAGAATTACTGGAAAACGTCCATACTTCCGGACAAATAGAAGAAATACGTGTAAAAGTATTAGGGAAGAAAGGATCTTTAACCCAGCTATTAAGGGGAATGGGTAATTTGCCTCTTGAAGAAAGACCCATTGTAGGCCAGCTGGTTAATGAGTATCGCTCCATGCTTGAAGAAAAGATTAACCAGAGGGAATCGGAATTGCTTCAGAAGGAAAAAATTGAGCGAATGAAGGAAGAAACCCTTGATATCACGATTCCAGGTAAAAAAGTGACATTCGGAAAGCTGCATCCCTTAAGCATCGTCTTGGATCAAATCGTCGATATTTTCGTTGGTTTAGGGTTCGAAGTTGCTGAAGGGCCGGAAATAGAATGGGATTATTATAACTTTGAAGCCCTCAATATACCACGGAATCACCCGGCAAGGGATACCCAGGATACTTTCTACATAAATGAGAATGTACTGCTACGGACCCATACCTCCCCGGTTCAGGTTCGGGTAATGGAAAAGAATAAGCCCCCAATAAGGATTATTAACCCTGGAAGGGTATACCGCTCAGATGCGGTAGACGCTACTCATTCCCCTATATTCCATCAGATCGAAGGACTGGTTGTGGACAAAGGGATTAGTATGAGTGATTTAAAGGGAGTTCTGGAAATATATGCCAAAGAACTTTTTGGTGAAAGCACTCGCACGAAGCTGCGTCCCCACCATTTTCCTTTTACTGAGCCAAGTGCGGAAGTTGATGTGTCCTGTTCTGTCTGTCATGGAGCGGGTTGCAGGGTATGTTCCCACACCGGTTGGATTGAGATTTTAGGCGCCGGAATGGTTCACCCTAGAGTTCTTCAAATGTGTGGTATTGATCCGGAAGTGTACAGGGGCTTTGCCTTTGGTATGGGATTGGATCGTGTTACCATGCTCAAATATGGAATAAATGATATGAGGTTGCTGTTTGAAAATGACATCCGCTTTTTAAAGCAATTCTAAGGAGGTTGATGAAATGCTCGTTCCATTAAAATGGTTGAAAAGATATACGGATATTGATATACCAGTTAAGGAATTTATCGATCGCATGACAATGACCGGTTCAAATGTAGAGGGTTATGAAAGCCTGGGGAAGGATATCTCAAGGGTAGTGGTAGGTAAGATTATAAAAACAGAAAAACATCCTGATGCGGATAAACTCCTCGTATGCCAAGTAGATGTTGGCAATGAAACATTGCAGATTGTTACCGGAGCAAGCAACATTTTTGTAGGTGCTTTGGTACCTGTTGCATTACACGGTTCGCAACTTCCTGGGAATATTAGGATTAAGCGTGGCAAGCTTCGGGGTGTAGAATCCCAGGGAATGCTGTGCTCCGGTGAAGAACTGCTTCTGAATGAGGAGGATTACCCTGGTGCAGGTGAACATGGTATTTTGATCTTAAAGGAAGATTATCCTTTAGGCCTTGATATCAAGGATGTTTTTGGATTGAATGATGTGGTGATTGATTTTGAAATTACCTCCAATCGACCAGATTGCTTGAGTATGGTAGGTTTAGCAAGGGAAGCTGCTGCCACCTTTGAAAAAGAGTTTCGCTTTCCTGAAATAAAAATTGTTGAAAACAACGAGAGCATTCAACAGTATGGCCAGGTGGAGGTGTGGGACAAGGACTTGTGTCCTCGCTATATGGCCAAGGTTGTAAAGAATGTCAAGGTTGGGACTTCACCGTTATGGTTGAGGCAATATTTGAGAGCAGCCGGTGTAAGGCCTATTAACAACATTGTCGATGTGACGAATTTCGTTATGTTGGAAATGGGACAGCCTTTGCATGCGTATGATTTGGCAAAAGTATCAAATAACAAGATTATTGTCAGACGGGCAAAACAGGGAGAAACCCTTACAACTTTAGATGGACGAGATCGAATTCTGAACCCGGAAATGCTTTTGATAGCAGATGATACCGGACCTATCGGCTTGGCTGGCATCATGGGGGGAGAAAATACTGAAATTGAAGCCAATACACAAGTGGTATTGTTGGAGTCTGCATCTTTTGAAGCTGGCAACATACGAATGACTTCAAAGGCCATGGGTTTACGAACGGAGGCATCCATTCGTTTTGAAAAGGGATTGGATATAAACAATGTTGAAACTGCATTGAACCGAGCTGCACAACTGATTCATGAACTTGGGGCCGGTGAGAATGTAGGTGGTGTGATTGATGTTTCCAGCTGTAGCTTTGATGAAAAAACCATAAGTTTTTCCTGGAAAAAAGTAAATAGTCTGCTGGGCTTATCTCTGAAACCGCAGGAAATGGTAAGAATACTAAACAGGCTTTTTATCACAACAAGTTTCGATGAAGGCAGTGAAATGCTGCATGCAGTGATACCCAGCTTTCGAAGGGATATCGAAGGCGTAGCCGATATTGCAGAGGAAGTATTACGTATTTACGGCTACGATAAAATACCGGCTACCTATATGAAGGGGTCTGTTTTAAGGGGCAAGCGTAATGAGAAGCAAAAGCTGTATGGAAGAATAAAAAGTCTTTTGACAGGTATTGGCTTCTATGAAGCAACTACATATTCTTTTATGAGTCCTAAGACCTTCGATTGTCTTGGCCTTCCATCTGACAGCCCGTTACGTGATGCCGTTCAAATTTTGAATCCGTTAGGGGAAGATCAGAGCCTTATGAAGACAACATTGGTGCCGGGAATGCTCGAGGTACTTTCGACAAACTTGAATCGAAAGCTAACTGAGCTTAGCCTCTTTGAAGTCAACAAGGTTTATAAACCGTCTGCAAATCCGGAAGAGGAATTGCCTTTTGAAAAAGATCATATCGTGCTGGGAATGAGTGGAGAAGATGTGGATTTCTTTACCCTAAAAGGTGTAATTGAAGCGGTATTGGAATACTTAGGGATATCAGAGGTCGATTTTTTAGCTGAAGCCAGTACCTTTTTCCATCCCGGCAGAAAAGCCACTGTATATGCTGACAAGATGGCTGTAGGTATGTTTGGTGAAATTCATCCCGATGTAGCAGAAGCCTTCAACATTCCTGAACGGGTTTATGTCGCTGAATTCGATCTTGAGCTCTTACAGCAAAAAGCTCATCTAGTTCGTTCCTATAAGCCACTTCCCAAATACCCGGCTATAGCGAGGGACCTTGCTGTCATAGTAGGAAATGAAATCCCCGTAGGTGCATTGCAAAAAACCATTCATGAAGAAGCAGGTGAGATTTTAGAGTCAGTAGAGCTATTTGATATTTATAAAGGAAAGCAGGTGCCGGAAAATCATAAGAGTGTGGCTTTTTCACTAATCTACCGGGGTTTAGACCGAACCTTGACAGATGAAGAAGTAAATCTTATCCACGGGAGAGTGGTTCAGAAGCTTCAGGAAAAATATCAAGCTATTTTGAGATAAATCTAAGAATTTTCGACATCATGTTGCCCAGATATGGAAAATCATATATAATGAAGTAAAAGATTGCATTTTTATGGTTCATATCAAAGGGGATAGGGGGTGTCGAGGCAAATGGAAAAAGTGAAAACGAACGTTAAGATAGGCGGCAAGGAATACACTTTAGTTGGAAGGGAATCAGAGGAATACATTCATAGGGTTGCTATTTATGTTGACCGGAAGATGAGTGAGATTGAGAAGCGAAATAACAGCCTAAGCACATCCATGATTGCTGTGCTGACTGCTGTAAACATCGCGGACGACTACCTAAAGTTAGAGGATCAGTATAATCGACTAAAGGAACAAAACGCCAGCCTCAAGGCTGAAAATGCCAGTTTAAAGGAAACTACAAAGCGCCGTTCTGTCTCCAACCTCTTAGAAGTGAACCGTAAGAATAGTAATCAACGGAAAACAATGGGAACTGACTTGTAAAGGGGATCCATGGAATAAAAAGCAGCTGTCGCTGCTTTTTTATTCCATTTTTATAGGAGCGGATAGAAAGTTTGAGTCCCTTTCAATGTCGGATAATGCTTTTCCTAAAGGGTAATCTAGTATAAATGGAAGTAAGATTGTGCAAGGAGTAGATGAGAATGGAAGAAGTAGAGCTATTAGCACCTGCAGGGGACTGGGATGCTCTGTTGGCAGTTGTGAATAATGGGGCGAATGCGGTATACTTGGGTGGCAGTATTTTCAATGCCAGGCAATATGCAGGGAATTTCAGTGATAATGAATTGGAGCGGGCTGTTCAATATTGTCATGTCAGGAGCATAAAGCTCTATATCACCTTGAATACACTTATCCACCAACGAGAAATAGACGAAGCAGCTCGCTTTATATCTTTTTTGTCTAAAATAGGCGTAGATGCTATTATAATACAGGATATTGGGATAGCCAGACTCGTTAAGGAATTAACTCCGAAACTACCTATGCATGGAAGCGCGCAAATGACAATCAACAATACAGATGGGGTTAAAATGTTAAAGCAAATGGACTTTAGCAGAATCGTATTGGCCAGAGAAATTCCCTTGGAAGAGATTAAGAGCATAGCAACATCCTGTGATATGGATTTGAAACCTTCGTTCATGGATCATTGTGCGTGAGTTATTCGGGGCAATGCTTGATGAGCAGTTTAATCGGCGGAAGAAGCGGAAATCGGGGAAGATGTGCCCAACCATGTCGATTACCCTACGAATTATGTTTGGGCTATGATTCTTTAGAGAAAGGCTATTTATTGAGCACCAAGGATTTATGTACCATATCTTTTTTAGATGAGATCATAGCAGCGGGAGTAAAAAGCTTAAAAATAGAAGGAAGAATGAAAAGGCCAGAATATGTGGCTGTGGTGGTCAGCAAATATCGTAAGGCATTGGATTATTTACAGGGTCGGACGGGCTCTCCCATTAATCGAGATGACAGGGAGGCTTTGCTGAAGATTTTTCATCGCGGTGGATTTACAAAGGGATATTATTATGGAGTCAACGAGAAGGATCTAATGGGCGTTGAGCGTCCAAACCATTGGAGTATTGAAATAGGCAGAATTGAGAGAACATTAGCGAGTGGTAAGAAAGCTCGTATCTTTTTACAAGGTCCCTTATATGTGGGTGATGGCGTCGAAGTCCGGAGTAATGAAGTGGACAAAGGTGGATTAACCGTTTCCTATATTGAGGATGCAAAGGGTAGACCACTGGAGAAAGCACAAGAGAAGGGACGTGTCGTTATTCCTGTTCCTAAGGGCACTTTAGCCGGCGATCGCCTATACAAAACCACCGATACAATGCAATTGAAGGAGGCAAGATTTACTTACCTGAATGACGATAAATACAAGATACCGTTGGAAGGCAAGATAACCTTGCGTATAGGAGAAGGAGCTTCTCTTCAAATAAAGGATGAACAATCCAATAGTATAGAGATAAAGGGTGAAGTACTTGTTGAGGCTGCAGAAAAATGCCCTCTTAATGAGGAGGACATTTTGAAACAGGTACAAAAAACAGGTGGAACCCCTTATGTATTTAAAAAGATCACGGTAATTATGGATAGGAACTCTTGGCTACCGGTAAAAGCGTTAAATAGTATTAGAAGAAAAGCGATTGAGGCAATGACGAAAAAGAGATTCCGGCATTATCATCCGAGATATACATGCACAAAAACCGACACCAAGATAAACATATATGGTAAATTATCTCAATTCCCGTGTCATCAGAGTCAGCACAAGCTGATAGTACAGGTGCCATCTGTAGGAATGGCTTTACAGGCCTTTTCATCAGGAGCAGATTGTATATATTACCGGCCTTCGGTTTACAATGTTTCTTCCATTTTGGCAGCTAAAGAAATGGAGCTTTATCGAAAGGACGGGAAAGAGTGTATCTTAGTTATCCCTCAGATAACGACCAACCAAGATCTGGAGCAATTGGATTTCTTGTTGAGGAATCAGCAGGATCTTTTTGATGGGCTGCTGATAGGAAATGTCGGTGCATTGAAGATGGCGCAGGAACATTTTCCTAGGCGAGTATATGGTGATTTCTATTTGAATATAATGAATGCTATTTCTTTTTTACAACTTCGCAGTCTGGGCTTGTCTTCTATCACTCTTTCCCCTGAATTAACCTACAGAGAAATTCATGATATAATAAAAACGGATCAAGGTTTATTTGAGCTTATTGTATATGGACGTATCCTCTTGATGACTCTCGCCCATTGCCCTGTTCGGAGGCAAATCAAGCCAAGGGAGTCCAGAAGAGAATGTGCAGCATGTTCTGAGCAAGGTAACTATTTTTTGAGGGATCGAAAAGGAATGGATTTCCCTCTTAGAAAAACAAGAATATCAGAGTGTACAGTACAAGTTTTGAACTCCCAGATACTTTGTGTGGCAGAGCATTTAGAAGGACTTTCTCTTCAAAACATTCATCGGTATCGAATTTTAATAGATCGTGAAGAGGAGAAGGAGATTCATGATATTGTAAGTCTTTTTAGAAGGATATTAGATGGTTGGAATTGGACAAAGGAGATGACGGAGACCCTAAACCGATTAAAGGAGAAAGGCATAACTTATAGACACTTCTTCAGAGGTGTTGAATAGAGGAGAGTATATGGATCAAAGAGTCTTAAGAGTATTGGAATTTGACAGAGTGCAAAAGATTTTGGGAGAGTTTGCTTTATCCTCTTTGGGAAGGAAAATGGCTGAGGAACTTATGCCTTCGGGAAGACTGGAAGAGGTACAGAAATGGCAAAAGGAAACATCGGAAGCTGAGGCGATTCTTTATTTTCTTGGCAAAAATCCTATGGATGAGTTTTCCGATGTTCGCAATATTTTGAGAAAGTCACATATTGGATCGATATTAAGTCCGAAAGAATTACTAGATATTGCCCATTGCTTGAAAACAGCCTGGAAGGTTAAGGAGCAAATACCAAAAGATACAGAGAAATATGAATATGTCCCTCAACTATCTTTATCATTACACACTTTTCGGTCTTTAGAAGAAGAAATTGCTCGATGCATTCTTAGTGAGGATGAGATTTCTGACTACGCAAGCAATGAGCTTTTGCATATACGAAGGCAGATTCGTAATATGAATAACAGGATCAGGGAAAAGCTGAATGCTATGGTGCATTCACAACATTATCAGAAATATTTGCAGGAACCGATTGTGACGATACGAAATGATCGTTTTGTTATACCCGTGAAGCAAGAGCATCGCGGAAATGTTCCTGGGCTTATCCATGATCAGTCTTCCAGTGGAGCCACTCTATTTATTGAACCGATGGCTATTGTAGAAGCGAATAACGACCTAAAGCAATGGATGGCCAAAGAAAAAGCTGAAATTGAACGCATTTTGAAGGTTTTTACTATTAGAGTGAGTGAAATCGCTGATGAAATCGCTGCGAATCTTCAGATTCTTGCAAAGCTGGACCTTATCTTTGCAAAAGGACGCTTGAGTCAGGAAATGAAAGCAGTGACTCCAAAGCTAAATAATAGGGGTTATTCCAAAATTATAAGGGGACGTCATCCTCTGATTCCGGCAGACCAGGTTGTACCTATTGACGTATGGTTTGGTGATGACTTTAACATACTTGTTATAACCGGTCCCAATACTGGGGGGAAGACAGTAACCTTAAAGACCATCGGTTTGTTTTCCTTAATGGCCCAATCCGGGCTTCATGTTCCAGCTGATACTGGAACTGAGCTTTCTGTGTACGAGAAAATTTTCGCTGATATCGGTGACGAGCAGAGTATAGAGCAAAGCTTGAGCACCTTTTCCAGCCATATGACGAATATTGTGTCCATTCTCAAGAACGTTACACCGAAATCTCTGGTCTTGCTTGACGAATTGGGAGCAGGCACAGATCCTACCGAGGGAGCCGCCCTTGCCATGGCTATCCTCGATCGATTGCTTCAAAAGGGAGTGCGTGTGATTGCGACGACTCACTATAGCGAATTGAAGGCCTTTGCCCTTACTCATGCAGGGCTTGAAAATGCTTCTGTCGAGTTTAACGTTGAAACCCTCCGGCCCACATATCGTTTGTTAATTGGCATTCCAGGAAAAAGTAACGCCTTCGAAATATCAAAACGTTTAGGATTGGAAGCTGATGTGATAGCCAGGGCACGGGAATTCTTGTCCAATGAGGAGATACGTTTTGAAGATGTAATACGCAAAGCTGAGTACCATCGGCAGATTACTGAAAAGGAAAGGAAATTAGCGGAAGAAGCTCGTAGGGAGATGCAATCCCTTAAGGAAAAACTCGAAGCACAGAATAAGCATTTAGAACGGGAGAAAGAAAAGATTCTCAGGGCCTCAAGAGAAGAAGCAAAACGAATTTTACTTCGGGCAAGGGAAGAAGCAGAAATTATCATAAAGGAATTAAAGGAAAAGGCCTCAAAGCAAGCACAAGAAATCCATATGATGGAGCTTCAGAAATCTCGTCAGCAGTTGAAAAGCAAAATTGAAGATTTGGATGAGAAGTTGTACCAGAACCGTACGGATATCCCAAAACCATTTTCAAAACCTCCTAAGGACTTAAGACCTGGTGATGGGGTAATGGTAATGGACTTAAACCAAAAGGGAATTGCCTTGACAAAACCGGATGCGAAGGGTGAACTTCAAGTCCAAATAGGAATCCTGAAGGTGAATGCTCACATTTCCAATCTCCGAAAAGTCGATGAGGTGATGGTCGTATCGAACCAACCTCGGAGCAAAACAGTGAACATGCGTGATAGACAGGTAGGTTTGGAGTTTGATGTACGTGGCAAAAATCTTGATGAAGCGCTTTTGGACATTGATAAATATTTAGATGATGCCTTTTTATCCGGCTTTACGGAGGTAAGCATCATTCATGGAAAAGGAACGGGCATTTTACGTAGTGGTATTCATCAGCATTTGAGGCATCATCCCCATGTCCTTTCCTTCCGATTGGGAAAATTCGGTGAGGGAGAGTCTGGTGTAACCATTGTTGAGTTGAAATAAGGGAGATTATATGAATCATGAGAAAGAAAACACGAAGAATCATTACAGTTATTTCATTTGTTCTCGTTATGTTTTTTATTATTACATTGCTCTTGCCCTATGTTGCATAATGAAGAAGAGGCTCAAAGAGGTGTGACAATCATGATGTGTAAGGACAAGGCAAGTGGCATAAGATTGGTCAGCGCATGTCTTGCCGGATTTTGTTGCCGCTATGATGGAAGGGATAATGAGAACCAGGATATTGTAGCCCTTGTGAAGGAAGGGAAAGCCGTTCCGATTTGCCCGGAGCAGTTAGGTGGACTGCCTACACCTCGTTGTCCCGCAGAGATCATTGGAGGAGATGGATTTGATGTGATAACTGGGAATGCTCGTGTTATTACGAAGGATGGTACGGATGTTACCGAAGCTTTTATAAAAGGTGCTCGTGAAGCGTGGAAGCTGTGTAGAAGGTATAACATACAAGAAGCACTCTTAAAATCTAGGAGTCCTTCATGTGGGGTGTACAATATATATGACGGGACTTTTTCGGAAAGGTTAAGGGAGGGAATGGGTGTTACTGCTGCTTTTTTGCATAAGAACGGTGTTAGGGTTTCGGATAGATAAGCTAGAACAGTCTAGTTGATCGATAAAAAAAGAAGGATTTTTATTGCTCTGCATAGAATATCTAACAATAATTTCCTGATAAACAATATAAAAGGAGGTTGTTCTATGGAATACTTGTTAGGAATAGATATTGGGACTTCAGGCACAAAAACGGTATTGTTTGATAGGGCAGGTAATACAGTTGCCTGTGCAACAGCGGAGTACCCATTGTATCAACCCCAAATGGGATGGGCAGAGCAAAATCCTGAAGATTGGTGGAAGGCTACAATATCCACGATTAGGGAAGTTGTTCACAAGAGTGATGTACACAAGGATAACATAAGGGGAATTGGTCTTTCAGGGCAGATGCATGGGATGGTATTGTTAGGCAAGGATGATCAGGTGTTACGATCTTCCATTATTTGGTGCGATCAAAGAACCCAGCGAGAATGTGAGCAGATTACTGAAAAGATTGGTAAGGAGAGACTGATTGAAATCACAGCCAATCCTGCTCTCACAGGCTTTACAGCTTCTAAGGTAATGTGGGTCAAGAACAATCAACCGGATATTTTTGAAAAAATCGCAAAAATTCTTCTTCCAAAGGATTATGTTCGCTATCGCTTAACAGGAGAATTTGCTACAGAAGTATCTGATGCCAGTGGGACCCAATTCCTTGATGTGCCTCGACGTAGTTGGTCAGATGAACTACTGTCTGAATTGGAGGTGTCTAAGGAATGGATGCCTCATGTCTATGAATCCCAGGAGATCAGTGGATATATTACGGAAGAAGTTGCAGAATTGACAGGCTTGAGGAAAGGGACACCGGTGGTAGGTGGAGGGGGAGATCAGGCTGCTGGAGCTGTTGGCAATGGCGTTGTCAGGCCGGGCATCATTTCCTCAACCATCGGTACTTCCGGTGTGGTCTTTGCGTATACTGACACTGTTAAAATTGATCCTAACGGAAGGGTACATACTTTTTGTCATGCAGTGCCTAATACATGGCATGTGATGGGGGTTACTCAAGGGGCAGGGTTATCTTTGAAATGGATGAGGGATGAGTTTTGTGGTATGGAAAAGGAATTGGGAACTTTCCTAGGGGTGGATCCCTATGTGCTGATGGATCAGGAAGCCGAGAGAGCCGAGCCTGGATGCGGAGGATTAATATATCTACCTTACCTAATGGGAGAACGTACTCCACATTTGGATCCTTATGCAAAAGGTGTATTCTTCGGCTTATCTGCCAAGCATCGAAGGCAAGATATGATACGTGCTATTATGGAAGGGGTATCATATAGTTTATTGGACTGCTTGGAAATTATCCGTGAAATGAATATTCCGGTTACTGAAGTACGTGCTTCAGGAGGTGGAGGACGAAGTCCCCTATGGCGTCAAATACAAGCGGATATGTTTCACACGGATATCCATACCATCAATTCAACTGAAGGCCCAGCTTTAGGCGTCGCTATTTTAGCCGGAGTAGGTACCGGAGTTTATGACAATGTAGTTCAGGCATGTCAGGAAGTTATCGAAAGAAAAACAACCCAAAAACCGAACAAGGATAATGCAGTGATCTATGATCGGTATTATCCTATCTATAAGCAGTTATACCATGCGTTAAAGCCAAGTTTCGATGCAGTGGCAAGGGTGGTTCAGCAAAACATATAGCTCTTTCAGTGTAAGAGTGAATAATGAATCCGTTTATTCCCGAGGAATAAACGGATTCATTATTCACTCGTGCAATTATTTGTGATTTGGACTTATCTTTGTTTTTCTATTGATATGGCTATTATACTGTGATCTACCAGTTGCCTTCTGCTTTTCAGACGAAAGATATCAAGGAGGGAAAGAACCATATGAAAGAAAATCATGTCATTTTAGTTATTGATGATGATAAGAATATTTGTGAGCTTATTCGGCTTTATCTGGAGAGGGAAGGTTTCACAGTAACTCTCGCTCATCGCGGTGATGATGGGGTTAGAGAATTTCGCAAAAGTCCCCCCCATCTTGTTATACTGGATATTATGTTGCCAGGATTAGATGGATGGCAGGTTTGTCGTGAAATTCGAAAGATAAGCAATATTCCTATCATTATGTTAACAGCAAAGGGTGAAACTTTTGACAAGGTGCTTGGATTGGAGTTGGGAGCGGATGATTATGTGGTAAAACCTTTTGATCCAAAGGAGTTAGTTGCCCGAGTGAAGGCGGTTATTCGCAGGATGCAAAAGGTGGAGACACCATCCCAGGAACTTGCTTTTCCAAATCTAATCATTAATATGTCGGATTATTCCGTAATCTACTATGGGAATAAGATGGAACTTCCCCCTAAGGAGATGGAGCTCCTATACTTTTTAGCAAGCCACGCCAACAAGGTTTTTACAAGGGAACAATTGCTGGAACAAGTATGGGGTTTCGATTATTATGGTGATTCAAGAACTGTAGATGTTCACATCAAACGGCTGCGTGAAAAATTTAAAAAGGATAATCCTGAATGGCAGATAAAGACTGTTTGGGGAGTTGGATATAAATTTGAGGTGAAATGATGTTCCGTTCGGTATTCGTTAGACTTATCGTTACTTATTTTTTTATTATGATCATCACCCTTGTTGTCTTGGGATTACTTCTTACTCAAATGTTTAAACACAACTACATGGAGGAAAGAAGAACGGAGTTGCGTCAGGAAACGATAGAGATAAGTCGCTTGGGGGAAGAAAGTGCCCTGGGATTGATAAGCGAAGAAACTTTATATGAGGGATTGAGGGCTACGGCTCGTCACTTGAAGGCTGCCATTTGGATTGTTGATAGATTTGGTTTTGTATGGAGGGTAGCCGATCCGAATCAAGAAAGCCAATGGGAAGGACAACAGTTTACGAAGGAAGAATTCGGTCAGTATATGAAGCAAATACTTGATGGCCAAATGATCGAAAGTTGGGGGAGCTTTGGAAAGAGATTTCAAACACCCGTCTTGACAGTTGGCAGCCCATTTATTGTAAATAACAGGATCATAGGAGCAATATTCATCCATACTAAACTGGAGGAAATTCAAAAGGTCTACTACAGTCTTTACAGTCAGCTCTGGCGATCAGCCATCCTTTCAGGAATTCTTGCTATTACATTAATTTCATGGATTTCAGTTCGCATCTCTTCACCGCTCGTAGAGATGAATATGATTGCCTTGGAAATTGCGAAGGGTAATTTCGATAGGAAAGTAAAGGTTAAGTCAAGGGATGAGATTGGTCAGTTAGCTCAGAGCTTCAATTCCATGGCAGATGACCTGAGAAGTCTGGAGGATTTAAGAAAAAGCTTTGTTGCCAATGTATCGCATGAATTGCGTTCTCCTTTGACATCTATGCAGGGTTTTATCCAGGGAATGCTTGATGGTACAATTGCAAAGGAAGAGCATCCCCATTATCTGGCTATTGTATTGGATGAAACAAAGAGATTAAACAAACTGATCAATGAGTTGCTGGATGTTGCGAGAATAGAATCGGGAAGATTTCCTTTGAATTGGGAACAATTTGATATCAATGAGTTGCTGCGCCGTGTGCTAATTCGTTATGAAGGAAAAATCAATGAGAAAGAGCTTGAAGTTGAAGCGATTTTCCGGAATGATCACTATATGGTGACAGCCGATAAGGATCGGATTGAACAGGTTGTCACGAATTTAATAGACAATGCAATAAAATTCACTTCGCATGGAGAAAAAATTTCAATATGGACTCATGACGATGCAAAGGAGCATGTTTTTGTATCCATCGGTGATTCGGGTGAGGGTATTCCCCAAGAAGACATTCCTTTTATATGGGAAAGATTTTATAAAGCTGACAAATCCCATTCATCAGAGTCAAGCGGTACAGGGCTTGGTTTGCATATTGCAAAGAAGATCATAGAACAGCATGGACAAAGGATATGGGTTAAGAGCCAATACGGTAAAGGGACGGTATTTATATTTAGTTTAAAGAAGATAGACAACAAATAAGTCAAGTCCAAATTAGTGTGTAAATTCCCTCGGTTGTCCAGCCAGTATAATAAAGAACATTAATACTATCAACCGGATCAAAGCATTTATGCCGCGAAAGCTGTTGATAATGAGTACATGGCATGTTAGGCTGATAGCCGGGCATCATCCCTTCCTCAGAGCTTAATCCCATAACTGCAGGGGTAAATAGCCCTGATGCCGGAGAACATGCCATGGGGGGCTCGTTGTCAACAGACCGTGGAATAAATGCGATGATAGTAGTAGGTACCCTAGGCAGCAGAGTTGCTATCCTTGGTTTTCTTGTTCTCCATACTTTGATAATATAAATCCATATCAAAGTATTTACGACCTGCTTGCCACTTTTCATCTTGTTCCATAAGCAGGGCGCCCATTAAACGGATTACTGATGCCTCGTTAGGGAAAATGCGTATTACCCGCTCTCGTCGCCTCACTTCCTGATTGAGCCGTTCCACGCCGTTTGTAGTACGTAGTCGCTTTCGGTATTTCAGGGGTACTGCCAGAACCGCTGTGATATCATCAAAGGATTCGTCTAACAGAGTAGCAGCTTTTGGCGCTCTCGTCCCGTATTTGCCAAGAATCTGATCTCTCACCTTTCGAGCGCTATCTAAGTCAACAGCTTCATACAGCTCACGAAGATCTTCTTTGATAACAGGTTGTAGTGCTTTGGGGGTGTAATCCAGCATGTTCCTCGAAAAATGGGTTTGACATCGCTGCCAGGTTGCTCCTTGAAAATGTCTCTTGACTGCATTGACAAGCCCCTTGTGATTGTCGGATGTAATTAAGCGAACGTCTTTTAATCCTCTTTCCTTAAGGGATGCAAAGAATTCTCCCCAACTGCTTTCAGTTTCTGTGTTAGCCACCTGAAAGCCAATAATTTCCCGATAACCTTCTTTGTTGATACCTACGGCGATGAGTAGTCCTCTTGACTGAACCCGATGGTTTTCACGTACCTTAAGGTAAAGAGCATCCACAATTAGAAAGGGATAATGACTTTCAAGCGGTCTTGTCCTAAAAGCGTGAACCATGGGATCCAGCTGCTTACAAAGAGCTGAAACGGTGGATTTAGAAAATGTCTTGCCACAGAGTTCTTGTGTGATAGCTTCAACTTTACGCGTTGAAACCCCGTTAATTACCATCTCCATCATGGCCAGTATCAATGCCTGTTCACTGCGTTGATATCGGGCAAACAACTCTGTAGAAAACTTGCCATTGCGATGCCTAGGAACCCGCAGAGTAAGTGTGCCAACTCGAGTAGTCATCTGTCTGTCTCGAAAGCCATTGCGGTAGGCCGTTCTTTCTTCAGTTCTCTCATAAGGTTCAGCGCCTACCTGTTCTGAAGATTGGGCTAAAAGTACCTGGTTGAATATTTCCTCTAATAACTTGGAAAATGCTTCATCCCTGCCGTTTGATAAAAAAAGTCCGTGCAAAAGTTCTTCGGTTATTGTAATATTAAACTGAGCCATGGTTCATCCTCCTCGGTTTGGTATTTGTTAGCACTTATATTCTAACCGAGGTATGAGCTTTGGCTCAACTTCTTTTTACACCATTATATAGACTTAATCCAACAAATAATAATATTTACATTTTGTTCATACTTTTTTCAAATATCATAAGTATAATAAAATTAACAATTAACGAAGGAAGCTCCTAGAAATCTTGGAGGTGACAGTTATGAATAATGATTTTTATGAATTTGATGATGAACGTAGATATGCGAGAAGGAGTAGATTCTGGGTTTATATGCCTATTATTCTCATTTCTGCAATTATTGGAGGGATGCTCACCTACACATTGGTACCGGAAATATTCAATCGCTTTGAAGCGGGCAATAGTTTAGGAGAAGCGGATATAAGAAACACAGTTGGCGGGAGGCAGGAGGATAAAGGTACCGATAATTTGGATGAAGATTTGCCTGTGATCGGTGGAAAAGCTGCTGCAATCATCAGCAGCGACAATCCTGTGGTTGACATCGCTAAGCAGATAGGTCCTTCCGTAGTAGGTGTCACGAATAAGGTGAAGGGACTTGCGAGGGGACGAGGCATCATTGAGCAGGAGCAGGGGGCGGGTTCCGGTGTGATTATCAGTGAAGACGGTTATATTGTTACAAACAACCACGTAATAGAAGGAGCGAGCACAGTTACAGTAATCTTGCCCGGTGGAAAGGAAGTAAACGCCCAAGTAATCGGTACTGATCCTCGATCCGATCTGGCTGTTATTAAAATAAACGAAAAGAATTTAACAGCTGCACCGATGGGTGATTCATCGAAGATTCAAGTAGGAGAGTTGGCTGTTGCAATAGGAAATCCCTTAGGAAAAGAGTTGGCCGGAACTGTAACGGTAGGTGTTATAAGTGCTGTGAACCGCAGTATTCAAGTAGATGGCAAGACCCTTAACTTAATTCAAACGGATGCAGCCATCAATCCTGGCAATAGCGGAGGTGCTTTGGTTAACAGCAAGGGTGAAGTAATTGGTATCAATACGGTGAAGAGTGTCTATGCCGGCATTAGTAGTGATGGCCTGCCCATTTCTGTAGAAGGCATTGGCTTCGCTATCCCAAGCAATACCTTTCGACCCATTGTTGAAGAATTAATCAAACATGGTTACGTTAGCCGGCCTGGAATCGGCATCTCAGGTAGGGCGGTTTCTGAAGAAGAAGCAAAGGAATATAGGGTTGTACCCGGGATATTGGTTATGTCGGTTATTGCAGATGGTCCGGCAGCGAAAGCAAATATCCAGCCCGGAGATATCATCACAAAGATTAACGGAAAGGAAATAAAGGTCTTTGAGGATTTGACAAGCGAGATCAATAAGAAGAAAATCGGTGACCAGGTACGTCTTGGTGTATGGCGTGATGGCAAGGAATATGTTGCCGATGTAATCCTTGGAGAGTTAAAAGAATAGGCGAGAAAATTCAATGAAAAGCAGGAGGCAGCCAATTGCTTGTCTCCTGCTTTTATCAAATATTTCTTATTGGGTTTTCGTTATCGGCGGTTGAAGAGCTCATAGGAAGTTATTCTTTCAGATAAAGAAATCTTGCAATTATTCTGGGGTAACTTTCATATGTACCATCTAGATCTCCAAAAATCCGATAAGTTTCTCCTTCCGTAAGCTTCATATCTCCCCCATATTCCATAGCAATAATGTTTTCTGCTTCAGTGCCAACGTCAAATAGAAATAAAGTCCTCTCCCCTTGTTTTGTGATTTTTACAACTTTTCCTTCACATAAGAAGATTTTGCCCTGTAAAGGCCCAGGATTTCCCAAGAGGGCTTGGTAATCCATCTTCCAAGCTTTTCTTGTATATTCAGAAAGATTTGGAACTCTTTCAATCCTGTAGCTCAGTTGTGAATCCGCTTTGTTTTCCTTGGAGGCTGTTATTGTGATCGTATTTATGCCATAACGTTCCAATTTTGCAGTAAACTTGAATGCACCGGTGTTGGGATCAACTTTAATGCCGCCGATTGTCTCTATATTTGTTGTGAGGACAGCATCCGGTTCTGTTGTTCCGGTAACCAGAATACTGGAATTTTCCGTTTTTTTAGGCAAGGTGAGATCAATGGACAAGGAAATCTCCATTGGAGGACGCTCAATAATGAGTTCCTTCTTATTCGCCCGGTGATTTTTGGATTCCACCAGAATGGGTGTCTTATGTATTCCACTGGATTCTATGGGAATATTGAGTTCTATATAGCCTTCAGTATCGATCAGGTCCGTGTATTCATTCTCACCAATAAAAACGCGACTGCCCGGGATTACCTGGAGCTTAAGCAGACATTGATTCTCAGTGGTTTTGATATGGAAGGAATCAGGGTGAACGAGCGAAAAAGGAGACAAAGGCACCTCTACCTCAAAAGGAGGAACGGTCAATTCTGTTACTTGCTTGCCATCCTTGTATACAATAGCTTTGATTTCCACCTGTATCACATCTGAGATTATTTCTTCAGAATCTTTTAACCAGAAGGAGTCTTCAATCATGACGTCGACGAATCCGGTTTTATCCAAGTAATATTTTTGGCCGGTTTCTTCAATCCATATGTATTCCCCATCCTGTACCCAGAAGCGAATATGATGGGCTCTTTTATCCTTATCATTGTAAACCTCCACCCGTTGTTTTTCAGTTGATCCATCCCCCTCTGAAATAAGGTTGGCCTGTGGAAGTACTTTTTTGATATAGGAGAGCCCTACTACTGTTCCATATATGGCGAAGCAGGCAAGGGTAAGCCAAACAAAAGTACCGGTGAAAATACGCCATTTTCTTCTTCTGCAGTTTTTCTTCTCTTTTCGGTAGCGGCGGAGAGGAAGCTGTTCACTGATGTTATAGCGGTTGGAGGTAGGGTTAATGTATGGAGAAGAATCAGGAAAGAGGGAAGAATCATCATAAAGATCAAACTCCTGAGACCAATCCTTTTTGTTTTGTAACAGCTCCTTCCTTACAACTGTCCGTTCTTGTGCTTTTTCTTCCATATTTGAAGTGGTTTTCAGGGAAGCACCGCATAGGATACAAAAATGGTGGTGAGAATGGTTCTGGCTTCCACAAGCTGGACATTGCATAAGAAAGAAACCTCCTTTTATCTTTTCATAATTATATATTCGCAGAAAGCCGATAAAATCCTTCATAAAATCGCTTGATTCAATAAACAATATCAGGGAAGAGGCTTTTACTTTTTTCGTGCTTCGTGAAAAGCCTACCGATAAAATGAAAATCGTGGTAAAATGACAGTATAAAAACTCAACAGATTCTTGGGAAGTATAGAACGAAAACGTAATTGGAGAAGGAACATGAAAGAAATTATCTATCTGGACAATAGCGCAACCACTAAACCTTTTCAAGAAGTCGTAGATGAAGTAATGAAGTATATGATAGACGAATATGGAAATCCTTCATCCCTTTACAGGATGGGGATAACGGCCGAGAAAGGCATTCGTTCTTCCAGGGAGGAAGTGGCGAAGGCGATAAACAGTCTTCCTGAAGAGATTTTTTTTACATCCGGCGGCACAGAAAGCAATAATCTGGCAATATGGAGCGCTTTTCATTCAAAGCAACTGAGGGATCGCCCCCTTCATATGATTACCACTGAAATTGAGCATCCCTCCGTCTATGAAATGTTTAGGTATTTCGAAAAGCTTGGTGTCGAGACAACATATCTGGCTGTGGACAGGTCCGGGAGAATTGATCTGAAGCAGCTTGAAGACAGTATTAAAGATAACACATGCCTGGTCAGTATCATGCACGTGAATAATGAAATAGGAACGATTCAAGAAGTCGAAGAGATAGGTAATATCATTTTTCAACGAAACCCCAAAACTCTGTTTCATGTGGATGGAGTGCAGGCTTTTTGCAGAGTTCCTATTTCCCTTAAGAATAGTAATATTCATTTTTATACCATGAGTGGTCATAAAATTCATGGTCCTAAAGGAGTAGGTGCTCTATATATCAAGAAAGGAGTTAGGCATACGGGCATGTTCTATGGTGGAGGACAGGAGCAGGGTCTGAGACCGGGCACAGAGAATGTACCGGCCATCATGGGATTTGGAAAAGCTGTTCAAATTTACTATAAGAACGCAGACAAATACCGTAGCCATTTGATGAAGCTAAAGCAAACTCTGTCTCAGGAGATGCTTTCACGAATTCATGGGACAACGATCAATGGCCCGCATCCTCACGAGGGAGCTCCCCATATTATAAATATTTCTTTTACAGGGGTTCGTGCGGAGGTGTTGCTCCATGCCCTGGAGCAAAGAGGTATAATGGTAGGGACAGGTTCCGCATGCTCATCTCGTAGAAGAAGAGTAAGCCATGTTTTGACTGCTATAGGACTAAATCATGCCCAAGCTGAAGGAGCTATTCGTTTTAGTCTGTCCCCGTTGAACACAGAGGAGGAGATCTATAAAACCGTAGAAGGGACATCCCATATCGTTAAGGAACTGAGGAGATTCAGGAGGTAATTGACATGGAAAGAGTGATTCTGGTTCGTTATGCTGAAATTCATTTAAAAGGTTTAAACCGTCCTTTTTTTGAGCGGAAACTCTTAGAACAAATAAAAAAGTCATTAAGCGGATTGGAAAAATGTCAGGTTTTCAAAGCTCAAGGACGATTCTTTGTAAAGGGATATAAAGATGTTGACGAGGATGAAATCATTCATCGGATGACAAGAATATTTGGTGTTCATTCTGTTAGTCCTGCGCTGGAGATGGAGAAGGATGTCGATATTATTCAAAAGATGGCTGTTAAGATGTTAAGTGATCATGGTATGGATCAAGGGACTTTTAAAGTAGAGACCAGACGTTCTGACAAGACTTTTCCCCTTAATTCTATGGAGTTATCCCGCAATATTGGTGGATATATCCTGAAAAAAATGCCGGGTCTAAGCGTGGATGTGCATCATCCCGATTGGAGAGTCAATGTCGAGATAAGGGAAATGGCATATATCTATGTTCGCACCATTCCGGGAGCAGGAGGCATGCCCATCGGTACAAATGGAAAAGCAGTTTTACTGCTGTCAGGTGGCATAGATAGTCCGGTAGCAGGCTGGATGATTGCTAAGAGGGGAGTGCAGTTAGAAGCTGTTTATTTTCATAGCCCCCCCTATACAAGTGAAAGGGCAAAGGAAAAGGTAATTGATTTATGCAAGCTTCTGGCAACTTACTGTGGTCCAATTCTATTACATGTTGTTCCTTTTACAGAAATCCAGCAAACCCTTTTTGAAAAATGTCCGGATAGCCAGTTGACGATCCTTATGAGACGATTTATGATGAGAATCGCTGAGGTTATTGCAACAAAGAGAAAAAGCAAGGCCCTTATCACCGGCGAAAGCATAGGGCAAGTCGCCAGCCAGACTATGGAAAGTCTTGCGGTAACTGATGATGCGGTCGGTCTACCTGTTTTTCGTCCGGTGATTGGTTTTGATAAAAGCGAGATTATTGAAATTGCCCAGAAAATTGGTACATACGAAACATCCATTCTTCCATTTGAAGATTGTTGTACCATTTTTGTACCCAAACATCCAATGACCCATCCCAGTCTGGAAAAAATAGAGCAATCTGAAACGGTTTTGAATATAGAAAGGATGGTGCAGGACGCGGTAGAATGCACAGAAGCCATTATGATTGGGGAGTAGTAAAGATTCCCCACTGCATTGATTACAAATGGACTATTTCTGCCTGTTTATGAATATCTATATTTTTAGCAGCGTATCGTGCCTTTGCAGGCAAGGGGGGGTTCATTTGAAAGGTAGATTGATCATCATGATGGCCGTTATATTCACGATGATTTCATTGATACTTTGCTATGCAGTGTGGAAAAGACCTGACTCCGGCCTGCATTTTACCACTTCCAAAATTAGAAAACAGACTTTCGAAGCTGTTACAGTCAAAGATCAGTTTCATATTTTCATCGATTTGAGCGAATCCAGGCTGTACTTATTCAAAAATGGAAAGCTGTTCAAGAAGTATACTGTTGCATATGGAAAAAGCAGAACGCCCTCTCCCATCGGTGTATGGAAGATTGTTTATAAGGCAAAAAACTGGGGCAGTGGCTTTGGAACACGTTGGATGGGATTGGATGTGCCTTGGGGAATTTATGGTATTCATGGTACAAATAAACCTGGATCGATCGGGAGCAGTGCTTCCCATGGCTGTATCCGGATGCTCAACAGAAATGTTGAAGAACTGTATGATATTGTACCCCATAATACCCCTGTCGTAATAAGTGGTGGACCTTACGGAAACCTGGGCAGTTCATTAAGAACACTAAGCCCGGGTGATCGAAACTCTCATGTTGTTGAAGTGCAAAAAAGGCTAGCAAAACTCGGATATTATGACGGTGCTATAGATGGAATATATGGTGAAGGGATGAAAAGAGCTTTAGTAGGTTTTAAGAAAGACAAGAAGCTTCCTTTGACTGATAAGGTGGACGCTCCAACTTATCAAGCCTTAGGCATAATGCTTTTCGAATAATGTCATGACATGAAAGGTATTTTCTATTCGTAAAATACCTTCTTTTTTTGGGACCAACGGCTTCCTCTATTTGATCTGATGTAGCGTAGGATGTTTTCATTAAGAAACGAATAGACATTCGGTATGAATGATTATATAATGTAGAAGATAAAAGGTCTTCCAAAAAGGGGCATAGCTATGAACCTTGAACAGCTATTGGTTACTTTCGAACAAGATCCGTATATAAAATCGAATATTACCCATTGGGAACAGATACAAGCAAAAGAGGCTGAATATAAGCCATATCCTGCAGGGCTCTCTAAGGATCTGATTCATGTGTTAAGAACCCGTGGTATATGGCAGCTTTATAGCCACCAAAGTGAAGCTGTAGAAGCAGTTCTAAACGGGAAAAATGTTGTGGTTGTGACACCGACAGCTTCGGGGAAAACCTTATGTTATAATTTGCCAATATTGAATGCAATTCTGGAGGATAACAAAACGAGAGCACTTTATTTGTTCCCAACAAAGGCTTTATCTCAGGATCAGCTGAGCGAACTGCATGAGATTATATCAGTCTTAGAAGAAGATATCAAGACATTTACATATGATGGAGATACTCCGGTATCTGCTCGAAAGGCGATTCGCCAAGCCGGACATATTGTTGTCACAAATCCTGATATGCTTCATTCCGGTATCCTGCCCCATCACACGAAATGGGTCAAGTTGTTTGAGAATTTGAAATACATTGTCATTGATGAGATCCATATGTATCGTGGCGTTTTTGGTAGCCACATGGCCAATGTACTGAGGCGTTTGAAAAGAATCTGCAGATTTTATGGATCTGATCCTCAGTTTATTTGTTGTTCTGCTACGATCGCAAACCCGGGTGAATTAGCCAGTAGGATTATCGGCGACGAAGTCCTGCTGGTGGATAGGAATGGAGCGCCGCACGGGACAAAACATATCATTTTTTACAATCCCCCCGTTGTCAATAAAGAGCTGGGTATACGAAAAAGTTCGATTTTAGAAGTTCGCTCCATTGCCGCCCGCTTTATTCTGAATCGAATACAATCCATTATTTTTGCACGGAGCCGTTTATCTGTGGAAATACTGGTAACATATCTTAAGGAAGCCATTAAGAATAAGTTATACCAATCTGATGTTGTCAGAGGATATAGAGGCGGATACCTTCCTAATCAGAGAAGAGAGATAGAAAGAGGCTTGCGTTCCGGAAAGATCTTAGCTGTGGTTAGCACCAATGCCCTTGAATTAGGAATTGATATAGGTCAATTAGATGCATGTATTCTGTGTGGCTATCCTGGCACTGTGGCAAGCACCTGGCAGCAGGCTGGAAGAGCAGGAAGACGGGGAGAAACCTCAGTAATGATTCTTGTAGCAAATAGTAGTGCCCTTGATCAGTATATTATCAAGCATCCGGAGTATTTTTTGAATCAGACGCCCGAGTATGGCTTAATTAACCCCGACAATCTTTACATTCTTTTAAGCCATTTTAAATGTGCAGCTTTTGAATTGCCCTTTGAGGATGGAGAGACGTTCGGTGTTGAGACCAGCCAGGAGATTCTGGAGTTTTTGGAAGAACAAAGAATACTGCGGCATGTCGGCAGACGCTGGTATTGGATGGCCGAAGATTTCCCCGCAGAAGCCATCAGCCTTCGAAGTGCTTCGAACGAAAATTTCGTGATCATCGATATCACTACGTCCAATCCGCGAGCTATAGGAGAAACGGATCGTTTTAGTGCACCTATGTTGATCCATGAGGAAGCAATTTATATCCATGAAGGTCAGCAATATCAAGTGGAGAAATTGGATTTTGAACAGAAAAAGGCATATGTGCGAAAGGTGGATGTCGATTACTATACGGATGCAAGTTTATCTGCAAATCTAAAGGTCTTGGATGTATTCAAGGAAGATGACATGACCTTACATAGGTATTGTGGTGAAGTAATGGTTTCCTCTATTGTTACGATGTTCAAAAAGATTAAGTTTGATACCCATGAGAATATCGGGTGGGGACCTGTGGACTTGCCCGAACTGGAAATGCATACGACAGCCTACTGGGTTGCCCTTCCCCATGTATTAACTCAAAGATACCGGCAGGATGACATCCAAAGTGGGTTAATTGGCATTTCGAATATCCTGGCACAAATTGCTCCTCTATACCTAATGTGTGATCCGCGGGATATATCTGTGATATATCATGTAAAGTCACCCTTTACCCAGAAACCGACGATTTTTATATATGATCAATACCCTGGTGGGGTTGGCTTTAGTGAGAAGTTATATGAGATCCATATGGAATTATTTAAGAGAGCACGTGATGTGATTGAAGAGTGCCCATGTAATGGGGGATGTCCTTCATGCGTAGGTCCCATCAATGAGGTGGGTCTATCGGGGAAAGATATTGCGCGTAATATACTTGGGGTGATATTTGATGATACCCAACCTAAAGAGTAAACTCAGAAATCTGTCAAGCTCTTCCATAGCTGTCAGCAGCAGACGCGATGCTGATAGCCAAACCCAGAGCTGTATATCAGCATCTGACATTTTGTCATTGAAATGCTATGAGAAGCATATTAGTTTTTCATCGTCTTTTGTGTGGGGTTATAAAACAATAAATAGCCTTCTTGATGAAACCACCCGGAATTTAGGTGCAATTTGCCAACTATTATCTATAAATAAGCCGCATCTGAATCGAATTCTGTTTATAGATACTGAAACCACCGGACTATCGGGAGGGACCGGGACAGTTGCTTTCTTAGTGGGAATAGGATATTTTAGAAATGATCAGTTTCATATTCATCAGCTTTTTATGCGGGATTATTCAGAAGAGTTTTTCCTGCTTCAGAAGTTGGGCGAAATCTTCCGCGAGTACGAGCTGTTGATTAGTTTTAACGGAAAAAGCTTCGATATCCCCTTACTGGATTCACGATTTATCATGCATCGCTTGAGGGAATATCAAAAGGATTTTTCCCACATGGATCTGCTGCACCTCTCCAGACGTATATGGAAATTGCGGCTTGACAGTTGCTCTCTAAAGTCCCTCGAGCATCATATTCTACATGTGGAGCGAGCTAAGGATATACCAAGCGCTGAAATACCCGGCAGGTATTTTTCATTCTTAGAGAGCGGTGATATGGCTTTGATAGAGGATGTTTTGATACACAACCAATATGATATCTTATCTCTTGTTTTCTTGCTTGGAGAGATAGTTCACTATTATACCAATCCGATGTCAGGTAAATATAGCCAAGATCTTTACAGCCTTGGGCGAATTTATGAAAAAGCAGGCCAAACCGGCCGTGCAATAGAATGCTATCAAAAAGCTGATGAATTAGGTATGGGAGGTAGAGCAAAGTCATCCCTATCTCTATTGTACAAGAAAAACCGTTCCTTCAAAAAAGCTGCCCAAATTTGGAGGGAGATGATTGAAGCAGGACAGGGAGGAACCATGCCGTATTTTGAGTTGGCAAAGTATTTAGAACATCATGTTAGGGATTTCAACGGTGCACTGGAACATACCTGTAAGGCCATTGAATATATTCGTCGGATGGGAATCCCATGGTCAGACTCCGGCGAATTAAGCGAGTTGTACAAGCGACGAAATCGCCTCATTAAAAAGCTAAACCGTTTGAATGAAAATAAAAAGATATTGATGTTTTAAGTGAAAGGATCACCGAAGGTCAAATCAAGGCTGATCCTTTCTTATTCTAGTTCTAGCGCTTCATTTCCGTTTGATTCCATATCCTCCCCTACATTATCATTGAAATCTATCGTGTTTTCCTGTCTTTCTTCCTGATATTGAGGGAATAAAAAGGGAACCTCAAAGGGAATCCTTTCGGAAGTGGGCCCCTCTAATGGCTCATTATCTATTGCAATTTCAGGATGAACCGGTACAATATAGTACTCGTATTTTTCTCCAGGAATGGCCAGATGATCCGTAATCCGAATTCGGTGAAGGGAGGGGTCTGTCCGTTCACCTATCAGTATGGGAGGGTTCATATTTCTTTGCCTATATATTCTGTAGACAGCAAAGCTGTTCACAGGTGTAAAGGAAATAATAGGTTTATTTTCTTCAGAAATTTCTATGACAATATCATTGGGAGGTTGAGGAATGATCCAATAGTCGGTTTCCCGGTCCGGCAGTGTGGATTGGGTAAACACTTCTTCCATTTGGAATTCTTCCGGGGTTAAGGCATTTGCCAACATGACTTCACGACGTTCCAAAAGGGATTTTGCATCGATCTTCACTTTGACAATACCGGGAGGCTCTTGGAATTCAGGGGCTTTTTTGTCTTTGTATATGAATCGGAACACCTCTTTTAAGATTTCCGCCGGATAACTTCCCCCGGTTGCATTTGAAGGCAGATAGTGCTTTTTATCCGTTTGATCGTAGCCAATCCATACAGTAGCAAGGTACTCAGGATTGTAGGCCACCATCCACGCGTCTTTATTGCCTTTGATATTACGGAAATCTCCTTCATTTGGAAGTTGTACCGTTCCTGTCTTACCGGCCAGTGGAATTCCCAGCTCATTTAGTCGGATCCCAGTTCCCCATTGGATAGCTGATTGGAGAAGGCTTGTCATGATAAAAGCATTTTCGTCGTCCATAACTTGTTTCCATTCAGGAACATATTCATAGATCTTTTCCCCCTTAGCATTCTCAATATAACGGATCGTTGTGGCTGCGCTAAACTTTCCATTGTTCGCGAAGGGCATGTACGCATTACAAAGCTGTAAGGGTGAAACACCCTTATAAAACCCTCCTAAGGCGAGGCTTAAGTATTTATCCTCTGGATGGAGGGGGATGTTTACCTGTTCAGCGAATCGTTTACCTGATTCAATTCCGATATCATCCAATACCTTCACTGCGGGTATATTAATGGAACGGGCAACAGCATATCTTAAGGTAATCCATCCATTAAATTTGCCTCCGGCATTGGAGGGGGTATAATCACCTATGGTAGTCGGTTCATCAAGGATGAAAGTAACCGGTGTATAACCATGCTTTTCAATGGCAGGCCCATAAACCAGGATAGGCTTTATAGCAGATCCCGGCTGACGTTGCATCTGGGTGGCACGATTGAAGCCTAATTTCGCCGTATGTTCACGCCCGCCGATAAGAGCCTTAATATCTCCTGTTTTCGGATGCATGATGACAAGGGCTGACTCTACCGGTACTTTATCCTTGGGCTGAGGGAAAAGGTCATCATTTTTGTATAGCTTTTCGCAGAAAGTCTGTAATTCCCTATCCAGTGTGGTAAAGATTTTATATCCGCCGGTATACAGCTTTTCTTCCCCGATATCCAATAGCTTTGCGGCATCACGAATTACTTGGTCAGTAAAGAAACCGTAAGGATAATCACCCTTATTTGATTTTACAAGCTCTATTTTAGATTTTTTTGCTTTTTCTGCTTCATCAGAGCTGATAAATCCGTGTTTTTCCATCAGTTCAAGGATGAGATTCCTTCTTTGAATGGATTCCTCAAGATTGATATGGGGAGAATATTTCGAAGGTGATTTTGGTATACCGGCTAGTAGGGCCGCCTCAGCCAATGTCAATTGAGAAACACTTTTTCCGAAATAAGCTTGTGATGCTGCTTCGACACCATATGCACCATTTCCAAGGTAGATGATATTGAGATACATTTCAAGTATTTCGTTCTTTTCATAGGTATTTTCTAACTGATATGCGAGAAAAATCTCTTGTACTTTCCTAGATATGGTCTTTTCAGTTGTAAGGTGGCTGTTTCGGATCACCTGCTGACTGATCGTGCTCGCACCTTCTTTAAATCCCCCTGCTTTGATATCTGCCCAAAGGGCGCCGATGATCCTTTTGAGGTCAAAGCCTTTATGTTGATAAAATCGAACATCTTCCACTGCAATAAAAGCATCGCGAACATGCTTTGGCACCTTGTCAATAGAAACCTTAATACGGTTTTCAGGACCATGTATTTGAAGGACCAGTTGATCATCCTGGTCATAAATTTGAGAAGTTTGTTCTATATTTGTAAGCTTCTCGGGATCAAACGTCTTCCATTGATCAACTCCAAGAACTTTTGTACATCCGAAAAAGGTAAAGAAGATAAGAAAGACCAAAAGAAGCAAAAGGTAATACAGTCTATTTATTTTTTTCGCACGCCTTTGTTTCCGTATTGTTGTCCTGGATGGCCTTCGATAGTCTTTTGACATCATTTCACCTCCGTGAGAAAAGGAGCTTAGCCTTCGATACAATTTGTCCATTATAATAATACCCAATAAAAGCCAATCGTATGACTCCTTTCATAGCCCAAGCCAGTTAAAATTATCTGATGGATGATTAGATACCCTAAAAGGGAAGCTCTACGATAAAGAAGAAAGCTTCATAGTTTATAATGGTTTTTATGTCATTGTTTCTTCTAAACAATACCATGGACGAAAAACCGCTTAATCGATATAATATATTATGTAAACCAAAGGAGGGAGGTGCAGCTTGTGAAAAATACCAGCTTAAAGGTGAAATACCTCACAATAGGATTATTCATATTCCTGATCGGAATAACAGGCTATGCCTATTATCAAAAGAGCAGTTCAATGAAGAAGCTTTCATACAATGATTTTTGGCAGAAAGTCGAGCAAAAACAGGTAAGGGAAGTTTACTTGACGGATCAGGAAAGTTTTCAAGGAAAGCTGGTAACGGGCGATCTGTTTATATCGGATAATCCGCGTAGGGAAAGTTTCAAGGAGGATTTGTTAACCCAAAATGTGATTGTTCATGAGAAAACAGCCAAAAGCGATTTGGAAAAGGGTTTGGGTATTCTGTTCATCTTTTCACTGGCAGCTGGTTTGATTCTATATATATCCAAATCAGGCGTGAAACAAACACAGAATGGATTCAGCAAATATACGACAATGGCTATAGAGCCTCAAGAAAATGTACAGGTTACATTTGATGATATTGCGGGTAATGAGGAAGCTAAGGATAGTGTAAGGGAATTGGTTGATTTCATTAAAGAGCCTGAAAAATATGCGAAATATGGTGCAAGAATGCCGAGGGGCATTATATTTTACGGACCTCCCGGAACCGGTAAAACACTGATGGCCAAAGCGCTGGCAGGTGAAGCAGGTGTTCGGTTTTATTCTGTATCAGGTTCTGATTTTGTACAGGTGTATGTGGGCGTAGGAGCAGGACGAATAAGGGATTTGTTTAAGAGAGCCAGGCAGCATGGGAAATGTGTCATTTTTATTGATGAGATCGATGCTCTCGGGAAAAGAAGGGACAGCAGTCCTGACGGTGGAGGAAATGATGAAAGAGATCAAACCCTTAATGCTTTGCTTGCAGAGATGTCCGGTTTTCAGGATCGCGATGGTATCATCGTAATTGCTGCTACCAACCGCCTCGATATTTTGGATGAAGCCTTGCTACGCCCCGGACGTTTCGATCGACATATTGAGATCGGTTTGCCGGATGTAAACGCTCGGTATGAAATCCTGAAATTGCATAGCCGCAACAAATTGATGGCGAAGGACATTGATCTTAAAAAGGTCGCTTATCAAACGGTCTATTTTAGTGGAGCAAAACTCGAAAATATGATGAATGAAGCTGCTATCAATGCCGCGAGGCGGGATGCCGGTCAAATCGAAATGGAAGATATCGATAAGGCGTTTTATACAGTGATTGTAGGGGCGGAGAAGAAAGATAGGAGCGCAATGTCCTTTGAGGATAAGAAAATAACAGCATACCATGAAGCCGGACATGCGTTGGTTACGAAATTGGTAGCACCTGAGAATCGTGTATCGAGAATAACGATCATCCCGAGTTCAAATGGGGTTGGGGGATTTAGTATGAATATTCCTCCGGACCGGATGCACTATCGTAAAAAGGATCTCATAAACAATATAAGGATTGCCTTGGCAGGTAGAGCAGCAGAAGAATTGGCATTTGGGGAGGAAAGTATTACATCGGGGGCATCAAATGATATCGAAAATGCAACAGAGATCGTTGTTACAATGCTGAAAAAACTAGGCATGAACTCAAATATGGGTTTAATAAATTATGACATATTATATAAGCATTCCTGTTACGGAGATGATACTGAATTTGTAAAAGAAAGCAAATCAATCTTAGCCGGACTCTATGATGAGACAAAGGAAATACTGAGTAAAAATTGGGCTGTCTTAGAACATATTGTCCGAGAGTTGCTCGAAAAAGAAACCATCGATGAAGATAGATTAGACCATATTCTACGAAAAAATGTTATAGTAGCTTAAACCGGAGATTTTCTCCGGTTTTTTATTAGTAAATATTATACCATTTAATGGATTTCGTGTTTTTTGCAAAAGTCGTTTCAAAAACGATGAAATGGGCAGAATATGGAATGATTATATGACGTCATTAAGAAAGGATGATAAAATGCAAAAAATAGAGATAAGCGGTATAGAGAGAACTGTGAAACGGGGATGCAATCGACTTAGAAACAATGGTTTTTTACCGGGTATACTATATGGAGAAAACCAGAAAAACATTCCTGTTGTTTTTAACAAAAGTGAGGTAGAGATGATATTAAGAAAGAGAGGTGAAAATGCCCTTTTCGAGGTTTCCATAGATAAAGAAACAAAACCGGTAATGGTAAAGGAAATACAAAGGGACCCACTTACTCGAGAACCAATACATATCGATTTACAGCTAATTCACAAAGATAGGAAGGTTAGTGCCGAGGTACCAATTCGAGTAAAAGGGATCAGTCAAGTTGAGAGAAAAGGCGGGATTGTGCAGCATCATTTGAATCGTGTAGAAGTAGAAGGATTTTCAGATGACATTCCCCCATATATTTCTGTCAATGCGTCTCAGCTGTTTCCTGGTCAAAGTCTACTGGTATCTCATCTTGAAATCGCCTCAGAAATCAGTATTTTAACACCGGGAAAGGAAGTCATATTGACTGTTTTGAATGGAGAAAAACAATCAAAAGCATCGGAAAGAGAAGAGGTTTCATTAGAAGAAAAAGCGGAAGAAGAAGCCTGATGGCTTTTTCTTTTTCATTATCAATACAAATCAACTGTTTTTCGACAAGCTGTGTTGAAAACTATTTTTTTTTATAGTACACTAATATCATGCTATCTGAGATGATCAAATGCTCTTGTAAAAGAGTGAGTCGTTTTTTGGGGGGTTAGTCATGAAATATGTATATGCAATTCTCACGGTAGTCGATAACAATCCTATCATGCAGACTTATCAAAGCGATATTCGCTTAAATGGGAGAGAAGTCCTGGAAAGGGTCGTGCTAACTGATGATGAAAAGGAGAAATATAAGAACTGGTCTGATGAGAAGGAGATACTTAGGGATATGAACAAAAAGCAATCAATCCGTGTAGAAATACAGGAAGTAGAGGTAAAATAGTTTATGGAGTTTAAAAAATGAATGTTCTCTTGCTACTCATATTTCTCATTACTTTCGATTTTGTCTTATTTATCATATCCCTTAGAAGCGCAGTTATTTACGTAAGAAGTAACCATTTCCTTTTTCAATGGATCAGTTTTTTGTTGCTGTTTTTCCTACATTTCGTTACTATTGAGGTAATATATGATTTCACATCGTTGCTCTTTTCTACCCAGTTTGCTATAGAGATCATTCATATTCTTTTTGCTGCCCTTGCACTCCTATTCTCCTATTTACAGTATAATAACCTACTGCTTTACGTTCGTAAACATATCGCAACATCAGAAAATTCCTCCGAAGAGTGAATTCGGGGGAATTTTTTCATATTAGTGAAATATTTACATAATTCGATGAAGGATAAGCAAAGGCTGATGAAGAATAAATTGATGAACTGGAAGGAGGTATCATTATGTTGAAATACAGAAGAGAAGCTGATACATTAACCGTCACCCTATCAGGTGAACTCGATCACCACACTTCAGAATACATACGGGAAGAGTTGGACAGGCTTATTGAGGATGTCAGCATTAAGCACCTTATTCTTGATTTAAGATGCCTTCAATTCATGGATAGCTCGGGAATAGGTGTAGTATTGGGAAGGTACAGGACCATGGCAAAGAGGAAAGGGTCCGTTAGTGTAAAAAATACTACTCCGCATATTGATAAGATCTTCGAAGTTTCAGGGTTATATAAAATAATACATAAACTATAATACGAAATTTGCGATTTACTTGAAGAATTGATGTTTAAATCCTGACTTATTATGCGACTCGATGGGGACATATTAGCCGCCGGAATGTCGGTTGCAAATGGTATATAATGGGAGGAGATAGCATGGAAGTATTGAATGAAATGCATCTGGAGTTTCTTAGCCGCTCTGAAAATGAAGCATTTGCCAGAGTTGCAGTCGGTGCTTTCGCATCACAGTTAAATCCTACATTGGAACAATTGGAAGATATAAAGACAGCGGTTTCTGAAGCAGTAACCAATGCGATTATTCATGGCTATGAGAATAGTCAAGGGATGGTGACTATCAATGCTTGGATAAAAGACAAGTTGCTGGAGATTGAGGTTATTGATAAAGGCCGGGGTATTGAAAATGTGCAGCAGGCAATGATGCCCTTGTATACTTCCAGACCGGAATTGGAAAGGTCCGGTATGGGTTTTACGGTCATGGAGACTTTTATGGATGAAGTGAAGGTTGAATCAACAGTTGGTTCAGGAACAAAAGTTCGTATGATTAAAAAGATTCTGGGCATCCAGAAGGATGAGGAGAGATCACAATGACATCCTCAAATCATACAGGATCACAGAGTGACAGAGAGCTTTTGTCCCATGATGAAACGATGGATCTAATCAAATTAGCACAACAGGGAGACAAGGAAGCCCAGAATATTCTACTGGAAAGGAATATTGCTCTTATCAAAAGCATCGTCAAGAAGTTTCTTAACCGTGGACATGAATACGACGATCTTTTTCAAATTGGTAGTTTGGGTTTTGTGAAAGCCATTCATAATTATGATCAGAAATTCAATGTACGCTTTTCAACTTATGCAGTTCCCATGATTATGGGGGAAATAAAGAGGTTTTTGCGCGATGACGGCATGATCAAAGTTAGTCGATCATTAAAAGAAACAGCAAATAAGGCCATGGCGGCTCGTGAACATCTTCGCAAAAAACTACATCGTGACCCTACTATAGGTGAAATAGCAAGTGCCATTCAAATTTCCCCTGAAGATATTGTATTCGCCATGGAATCTGTCCGGACTCCTGCATCCATTTATGAAGTAGTTTATGAGGATGATGATTCCCCCATTTTATTGATTGATAAAGTTGCTGAAAAGGAAGATGGTGATACCGGGATAATCGACAAGATATTACTGCGGGAGTTGCTGTCCAGATTGGAGCCTAGAGAGAGACAGTTAATTATCTTAAGATATTTTCAAGACAAGACTCAGAGTGAGACTGCCAAGCAGTTAGGGGTATCTCAGGTACAGGTTTCACGTCTGGAATCAAAAATACTTAAAAAAATGAGGGAAGCAGCCAAGTAAGCATATAATGCTTACTTTTTTTATTGCATTTGCTTCCAATTGCTGATCATTCAAATGGTATACATAATATCCATTCATTTCAAAACAGATGATAACTCATAAAAATCCCTTTAAAGCAAATACTATATCTCAAGAGCAATATAAGAAACTGTACACTGTATAAGCCTGAGGGAAAATTTGCTGCTTTGAAGGAAGGTGTCTGCCTGTTTGAATCGAGGGGATGTAGAATGAAAGGGAAGTATTATCGAGATACAGTGATTTGGGCTTTTGTATTGATCCTGATTATATCTGTCTTTTCTCTGTATTATTTTATTTTTCGAAAGACAGAAGCGAAAACTTATTCAGGGGCTAAATATGTCTGGAAGTTGGTCCTGTTCGCTTCAGGTGGTGAAAATGCCAGATGAGCTCTATAGAAGTTTATGTTTACATAAAAGAAAAAATTGAACTTGATGGAAATTCTCCCATCCTATTAAAGGATGTTGCTGACATTTGGTGCAGCGATGGAGATAGTTCACAAATTGAGGATTTACCATTGGGGTTTTTTAAAGATATAGAATATCAGAGGCTTTCATGTCTGGATGCCGCTAAAGTAATAAAAAAGCATTTACCAAACTCTCATATCCATTTACTTGGGAGTCCCGAAATATGGATCGTTAAAAAGGCGATAAAGGCAAGACAAAATTCAATCATGCTTTACCTGAAACTTACAGTTATTTCAATTGTTCTTTTTGTAGGGAGTAGTATGGCTGTTATGAATTTCCACGCTGATGTTGATATGCCAACAGTTCATAAGAAGGTGTATCATTTTATTACTGGAAAGGAAACCGACAATCCTTTGTGGGTCAGCATTCCATACTCCCTTGGAATTGGTTTAGGTATTGGGATTTTTTTTAATCATTTTCCTGGGAATAGACGTAGGTATGACCCTAATCCTTTGGATCTTGAGCTATTCAATTATCAGAATGAATTAGATCAATATAAAAAAACAGTGAGATCAAACAAAAAGGAGAAAGGTTCATAATGATGCTTCAGCTAGCATTTTGCAGCGTAATTGGCTTTTCAGGCGGTATAATTGTAGGAGGTGGCATAATTGCTTTTCTTACCGTTTTGGGGGTTGTGTCGAGATTAATGCATATCACTTCTATTTATGACAATACCTTTATCCTAAGTTGGATAGTTCTATTCGGAGCTTTAACCGGATGTATCATTTCTATTTTCACATATACGACTCAGCTGCCTCAGATCGTATCCGTTGGATTTGGCATGGTCATGGGTATTTTTGTGGGATTGCTTGCGTCTGCCTTGGCTGAGGTTATTAATGTGATACCTATATTTGCAGACAGAATGAACGTAGCCGATTATGTTCATATTCTTATCATCGTGTTGGCTTTGGGTAAGGTTATTGGATCGCTGATATACTGGCTTTTCCCTAAACTATACACATGAGGTGGATATATGAAGGACAAGGGATTTAAACATCAGATACCAATATATGATATCACTTATTCTCCAAATCCTGACGAAAAGGAAGAATACATAAAAAGCAGTAAAGAGGAAAGCGGATTCCTGTGGGATATCAGACATTGTCATAGGAGATATGACGAGAAAAAGCCATAGAATAAAAATCATGAAATAAACTAAACTACATTATGCAAGCATAAATGGAAAGGAGAAACCTGAATGGCTGTATTTAAAATACTGGATTTAGTAGGTTCATCTAAAGTAAGCTGGCAGGATGCAGTAGAAGAAGCGGTACGACAAGCTAGTAAGACAGTGAAAAATATAGCTGCTGTTGAGGTCATTAATAACACCGCAAAAGTAGAGGATGGGAGAATAGTGGAATATAGGGCGAATGTTCATATTTCATTCCGAGTTGAAAACACATGATATAGCAAGGCACACGCCCGTGTGCCTTCTTAATTCTAGAAAGGAGATGATACTGTGGATGTTCGACAGAAAAATAAAGAGCAGGAATATGAAAAATATGTGCAAAAAAAGATGCCAAAGAGCAATCTTGGAAAGGATTGTATCATGGCATTCGTTGTCGGAGGTATTATATGCACTATCGGGCAAGTCATCGGGAATATTGGCAAAAACTACTACGGGTTGGACAAAGAGGCAACTGCTGCTTTTACAGCCATTGTATTAGTCTTCCTGGGAGCAACCCTAACCGGTTTGGGAGTGTATGATGATATCGGAAAAAGAGCAGGAGCGGGATCGGTTGTGCCGATTACGGGATTTGCGAATTCCATTGTCGCGCCCGCCATGGAATTTAAACGTGAAGGGTATGTCATGGGAGTAGGCGCCAAGCTATTTAGCCTGGCAGGCCCTGTTCTGGTTTATGGGATTAGTTCGTCCATCATTGTAGGCATCCTTTATTTTCTATTTAGGAAGGGGTGAGTAATATATGGCAGAAAAACGTCTGGGAGCACAAACGGTTTATCTTGCGAATCCTCCATCTATAGCTGCATATGCTTCCATTGTTGGGAAGAAGGAAGGAGAAGGGCCTCTGGGCCAATATTTCGACAAGGTAATTGAGGATGATCTATGGGGAGAGAAAAGTTGGGAGAAAGCAGAATGTAAAATGTTTGAGGAAGTTTCTAAACTGGCTATTCAAAAATCAGGAAAGAATCAATCGGACATTCATTATCTGCTGGGCGGGGATTTATTAAATCAAATTATAGCGAGCAGTTTCGCAGCTCGTTCCATCGGTATACCCTTTTTTGGCTTATATGGAGCCTGTTCTACCATGTCAGAAGCTTTAGGGATAGGAGCATTATTGATTGACGGAGGCTTTGCAGATAATGTATTGTGTACTGTTTCCAGCCATTTTTCTACGGCTGAACGACAGTATCGCTTCCCACTGGAATTAGGCAGCCAAAGGCCTCCCACTGCCCAATGGACGGTTACGGGTGCAGGTGCTAGCTTTCTATCTTCTCAGGGCAACGGTCCATATATTACCCTGGTAACCATTGGAAGGGTGATTGATCTGGGAATAAAAGATGCCAATAACATGGGCGCAGCAATGGCCCCAGCAGCCGTTGATACATTAATAACCCATTTTAAGGACACCAATCAAAGGCCGGAAGATTATGATCTCATCGTAACGGGTGATTTAGGGCGAATCGGAAAAGAGATTACATACGATTTAACAAAAAAGCAGGGTTATGACCTTGGAAATCGTCTTTTTGACTGCGGATGTGAGATATTTTCAGAAAATCAGGACGCCCACGCCGGTGGAAGTGGATGCGGTTGTTCAGCGTCTGTTCTAAATAGTTATATTCTTAATAAAATCAACGAAGGGATATATAGGAAGGTTCTCTTTATGGCAACAGGAGCATTATTGAGCACTACCAGCAGCCAGCAGGGAGAGTCAATACCTAGTATAGCTCATGCAATTACAATACAAAAGGAGCGATCTTAACATATGGAATATATAAGGGCCTTTCTTGTAGGTGGAGCTATCTGTGTGATCGGACAAATATTGATTGACAAGACCAATCTCACATCAGCAAGAATACTGGTGGCTTTTGTAACGGCGGGAGTAATATTAACAGCCCTGGGTATTTACGAACCGATTGTTAATTTTAGTGGTGCCGGTGCGACAGTTCCTCTTACAGGTTTCGGTTATTCTCTGGCTAAAGGAGCGATAAAAGGAGTTCAGGAAAAAGGTGTACTTGGTGCATTTACCGGGGGAATCACAGCTACTGCCGGTGGAATTGCTGCAGCGATTTTTTTTGGCTATTTGAATGCAGTATTGTTTAATCCCAAAACGAAAAAATGAGGTGTATGAGTGAAAAGAAAAGTCATACTGGTAACGGATGGCGACTTAGTTGCCAAGGCAGCTGTTGAAACAGCAGCCAGAAACATTGGAGCTCGCTGTATATCCAGTTTGGCTGGGAATCCCACCCAAAAAACCGGCAGAGAGATTATTAATTTGATTAAACAAACTCCCCATGATCCTGTAGTGATCATGGTAGATGATCGGGGGAAGATCGGTGAGGGCAAAGGCGAAACAGTACTGATAGAGATTGCAACAGCGCCTGATATTGACGTTTTGGAATTGTTGCTGTAGCTTCAAACAGTGAAGATGAATACGACGTAAAGGTCAATTATTCAATCACTAAAAACGGTCAAATTGTACCCTGTTCGGTAGATAAAGATGGGGTAGAAACCAAAGGTAAAATATTGTTTGGAGATACCGTTGGAGTCATAGATTCATTAGAAATACCGATAGTTATTGGTATTGGAGATCCTGGGAAAATGGGTTTTACGGATGATGTACTGATGGGTACCCCAATCACCACCAAAGCGTTTATGGAGATATTGAAGAATCAGGATATTTGCGACAGAGAAAGCAGAAAAGGGTAATAAGCAAATGCTCCCAGAGATACTTGGGAGCATTTGCGGTGATTTCATGCTCGATTACTAGTCTTGATTTTCAGTGTTATTTTGGCTACCATTATCGCTTGTAGGCGGATCAGATGGATCCGGCTTTTGCTCTGCTGCTGTGAAATGTAGATTCGATACTTGTCTTAACTGCTGAATGGCATTTTGAATATCAACCAGTCCGCCATTGGGGATCAGTTTCTGCAACTCAAGGATTTTTGCATTGATCTCATTCACTTGATTCTGGCTCAGCTTGTTTTCCAACTGTGATATCCTCTGTTGTACATCCTTTATAAGTTGTTTTCCCTCCTGTATGGCTGTTTGTCTTAATTGTTCTTGATCAAACCATTCCTTCGTATGAATGGGACATAGAATCTTGGCGTTCCTCTCGTCCGAGGGATCCATTGTTGAAAGATCAATGGCGTCAGGCAGAGCTAGATAAGCGCCAGGAAGGTATTTCGCAAGCTGATTCTGGGAAAGCTGACGAAGGGGCGAATCTTCTGGGATCAGTATGACACTACTGCTTGTTTTCAACTCTTCCGGACAATAAGGACCGGCAATCGCTTTGCTTTCAGTACACACTACTAGCTTGCGGTGCATATCACATTCTTTCTTCGGCTCTGTACCCTTTAGGAACCAATCGGTAACAGGCTTTCGACCACCTAAATCGGTTTGACACTCCGGCGTCGCTAATAATCCCGATACACTACAAACAGTTTTCTTCACCAACCCCAGTTCACGGGGGTCTTTGTCGATGATTGGCTTATTCTTTAACCCCTCATGGATTTTACTCATAAAATCCTGCCAAAGCGGGGCAGCATCCTTTCCACCCTGGGCACCGGTATACAATGGTTTGTAGCTATCATGGCCTATCCAAACGGATGCAGAATAATATGGAGTGATACCTGCAAAGTAGACTCCACGATAATCACTGTTGGTTCCTGTTTTCCCAGCGACGTTTATCCCTTTGATTCGAGCTCGGCTTCCTGTTCCTCGAGCAACGGCATCCTGCATCATGTCTACCAAAATCCATGCCGTAGATGGCTTGAAAACTTTGCGTTTCACTTGATTTTCAGTAGCGTCAAGTATGACTTCACCATCACTGTCCAGGACTTTTGTAAAGGAGATTGGCTCCTGATATACTCCTTCATTAGCAATGGCTCCATATGCCACTGCCATTTCAACCAGGGTAATGCCCGATGTTCCCAATGAAAGACCGGGACCGTCCTTATTGATGTGATTTGGATTGATACCCAGGCTAACCAAATAATTAACCGAATCTTCCAGCTTTACAATATCGAATAAAGTTCTGGCGGATACTACGTTAAGGGATCTGACCAAAGCTTCACGTAGAGTGATAGGACCGCTGAAGCCACCGCCGCCGTAATTGTTAGGATAGCCTCTTCCGCCCCAACCATCAATTTTCAAAGGAAGATTATATTGAACCGTGGCAGGTGATGCTCCCTTGTCAATAGCGGGGCCGTATACAGCGATTGGTTTTATGGATGATCCCACAGGCATATTCGCCTGGTAAGCACGGTTCAATTCCTTTTTTTGTTCCGGTGCAAATCTTCCGCCAACAATGGCTTTCAATTGACCTGTATGATAGTCAAATACAACGGCGGAAGCTTGTGGTTGTGGTATCTCACGGCCATCCTGAGTCTTTATCACATTATCCTTGGGACTTTTCAGTTTTGGATAGCGTTTCCATTCGCTAAGGGATTTTTCTACAGTTTTTTGTATTTTAGAATCTACGGTTGTATAAATATGATATCCTTTGGTCCGCAATTCATTTTCAATAATGGAACGATTCTGCTTGGTATCTTCCATATTCCGAAGCTTCAACATATGTGTAACCACATCATATATGGCATATTCTACAAAGTAGGGCATTTCATATAGTTGTCTATGCTTGGATTCCTTCTCTACATGCAACTTCTCATTTTTCGCTTTTTCATATTCTTCCTTTGATATGAAGCCGTTTTCATACATTTCATAGAGCACAAGTTTTGAACGATTGTAGGTGATTTCCGGATTACGGTTGCTATCATATAAATTCTTTCGTGGATTATACAAATAAGGGTTTTTGGTGGTCCCTGCGAGGGTAGCACATTCCATGAGGGTTAATTCATCCAATTCCTTGTTGAAATAATCCTTCGCTGCTGCTTTCAGACCATAATTTGATTCTCCTAAATGGATGGTATTTAGGTAAGCTTCAAGAATTTGATCTTTTGTATAATGCTTCTCAAGCTCAAGGGAAAGATAGGCTTCTTGGATTTTTCGTTTGTATGTCTGTTCCGGTGAAAGCATGGTGTTTTTGATCAATTGTTGGGTGATGGTGCTTCCTCCCTGAACGGTCTCATTTTTTAGATTATTGACAAATGCACCGAAAAGGCGCTTAATATCTACTCCCTGATGACTACGAAAACGGACATCCTCAACTGCAATAAAGGCATCCTGTAGTTGCTTAGGGATTTCATCTATTGTAGCCCATACACGGTTCTCAGTACTTGAAAAATCCGTAACCAGATTGCCATCCGCATCATAGATAAAGGATGTTTGAGCCTGGTCTTCTATTTTTCCTACATCAAGGGTAGGTGTGGTTTCTACATATGCTTTTGCTATTCCAAGAATTGCTCCTGCCCCTGAAACACCAATGATAATAAAAAGTACCAGAAACATTTTCATTGTCGTGACGATTACAGAAAGGAAAAAATTAGGTTCCTTTGTACGAGGTTGAAAAATCGATTCATCTCCGTCTGTGTTTTTTTTCCCTTTAGCGTTGTTACGTGTATGCACGGATTTTTTGAAACGACGTGAAACTCTATTGAGAAAATTCATTTGCTTTCCTCCTTGAAAATCCGAATGTCTGAGGATATTATAGCATAAACGAATTTTTTTCAATACTAAAATACTGTTAAAAATATGTTACAACTGCCTTCTGCTTCCTGCATAGTATAATATGGGGGTGTATGAAAATGTTTGGGAGGCAGAGGTGGAATCGCAGAAGGACCCTTCTTTTAATTGTAGTCGTACTCTCTTCTTTTCTTTTAATTACTTTCATTTTTGTTGATCGCAATATAAAACCCATTGTAATTGCCATGTCAGAAAGTGTTGCCAGACAAATGGCGGTGGTGGCAATAAATGATGCTGTGAATGAAATTATGATTGACAATTATAAGTATACGGATTTAATTAATATCTTACAGGACAATGACGGAAAAATATCCATGCTCCAGGCAAATACGATAAAAATGAGCGAGTTGGCTTCAAAGACTGCCCTAAGAGCTCAGGAGAAGATTAATGATGTGACTGCCCAAGGGATTTCACTACCCATTGGTTCTATATTAGGCGGTCAGATCCTAGCAGGGCAGGGCCCGCATATTCGGATAAAAATCGTTCGAGTGGGATCCGTAACTACAGATTTTGTAACCGAATTCGAAAAAGCCGGTATCAATCAAACAAGACATAAAATCTTTCTGAGGGTGAATACCCAAATACGCATTGTTGTACCAACCGGAAGTGAAAAGATCGATGTGGCAGCTCAGATTCCTATATCGGAAACGATCATTGTAGGAAATGTACCAAACAGCTATGTGAATGTAGATGAGACAGATAAGATGCTTAACTTGATTCCAAATGATGAATAAAATGTAAATTTTATGGATGTATAAAGGAAGACAGGGATATAATAAGGGTGAATCAATGATTGAAATTTCATTATTTTTATAGTACCATAATTGTATGATGATATATAAAGGGGCTGATTATAATGCTTTTCAGAAATTGTGCTGGTGGCGTAGTCTTCAAGGGTGAGCAGGTTTTTCTTTTATGTAATGATAAGGGTGAATGGGTACTGCCCAAAGGTGTAATTCGTGACGGTGATCATTCGCGAGATGTAGCTTTACGTCGTGTCAAAGAGGAAGCTGGCATTGACGCAGAGATTATCTCGACTGCAGGTGAAACCAGTTACGAATTTTTTTCTATGTCACGAAAAAGACCTGTATGCAATGAAATTACATGGTATTTGATGGAAGCGAGAAATAATGATTTTAAGGTAAATGAAAAAGACGGTTTTAAAGATGGGGGATATTTTCCTGTAGAAGAAGCAATTGAGAGGATTACGTACAGTCAGGATAAAGCATTGTTGAATCTAGCCTTTAAGAGATATCGTGAAATTATGTTGAATGCCGTGAATGAATAATCATACGGGGGCCGAAAGGCCCTCGTTTTATGGGCTGCTGGAATAAGGCGGGGATTTTCGATATTTACAGGAATTGTTCTTATGTGCTATCATAAAAAGTAATCGGATAGTGTTCAGTATATCAACTAGAAGATGAAATAATATAATATATGAAATAGAACGGGGGAAACAAGTATGGCTGGACATTCAAAATGGTCGAATATAAAACATAAAAAGGGAAAAACGGATGCACAGAGGGGAAAGATATTTACTAAAATAGGCAGAGAAATTGCCATTGCGGTTCGCGAAGGTGGAAGTGATCCCAATGTGAATTCCAAGTTAAAGGATGTTATTGCTAAAGCAAGAGCTAATAATATGCCTAATGAAAATATTATGCGAAGTATAAAAAAGGCTGCAGGTGAGATTGGATCAGTATCCTATGAGGAAATCACCTATGAGGGATATGGACCGGAAGGAGTAGCAATAATTGTAGAGGCGGTCACCGATAACCGTAATCGTACCGCCGGTGAGATGCGTCACATTTTTGATCGGAGCGGAGGCAGTTTAGGAGCTACCGGATGTGTTGCCTGGATGTTTGAAAGAAAAGGCGTTTTGGTGATAGAAAAAAAAGATGAAATAGACGAGGAAGAACTAATGTTATGCTCCTTGGAGGCTGGAGCGGAAGACTTTATAGATAATGAAGATGTATATGAGATCATTGCGGATCCTTCCAGCTTCTCAAATGTGAGGGAGTCACTGGAAAAGGGAGGTTTTAGTTTTATTTCAGCTGCAGTAGAGATGATTCCACAAAATACGGTTAGTTTGGATGATGAGGGGACCAATAAAGTGTTGAGTCTGATCGAAAAACTTGAAGACCATGACGACGTGCAAAATGTTTACCATAACATGGAATTGAAGGACGAAACTTCCGCATGAATGTATAAAGTTTAGATATGTGGGAACAATATGTATCCGAAGGAATATTCTGGAGGGATCATATTGTTTTCCAAAAATATACGTAAATTAATTACTCTGATAAGCTCTATAGTATTGCTTTCAGGTATTTGGTTTTGCTATCGTTTGCTTCCCGATGTTGATGGTTTTCAACTATTTCGGTATTTTACTACAAAAAAGGAAAAAGAAAAAGATCATTACCATATAGCGCAGGCTGAGGAACAAAATGATCCTCTTCGGGAAGAGGGGATCCATACGGTTTTCCCGGGGGAAAAAGAGCTTGTTACCGAGAGTACTGTTTTCAAATGGGTCTATTTCTATAATAAATGCAATCATACAACAGTAAAGGAACAAAAGGCAGATTCGAAATCCGTCGGATATGATGAAAAGCAACTGAAGGATCTTTATCCGGAAAGTAAAATCCTGGGATTCACCAAGGATAAGGTGGTCTTTTATAAGGTATTTCATCAGTATTGTCCCAAACATTTTATTCTTAAAAGGGAAGATAATTTCCTAGGCATCTATCGAACTGTAGAAAATACCGACAGAATGAAAATGATCAAGCGGTTTGATATACCATATGATTCCCTGGATGAAGATTTGAGAGAACGCATTGAAGAAGGCATCGTCGAGAATAGTCAGGAAGACATTGAAAGCATCTTGGAGAACTTGGATAGTTAAATAGTTAAGAAGTTGAAAAATAACCTCTGAAAACTATGAATCAGAGGTTATTTTTTTTAAGTATTCATATCCTTCTTCGATACTTGTAGCCACACTATCTCTTGACGGACCACCAGGCAAATTTCGTTCATTGACACAAGTATCAAGGGATATCGCATCAAAGATATCCTCATCAAACAAAGGGGAAAAACTTTTGAATTCCTCTAAGGATAAGCTCAAAAGGTCTTGTTTTTTCTTTATACAATGTAGTACCAGCTTTCCAATAATCTCATGAGCGGTTCGGAAAGGAAGGCCTTTTTTAACCAAATAATCCGCTGCATCTGTTGCATTGGTAAAGCCTCCTTTTGCTCCCTGAAGCATGTTTTCCTTTTTAAAAGTAAGGGTCCGAAGCATACCGGTAAAGACCTCCAGGCATTTTAGAAGGGTATCCCTTGCATCAAATAACGCTTCTTTATCCTCTTGCATATCTTTATTATAGGCAAGGGGCAGTGATTTCATTGTTGTTAGCAGCGCAATTAGATCACCATAGACTCGGCCGGTTTTGCCCCTGATTAGTTCAGCGACGTCCGGATTTTTTTTCTGAGGCATAATGCTACTTCCGGTGCTATAACTGTCGTCTATCTCAACAAATTGGAATTCATGAGTTGACCACTGAATTAATTCCTCACAGAAGCGGCTGAGATGCATCATGGTAATCGCAGCAGCTGAAATAAATTCTATACAGAAGTCCCGATCACTTACCGCATCCAAACTGTTGGATGAAATTTTGGAAAAGCCCAGCATATCTGCAACCATCTGACGGTTTAAAGGATATGTGGTTGCTGCCAGAGCACCGGACCCTAATGGCATGACATCCACTCTGCTGAAACAATCCTCGAATCGTTGAATATCACGAATAAACATCTGAAAGTAAGCCATTAAGTGGTGGGCCAAAGTAATAGGCTGCGCTTTTTGGAGATGTGTATAACCAGGTAAAATTGTATTCAGGTTTTTTTCGGCAATTTCCAAAAGCGTGCACCCCAATTCTGAAAGATGATCGATCACCTCTATAATACTGTCTTTCACGTACATGCGCATATCCAGCGCAACCTGATCGTTTCGACTTCGGCCTGTATGAAGTTTCTTGCCGACATCACCAATACGTTCGATCAGCAGTGCTTCAATATTCATATGAATATCTTCCGCATCCGTTCTAAATTGTATTTCTCCATTTTCTATATCTTCAAGTATATCCAGGAGCCCTTGGCGTATCTTCTGGGCATCCTCCTTGGATATAATACTGCATTCTCCGAGCATATGAACATGGGCAAGACTACCTAAAATGTCATGTCTATATAAACGAAAGTCAAAGGAAATGGAGGAATGAAAATCATCCACCATCTCCTCGGTTTGTTTTTCAAATCGCCCACCCCAGAGCTTCATACAATCACCCTTTCTGCTTTCGTTCCATCAATGCCCTTACTTTTAACGGCAATCCAAAGAGATTAATAAAGCCTTCTGCATCTTTTTGATCATATACTGCATCTTCTTCAAAAGTTGCAAATTCTTCACTATAGAGGGAGTAAGGGGATTTTACGCCTGCAGGGATACAATTACCCTTGTACAGCTTCATTCGTACAGTTCCGGTGACATTTTTCTGAGTGCTGTCAACAAAAGCAGATAATGCTTCGCGTAGAGGAGCATACCAGCATCCATCATATACCAGCTCTGCAAATTTAGAGGAAATGATTTCCTTGAAATGCATAGTTGCACGATCAAGGGTAATACTTTCTAATTCTCTATGAGCTGCATAGAGAATGGTTCCGCCCGGTGTTTCATAAACACCTCGTGATTTCATGCCCACAAGTCGATTCTCGACCATATCAACAATTCCAATACCATTTTCAGCGCCTAACACGTTAAGGTAGTCAATCAAAGAAACGCTATCGTACGAACTTCCATTTATTCTTACAGGGATTCCTGCTTCAAAATCAATTTCTACATAAGTAGGTGTATCAGGGGCCTTTTCAGGAGGGGTACAAATCAGGTAAACATGCTCCTTGGGCTCATTCCATGGATCTTCTAAATCACCGCCCTCATGACTTAAGTGCCAAAGATTTCGGTCCATGCTATAGGGATGCTTTTTGGTTACAGGAATGGGAATATTCCGAGCATTTGCATAGTTAATGGCATCCTCGCGAGATTTTATATCCCAAATACGCCAGGGAGCGATTATTTTCAAATGAGGATTTAGCGCTTTGACAGTAAGCTCAAAACGAATCTGATCGTTTCCTTTACCCGTAGCACCATGGGAGATGGCCTCTGCGCCTTCCTTTTCTGCAATTTCAACCAGTCGCTTTGCAATGACGGGACGAGCAAAGGAGGTCCCTAGTAAGTATTTACCTTCATATATGGCACCGGCCTTAAGGGTAGGGAAGATAAAATCTTCTACAAATTCCTTTCTTAAATCCTCAATATAGATTTTACTGGCACCAGTTTCTATGGCTTTTTTTTCAAGGGGTGCCAATTCCTCACCTTGTCCAACATCTGCAGCCATGGCAATTACTTCATAATCATAATTCTCTTTTAGCCAGGGGATGATGATAGAAGTATCAAGTCCTCCCGAATAAGCCAATACAACTTTTTTCTTGCTCATATAAAAATAACCTCCTTAAAGTACATCACCAAGCAATCAATTATTAGTAATTATACATTATAATGATTAAATATTCAAACGTATTTTATCAGTTTTTTTGAAAATCCGAGACGGATTTATGTAGTCTAGTTAGCACTGATGTGTTAGTGTAAAATTACTTTGGGAAAAAACCAAAAAATAAAAGATAAGAGTATCTCTCCTGTGATATCATGTAATTTGTGAAGAACCACAATAATCACAGGAAAGGAGATACTCTTATGGAACTAATTATACAGGGAATCATAGAAAAAATCAGCAGTAGTTTTGAAAAGGAACTAGAGAATCTGATACGTGAAAGAAGAGACATATTCGAATTTATTCTAGCTACTAAGAAGACGTTGGATGAGATTGGAGTAGCCCTAGTGGCCGAAGCCTTGGAAACAATAGACGAGGCGTATAGAAACAGTAAAGACCGGAAACGAAACTGGACAGTAAAGGAGAAAGCCGCTGAAAAGACCCTTATGACAATATTTGGCGAAGTCAGGTATGAAAGGACATATTACAAGAATAAAAAGACAGGCGAATACAGCTACCTGTCAGATGAGGCTGTGGGCATAAAAGCCCATGATAAAATGGATGCTTCACTAAAGGCAAGGCTCATAGAGGGAGCAGTATTTATGCCCTATAGTAGAAGTGCAAAGGAAGCAGCTGAAGCTGTGGATCTAACATCACAGACAGCAATGAACAGTATCCGTGAGCTTGGCAGTGTAGACAATGACGCAGTAGAGGTTAAGCAAGATAAAAAGGCGGTAAAGGCACTGTACATAGAAGCTGATGAAGATCATGTACCACTTCAGACTGGGGGCTACGCAGAACCAAAGCTTGTATATGTACATGAGGGTAGGGAACAGGATGGGGAAAATCGGTGGAGGTTAATAAATGCAAGGTATTTCAGCGGTATTTATGCAAACAGTGATGAGCTATGGGTGGAAGTTTTGGACTACATAGATAAGACTTAAGATATGGATTCTATTGAAAAGATATACCTATCAGGGGATGGTGCTGCATGGATAAAGAATGGGCTAGGCTGGATAAAGGGAAGTATTTTTGTATTGGACAGATATCATTTATCGAGATATGTAACACAGGCTACGGCGCATATGGGCTATACCACGCCAATTATGTGGGCTTATACAAACAGCGGTAACAAAGAGAGCGTAAAAGAGCTATTCAATGCAATTATAAGTACAACTGAGTCAGAGACAAAGAAGAGGGCTGTGCAGGAAGCAAGAAGGTATATACTTGGTAACTGGAAGGGGATAATGCGTCAGTATGCGTCGGATTACATTGGCTGCAGTGCGGAAGGTCATGTTAGCCATATCTTGTCGTCCAGGTTAAGCTCAAGGCCCTTGGGCTGGAGTAGAACGGGTGTGGACCAGATGGCCAGGTTAAGGGTCTTTGTAGCGAATGGCGGAGATGTGTATGACATATTTATGCGAAAGAAAAAAGCAGCAATAAATGAAGCAAGTGAGGTAAAAGTAGACCGGGAGATTATCAGGAAGAGAAAGCTTACAGCATCGCGCGAAACCATCGGTAACATAACCATTTTGAATATTGGCAAAAGGACTTGGGCTTCCCAGTTCCTTAAGTCAGTGAGGGATGCTTAAAGTAGCAGGTAAACAGGAGATTACTTTTATTTTTAAAACCCATAGTATCTTGACGCTATCCCACTGATGTACGAACGTTGACAGATATTTTGAAAAGGCATAATATAACTATAGTAGTAGTTTGTCTCTTTGTAAAGAAAAATAAGAGCCTAGATTGGAAACCCATGGTTTTCTATGTATTCAGATTGATTGGAGGGTGGGTATTTGATTATTCTTGGGATAGATCCGGGCATGGCAACTATGGGGTACGGTGTCATTCGCAGTGAGAAGAGTCGGATTGAAATGATTGATTTCGGTGCGATAACCACTCCATCATCACAGCCAATTCCAATGCGGCTTGCCTCTATATTCGAAAGCGTTGGCAAGTTAATAACCCATTATAAACCTGATGCTGTCGCTTTTGAAGAATTGTTTTTTAACAAGAATGTCAAAACAGCTTTAATCGTCGGTCATGCAAGGGGGGCTGCAATGGTAGCTGCCGCCAAAGAAAAGAAGGACTTATTCGAGTATACTCCATTACAGGTGAAACAAGCAGTTGTTGGTTATGGACGAGCGGATAAGCAGCAGGTACAGAATATGGTCCGAATCCTGTTAAATTTAAAGGAAATCCCAAAGCCGGATGATGCAGCTGATGCGTTGGCGGTAGCAATATGTCATGCCCATTCGTCCAAAATGGGAGAAATGTTTAAAATTCGTTAGGAGGCATAAGGGCATATATGTTTGCTTACATAACAGGCCTTGTTGAAGAACAGTATGAAAATTCCGTTGTAATCGATGTGAACGGTATAGGATATTTAATACATACCACCGCATCAACTTTACGAAACGTAAAAGGAATTGGTGATACGGTAAAACTGTATACATATCTATATGTGCGGGAAGATGCTTTAACCCTTTATGGTTTTTATACAAAAGATGAAAAGTCGATGTTTGAAAGGCTGATATCGGTTACTGGCGTCGGTCCAAAGGTTGCCCTTGGAATTCTTTCCACCCTTTCTGCTGCTGATCTGGCATTAGCAATCGTAACGGATAATGTAAGATTGCTTACAAAAGCACCTGGAGTTGGCAAGAAAACAGCCCATCGCTTGATTCTTGAGCTGAAAGAAAAAATCGAAAAGCATGAATTATTGGACACTTCAGCCGGAAAGCCCTTTATTGAGGGAGACAGTCGTCTTCAGGAGGCTATTTTAGCCCTTATTGCTTTGGGATATGATCGGGCGGAAGCGGTCAGAGCGATGGAGTCCATTGAGTCGGTTGATATGACGGTTGAAGAAATGATTCTACAAGCTTTGAAGAGAATAGATCATCGCAGGGGAAGTAGGTAATGATAATGGATGAAAGAATTATTGCGCCAGGTTTACAAAATGAGGATACACAAATTGAATATAGTTTAAGACCTAAAACGATGGATGAATATATTGGTCAGGAAAAAATAAAAGAAAAAATGAATATATTTATTGAAGCAGCCAAAAAACGAAATGAGCCCCTTGATCATGTCTTATTGTATGGCCCCCCCGGATTGGGCAAAACAACATTAGCGAATATTATTGCCAATGAAATGAATGCAGTCATACGCATCACTTCCGGACCTGCAATAGAAAAACCGGGAGATTTGGCTGCTATTTTAACCAATCTGGCAGAGGGGGATGTTTTGTTCATTGATGAAATCCATCGATTAAGCAGAAGCGTAGAGGAGATATTGTATCCGGCAATGGAGGATTATTCCCTCGATATCATTATTGGTAAAGGTCCAAGTGCACGGTCCATTCGTTTGGATTTGCCTCATTTTACGTTGATTGGAGCGACAACAAGAGCGGGTATGCTGACATCCCCTTTACGTGATCGATTTGGCGTAATCCTTCGTCTAGAGCTCTATAACGAAGATGAACTGAAGAGAATTATTTGTCGCTCTTCCAGGATTTTGAATGTACAAATTACTGAAGACGGTGCCTATGAGATTGCGAAGAGATCTCGTGGCACACCACGCGTTTCGAATCGTTTGTTGAAGAGGGTACGGGACTATGCTCAAATAAAGGGAGATGGAATCATCAGCTTGGAAATGGCCCGGGAAGGTCTTGATCTGCTTGAAATCGACCCACTGGGACTGGATCATGTAGACAGACGTATTTTGAAAACCATGATCGAAAAATTCAATGGAGGCCCTGTAGGATTAGAGACCATTTCTGCGTCCACGGGAGAGGAAAGCACGACCATAGAGGATGTATGTGAACCCTTTCTTCTGCAGATCGGTTTTATTAGCAGAACCCCTCGAGGAAGGATGGTTACTCCCCTTGGATATAAGCATCTGGGTATACCTTTCTATGATGAGTAATCAAAATTTGGTGGAAGGGGAATGTTCCATTACTGAATTCATTTTAAGATAGAGAGTGAAAGGGAGGGCTTTCGCAGCTCCCTTTTTTGCGGGAAGGAAAAATTCATTGCCTTTTTCTATCAGATTCATGTACAATGTATCTATCCGCTTATTGAATGCTACAATACTAGTAACAACGATTAGATTGGGGAACTAAATTGAAAACGTCTGATTTTTTCTATTCTTTGCCGGAGGAGTTAATCGCTCAACATCCAACAACCAATAGGGATGAATCAAGGTTACTTGTATACCATAGAAAAAGCAGGTTGATTGAGCATCGGATTTTTAGAGATATTGTTGAATATTTAAAGCCCGGGGATGGCCTTGTCATCAATACAACAAGGGTAATACCGGCCAGGTTGTTTGGGTATAGGGAAGATACAGGGGGACCGATTGAATTTGTGCTTTTACACCGCCTTGAAAGAGATCGATGGGAGGTAATATTAAGACCTGGTAAGAGGGCCAAAATTGGAACTACCTTTTTTTTTGGAAATGGAAAATTGAAAAGTCGTGTGCTGGACGTAACAAACAGTGGCGGGCGAATTGTTGATTTTTTTTACGAAGGAGTATTTGAAAATATCCTTGATGAACTTGGAAATATGCCCTTACCGCCATACATTCATGAAACTCTGGGCGAAAAGGAAAGATACCAAACCGTTTATGCCAAACAGGAAGGATCTGCAGCGGCCCCTACAGCAGGGTTGCACTTTACACATGAATTGCTAAATGAATTGAAGGAAAAAGGAGTGGAAATCATACCTATCATATTGCATGTAGGTCTGGGAACCTTTCGTCCGGTTAAGGTTGACAATATCCATGAGCATAAGATGCACGCAGAATACTATGAAATCCCTCAGGAATCCGCAGACAGGATTAATGCTGTCAAAAAAAATGGTGGTCGTGTCATAGCAGTGGGTACTACCACCACAAGAACCTTGGAAACAATGGTGAATAAGGATGGACTTGTAGATGCAGGTTCGGGATGGACGGATATTTTCATTTATCCAGGGTATCATTTTAAGGTAATTGATGCTTTAATTACCAATTTTCATCTTCCTGAATCTACTCTGTTGATGCTTGTAAGTGCTTTTGCAGGTAGAGAAGAGATGCTTCGTGTCTACGAAATTGCTGTGAAAGAGAAATATCGGTTTTTTAGTTTTGGTGATGCCATGCTGATCGTTTAATAGCCTTGAAGCAAGCAGTTTATTAATGAATTTTTGAAGAAGAGGATGGAAGGAGCTTCTTTGTACATGTATTTTGCATTTGAAGTAATAAAAGAGTGCAAGCAAAGCGGAGCACGTATTGGAAAACTTTACACGCCCCATGGGGTGATCGAAACCCCGGTTTTTATGCCTGTCGGTACCCAGGCTACTGTCAAAGCAATGACCCCTCTTGAGCTGAAGCAAATTGGCTATCAGATTATCTTGGCAAATACCTATCATCTTTACATGAGACCCGGTCACGATTTAGTAAAAGACGCAGGCGGTCTTCATTCTTTTATGGGATGGGACAGGCCAATATTGACGGATAGTGGTGGTTTCCAGGTTTTTAGCTTAAGTGAACTGCGTGATATCAAAGAGGAGGGGGTATTCTTTCGTTCCCATTTGGATGGCTCCAAGCATCTTATCACTCCTGAAAAGGCAATAGAAATACAAAATGCTTTGGGAGCAGACATTATTATGGCATTCGATGAATGTTCACCATATCCCTGTGATTATCAACAAGCCCTGGAGGCTGCAAAGCGTACAACCCGATGGGCAGAGAGGTGTAAGGATTTTCACCGTCGTGAGGATCAGGCGTTGTTCGGAATTGTACAGGGAAATACCTATTCAGATTTACGCATACAAAGTGCAAAAGACATTATCGCTCTGGATTTCCCCGGATATGCGATTGGGGGATTGAGCGTTGGTGAGCCAAAAACGCTCATGTATGATATGCTGGATATAACCGTTCCTATTTTACCTTCCGATAAACCCAGGTATTTAATGGGGGTGGGAAGTCCGGATTGCTTAGTGGAAGGGGTTATCCGTGGCATTGACATGTTTGACTGTGTATTACCAACGAGAGTTGCCAGAAATGGGACAGTCATGACCAGTCAGGGGAAAGTTGTAATCAGAAACGCTGAGTATGAAAGAGATTTTACCCCATTGGATCCTGAATGTGACTGCTATGCATGCCAAAACTTCACTAGAGCATATATTAGACATCTTTTTAAAGCAAAGGAAATTCTGGCGGCCAGATTAGCAACTTGGCACAACCTTCGATTCCTGATTCGTTTAATGGAACAGATAAAGGAAGCAATCTGGCAGGATAGACTTTATGATTTTAAAGAAGTTTTTTTGAAAAATACGGGTATTCATGAAATGAAAGAGGAATTTGTATACTTTTGTTGAATATAACCTGATGGGATCTATGAGATATGAGTTAGAAAGGAAGGTGTTAAAAATGCCAGCTCAAACTGCAGCATTGCTCGGGCAGATTTTGCCGTTTGTTGTGCTCATTGCCGTCTTTTATTTTTTTATCATTCGACCACAACAAAAAAGAGATAAAAAAATAAAAGAAATGTTAGCTGCCCTAAAGGTGGGAGACCGGATCACGACAATTGGTGGAATTTATGGCAGGATTACAAACATTAAGGATGATGTCATTACGTTAGAGGTCGGAGTCGATAAAATCAAGCTTGTCATAGCCCGCTGGGCGATTCGAAGTGTCGAAGATTCTGACGTTGAGAATGAGATGAAATAACCCTTGAGGTTATTTCATCTTTTTTCGAAATGTTTACATGAACTGAATTTTATGCCTGAATGTCCTATTTCCCTATCATAATCATGATATTGCAAGCATAGATTACAGTAATAGGAAAATGATAGGGAGTGAGAAGAATGAGAACATTAAGGCGAACCAATGCCAAAAACAAGGACCATAAACTGAATCAATCATTCGTAGCAGTGATAAAAGGCACTTTACTTGCTGTGATAATTTCCCTCATATGTATTCTTGTTCTTGCTTTGATTATTAAACTGGCAAATTTGGATGACAGTTTGATACCTCCAATAAACCAAGCAATTAAAATCATCAGTATTGTAATCGGTGCGGGATATGCTGCAAAAAACTCCCGACAGAAGGGATGGTTAAAAGGAAGTGCTACGGGATTGTTATATATGCTTCTTGGATTCTTGTTATTTTCTCTGGTAGATGGTGGATTCAGTCTTAACAAAATTATTCTTTCCGACTCCCTGATGGGTATAATTGTAGGCGGAATCGGTGGTATCATAGGTGTAAACCTGCGATAGGTATCGTCTTTCTTTTTCTGTTTTTCCTTTTATTGTTTATGTATTTCCCTTCATGAAAAGGAAAAAGCTTTTCATGGTATGTGGATTGTGTTATAATAAGGACGATTCAAACGACCAAGGAGGGATATTTTATGAAGCATATAAAGATAGTCCAAGCCCCGTGTCTAAAGGAAACAATTGAAAAGGGCGGCTGCGGAGAGTGTCAGGCATCCTGCCAATCGGCATGTAAGACTTCGTGTACAGTAGGTAATCAAAGCTGCCAACAAGAATAGAGTCATCAATACATACTGTTGATAAAAGCAGTAATAGTTACTATTACTGCTTTTTAAGTTGTCGCATTATATTATTATGTTCTAAATCTTTGTGTCGAGGTATCGCTTGCGTTTCAGAGATAAATAAAGCAAGTCACCTTTTCAGGGCATAGTTACTGGTATTTTTACATATGACAGGAGGAACTTGATATGAGTTTGGTACATGCATTCCAGAGCTGTGGTTTATATATTCTTCTGGATGTAAATAGCGGCGCTGTATATCAGGTAGATAAGCTCGTATATGAGATTATCCATCAGTATAAGAATCTTGAGGAGAGAGAAATCATTCAAAATTTGAAACAGAAGTATGAAGAAAGGGATATAGACGAAGCACTGGCAGAAATACATGAGATGAAAAACAAAGGATACTTGTTTACAGAATATGATTACGGTGAAGTAATGGACAAGTACCATAAAGATGAACCTGTATTGAAAGCAATGTGCCTTCATGTAGCCCATGACTGTAATCTAAGATGCCAGTACTGCTTTGCCTCTACCGGTGATTTTCATGGAGATAGGATGCTTATGGATGCTGCTACTGGGAAAAAAGCGTTGGATTTTCTAGTCGCTCATTCGGGGAATCGAAAGCATCTGGAAGTGGATTTCTTCGGAGGAGAACCGTTAATGAATTTTCAGGTGGTAAAAGAAATCGTAGCCTATGGCCGGTACCTCGAAACAAAGCATGATAAATTGTTCAAGTTTACATTAACTAGCAATGGATTGAACCTTCGAGATGAAGTGATTGAATATCTTAATCAGGAAATGGAAAATGTTGTAGTCAGTCTTGACGGTCGACCTGATATCCATAATGAAATGAGGAAAACTGTCAAAGGAAAGGATTCTTTCGAACTAATTTACCCCATGGCTTTGAAATTAACTGAATCCAGGAAGCAGAGAAGTTACTACATTCGTGGAACATATACAAACAAAAACTTAGATTTTGCAGAAGATGTGAAGGCATTGGCGGACTACGGTTTTAAGGAAATATCCATCGAACCGGTTGTTGCTGATCCGTCACAAGATTACAGTTTAAGTGAAAATGATCTGCCTGCTATTAGGAATGAATATGAACGATTGGCAGAGATATATTTGGATTATCGAAACAAGAATAAGGGATTTCATTTTTTCCATTTTAACATCGATTTAAGTCAAGGTCCCTGCGTCATAAAAAGACTGACCGGATGTGGAGCAGGTAATGAATATATCGCAGTCACCCCTGAAGGGGATATATATCCTTGTCACCAGTTTGTAGGCAAAACTGAGTTCCTTATGGGCAATATAAACGGGAGCTTCGATCGTACAATGCAGCGCATGTTCAAGGATAATCATGTTCTTTCAAAGAATAAATGTAAAGACTGTTGGGCAAGATTTTATTGCAGTGGGGGCTGTCATGCCAATGCATATCAATTCAATGGGAACATACAGGATCCATACGAATTAGGGTGTGAAATGGAACGGAAACGGTTGGAATGTGCCATTGCTCTTTATGTAAAGGAAAATTTCAATAATTCAGATCAGGATTAAATTTTCCGAAATTTATCTTTTTCTTCATTGCAAAGTCCAGCATTGTTAGACAAAACAGACAGAGATAGACGGAAGTTTCTCAACTTGCGCATTTGATAAAGAAGAGTTTTCTATTTGCCAGAAAGCTCTTCTAATAGGGTGATCGTATTCATGATTCAATACAAATCTTTAGAATATCGAACAGATAAAACGACAAAAATTAAAGAATTTGTCGCTTCATGCGGCATCAGTCAAGTCGTTGCAGAAATCCTTTTCTATCGTGGAATTGATACGCCGGAAAAGGCATTGGAATTCCTAAATCCAAGTCTTGAGATGCTACACGATCCCTACAGCTTAAAGGATATGGATAAAGCGGTAGAGAGGATCAATAAAGCTATTCAGGAAAACGAGCTGATCACAATCTATGGGGACTATGATGTTGACGGAGTAACGAGCACATCTATTCTGTTATTATGTTTACGTCAGTTGGGTGCCCGTGTGGATTTCTATATTCCCAGTCGCCATGATGAGGGATATGGATTGAACACAGCTGCCATTAAAGGGATTGCGGAGAAAGGTACCCGTTTGATTATTACAGTTGACTGTGGTATTGCTGCTTTGGAGGAGATTGATTATGCTTCTTCATTGGGGATTGATGTGATCGTTACAGACCACCACCAATGCGGTGTTGTCCTTCCCAAGGCTATTGCCGTTATTAATCCAAAAAGAAGAGATCAGGCATATCCTTTCCGATATTTGGCCGGTGTTGGGGTGGCTGCCAAGCTTATTCAGGCTATGGGTGGGATCGAATCAGTTGCAGAATATCTGGATTTAATCGCCATAGGGACTGTAGCAGATGTTGTACCATTAGTGGGTGAAAACAGGGTTTTTGTAAAATTCGGATTATCAGCAATTAACCAAAAAAAACGGATTGGAATATCTCAATTGGTACAAATAGCAGGATATGATAAAAAAGAAATTGATGCAGGGGAAATCGCCTTTGGGCTTGGCCCTAGGATCAATGCGGGAGGACGTATTGGTCATAGCAAGCATAGTGTTATCCTGTTGACAACGGAAGATGTTTCCTTAGCTCGTCAAATTGCTGAAAGCCTAAACAGGGAGAATGAGGAGCGTCAAAGGATCGAAAACGAAATTCTCAACCAATCCCTGAATTTGATCGATACATCCATCGATTTTCAAAAGGATAAAGCCATTATCCTAGCTCATGAGGGATGGCACCATGGTGTTGTTGGAATTGTTGCCTCAAGACTGGTAGAGAGATTCCATCGGCCTACCATCTTGATTTGCCAGGATGGCAATCAAGGAGTGGGTTCAGGGAGAAGCATTCCTGGCATTAATCTTTACGAGGCATTACTTCAATCCAAAGATCTTTTTCACAAGTTTGGCGGTCATGAACAAGCGGTAGGATTATCTATTCCGATTGATCATGTACAGGAACTGAAGGAGAGGATGAATCAATACCTCTCTTCTGCTTATTCGCCCAGGGCCTTTGTACCATCCATAGCTTATGATAAGGATCTCTTTCTTGAGGATATTCACCATTCTCTTGTAGAAGATATTTCCCAGTTAAAACCTTTTGGTATGGGGAATCCAAGTCCGGTTTTCCGCATCCCTGATGTATGTCTCCAATGGCCTAGAAAGGTCGGAAAAACGGGAGCTCATCTAAAAGTCAGTGTTCGAAGTGAAACACGTTTGATGGATGGCATCGGTTATAAACTGTCCTATTTACAGGATCAAATAACCAACAAGACCCATTATGATCTTATAATCAGCCCCGAAATTAACGAATGGAATGGTGTTCAGAATTTACAATGCAATATTAAATCCATAAGATTGGTACAAACCTATGAGAATCTTTTGGAATGTGTATTGCGGGATAAAGATAAATTAATGCGTGCTTTTTGGCAGCAAATTCTATATAATGGTGTTGTACAAGAAAAACCATATCAGAATTTAAGACGAATCCAAGACCCAAATAGGGCAAACCATCTTGTTTTGGATCGGTTAGAAAGGGATGTACAGGGTACTGCTATCCTTGTACATCATGAAGAAGGATACAGAAGGCTTCTTCATTTGTTGGATTCTCATGACCTTTTGGACTGGACTGATTTTTATTTTGGGCATCCCCTTGAGGATCCTTTGGGCTATAATTCAGTTATCGTTGCACCGGAGGCTGATCTGATTGATTTTTCAAAATATCGTTGGATCATCCTTTGGGATGGCATTCTTTGTCTGGACTATTTATTGTATATTCTTTCAAAAGGAAAGGAGCAAACTCTCTTTCTGATTCATGGAGACCGGGAAGCGGAGGATATACGAGCTCTTATAGAAGATATACGTCTTGATAGAGAGGAATTGGGAAAGTATTATAAGCTTTTTCAAAAGCATGCATACAGAAGCATCCCTTATGAGAGTTTTGATGCATTCATAGACTATTTGAAAAGATGTTCAAATTTCCCTGTCATGGAATGGAAAACACGAATAGCTATGCAAATCTTCTATGAGCTTGGTTTCCTAACATTTACTGAATCGAAAGATGAAGGTTTTCGTATTATCATGAACCAAATTAGTCAAAAAAAGGATCTGGCTCAAAGCAGTTGTTATCGTAAGTTTAACAATATTACATCATATTTTGATCAATTGTTCCGAAAGGACATCAATATGTTACTAGGAGGATATGAAGATGAATTTGAAGGAAATAATTCGAGTTATCCCTGATTTCCCCAAACCTGGTATCCGATTCATAGATATCACGACACTCCTGAAAAATCGGAACGCCTATAAGACACTCATTGATCAGATGGCAATGGCTTTAGAAGGCAAGCAAATCGATACTGTAGTAGGCCCTGAAGCAAGGGGATTCGTTATTGGAGCACCGCTGGCATATGCGATAAATGCAGGATTTGTTCCAGTGCGAAAATCCGGCAAACTGCCGGCAGAGACGATTGCCTATGAGTATGAGTTGGAATATGGCACAGATATCTTGGAAATTCATAAAGATGCAATAAAGCCTGGCGATAAGGTGGTTATTGTGGACGATCTGCTCGCAACAGGGGGAACATCCTTGGCAACTGCAAAGCTGGTCGAAAAACTCGGCGGTGAGATCATTGGTATTGTATTTGCTATTGAACTAACCTTCTTGAATGGCAGGGAAGTTTTAAAGGATTATCCAGTTACGTCCATAGTGCAATTTTCATGACAGGCCAAATATTGATGAAAAAATAATGGTTGGTAAGTTCACCAACCATTATTTTTCTACATGAATTGCCACAATTAATTATTATATAATATAATAGAATATAAGAAAAGTACATTGTTAGAGTGCAACAGATTTAGATGTTTGGCACGTTGTCGGTGCTAATCTGTTCTTATATTCTATATGCAAAGTCAATCAGGAAGGTGAAATGATTGGAGCGTCTCTTAAAGGAGATTCAGCAAAACTATCCATCCCCCCGTGATGAGATTGTCAAAAAGGCTTTTGCCTTTGCGAAAAATGCCCATAAGAATCAACTTAGGGAGTCAGGAGAACCCTATTTTGTTCATCCATACGAAGTAGCTGAGATACTGTTTGATCTCGGATTGGACATCGATACTGTTGTTGCCGGATTACTTCATGATGTGATCGAGGATACCGGTGTAACATATTCGGAAATACAGGAGCAATTCGGGGTGGAGATTGCGGAATTAGTTGATGGTGTCACAAAACTTGGCCGATTGGAATATAAGACAAAGGAAGAACAGCAGGCAGAAAATCTCCGTAAAATGTTTCTTGCAATGGCAAAAGACATCCGGGTTATCTTGATTAAATTAGCGGATCGTCTTCACAATATGCGCACCTTGAAGTTTCTTGATCCCAATAAGCAAAAGGAGATTGCTCAGGAGACATTGGAAATATATGCACCCTTAGCGCATCGTCTGGGTATTTTCAAGATTAAATGGGAACTTGAGGACCTAGCGCTTCGATATATTGATATAGACGGTTATTACGATCTTGTGGATAAAGTAGCTATGAAGCGTAAAGAAAGGGAGGAATATATCCAGCACGTCATAGAAACTTTGCGTAAACATATCAATGAAATCAACATCCATGCTGAGATTGAAGGAAGACCAAAGCATTTTTACAGTATTTACAAAAAAATGGTTTTGCAGGGTAAGAGTTTTGATCAGATATATGATCTTGTCGCTGTTCGCGTGATTGTTGATACAGTAAAAGACTGTTACGGTGTGCTAGGAATTGTACACACCCTATGGAAACCTATACCCGGTCGGTTTAAAGATTATATCGCCGTACCTAAACCAAATATGTATCAATCCCTTCACACGACTGTGATGGGACCGTATGGAGAACCTTTTGAGATACAAATCCGTACGTTTGAAATGCATCGCACAGCGGAATATGGTATTGCAGCCCACTGGAAATATAAAGAGGGCAGGCGGGATAATTCGGACTTGGATTCCAAATTATCCTGGTTGAGGGAGTTATTGGAATGGCAAAATGATTTAAAGGATGCCCGGGAATTCATGGAGACATTGAAGATTGACCTGTTTACTGATGAAGTTTTTGTTTTTACCCCGAAGGGCGATGTGATTGATCTTCCCAAGGGAGCAATCCCTTTGGACTTTGCCTACCGAATTCACAGTGATATTGGAAATAAATGTGTTGGTGCGAAGGTTAATGGGAAAATTGTACCCTTGGAATATCAACTGCAAACTGGAGATATCGTAGAGATACTTACATCAACGTCTTCCCGCGGTCCCAGTCGTGATTGGTTGAATATTGTAAAGACTTCCCAAGCTAAAAATAAAATCAAACAATGGTTTAAGAAAGAACTTAAAGAGGAGAACATAATCAAAGGAAAAGATATGTTAGAAAAGGAGGCAAAGAGGCAGGGTTATTCCCTCCCTCAGCTCCTGAAAACTGAATGGTTGGAGAGCATCCTGAAGAGATTCAGCCTTAACTCCATTGAAGATATGTATGCTGCAGTAGGATATGGAGGTATAACCAGCCACCAGATCATAACACGCCTCGTAGATGAACAGAAAAAGCTTAAGAAGCTAGAGGCAAAAGAAGAATCGATTACAAAGCAGGGAAATAAGGATGAGAAAGGCCCCCTGTTATCCACACAAGGAATAGTGGTAAAGGGTGTTAGCAATGTATTGGTGCGCTTCTCTAAATGTTGCAACCCCGTACCAGGTGATGATATAATTGGCTATATTACGAGGGGTAGAGGTGTGTCTATACATCGCAAGGACTGCAGCAACCTTACTGATCCTTCGGTGGAACCGGAAAGGTTTGTCGATGTTGATTGGGAACCGAGCTCGAAATCCTCATACCATGCAGAAATTCAAATTATTGCAGCGGATCGGAATGGTCTGCTATTTGATATTACGAGTCTGATTTCAGAAATGAAAATAGTGGTGACAGCGATAAATGCTCGAACAAATCGCAATAAGACAGCAGTCGTTAACCTGATTGTAGAAATTGCTGATGCCGAACAACTAGAGAAGATTATCAGGCAATTTAAGAAACTTCCCGAAATTGTCGAGGTGTTTAGGGTAAGTGCCTAGAATAATTCGTGTTTTTATGAATTGAATTTGTATAAGGGTGATTGGTTTGCGAGGAGTTATTCAAAGAGTAAAAAAAGCAAAGGTATATGTGCAGGGCAAAGCGATTTCCGGTATTGGAAAAGGATTATTGGTTTTCGTTGGAATAACCGATAATGATGGTGAAGAAGATGTTCGCCTTTTCTGTGATAAGGTATGTAATCTTCGAATTTTTGAAGACAGCAATGGAAAAATGAATCATTCTGTGAAGGAGATAAATGGTGAGATCCTACTGGTCTCCCAGTTTACCCTGTATGGTGATTGTCGAAAAGGAAGAAGACCGAACTTCATGCGTGCTGCTCCGGCCGATAAAGCAGAAAAAATCTATTATCAGCTAGTAGAGTCTTTGCAATCCCATGGAGTGCCCGTCCACACCGGCCAATATCAAGCAGAGATGGAGGTCTGTCTCATTAATGATGGACCTGTTACTATCCTGATCGACACTCATAAAAACTTTTAGGAGGAAATATGGAAATTCGCCATTTGGTAACAGGCCCATTGTCAGTAAACACCTATATTGTCTTCTGCAAGGAAACAAAACAAGGTGCAGTCATTGACCCGGGAGGTAATGCGGACCGAATCATTTCACTGCTTCGAAAGGAAAAAATCATACTGACTCACATTTTACTTACCCATGGGCATTTTGATCATATCGGTGGAGTATCCAACTTAAAACAAAATACTCATGCTACCGTATGCATTCATTCCCTGGATAAGGAAATGCTCACAAACCCTGCAGAAAATCTATCTCTTCTCATGGGTGCCGAGTGCATTCAGCCCAAGCCCGATGTTCTTCTCCATGATGGGGATATGTTGCAAATTGGCAACCTGGAGGTGCATGTTTTGGATACCCCCGGCCATTCGCCGGGAAGTGTAACCTACAAAATTGGTGAAACTCTGTTTGCCGGAGACAGTATCTTTAGATCATCGATTGGTCGAACTGATTTTCCGGGGGGCAGCTTTGATCAATTAATGCATTCGATCAATGCAAGGATTCTTACCCAAGAGCAGCAATTCACGGATTTACCCAGGGCACGGTGAGGGTACGACGGTTGGACATTTGAATTGGAGAGCAACCCCTTTTCTGAGGAGTGGTATAGGTCTGTTGGATTAACGAGTGTCTACTGCAAAGTCGCATTAGGAAAAAGGTGATATTTCTAAATGATCTTTATAAAGAGTGAGCTGGAAAGATTTTGGAATGATATGGGTGAGGTCATACAGCTATTTTATCCCAAGGAATCCCTGGAGAGATTAAAGGATGAGTCTGATGGTTGTAAGGGATGGTCTTGTGATTATCCATCAGCATGAGGGAAACGGAGAGCTATTGGGAGAATAAAATCACCATCATTCAAGGTGATGAAGTCGCTGCAAGCCACTGCTTTCGCAGTCCCACTAGAGGAAAGGAGAATCCTCTCCGACTATAAAAGGTATTTGAAACGATCCCTGAAAATGAGCTTTTACTGTGCTCTGAAGTCCTTTACTGGTAAAAGAATACCCTGGGGCGCTTTGACGGGTATCCGTCCCACCAAAATAGTTCATGAAATGATCAGGGAAGGCTTAACTGAAAAAGAGGTTGAAGCTTCTTTATATGAGCAATTTGATGTGGATAGAGAGAAGTCACGCCTGCTCCTTCAAACAGTGCAAAACCAACAAAGGATATTGGCTGATTGCTCCCCAAAGGACTTGAACCTTTATATCGGTATTCCTTTCTGTAGGTCTCGCTGCCTGTATTGCTCTTTTCCTTCCTATGGCATAGACTCGTGTAAAGATTTGATTGAGCCGTATCTAGATGCGCTTTGTATAAGGAAATGGATTGCATGCTGGAACGTGCGTGTGATAAAGGATATAGCATCCGTAATGTCTATATAGGAGGGAGGGACTCCAACGTCCGTACCCTCCGGACAGCCTTGCGAGGACTCCTTGAGAAGCTAGGATCGTTGATACCTGGACTTTCCAAGCCTGGAGTTTACTGTGGAAGCCGGTAGACCGGACTGCTTGGATGCAGAGAAATTGCATGTTTTGCGAGAATATGGAGTGAGTCGAATCAGTATCAATCCTCAAACGATGAATGATGAGACACTAAAAAGAATCGGTCGGTGTCACTCATCGAAAGAAACCATCGAGATCTTTCATTTAGCCAGGTCCTACGGCTTTCCCATCATTAACATGGACATCATTATTGGTTTGCCTGGGGAATCCCCTGCCATGGTAGAACATACATTGAGAGGAAATTAGCAAACTTCGCCCTGAGAACCTCACCGTCCATACATTAGCTATAAAACGGGCTTCTCGATTGCGAAGCCAATTGGAACAGTATGTTTTGCCAAATCAGGAAGAGGCCGAACAGATGCTGATGATCTCTCAAGAATGGGCAGCGCAAATGGGGATGGTTCCGTATTACCTTATACCGCCAGAAGTACATGATGGGCAACCTTGAGAACATCGGCTATTGTTATCCCGGTAAGGAGTGTGCGTACAATATACAGATTATGGAGGAAAATCGGAACATTCTTGCTTTAGGTGCAGGTGCAATTACGAAGTGGATATACCCTCAGGAGAATCGGCTGGAAAGATTCCCGAATGTCAAGAGCATAGGGGACTATATTCATCGGATTGACGATATGATACAAAAAAAACTGGACATCCTTTAAAACTGGACGTCCTTTGAAAGATAATTGACTTGCTGTATTTCGATAAGGGTATAATGATTTTGACACATAATCAGTTTTACATCGTTGTATGCGATGATTGGGAGAGTAAGCTATGGAGATATAGCAGGGAGAGAATGCCGTGACTGGAAGCATTCTTTATATCGAAATAGCCGAAGGACACCCATGAGCTGCTTTAATCGATTTTCCATGTGTAATGGAACCGAGGGGGATTCGATATGAATCCAATTAGGGTGGCACCGCGGGTTAACTTCTCGTCCCTGTTTTGAGGGATAAGAAGTTTTTTTATTTCTAAAGGAATCTTTTTGGAGCTGTTAAGTAAAAATGAAAAAAGAGCTTAGTTTTGCTTAGAATATCTAACGAAATCTAACAAATGCAGCCCCAGGAGAAGAATATCTACTTAAATTTTTCCAGTCAAGGATAAAATGAACGGGCAGAGCCCGTCCTTGACAGTCAAAATTTAAGTAGATAAAAGGTAACCAAGGGCTGCAAGGCAAAGAAATGCATGGCAAAAAGCCCTGCCAAATGCATAACAGGGCATGAACATTGAAAAGTAAATATGTTAAGCGGTAAAAAGCCAATTACATCTGTCTCTATCACTGTAATTCGCACCGGCTACCTGGGCAGGTGTGAGATTGTTGAGCGATGAATGGGGCCGTATAAAGTTGTAGAAGAAAATAAAAGTGGCAATAAGGTTATTGGCACTAGTAAACGAACCAAAACCACGCTTTGCTTTGTACCAGGCTTTAAAAGTATCATAGAAGGATTCAATAATATTATTGGAAATATCGTCCTTAAAAGACTGTACTTTGATGTGTTTGGGATTGGGGAAGACAGCTTTAACAGCCACATTATACGACCAATATCTATCAGTAACAATACAGGCAGGAGTTCCGTACTTTCTGGCATTACAAAAGAGCGTGAAAGCTTGGGAGGAACTTCTGTAAGGAGATAGGTGGAAGCTAATAATAAACCTTGTTTCAGAGTCAATGACGAACCAGATGTAATACTTTTTACCATTGATCTTAACAACGGTTTCATCGGCATGCCATTCATCGGAGTTAAGATTAATAGAACAATGAAGTTTAGCAGCAATGCTATGAAACAGGGGAGCAAACTTTTTAGCCCAGGAAGCAATGGTAACATGAGAAACTCTAATACCATTGTTAATAAACAGGAATTGCGAGATTTTTCTTGTAGAAGTATTACAAAGGTAAAACAGGTTAAGGGCAGTAATAATAACATGCAAAGGGAATCTCATTCTTTTGAAATTTATCTTACCATAAAGGGATTGACAGGAAGCATCGCTGACAGCATTAGCTTTAACAATAGAAAAGGCGTGATTACACTTTTTATGGCCACATCGATACTGAGTATAATACTTATAGTCATGGTGAATAAAAGTAGCTTTACCGCACTTTGGGCATTTAGGATACCCCTTTGACTTCTTAGGATTTTTAGGAGAGAAAGGTGCGAATTGCCGCTTACATAATTTACATTGGTATTTTTGATAGCCATGAGGATCTTTGCCAAATTTATAAAGTTCAGAAGAATTGCAGCGCGGACACTTAATTTGTGGTATAATAGCCATAGGCCTCGGCCTCCTTTTGGAGTAATAGGGTTTTGCGCTGAAACTATTATACCTTAAGGAGTCCGAGGCTTTCAATTTTCATTTAACTTAACAGAACGATCTTTTTAGCAAGGAGGCAGAAAAATGAAGCAGTTATTAGGTGATTGGAAAAGAAGCATCATGTGCGGTCAACTCTCTTCCGATCATGTTAATCAAGATGTTACTATAATGGGATGGGTTCGAAAAAGGAGAGATTTAGGTAAACTGATTTTTGTAGACTTACGGGATCGAACCGGAATTGTCCAGGTCGTTTTCGAGCTATCGAAAGAAAATGATTCTTTTCATTGGGCGGAATCTATACGTAGCGAATACGTGCTTGCGGTAAAGGGAAAGGTGGTTAAGCGTTCTCCAGAAAACATTAATCCGAATATGGCTACGGGAGAAGTGGAAGTTGTATGTGATGAATTGAAGGTGTTAAGCAAAGCGGAAACTCCGCCGATCTATATCGATGACGACAATCTTGCATCAGAGGCTTTACGTTTAAAGTACCGTTACCTGGATCTACGGCGACCCAATATGCAAAAAGTTTTTCTTCTCAGACATCGTATTACTAAATGCGTAAGGGATTACCTGGATAGTAACGGATTCTTGGAAATCGAAACACCTATGCTGACGAAGAGCACACCCGAAGGTGCCAGGGATTATCTTGTGCCCAGCAGGGTACATCCTGGAAAATTCTACGCCCTTCCCCAATCTCCCCAGCTTTTCAAACAGCTTTTAATGTTATCTGGCTTTGACCGCTATTTTCAGGTTGTAAAATGTTTTCGTGATGAAGACCTTCGAGCAGACCGTCAGCCGGAATTTACACAAATTGATATGGAAATGTCTTTTGTGGAAATGAATGACATTATTACAATAAATGAAGGCTTGATTGCGGCTATTTTTGAAGAAGCCCTTGATATGGATATCAAGCTACCCTTCCCGAGAATTACCTATAAAGAAGCTATGGAACGTTTTGGTTCAGATAAACCGGATACACGTTTCGGCTTAGAATTGATCAATATCAGTGATTTAGTCGGGGATACGGAATTCAAGGTGTTCCGAAATGCGGTTGAAAGGGGCGGCAGCGTTCGCGGCATTAATGCAAGGGGGGCTGCATCTCTGATGTCCAGAAGGGATATTGACAGCCTCGTGGATTTTGTAAAAACATACAGAGCAAAGGGAATGGCTTGGGTTACGATTACTGAGGATGGTATTCGATCATCTATCGCCAAATTCTTCACTGAAGATCGAATGAATCAGATTATTCGCAGAATGGATGGGCAAGCAGGAGACATACTTTTCTTTATTGCTGATACAGACGATATTGTTTTTGACGCGTTGGGACAGTTGCGTTTAGAGCTTGGTCAGAGATTGAAGCTGATACCAAGAGATCAGTACAATCTTCTATGGGTGACCGAATTTCCCCTTCTTGAATATGATGAAGAGGAAAAACGTTACGTAGCCAAGCATCATCCCTTCACTTCACCCATGGATGAAGACATTCATTTACTGGAAACAGAGCCCTTAAAAGTCAGGTCAAAAGCCTATGATATCGTATTGAATGGTGTGGAGATTGGTGGTGGAAGCATTCGTATTCATAATGTCGAGCTCCAAGAAAGGATGCTTTCCGTCCTAGGTTTTACAAAGGAGGAAGCATGGAAAAGATTTGGTTTTCTTTTGGAAGCCTTCAAATACGGTACTCCTCCTCATGGTGGTATTGCTTATGGCCTTGATCGTCTTGTTATGCTTTTGGCCGGGAGAGATTCCATCCGTGATGTGATTGCCTTTCCCAAGGTGCAAAATGCTTCTTGCCCTATGACAGAAGCTCCATCAACGGTGGACGAAAGACAGTTGGATGAGCTTCATGTCCGCTTGAAGGATTGACGAAGGTTTTATTGTAAGGCTAAGTTGTCCATATCTTTTATGTTTATTTCCCATTTATATGGTTAAATATAAGTATAGATTAGGAGAGTTGCTATGCAGCATGCGTTTTCCAGAACTGAAATGTTAATTGGTACAGAAGGGCTTAATACATTACGTAAAAGTAAGGTCGCCATATTTGGAATTGGCGGTGTGGGAAGCTTCGCTGTAGAGGCCATAGCTCGATCCGGGGTTGGACATTTGGTTCTGGTTGATGACGATTGCGTTTGCCTTACGAACATTAACAGACAAATACATGCGACTCATAAAACCATAGGAAAAGCTAAAGTAGAAGTGATGAAGGAACGAATTTTGGACATCAACCCTGAAGCTCAGGTGGAAATCCATCAGTTATTTTATTCTCATGAGAATGGTGAGAAGCTCATATGCCCGGAATATGACTACGTCATAGATGCGATTGACACTGTTTCTGCAAAGATCGATATGGCAACCCGATGTTTCGAAAAGGGGATTCCTATTATTTCTAGCATGGGAGCCGGCAATAAAATGGATCCAACGAGTTTTGAAGTTGCGGATCTATATGAGACAAGCGTTGATCCCATTGCGAAAGTGATGCGACGTGAGCTGAAGCGCAGAGGTGTGTCCCGATTAAAGGTAGTCTATTCAAAGGAGCCTCCCATTCCGCTAAAAGAAATTGAATATGACTGTCGAAGCCACTGTGTGTGTACCAACAATTCGAGGGTTTGTACGAAAAAAAGAGCCATTCCGGCCAGTATTGCTTTTGTGCCTTCAGTTGTTGGCCTGATAATAGCTGGGGAAGTGATAAAGGATCTTTTGAAGTCCGGAAACAACGAAAGGAGAGAAGGGGAAAGAGAATGAAGGAAATCGGTGAGGTTGTTGGTATTAAAGATGATACGGCCATCCTACGTTTTGAACGCAATTCTGCATGTGAAAAATGCGGCGCTTGTTCAATGGCCGGTCAGGATAATAGGATGCTTCTGAAGGTACACAACAATCTGAAAGCCAATATTGGTGATTTAGTGGAAGTTGATTTAGAAGTTTCAAAATTCCTTCAAGCTTCTGGGATTGTATATCTTATCCCCTTGCTGACCCTTCTTATTGGAATGGGAATAGGTTATTACCTTTTACCAGAATTGGGACTTCAAGGCAACCGGGAAATATTCAGTGGCCTTTGCGGTATCCTGCTAACAGTATTGTCTTTTATGATGATAAAACGGTTTGAACCCCTGTGGCAAAAAGAGAACCGTTTTTCACCGAAAATGCTTAGATTAATCACCCATAGGGAAAATCAATAACTGTATCGTGTATATGAAAGGAGGACTTATATCATGGCTTCAGAAAAAACAATCGAAATCACCATAGAAAACTTCGATTCCAAGGTTTTAGAATCTGACAAACCTGTATTGGTAGATTTTTGGGCTTCCTGGTGTGGCCCTTGTAGGATGGTGGCTCCTATTATCGATCAGCTGGCCAATGAGTATGATGGGCAGATAATAGTAGGAAAGGTTAACGTGGATGAACAAAGGGAAATCGCAATGAAGTACAGAGTAATGAGCATTCCTACAATTTATTTGTTCAAATATGGAGAACCGGTGGATCATGTCATCGGTGCAAGACCGAAAGCTGAGCTTGAAGAAATGATTAAAAAGCATATCTAGGAGGCTGAATTCATTGAAGCATCTAATTTGGATGCATCTTTTTTTATAAACATTTTTCTTTTTTACTTGTAAATTAAGAGAAATGTTCTTATAATAAGAAATAAAACACGAACAATCATAAAGGAATAATGCCTAACATATGGATTAGGGGGGAACATGAATGATTGATATTAAGGAAATCTTTCAGATTGACGATGAGGTGGGCCAAGCTATTATAAATGAATTGCAACGGCAGAGAGATCATATAGAGCTTATTGCATCTGAAAATTTTGTAAGTCCAGCCGTCATGGCAGCATCGGGTAGTCATTTAACCAATAAATATGCGGAAGGTTACCCAGGGAAAAGATATTACGGAGGATGCGAATACGTTGATATTATTGAGAATTTGGCTATAAACAGGGCAAAGAAGCTTTTTCAAGCCGAACATGCCAATGTACAACCCCATTCCGGAGCTCAAGCTAATATTGCCGTTTATTTTGCTATGTTAAAGCCAGGAGATACTATCCTAGGAATGGATCTTTCCCATGGAGGTCATTTGACGCATGGGAGTCCTGTTAATATATCCGGTAAATATTTCAATATTGTCCCTTACGGTGTGCGAAAAGAGGATCAATATATCGACTACGATATACTCAGGAACTTAGCCCATCAACACCGGCCTAAAATGATTGTTGCAGGTGCAAGTGCGTACCCAAGAGTTCTTGATTTTAAGCTTTTTCGGGAAATCGCGGACGAAGTAGGCGCTTATTTGATGGTAGATATGGCCCATATTGCAGGACTCGTTGCTGCAGGGCTTCACCCAAGTCCGGTACCGTTTGCTGATTTTGTGACAACGACCACCCATAAAACCCTTAGAGGTCCTCGCGGTGGGATGATTCTGTGCAAGAAGAAATACGCAAAAGCCATTGATAAAGCTATTTTTCCAGGGACTCAAGGAGGGCCATTGTTGCATATCATTGCCGGAAAAGCTATATGCTTTAAGGAAGCCATGTCTTCTGATTTTATTGAATATCAACGTCAGATTTTGCTGAACGCGAAGACCCTATCTGAGGAATTAGAAAATCTAGGATATGATTTGGTATCGGGTGGAACTGATAATCACCTCCTTCTGGTTGACTTGCGAAATAAGGAGATAACAGGTAAAGAGGCAGAAGAAAAATTGGATATGGTGAATATAACTGTCAATAAGAATTCAGTTCCTTTTGATACCCGGAGTCCCTTCATTACAAGCGGCATCCGAATTGGAACCCCTGCTGTCACAAGCCGAGGTATGGAAGAAGAACAAATGAAAGAGATTGCCGGATTGATCGATGCCGCTTTGATGACTAAAGATCATAACTTGGAATCTATCAAACGGCAAGTCATTGATTTGTGCAGGCAATTTCCCCTTTATCCGGAAGATATACTAGTATGATTGAATAAATTAGGGAGATATGTTTGGAAGTCGTGATTTGTTCCATCATGTTGAAATGAAATCTGAACTTCATGGCAGACATATAAGGGATGCGGGAAATCCGCATCCTTTGCTTATTATGACATTCATTAGGATCACTAAAGGGTGTTGTAAGATTGAATGGGAAATGCAGAAAATCATATAATAAATTCGACTGGAATAGTAGAAATTAAAACGGAAATATTGACATGAAAAGCAAAATGTGTTACTTTAGAATTAATTCCGAGTTACAGACTTGGAATTAAAGTGAGGTGATACGATGAAACTTTCTACAAAGGGCAGATATGGAGTAAAAGCAATGTTTGACCTAGCCCTCCATTATGGTGATGGTCCTATTCCCTTAAAGAATGTAGCTGAACGTCAAGGGATTTCCGAACCTTACCTTGAGCAGCTTATCTCTGTTTTGCGAAAATCCGGTTTGGTAAAGAGTGTCCGTGGAGCACAAGGAGGATATCTGTTAAACATGGAACCTAGCCAGATAACCGTAGGTGATATCTTGAAAGTGCTTGAAGGACCGGTTGCTCCAACAGAATGCGTCATTGAAGATGAACCGGTTGAATGTGTGAAGGCAGATTATTGTGTAACACGGATCATATGGGAGAAAGTCAGGGACAGCATTAATGAAGTGATTGATTCGATTACTCTTCAGGATATGTTGGAGGATTACAAAAAAATAAACGCCAATAATGCTTATATGTATTATATTTAATGATTACTAAAACAATCAGGATTATTGTTTTGGTATAGAATATTCGGCTTTCTAAGATATATAATATTGGAGAGCAACTCGAAACTAAGGAGAGAACGAAAATGGACAAGAAAGTCTATCTGGATCATGCTGCTACTACTTATGTCGAGAAGGAAGTTCTTGAAGAAATGCTTCCCTTTTTTACGGATTGGTATGGAAATCCGTCAAGCATTCATTCTTTCGGCAGAGAAGCTAAACGAGCAATGGATAAAGCACGTGAAAGGACAGCTGCTGCCTTAAATGCCAAACCGGCTGAAATCTTTTTTACAGGCAGTGGGACTGAGGCAAACAATTGGGCTATAAAGGGAGTAGCTTACGCCAATCGTAAGAAAGGCAATCATATCATTACAACTGCTATCGAGCACCATGCAGTTTTGCATACTTGTCAATATCTCGAGAAACAGGGGTATAGGGTAACCTATCTGCCGGTTGATCAATACGGTCTTGTGACACCTGAACAGGTTGAAGCTGCTATAACGGATCAAACCATCTTAGTTAGCATCATGTATGCCAACAATGAAATTGGCACGATTGAGCCAATCCCAGAGATTGGGAGGATTGCACGGGAAAGGGGCATTGTTTTTCACACCGATGCCGTACAAGCAGTTGGAAATGTCGATATTGATATTGAAAAATCCTGTATCGATTTGCTTTCTCTTTCTGCCCACAAGCTTTACGGTCCCAAAGGTGTAGGTGCCTTATACGTGCGCAAAGGTATAAGAACGGAAAATTTCATTCACGGTGGAGCGCAAGAAAGAAATAGGAGGGCTGGTACGGAGAACCTTCCCGGTATTGTTGGTTTAGGGAAAGCCATTGAACTGGCTTCTCTACATTTCAAAGAACATAATGAACATCTTCTTTATCTGCGTGACAAATTAATAAAAGGAATTAAAGAACGAATTCCTTACGTGAAATTAAATGGCCATCCAACCAAGCGACTCCCGGGGAATGTAAATTTCAGTTTTGAGTTTATTGAAGGCGAATCTCTATTGTTAAGTTTGGATTTAAAGGGAATTGCAGCGTCCAGTGGGTCTGCATGCACTTCCGGTTCTTTGGATCCTTCCCATGTATTGCTTGCAATAGGGTTGAGTCATGAATTGGCACATGGTTCCCTTCGCTTGACTCTAGGAGATGAAAACAGCGAGGAAGATATAGAATATTGTTTGGAGGTCTTGCCCAGCATAGTAGAACGATTACGACAGATGTCACCACTATTTGCCCAGAGGAAAGGAGATTTGAAGCATGTATAGTGAGAAAGTAATGGATCATTTCATCAATCCTCGTAATGTCGGTGAAATTGATAATGCTGATGGTATTGGTGAGGTTGGAAATGCCAAATGTGGCGATATAATGAAAATATACATCAAAGTTGAAAATGACATTATTGTGGATGTTAAATTCAAGACCTTTGGTTGCGGTGCCGCGATAGCAACTAGCAGCATGGCAACAGAGATGGTAAAGGGGAAGACCGTTGATGAAGCGCTGCAGATAACCAATAAAGCAGTTGCAGAAGCATTGGGTGGACTTCCTCCCGTTAAGATGCATTGTTCCGTCCTGGCTGAAGAGGCACTCAAGTCGGCTATTGAAGACTATCGTAATAAGCAACGGGAAATGGCGACATCCTAACTTGATTGGGATGTTCGCTACATATTTTGCTACATATTATGAAATTTCCGGTAAGACACCCTGGATTTTCTTGCGTATTGCCATGATTGACAAAGGATAAAATCATATCGGCATATAAGCAGGATATTTGAGCTATCATTGTATAATTGTTAGTCAAAGACGCAATGTATGTACAATTCTCGACCTTGTTAGCAAGGTACGAGTTTTTTTTGCGAATAAGTAGCAATCTGCTTTTTTTCCGTTTACAGTTCATTTTTTTTCTGTTTTGAGGAAAGATAATATTACATATGAAAAAGAGCTTTATTAGTAAAGGAGATGAAGCGATAAGGAGTACGAATGGGTGGTTACATTGAAAAGGGGAGACGAAATAATCGGATTACCTGTTATCAATAAAAGAGATGGTAATCAGATAGGCAGGATCAAGGATATCGTGTATCAAAATGGGAAAAGAAAGATAGAAGGACTCATTATTCAGAGAGAAGGTTTGCTTAAAAAAAGCCGGTTTATACCCCTCGAGGATATTGTCATTTTGGGAGATGTATCCGTCATTGTAAATGTAAAACGTGAACGAGCCTCCTCCAACATCGAGGCATATGCTGATCTTGAGGAATTCTCAGACACATTGGGAGCTCCTGTGATCACAAAAGAAGGCAGCGAGCTAGGCCAGATTAGCAATATCGTCATAGATGAGAAAACAGGACTGGTAGAAGGGTTTGAAATCTCAAAAGGCTTCTTCGATGATGTGTTCCATGGAAGAAGGTTGGTCACAAAGTTAAATCATATTGAGTTTATTAATGGAAAGCTAGTAATACAAGTTGAAGATGATAAAAGGATATAAATAGCAAAGAAAAGGAGAGAATCCTATGAAAAGCAAATATCTAAGAGGTTTCATAGCAGGAAGCATGCTAGGGATGACAGCAGGTATGTTTTTGTTGCCACAAATAAGCAGTGAAACAAGGCGAAAAATAATAAATAAAAGCAAAGATATGCTTCATAACTATACCGGTCTGAAAGCAGAGGACCAAATTGAATAAACTGCCATGAAGAAGAAAGCAAAAGCGCTTTCTTCTTTTATATAACATTCTATTTTTCAAAACCCGAGGAGTGGTTAGTTTGATTTCTCGTTCTAGTTCCGGACTTGCTACAAGTATACGGCGTATTCTTGTAGCAATCATCATCATAACAATTCTCGTATATTTTCGCAGATTTGTGCTACATATATTCACGCCAGTTCTTTTGTCAATTATGTTTGCTTATGTTGTAAATCCATTTATCATGATTATGGAGAAACGTATTCCCCGCTTTTTCGCCTTATTGATTTTATACTGTACGCTTGTAAGTGGATTTGCCTTCCTTTTAATCTATATTATCCCAATATTTTTTTCTGAAATAAAAGGGCTTACGAAGATAATCCCCGAATACCTATCCCATGGACGAAGCATTTTTGAGCGTTTTCAAAAGATCCTTGAATCCATGGGAATATCGGATATTTTTCAGAAACAAATTAGCGACTGCATTTATTCAATAGAGAGATGGGTGATCCGATTTACCAACCGTGTTATGGCTGTATCCGGTATGGCAATATCAAAAATCGATTGGATTGTTATAATACCTGTCATGTCTTACTATTTGTTAAAAGATCGTGAATATTTTGCAAAGCAGCTGCTTTATTTTATTCCAGGAAAATACCGTAAAAAAGTCAAGAAAATAGGAGCGGAAATCCATATCGTTCTTCATCAATTCCTTAGGGGACAGCTCATCATATCCATTGTTGTAGGATCCCTTACAAGTATTGGGCTTATGGCAGTAGGGATAAAATACTCTCTTATCCTAGGTGTAATCATGGGTGTATTCAATGTAATCCCCTATTTTGGCCCTATTATCGGAGCTGTGCCGATTCTCATCATCGCTGTTTTGGAATCTAAGAGAAATTTACTATATGCTTTGCTTATTATTGTGATTGTTCAGCAAATAGAAAGTGGCTTCATATCTCCAAGAATTATCGGATATAGCGTTGGCATCCACCCAATATATGTAATGCTTTCCGTTATGGCAGGAGGATATCTGATAGGGGTATTTGGAATGCTAATTGCTGTGCCTTTTATGTTGATTCTAAAAATCATACTGAATGCATTATATAAAGAGCTAATTTATCGAAAAACATAAAAAAGTTTTCACGATATCTAACTTTTAGACCCTTCCAGATTAAGTCTATATAATGGTGTAAAAAGAAGTTGAGCCAAAGCCCATACCTCGGTTAAAATATAGTTGCCTAAACAAATACCAAACCGAGGAGGATGAACCATGGCTCAGTTTAATATTACTATAACCGAAGAACTTTTGCACGGACTTTTTTTATCGAATGGTAGGGATGAAGCATTCTCCAAATTAATGGAAGAAATCTTCAATCAGGTTCTTTTAGCCCAATCTACAGAGCAAATAGGAGCCCAGCCCTATGAGCGCACTGAAGAAAGAACCGCATATCGCAATGGATTCCGAGATAGGGAGATGACTACTCGAGTGGGCACACTTACACTGCGGGTTCCCCGGCATCGCAATGGGCAGTTTTCTACAGAGCTATTTGCCCGATATCAGCGTAGTGAACGGGCGCTGGTGCTGGCAATGATGGAGATGGTCATCAATGGTGTTTCCACTCGAAAGGTAGAATTAATTACCGAAGAGCTATGTGGAAAGAAATTCTCCAAATCAACCGTCTCAGCTCTTTGCAAAAACTTGGATCCTAAGGTAGAAGCCTTTAGAACACGCCCTCTCAAGTGCCATTATCCCTTTGCCATCTATGTAAAGGTACGGGAAAATGGCCGTATACAGTCAAGAGGTTTGTTGATTGCCATTGCCGTTAACGAGGAAGGCCATCGTGAAATCACCGGGTTTCAATTAGCCAACAGCGAATCAGAAAGCAGTTGGGGTGAATTCTTCTCTTCCCTTAAAGACCGAGGACTAAAGAATGTTCACCTGGTTACCTCTGATGACCACAAAGGGCTAGTTAACGCTGTTAGAAAACATTTTCAAGGAGCCAGTTGGCAGCGCTGTCAAACCCACTTTTCCAGGAACATGCTGGATCGTACACCGAAAGGACTACAGTCTGAGATTAATGAAGACCTTCGCCAGCTTTATGAGGCTGTTGATCTAGAAAGTGCTCGTAAGATCAGAGACCAGATTATTCAAAGGTACGAAAATGAAGCATCGAAAGCTACAGCTCTTCCAGACGAAGCATTTGATGATATAACAGCTGTTCTTGCACTGCCCCTAAAGTATCGAAAACGGCTTCGTATAACCAACGGTGTGGAAAGACTAAACCAGGAAATTCGCCGTCGAGAACGGGTGATTCGAATCTTTCCCAATGCGGCATCCGTCATCCGGCCCATGGGTGCCCTATTGATGGATCAGGATGAAAAGTGGCAGACAGGGCGCAAATACTTTGATATGCAGCTGTACTACCAAACGCAGAATAAGGAGTCAAAGCCCAGTACTGCTGCTTAGAACACGTATTTATTCCACGGTCTGTTGACAACGAGCCTCTCATGGCATGTTCTCCGGCATCGGAGCCATCACCCTCGCTATAGAAGGGCTAGGCTTCGATGAAGGGATGATGCCCAGCTATCAGCCTAACATGCCATGCACTCATTATCAACAGCTTTCGCGGCATAAACGCTTATGGCTATTAGCTGATTAGGTACCTTATATCACCATCAGCGAGGTAATTTACACACTAATTTGGACTTGACTACCCTTCCATTATAATAACTTAGATGAAAGATTCATATTAAATATCATGCTAAAAATGCATCATAGAGTTTGAAAAAAAATGGTTTTTAGGATATTATATATAGTACAATTGAAATTAAATCGTAAAGGTGGTTTTTATCGATGAGCAAGGATTTTCAAGAAACGATGCAGTTTCAAGTGGAAAAAGATCATTCTGATGCCGCCCGCGAGATTCTTATTAGCGTTTATGATGCATTAAAGGAAAAAGGATATGATCCCATAAATCAAATTGTTGGTTACATTATTTCCGGAGATCCAACTTATATAACAAGTCATAATAACGCACGGTACATGATTCGCCGTTTGGAAAGAGATGAATTACTTGAGGAAATAGTCAGATATTATATAAAGAATAACCATCAAGAATAGTTTTGGAGGATTGCATATTGCAATACAATGAATTAGGTAAGACGGGAATTTCCGTCTCGCGTTTATGTTTTGGTTCTCTTACTATCAGCCCACTACAAAAGAATATGACCCTTCAAGAAGGCGTTAAAGTGATCGAAAAAGCGATTGAATTAGGGGTTAATTTTATTGACACTGCAGATCTATATGATACATATCCTTATATTAAGGAAATTATAAAGAGGCATCCCGAGATTGTGATATGCAGCAAATCATATGCATATGATCGAAAAACTGCAGAAGCGACCTTAACAAAAGCTTTAAAGGGTATTAGGCGTGATTATATTGATGTATTCATGCTCCATGAACAGGAGAGTATTCATACATTCCGAGGACATTGGGATGCGGTTTCTTATTTTTTGGAAATGAAAGAGAAGGGCTATATCCGGGCTATAGGGATATCGACCCATATGGTAGGGTGCGTGAGAGATGCATGGAATGTGAAGGAATTTGAGGTCATTCACCCGATCATCAATTACTCCGGCATCGGTATTTTAGATGGGACAAGGCAGCAAATGGAAACTGCATTGCAAGAGGCTCGCAAAGGAGGAAAAGGAATTTTTGCAATGAAACCACTGGGTGGTGGGCATCTGGTATCTTGCAAAGAAAAAGCGCTCGAATACATATTATCCCTTCCATATCTTGACTCCATTGCGATAGGAATGCAAAATGTTGCTGAAGTAATATATAACGTAAACTACTTTAGTGGATTACCCATCGACATGAATATCAGAAAAGAATTGGAGGCCCAAAAGAGAAGTTTAATGGTTCATGATTGGTGTGAAGGTTGTGGCTCATGCGTATCTTCATGTAGGGCAGGCGCATTATATCTTTATAACAACAAAGTTCATGTTCGGACTGATAAATGTTTTTTATGTGGATACTGTGCTGCGAAATGTCCACTGTTTTGCCTGAAGGTGATATAAGACTCATGGAATAATAAATGATGAGGATGAAATAATATCAAAGAAGCTGATTTACTATAAAAGGCGTTGTTTGTCTTCTTGGAACACTCTAGATCTTTAATTAAATCAGAATAGGAGAAAGGGTTTTGCGTTTTCTGGGGCTTGATATAGGTGATAGAAAAATCGGGATAGCTGTGAGTGATGAACTTGGATGGATTGCCCAAGGCGTTGAAACATATTTTAGAAGAAATATTGAAGAGGATATAAAATATCTCTCACAGGTCATTTCAAGGTATAAACCGGAGAAAATTGTCATTGGCCTGCCAATAAATATGAATGGAACCCTTGGACCGCAAGCAGAAAAGGTAAAGGAATTTTCTTCAAAATTACAAGAAAAATTACAACAGCAAATTATTTTTTGGGATGAACGTCTTACAACGGTAGCTGCTGAAAAGACCCTTATTCAAGCGGATATGAGCCGTAAGAAAAGAAAGAAAAAGGTTGATATGTTGGCTGCAATCTTTATCCTTCAGAGCTATCTGGATGCAAATTCTAAAAGAAATGGGGTATTTTGATGGCGGAAGAACTAAACAATATTGTAGAGTTGATAGATGAAAATGAGCAACTGGTCAGATTTGAACATATCATGACAATAGAGTATGGAGACAATGATTACGTTATTCTTTCACCTATTGAACATGCGAATCATGAGGACGAGGATGAAGTAATTATTCTCAGGATCGATCAAAACGAAGATGGTGAAGATATTTATATCAGTATAGATGATCAAGATGAATTGGAAGAGATTTTTGACGCTTTCCAACAAATAATGGATGCCCAGCAGGACGATATGCCGGATGAAGAATGATTGCTGTATGATGATAAGGGACGATTTTTACCTTTATCATCAATTTTTATATTGCACCAATCTGCTTATTATGTTATACTACTGGAGGTAAAAAAACACACTCTTGCTGATTTTTCAAGTTGTGCTTGAGAACAAGTCCTTGAATAAGATGATGCAAGAGGAGGTACAAACAAGGAGGTGAAAATATCATGTCAATCATTTCGATGAAGCAACTTTTGGAAGCCGGTGTTCATTTTGGGCATCAAACACGTCGTTGGAACCCTAAGATGAGCGAATATATCTTTACCGAGCGAAATGGAATTTACATTATCGACCTTCAAAAGACTGTAAAGAAAATTGAAGAAGCTTATTATGCCATTAGGGATCTTGTGGCTGAAGGTAAAGATGTTTTATTCGTTGGTACGAAGAAACAGGCTCAGGAATCCATCGAAACCGAAGCAAAACGATGCGGAATGTTTTATGTTAATCAAAGATGGTTGGGCGGTATGCTAACCAATTTTAAAACGATCCGATTAAGAATTGATCGTCTGAACCAATTGGATGAGATGGAGGAAAACGGCGATTTTGAGGTTTTACCTAAGAAAGAAGTAATTAAATTACGTCTTGAGAGGGAAAAGCTCGAAAAGAATCTTGGCGGCATTCGTAATATGAAGAATCTGCCAGGAATTGTTTTTGTGGTTGACCCAAGAAAAGAAAAGATTGCCGTATCTGAAGCCAGGAAATTAGGCATCCCTGTTGTTGCTATAGTTGATACAAACTGTGATCCAGATGAGGTGGATTATGTAATTCCCGGAAATGATGATGCAATCCGAGCTGTTAAACTTATTTCCTCCAAAATAGCGGATGCGGTTTTAGAAGGAAAACAAGGCGAGCAGATGGAAATGGAAGAAGAGCAATTGTAAGAAAGCAAGGGGGAAGAAGAGGCTATAGCCTTACTTTCCCTTTTCTTACGTATGATATGTTTATTACATAAGAAGGAGGTTATAAACGGATGATTACGGCTGCACAAGTTAAAGAGCTTCGAGAAAGAACTGGAGCCGGCATGATGGATTGCAAAAAGGCTCTTCAGGAAACAAATGGAGATATGGAAAAAGCCATAGAGATTTTGAGAGAGAAGGGATTGGCTACTGCAGCTAAGAAAGCTGGTCGTATTGCTGCAGAAGGTATTGTAGAATCCTATATCCATGGCGGTGGTCGCATCGGCGTTCTGGTTGAAGTGAATTGTGAAACGGATTTTGTGGCCAAAACCCCGGAATTCCGTTTCTTCGTTAAGGACATTGCCATGCAGATTGCTGCGTCAAATCCGCTATATCTTGTTCGCGAGGAAATACCTCAAGATGTAATTGAGAAAGAAAAAGAGATTCTAAGGGGTCAAGCAAGGAACGAGGGTAAACCGGAAAAAATCATTGAGAGAATGGTAGAAGGTCGAATTGAGAAGTTTTTTAATGAAGTATGCTTAATGGAGCAGCAATTTATAAAGGACAATGACAAAACCGTCAGGGACCTGGTAAATGAAAAAATTGCTACCATTGGTGAAAACATTAATATTCGCAGATTTGTTCGATATGAACTGGGAGAAGGTCTGCAAAAAAGGGAAGATAATTTTGCCGAAGAGGTTCTAAACCAGACCAAATAATATAGTGATAAAACTGGGAACACAGTTCGTGTTCTCTTTTTTTAGGATATGTTCCTCCTTTCATTTTACTTCAAACTGTTTGTTGTCCGTAAAACCAATTATAAAATTTAATTTGGAGGATGCAAAAATGGATACACCTGTTTATAAACGAATTGTTCTCAAATTAAGCGGTGAAGCCCTTGCTGGCTCCAAAGGATTTGGAATAGACAATGAAATGATGAGTGCCATTGCTGATCAGATTATCGAAGTAGCAAAATTGGGTGTACAGATTACTGTTGTAGTTGGCGGCGGTAATATCTGGAGGGGGCGGTCAGGAGTTGGCATGGACAGAACTACTGCCGACCACATGGGAATGTTGGCGACAGTCATTAATGCTCTTGCGTTGCAGGACGCATTGGAAAATAAAAACATGCAAACGCGTGTGCAAACAGCCATCGAAATGCGTCAAATTGCCGAACCTTATATACGGCGCCGTGCTATCAGACATCTTGAAAAAGGGCGCATCGTAATTTTCGCATGTGGAACGGGAAACCCGTATTTTTCAACTGATACCACTGCTGCATTGAGGGCTGCTGAAGTAGAAGCGGAAGTGATATTACTTGCTAAAAATGTGGACGGTGTTTATGATGCAGATCCTCACAAAGTCAATGGCGCTAAAAAGATTGATGAGATCAATTATATTGAAGTGTTGAATCGTGGCCTTGGCGTTATGGATACTACAGCGATTTCCTTATGCATGGACAACAAGATTCCTATCATAGTTTTCGGTTTAGATCAGCCTCATAATATAAAAAAGGCTGTAATGGGTGAAAAAATAGGGACTATCATTCGTTAGCGCCAAAAGTTTCATTATCTGTTATAGATGCAGAAGTTTTATGTAAGAATTGGTTGTACATCCATAAGAAATCTTATAAAATAGAATAGGAAGAAGGAGGTATCAATATGATGAAAGGTGTTTTTGATACAGCTCAGGATAAGATGAAGAAAACGACCAATGTGCTAAAGAAGGATCTTGTAGGGCTTCGAGCAGGGAGAGCGAATCCTCAGCTTCTTGATCGAATCATGGTCGATTATTATGGTGTTCCTACACCATTAAACCAGCTGGGCAATATTACATCTCCTGAACCTAGACTTCTTGTGATTTCCTTGTGGGATACAAAAATGATACCTGAAGTAGAAAAAGCCATACAGAAGTCAGATCTAGGTATTAATCCAATGAATGATGGAAAAGTGATAAGGCTTGTATTTCCTGAATTAACGGAAGAGAGAAGACGGGAACTTGTAAAAATCACAAAGAAGAAAGGCGAAGAGTCTAAAATTGCGATAAGAAGTATTCGGCGCGAAGCGAATGAGCAACTGAAAAAGCTAAAGAAAGAAAGCGTCATTACAGAGGATGAATTGAGAAGTGGGGAAGAACAAGTTCAAAAACTCACTGATCAATTCATTAAAGATATTGATGACATAGTAGCGGCAAAGGAAAAAGAAATCATGGAGGTATAAATCTTGTGATTATACCTGATGTGCTCGGGAAAAAACGTTATCATGCGGAGCAGATATTACGACAGAATGGCTGCAAAAACATAGTAATCATTCCATATTCGTCGCGAAAAAGATCCCACGGAGCAAGAGGAGAAGAAAGAGTAGTACGCCAAAGAGTAGTTTATGATAACAGTGCGAAGACCGAAGTCGTTGAGGTTGAGCTAGTGGTTTGCAGCTTTTCAGTCGACGTATCATGAATTCGAATAACATTTTCTAAATATACTCCCAAGGCAAAATGTCTTGGGATAATTTCTTGATATTTAAAGTGCACCTTAATGAAACATATTATTTGTGTAGCTATTATCAATTAATTATAGAAAGAATTGGCGATGATGCCGAGATGGAATAAGGAAGGGCTGTGTGAAATTGAATTGGTTAAGGGTTTTTTTTAGCCGAAGAGGCTATTTGGATAGAAAGCATTTAAAAAATCAGTTGGATCTTGATTCCCTTCCAGAGCATGTAGCCATTATAATGGACGGCAATGGCCGTTGGGCAAAGAAAAGAGGATTACCTAGAATAATGGGCCATCGCGCCGGTGTGGAGAGTTTACGTGCGATTATCGAAACGAGTGCAAATCTGGGGATAAGATATTTGACCCTCTATGCTTTTTCCACAGAAAACTGGAAAAGACCTCCCCAGGAAGTGAAAGGGCTAATGGATTTGCTGGTAGAATACCTGCAAAAGGAATTAGCTGAGCTTCACAAAAATAACGTGAAGATTCGTGTCATTGGTGAAATTGAAGCACTGCCTGAGTATGCACAAAAAGAAGTGATCAACGCGGGGGAAACAACGAGGAATAATACTGGATTAATGGTCAACATTGCCTTAAATTATGGAAGCAGGGCAGAGATTATTCGGGGCATAAAGGACATAGCCCGAAGGGTCAAAGAACAACAAATTGAGATCGATGATATTGATGAGGAAATGTTTTCAAGTACCCTTTACACTGCCAATATCCCTGATCCGGACCTAGTGATTCGTACAAGTGGTGAGTATAGGGTTAGCAATTTCCTGTTGTATCAAATCGCATATGCCGAATTTTGGTTCACGGATATTCTTTGGCCTGATTTTGACGAAGATGAATATATTCGTGCTCTAGTGGATTATCAACACCGTAATCGGCGCTTTGGAGGCATTTCTACTACGCTTGGAAGGGATGAGTAGAATTTTGATTGGCAAAAGGATAGTAAGTGCTGCACTGGGGATTCTGTACTTGGTTCTTGTGATTTATTTGGGAGGGTGGTATTATAACCTTTCTCTTATATGTCTCATGTTCGTTTGTTTGACTGAGATTTACAATGCTATGGAACAGGCTTTCTTTTCTCCTCAGCGGTTAATCGGTTATCTTTTTGTTTTGCTCCTATTGCCTGTTTTTCAGCTGAAGGGAATGATGGGAGTATTTGCATTGTTTACAATACTTTCTCTTGCTTCAATTGCATTGATGATATATAAGGGTAAGCAGAAATTCCGAACTGTAGTTTCCACGATTTTTTGCATGGTTTATCCGGTAATTCCTCTATCGTTTTTACTTTTTATCAAATATCTGCAGCCCTACTTATTAGGAACAATCGCCTTATCCACCGTTTTGATATCAGCATGGACCACAGATACTTTTGCCTACTTTACGGGCATAACCTTTGGTAAACATAAAATTTGCCCCCAAATAAGTCCAAAGAAAACGATTGAAGGTTCTATTGGTGGGTTTTTGGGGAGTATTATTGTCAGCAGTATCTTGGGTTTCATATTTGAATACTACCTCTATTCTGACATTCAATGGTTTCATTATAGTATAATGGGATTTCTAGCCGGAGTTTTCGCTCAAATTGGCGATCTGTCAGCCTCTGCAATAAAAAGATATACCGGTATCAAAGATTTCAGTGGTTTTTTCCCAGGTCATGGAGGCATGCTGGATCGTTTTGATAGTATACTATTTACTGCACCGGTTATATATTTTTATTTCGTGCTAATTATTAACAAATAGAAAGTAGAAGGATGGACTTGAGAAAAAAAATTGCCATTTTAGGATCGACCGGGTCAATTGGTACCCAAGCTCTTTCACTCATTGATGTACATCCAGATATGTTTGAAGTCTATGCTATGACTACCTACAGTAATACGGAGTTGTTGTGTTCACAAATTAAAAAATATCAACCCAAATATGTAGGTATTGTTGATCCTGTAAAAGGGAAAAATGCTTTGAAGGATATTCCAGATCATATTCATACGGAATTTGGCGAAAAGTGTTTAACAAGCTTTTGCGCTCTACCGGACGTAGATCTTGTACTGATAGCAGTCGTTGGAATAGCCGGCCTGGCTTCCGTAATGGAGTGTATTCGCCATGGGAAGCAAATAGCTCTTGCTACAAAGGAAGCCCTTGTTGCAGGTGGAAAGATTGTACAGGACGCGCTGTTAAAATCTGCTGCGCGAATACTACCTGTTGATAGTGAACATTCTGCTATTATGCAATGCCTTGAAGGTCTACGGGACAGTAAGGAAATAGAAAATCTTATTTTGACGGCATCAGGGGGACCATTCCGCGGATGGGATTACAATCGCATGATCAATGCAAAGCCGGAGGACGCCCTTCGACATCCTAATTGGGAAATGGGAAAGAAGATTTCAATTGACAGTGCTACCTTAATGAATAAAGGGTTTGAGGTAATCGAAGCAAGGTGGCTGTTTAATATCTCTCCGGACCACATAAAGGTTGTTATACATCCTGAGAGTATTATTCATTCAATGGTGGAATTTAAAGATCATTCCATTTTAGCCCAAATGGCTTACCCGGATATGAGAATTCCAATTTCATATGCTTTGAATTACCCCCATAGGAGGGAAATACCTGTAAAATCACTGAATTTTGATGAAATTGGAAAACTAACATTCTACTCACCGGATTATTCACGTTTCCCTTGTTTGGAATTAGCATATCATTCATTAAAGGAGGGCGGTACATCTCCTGCTGTCTTAAATGCGTCCAACGAGGTTGCAGTTTCTCTATTTTTGCAGGAGAAAATTGGATTCATGGATATCCCTGTCATTGTTGAAAAATCCCTTATGCGTGCTGAATATATAAAAAATCCGGACATCGAGGATATTTATTATATAGATAAATGGACAAGAGAATATATATTAAATGAAATCGTTGCATTTTAGCAAACAATAAGTTTTCTTAGGATGGTGTAGCTATGACTCTTTCTGTATTTTTTTCCGTCATTGTTTCGCTGCTGGTTCTTAGCATTGTTATTCTGATCCATGAAATAGGACATTTCTCCATAGCAAGGGCTTTAGGATTTAAAATAGAGGAATTTTCTGTTGGATTTGGTCCACGACTTTTCAAGAAAAGTCGTGGTGACACAGAATATTCATTACGCATTTTACCCTTCGGTGGATTTGTGCGTTTTCTCGGTGAAGATGAGCTTTCCCATGATAAAAGGGCATTTAATAATCAAGCCGGCTGGAAAAGGGCATTGGTCTTATTTGCCGGATCTTTCATGAATATATTTTTTGCTTTATTATTAGCAGCTCTCGTTCTTTTCAGCTACGGAGACTATTTTCCTGTTCCTGTTATTGGACAGGTGGTTGAAGAGTCACCAGCAGCACAAGTGGGTCTGGAGGTTGGCGATCGCATCATTGCAGTGAACGGAATGGACGTAAAAGATTATGAAGAGGTATATCAAAGGATTCAAGAAAGTTTAGATAAGGATATAGCATTGACGGTGTTACGAGATGAGGATAAGCTTGTCTTCGAAATGAAGCCCTATTATGATGAGGAAACCCAGTCAAATCGAATTGGGATTGTTTTCGCTCAGGAGAAAATGCGTTTCTCTTTCGGAGATTCTATTCGATTTTCTGTGCAGTGGACAGTTGCTATCATCCGCGAAATGGTCTCTTATTTAGGAAGGTTATTCTTTAGTGGCCAGGGAATTAACGATCTGATGGGCCCGGTGGGTACAATTGGGTTGATCGGCCAAGCAGCCCGTCAAGGGATGGAAATGGTCCTTCGCCTTTCCATATTAATCAGTATTAACTTGGGTGTCATCAACCTTCTTCCCTTTCCTGCGTTAGATGGAGGTCGATTGCTTTTTCTCGCCATAGAAGGTGTACGTGGAAAGCCGTTGAGTCAGGAAAAGGAAGACCTGATACATTTTGCAGGTTTTGTAGTCCTTATTCTATTGATGGTACTGATTACTTATCAGGACTTTACAAGGTAGGATGATATGTATGAAGAGAAGATTGACTCGGCAGATATCGGTAGGAGAACTCTATATTGGTGGCAATGCTCCTATCACCGTCCAATCGATGACAACTACGGATACGAGGGATATTGACAGTACTGTTGAACAGATTCTTCAATTAAAGAACTGCGGCTGTGACATAGTCCGCATGTCCATATACGATAGGGAATGTGCCGAAGCCATTCCTGAGATAAAAAAACAGACACAGATCCCATTAGTGGCAGATATCCATTTTGACTATCGTTTGGCTATTCTGGCTATGGAGAAAGGAATCGATAAACTACGTATAAATCCTGGAAATATTGGAGATAGATACAAGGTACAGTCCCTTGTTTCATGTGCTAAGGAGCGTAATATCCCTATTCGAATCGGTGTAAACGCCGGTTCTCTCAAAAAAGAGATTCTAGATCGATACGGCGGTGTTTCAGAAGAAGGGATGGTGGAGAGTGCATTAGAGCATGTGAACATACTTGAGAAAAATGGTTTTTATGACATTGTCATTTCACTGAAGGCATCTAATGTACTCCAAACCATTGAGAGTTATGAGCTTATCTCTCAAAGAGTCGATTATCCACTGCATTTAGGTGTGACTGAGGCAGGTACACCTAAAATGGGAACAATAAAATCTGCAATTGGAATAGGCTCCTTATTGCTGAAGGGTATAGGGGACACATTAAGGGTATCCCTTACCGGTAACCCCGTTGAAGAAGTTAGAGTAGGCATTGATATTCTTAAAAGTCTTGAAATCCGTAAAGAAGGTCCAAATATTATTTCCTGCCCCACTTGTGGTCGCTGCCAATTGAATCTGGAAGGAATTGTGAATGAGGTTGAAGACAGCTTGAAATCCATTACCACACCGCTAAAGATTGCTATTATGGGCTGTGTCGTGAATGGACCCGGTGAAGCGAGGGAAGCGGATATAGGCATGGCAGGTGGCAGGGATTCTGGTGTCATTTTCAAGAGGGGAGAAGTGCTCAAAACTGTTTCGGCCCATAAACTTGTGCCTGAACTGATAAAGGAAATACAAAATATCGTGAGGGAAAAGAGCCAATAACTTAACAGGAGGCGCTGTTCTTGATTATCGATGCTATTGTCCCCGCATATAACGAGGAAAGGACCATCGGGAATGTCATTAGCGTTTTAAAGCAAGTAAAAGAGATTAATCAAATCATTGTGGTGAATGACCATTCCAAGGATGCCACCTCCTATATTGCAAAACAAATGGGTGTTATTGTTGTCGATTTACCCAACAATATAGGAAAAGGCGGCGCCTTAAAGGTAGGCGCAGAATACAGCCGGGGTGACTATTTGCTGTTTATAGATGCAGATCTAATAGGTCTCAGACCTTACCATATAAAGCAAATTTTAGAGCCAATCCTCTCAAAGCGTGCCGAGACAACGGTAGGCATATTTAGTAGTGGGAGGCTTTCCACCGATCTTGCCCAGAAAATTACACCGTTTTTGTCCGGTCAAAGGGTAATAAAAAGAGAATTGTTTCAGAACATAGCAGCCTTAGATGAATCAGGGTATGGAGTGGAGATCGCCATAACAAAACATATACTAAAAGAAAAGATTCCAATGGAAGAAGTATATCTGGACAATCTCACTCATACGATGAAGGAAGAGAAACTCGGATTATTGAAAGGCTTTGCAGCCCGTATGCGTATGTATTGGGAAATTGCAAAGGTTTTGTGGGATGTTCGTTAAGGGAGAGAAACAGGAGGGGAACGGGAATTGCAACAAATCAGCCTGAAGGAAGTGCTGGAAAGGAAAGGGATTACTTGTACAGAGAAAAATCTAAAGGAGCTCTTAAGTACATTACAACTGGTAAGAACTCTGGTGATTCCTCATAAAAGATGCTGGATACTGCATGTAAAATCACCATCCATTCTTCCCATTGATCATATTCAATTCATCGAAAAATCATTAAAAGAATATTTCCCTGAAATCCGGAAATTACAAATAAGGGTACATTTTTCAGATCTAAAGGATGATGTCTTAAAAAATATAAGTGCATATAAAGATTTTCTTATCGATATCATGAAAATCAAATCGCCGGCTTGCATTCCTTGGCTGGAGAATTCCCAGTGGCGGATAAAGGGTAAAAGGCTGATACTGTCCCTACCGACAAATTCGAGTGTCAGCTATTTTATCACAAACAAGTGCGATAAAATACTTGAAAGAATCCTGTTGGATTTTTTTGATATTGAGTTGAAAATCATTTGCCAAGCAAATACCAATGAACTGGAAGATATTGATCGTTATCATCAGGAAAAGGATGAAGAAGAGGTAGAAATTGTACGGAAAATGTTGCTATCCGATCCGCCTTCCACAGGAGAAAAAAACCATTCAAAAGCCCGAAAATCTGAAGCTAATAATGAAAAGTCTGATACAAAACCAATAATCATTATTGGCAAGAAAATTGCTGAAGAGCCTGTATCAATTCATACTCTTCGAGAGGATTCAGGCCTTTCGGTTTTTGAGGGGGAAGTAATACATATCGAAACACGCGAGTTAAGGGGAGGAAAGGTGCTTCATTGTATTGATATTACAGACTACACCGGTTCCATAACCTGCAAATATTTCGCTGACAATGAAAAACATGGTGCATTATCCAATCATATACACATTGGCTCCTTTCTCAAGATACGAGGAGAGTGTCAATATGATAAGTTCCAACGGGAGATAACGGTGCTTATCCAGGATATAAACAAGATAGAGAGAAAGGGACGTCGGGATACATCATCCAAAAAGAGGATAGAACTACACCTACATACCCAATTAAGCACGATGGATTCAGTTGTATCCATCCAGAAAGCAGTTCAGAAAGCGGCTCAATGGGGCCACCCTGCTCTTGCCGTGACTGATCACGGAGTATTACAAGCCTTTCCGGACGCATATGAAGCTGGAAAAAAGGCTGGAGTTAAAATTTTATATGGAGTAGAAGCTTATCTTGTTAATGATTGTATACCAATCGTAACAGCCCCGAATAACCAGGATTTTTCACAGGATTTTGTTGTTTTTGACATAGAGACGACGGGGCTTAATCCGATCCACGATGCGGTTACCGAAATCGGGGCGGTTAAAGTAAGAGATCGGAAGATCATTGAAGAATTTCATACCTTTGTGAATCCAGGTATTCCTATACCTGCATCGATTACAAAATTAACGGGTATAACGGAAGAAATGGTGAAGGATGCGCCTCCTATCAGTGAAGTTATTCCTGTTTTTTCTCAATTCATAGGAGATGCTGTGCTTGTAGCTCATAATGCCTCTTTTGACGTAGGCTTTATTAAGGCCAAAGGAAGGAGTAAAGGGATAGAGTTCAAGCAGCCCGTTCTAGACACCCTTGCTTTGAGCAGACAGCTTTTTAAAGATTTAAAACAGCATAAACTGAATATCGTTGCCAAGTATTTGGGCATACCCCTGGAACAGCATCACCGGGCTGTACATGATGCGACGACAACAGCCCAAATATTGATGAAATCTTTCGAATTACTAGAAGATAAAGGTATTCATCGTTTAGATGAGATGAATACCAAGCTTAATGAACCCAGAAACCTAAACAGTCTGGAAAGCTATCATGCAGTGATTTTAGCTAAAGATAAAGCAGGTCTTAAGAACCTATATCGTTTAATCTCCCATTCCCATTTGGATTATTTCTATCGGAGACCCCGCATACCGAAAAGCCTTCTTTCGAAGTACCGACAAGGCTTATTTGTTGGTTCAGGCTGTGAGGCTGGTGAATTATTTCGGGCTGTTCTGAATCAAGCGGATGAGAAAACCATCGAAGATATCATCATGTTTTATGATTACCTAGAAATACAACCTATTGGTAACAACGCATACTTGCTACGGGAAGGCAAGGTAGCTGACGAAGCAGAGCTAGAAAGATTGAATTGTGAAATTGTAAAGCTAGGAGAGAAATACCAAAAGCCTGTCGTTGCAACAGGCGATGTCCATTTTTTGGAACCAGAGGATGAAGTTTTTCGCAGAATTTTGATGCATGGACAAGGTTTTTCTGATGCAGACCATCAAGCTCCTCTCTACTTCAAGACTACTGATGAGATGTTAGAGGAGTTCTCTTACCTTGGTAAGGAAAAGGCCTGGGAAGTTGTTGTCGAAAATCCTCAGCGGATTGCCGATTCCATTGAAGACATGAAACCTTTTCCGGATGGATTGTATCCACCGGAAATAGAAGGGGCGGAGGATGAAATAAAAAGCATGGCATTGAATAGGGCAATGGAAATATACGGGGATCCTTTGCCTGAAATCGTTCATAAACGTCTGAAGAAGGAGCTTGATTCGATTATAAACAATGGCTTTGCCGTTCTTTATTTAATTGCCCATAAGCTGGTGAAAAAATCCTTAAGTGACGGATATTTAGTAGGATCACGGGGTTCGGTGGGCTCATCCTTCGTTGCAACGATGACAGGCATCACTGAGGTGAACCCCCTGCCTCCCCATTATGTATGCTCGAAGTGCAAATACTCTGATTTCTCAATCAATATAGAAGAGTATGGCTGCGGCATGGACTTGCCGGATAAAAACTGTCCCAGATGTGGTATCCCTTTGAATAAGGATGGGTTTGATATACCCTTTGAGGTTTTTCTAGGCTTCGAGGGAGATAAAGTACCTGACATAGATCTAAATTTCTCCGGAGATTATCAGCCGGTTGCTCATAAGTATACAGAGGAATTATTTGGTGAGGGCCATGTTTTTCGTGCCGGAACAATTGGCACCATTGCTGAAAAAACTGCTTTTGGGTTTGTAAAAAAATACTTGGATGAAAAGGGAATTGTCGCTACAAATGCAGAGATCAACCGTTTAATTAAGGGTTGTACCGGTGTAAAACGAACTACAGGGCAACACCCTGGCGGAGTCATTGTAGTACCAAAGAAAAACGATGTCCATGAGTTTACGCCTATTCAGCATCCGGCAGACGATAAAAAATCAGGAATCATTACGACTCATTTTGACTTTAATTCACTCCATGAACGGTTGGTAAAGTTAGATATTCTTGGACATGATGATCCTACTGTTATTCGTATGCTGGAGGACTTAACGGGTGTCGATGCTCGCTCAATCCCCATCGGCGAAAAGGAGACCATGAGAATTTTTTCAGGCACTGAACCGTTGGGCATCAAACCAGAGGAAATTAATAGCCCTGTGGGAACCTTTGGTATACCTGAATTCGGGACAAGATTTGTAAGACAAATGCTGGTAGATACCAAACCAACGACAATGGCTGAACTGGTTCGGATCAGCGGCCTTTCCCATGGGACTGATGTTTGGTTGAATAACGCTCAGGATTTAATTCGCAATGGTACTGCCAAGCTTTCTGAAGTCATCGCAACAAGAGATGATATTATGATATACCTTATATATAAGGGGCTTGAACCTAGAATTGCATTTAGTATTGTGGAAGACGTACGAAAAGGGAAGGGAGTTACCCCTGAATTTGAAGAAAAAATGAAGGAAAAGGAAATACCTGAATGGTTTATTGGTTCCTGCAAAAAGATAAAATACATGTTTCCTAAGGCCCATGCAGCAGCTTATGTGATGATGGCATTTCGAATTGCTTACTATAAAGTCTATTACTCAAAAGCCTTTTATGCTACATACTTTACTGTTAGGGCAGATGATTTTGATGCTGGTTTAATACTGGGCGGAATTGAAACTGTCAGGCGTAGTATTAGTGATATCGAATCGAAGGGAAATAATGCCACAACAAAGGAGAAGAATATCCTGACCATTCTTGAAATTGCTTTGGAGATGTACGCCAGAGGAATTAACTTTACACCAATCGATTTATATAAATCCCACGCGACTCAATTTCAGATTGCTGAAGATGGGATACGCCCTTCCCTCAATTCCATGCCTGGATTGGGTAATACTGCAGCAGCAAACATTGTAAAAGCCAGAGAAGATGGGCCTTTTATTTCGATAGAAGACCTTCAACAGAGAGCCAAGGTCAGCAAGTCGGTAATCGAGATTCTCCGAAATCATAAGTGTTTGGACGGAATACCTGAAACTAGTCAAATAAGCCTTTTTTAGGCTTGAAATGGAAGGTGAATCATGTTATAATCGTTTTGGTTAGTAAAGTTAATCGTCAGTGCATGCAGAAGAGTGGGTTAGCATCCCACTCTTTCCTATTATCTCTGTCGAATTCTATCCATGATGTTCAAGAAAAGCTTCGATTGTCGCTGTATGTCATGGCTATGACCAAGGGGATTTGACAGAGGGATTGGCTAAAACATAGATTATAGGGAATAATAAGCCATATTCCACATATTTGGAGGAGAGAATCGTGTCGAAAAACAAAGTAGAGCTTACTGTACAAGATATTTCTTTACCTATATTAGAAAAACTGAATTACGAATTTGTTGATGTTGAATTTAAAAAAGAAGGAAGTCATTGGGTCTTGCGAATTTACATCGACAAGGACGGCGGAATTACTCTGGATGATTGTCAGAAAGCGAGCGAAGAGATTAGCGAACGCCTTGACGAACTAGATCCTATACAACAGAGCTATCTTTTGGAGATATCTTCTCCCGGAATTGATAGGCCTCTTACAAGGGAAAAAGATTTCAAAAAGGCGAAGGGGTCTCTTGTAGAAATCAGATTATATAATCAGAGAGAAGGGAAAAAAACTTTCCAAGGAGAGCTGTTGGGTCTTGTTGGCAATGAGATCAGGGCATTGATCGAGGGTAAAGAAACGGCTTTCAATAGGGAAGAAGTTGCTCTGGTAAAACCAGTCATAAAATTTTGACATTAGGGAGGAACCAAATACAATGAATGGGGAATTTATTCAGGCATTGAACGAGATTGAGAAGGAAAGAGGTATTAATAAGGATATTCTTTTAGAAGCAATTGAGGCAGCGTTGATATCTGCATACAAAAGAAATTATGGGACTTCTCAAAATGTAAAGGTAAGTATTGATCGAATGACTGGTGATGTAAAGGTTTATGCGGTTAAAACCGTTACGGAAGATGTGGAAGATGATTTCTTGCAGATTTCTTTGGAAGAAGCACGTGAAATCAATAGAAACTATGACATAGGCAATTTTGTAGAAACTGAAGTGACTCCTCGATCATTTGGCAGGATCGCAGCGCAGACTGCTAAACAAGTAGTGGTTCAAAGGATTCGCGAAGCGGAACGCGGTGTGATCTATGAGGAATATATTGAGAAAGAAAATGAAGTGTTGACTGCAATCGTTCAGCGGGTTGAAAAAAAGAATGTGTATGTAGAACTGGGAAGAACAGAAGGCTTACTGACCGCTTCCGAGCAAATTCCCACGGAGAAATATCAAGTGAACGATCGCATTAAAGTATATGTTCTGGAAGTTAAAAAAACGACGAAAGGGCCACAGGTTTTGGTTTCACGTACCCATCCTGGTTTGGTTAAGCGGTTATTCGAATTGGAGGTACCCGAGATCCACAGCGGAATTGTGCAAGTTAAGAACATAGCTCGCGAAGCGGGTTTCCGAACAAAAATGTCCGTTCACTCTGTGGACGAATCCGTTGATCCAGTTGGATCATGTGTGGGGCAAAAGGGCATTCGTGTGGAGAAAATCGTTGAGGAACTGAAGGGGGAAAAGATTGATATCATAAAGTGGAGTCAGGATCCGGTAGAATATATCGGTAATGCACTAAGCCCCGCTAAGGTTATCATGGTGCAGGTTAATGAAGAAGAAAAGGCTGCAAAAGTGATTGTTCCCGATAATCAGCTATCTTTGGCCATTGGAAAAGAAGGCCAGAATGCACGTCTGGCAGCTAAGTTGACAGGATGGAAAATTGATATTAAAAGTCAAAGCCAGTCCCAGGAGGTTTTGGAATAAGTCGATAAAGGGGGCGAAACTTTGAAAAAAAGAAGGATACCAATGAGAATGTGTGTGGGATGCAGAGAAATGAAGCCCAAGAAGGAACTTATACGGATTGTTAGATCTCCTGAAGGCCGGATTTTTATAGACCCTGTTGGGAAGGCTTCCGGTAGAGGGGCTTATTTGTGTTTTCAGCCGGAATGCTTTAACAAAGCGAAAAAGACGAAAGCTTTAGAAAAATCCTTTGGGCTAAAAATAAACGATGAAGTTTATAACGAACTTCAAGGAGAATTCTCTAAACGTGAAATACAACAATGATAAGGCCGGGAATATGTTGGGGCTTGCAGCTCGAGCTGGAAAATGCGTATCCGGAGAGACAAGCTGCGAAAAAGCAATAAGAACCCGCAAGGCAAAACTCGTTATATTAAACAGTAAAGCATCCCTGAATACGAAAAAGAAATTTCAGGATATGTGTAGCTATCGGAAAATTCCTTTAGCTTACTGGAACGGAGATAAAGACCTTGGCTATTATGTTGGAAAATCCAATCGAATGGTGGTTGTTGTTATAGATGAACGCTTCTCACACATGATTTTGAAAGAACTGGATAAGTCCTATAGTGAATAAATGGGGGTGGTAAATAGTGGCGAAATTAAAAGTATATGATATCACAAAAGAACTAAATGACAGCACTAAGCAACTATTAGAAAAATTTAGAGATACGTGCAAGAAAATGGATGAACATATCCAGGCTATTCAATTATTGGAGCAAGAGATCATTGAAGAAGCCAGAAAAAAAGAACGGGAAAGGGCAAAAAAGCCGGAGGAGACTAAAAACAAAGCAGTAGAAGTAGCGGAAAGAACTATTATTCCGAAGGATAATGATAAACAGGGAAGCGAGGAGTCCATGAAGGAAAAAAAGCAAACAACTAGTGAGGAAAGCAATGGAATCAAGCAGGACTCAAGAGAGAACAGGAGTGAAAGCAGGAAGAACCATCCTACTGCAAGGCAACAAGTTGCCAAGCAGCATACTTCCCGTGGCCAGAGCTCATTACAAAGTACCCTCGGGGAGCCTCAAAGAAGTCCGGAGAGTAACGGTGGGACCAAATTGAATCAGACTAAACAAGAGAGCAGGAATGCCCAGAAACGTGGAGGAAATCAAAATGAGAATGTAAACAAAGGCCAGGGCCATAGCTCTCAGCAACCCGCACATTCTTCTAAACAAGAAAAAACAAATACAGATAATCGTGATAGAAGGAGTAGATCTTTAAATAAGCGTATTTCGATTGACAAGGTAATAGCTGTTGAGGTCTCTCCTCCAATGGAAAAGGAAAAGGTAAGCAATTATGATCCTAACCGAAGCAATTACGTGCGTAATTATGATTCAGAAAAGAAAACAAGAAGTAAACGAACAATTAAAGAAGCTATAATTGCCCGTGATTTTGATGATGATCAACCTAGAGGCTCCAGAAGAAAGCAAAAAAACAAAAAGACGGCTTCCAAAGCTCCTACGAAATCTCCAGCTCCAGAGCCAATTAAGATAGAAAAGGCAGTTATTACCGGAGAAACAGTCATGATTAAGGAGTTGGCAGAGAAGATCGGGAAACCTGCGACGGAAATTATCAAAAAGCTTATGATCTTGGGTGTTATGGCTACAATTAATCAAGATATCGATTTTGATACTGCTGCTCTCGTGGCTTCTGAATTTGGTGTTGAGCTTGAGCAAAAGCTGGAAAAAACCTATGAAGAGGTTTTAATTGAAGAGTATAAAAAAGATACTCCGGAAGATTTGTCAGAAAGACCACCTGTGGTAACCGTTATGGGCCATGTCGACCATGGGAAAACTTCTTTGCTGGATGCAATCAGGAAGAGCAAGGTTACCGAACGGGAGGCTGGCGGGATCACGCAGCACATAGGTGCCTATACTATAGAAATTAACAATAAGCAAATTACTTTTCTGGATACTCCCGGTCACGAGGCTTTTACCGCCATGCGTGCGAGAGGAGCCCAGGTAACAGATATAGCTATTCTCGTTGTTGCTGCGGATGATGGAGTGATGCCTCAAACTATTGAGGCGATCAACCATGCGAAGGCTGCCAATGTTCCTATAATTGTCGCTATAAATAAGATTGATAAAGAAATAGCTAATCCCGAACGTGTAAAGCAGGAGCTGACAGAGTACGGATTGGTAGCTGAAGAGTGGGGTGGAGATAGCATTTTCGTTCCTGTCTCAGCCATCACACAAGAAGGCATTGACCATCTCTTGGAAATGATATTGTTGGTTTCGGAGATTCAGGAATTGAAAGCCAATCCGAATCGTCTAGCCAAGGGGACAATTATTGAAGCAAAGCTGGATAAGGGGAGAGGACCCGTTGCTACAGTTTTAGTCCAAAACGGTACGCTCAAAGTTGGAGATCCGATTGTAGCAGGTGTTTCCTATGGCCATGTGCGAGCGATGATTAATGACAAAGGAAAACGCGTCGATTCTGCAGGACCTTCACAGCCTGTCGAAGTACTTGGATTTTCTGAAGTGCCTGAAGCAGGGGATATATTATATGCTGTAGAGGATGAAAAACTATCTCGTCACGTATCTGAAGAAAGAAAGGATAAAATTAAAGCCATGCAAATAAAAGCTATGGCGAAGGTTTCGCTAGATGATCTTTTCAATCAGATTGCAGAAGGCCAAATCAAGGAACTGAATATCATCGTAAAAGGTGATGTACAAGGATCTGTAGAAGCGGTTAAACAATCTATTGAAAAGCTATCTAATGAGCAAGTTCGTGTTAAGACCATCCATGAAGGTGTGGGTGGAATTACCGAATCAGATGTAATGCTTGCCTCAGCTTCCAATGCAATTATAATTGGCTTCAACGTTAGACCCGATTCCATGGCAAGGACAGCTGCTGAACGGGAAAAGGTAGATATCCGCTTATATCGTGTTATCTACAATGCAATCGAAGATATTGAAAAGGCTATGAAAGGCTTGTTGGAACCTGAATTTAAGGAAGTTATTCTTGGGCACGCAGAAGTTCGTGCTACCTTTAAAGTATCGGGCGTAGGGACTGTGGCCGGAACTTATGTTACTGATGGAAAGATTCTACGAAATGCAAACGCTCGTCTTGTTCGGAACGGTGTTGTCGTATATGAAGGAAAGGTTGCCTCCCTCAAGCGTTTCAAGGATGATGCCCGTGAGGTTGCTTCTGGTTATGAGTGTGGCATCGGTCTGGAGAATTTCAATGACATAAAGGATGGAGATGTCATTGAAGCTTATATAGAAGAAGAGGTTGTGCAATAAAGGAAGGACTGTAGCTATATGAATTATACACGTACGGATCGAGTTTCAGAAGAGATAAAAAAGGAAGTCAGCAATATTATTCGGGATGAGTTAAAGGACCCGCGTATTGCCAGTATCAACAGTATAACCAAAGTCCATGTTACAAAAGATTTGCGACATGCTAAAATATATATAAGTGTGTTAGGCGAATCTGAAGAGCAAAAAGCTACAATAGATGCATTAAACCATGCTGCCGGTTTTATCAGAAAGGAATTAGGAAGACGGATAAGAATACGTTATACACCTGAAATTCTTTTTCTTCTAGACGCATCAATTGCTTACAGTGTGCATATTTCTAAACTTATAGATGATGTTACCGGTCAGAAGGATGATGGGAACGATGTTTGACCAAATAATACCCATTATAAACGAGAAGAATCGATTTGTTCTCATTGCCCATGTATCTCCTGATGGAGATACACTGGGCTCATGTTTAGCGCTGGCGAAGGCATTGGAGCAAAAAGGGAAAAAAGTCTGTTTGTTTTGTTCAGATTCAATACCTGATTCTTATAGATTTATGCGCGAAATGGATCGCTTTCAAGTTCCCGATGAGAAAGAACCTTCTGATTCGTTTGAAGTCTGCATTGCTATTGACTGCAGTGATCTGGAACGTACCGGCAATGCTTCCAGGTATGTCGCGAACTGCGAGTATTCGATTAACATCGATCATCATATAAGCAATACCTTTTATGGCAAGTATAATATAGTTGATCGCTGCGCATCTGCTACTGGTGAGATTGTTTACCATTTGATAAAAGCTATGGGTGCCCTTCTCACAAAGGACATATCAGAGTATTTGTATATTGCTATTACAACTGATACAGGAAGTTTTTGCTACGAGAACACAACTGCTGAAACTCACAAAATCGCTGCAGATCTGATATCACATGGCGTTCATGTTTCCGAGCTGTCCACTGTATTGTTTAAACAACGCTCTTTGTCCAAGACTCGTCTTTTGGGACAAGCTCTTTCTACATTGGAGGTTCTGGAAGATGGGCTTCTTGCCATCATTCATGTGTCATTGGATATGATGAAGTCTGTACAGGCTTCTGACAATGACTGTGATGGTATCGTAAATTATGCGCAGGAGATTGAAGGTGTCGAACTGGCGATTTTAATTAGAGAACAAAGCAACCGGCTGTACAAAATAAGCTTCCGTACCCGATCCTATGTAGATGCCAGTGAGATTGCAAGGGTTTTTGGTGGCGGGGGCCACAAAAGGGCTGCAGGTTGTACCATTGAAGGCGATTTTACAGAGGTAAAGAATAAGCTCATGGTACAAGTCCATAAAAACTTATTGTGTAAGGGTAAGTCTGTATGAACGGAATCATCAATGTATTAAAACCTCCAGGTATGACATCAAGTGACGTAGTTGTCTTCCTGCGGAAGCTTTTGAAGATAAAAAAAATAGGTCATACAGGTACATTGGATCCCGGTGCAGCCGGCGTGTTGCCTATCTGCATAGGGAAAGCTACTCGCTTATTCGATTACATTGTGGAAAAGAATAAGACATATATTGCAGAAATAACATTAGGAATTACAACGGATACCCAAGATGCCTATGGCACTATAATTGATATGCAGGAAGTCAAAGTATCCCGGCATGATTTGGAGAGAGTTGTTCAGCAATTTATAGGTATTATTGAACAGCAGCCTCCTATGTATTCTGCCATTAAAGTAAAAGGTGAAAAACTATACAACTTGGCTCGAAAGGGAAAAACCGTTAACATTCCTGCCCGCCGTATTACCGTTCAAAGCATTCAGCTCCTTGAGCAGACCGCCGATAACCGATACTTGTTGAAAATTGAATGCGGAAAAGGTACTTACATACGCACCCTTTGCCACGATATTGGTAAAGCATTGGGTTGTGGTGCCTATATGTCATTCCTTCTTCGGAGCGCCGACGGGCCTTTTAGAATTGAAGACACTTTTACTTTGGACGAAATAGAGAATATAGCCCTATCCGATCGTATAGAGGCTGCGCTACTCCCCTTAGACTTCCCAATACAAGACTTACCTTATGTATATGTTTCCAAATCTTACAAACTAAAACTAGTAAATGGTAATCCAATATCTTCTAATTGGATTGATAATGCTAGTGATGATTTGAAGGATGGCCAGAATATGAGGCTATACTGTGATAATCAATTCTATGGTATTGGAAGAGTGAGACGGAAACAAGAAGGTTATATTATTGCAATACAGTCTTTGCTTAGATAATGAGGGATACATATGAAGGTGTTTTTTAGTGATTCGTTTCAATATAATGGCCGTCGGAGGGCAGTGATCGCACTAGGTACCTTTGACGGTATGCACTTAGGGCATCAAATTCTTTTTCAGAAATTACGTTCTTTGAGTAGTAAATATAACCAGATCTCAATGGTTTATACCTTCTTAAATCATCCCATGGATGTCATCTGTCGAAGCAAAAAACCTCCTTTGCTTATGACGGTGAATGAAAAAGTGAAAACTTTTTGGATTTGGGACTTGATTATGCCGCCATCGTTCCTTTTACGAAAGAATTCGCTTCCCTGCCACACAATGAATTTATTCAAAAATTACTGAGAAATTTACCTATCAGCCACATTGTTGTTGGCTACAATTTTACATTTGGTTATATGGGAGAAGGCAATGTCAGAAAACTGATGGAGTTGGGGAGGAAGTATGGTTTTCAGGTACATGTTATTCCACCTGTTGCTATCGATGACACTACTGTGAGCAGCACACGAATACGTGCTAGTATAGAAAAAGGAGACATTGGGAAATCGAACCGGCTGTTGGGCAGACCTTACGCAATATCCGGAAGGATTATTCGTGGGAAAGGGATTGGTCGAACATTAGGGTTTCCTACTGCTAATCTTTCCTTTCCTCAGGAAAAGATTATTCCAAAACCTGGTGTTTATATTACCTTAACGGAATTAAATGGTCTACCATATCCTTCTTTAAGTAATATCGGTACGAACCCCACCGTGACTCAAGATAAGGATATAAATATAGAGACCCATATATTAGACTTTAGAGAATCTATATATGGAAAATCTATCCGTATTCACTTCCTCCATCGAATTAGAGATGAAAAAACTTTTAACAATCTTCATGAGTTATCGTATCAAATCGATCACGACGTACAGCGTACAAGAGAATACTTTCGCACCGGAAGAAGAGTTCCTTTTCAGTATTGGAAATATACACCGTAACAGTTTACAATCTTTTGCCTTTATGATACAATAATTTTTGTGCTGATAGGCAAACCTTTGACAAGGTTATACGAGTCTCCGACGTATTACTTTGTTTTAGGGGATTTTTCAAAAGGAGGTGAAATCATGGATAAAGCAAGAAAAAATGAGATTATTGAAGCTTTTCGACTCCATGAAGGGGATACGGGGTCTCCCGAGGTTCAAATCGCATTATTGACAGAACGGATCAATCATTTAAATGAGCATCTTAAAATCCATAAAAAGGATCACTATTCCAGGCGTGGTCTTTTAATGATGGTTGGGCAAAGAAGAGGCTTATTGAATTATTTAATGAATAAAGATATTGAAAGATATCGTTCAATTATTGCAAGACTAAATCTAAGAAAATAATAATGGAGCGGGGGAACTTCCCGCTCCATTATTATACAATCATGCCAGCCAAATTATTTCCCTTTGCTGGGGAAATACTAAACATGCAAGGTACACATGATACGCACTGAAAGGAGGAACTATATGTATAAAACTTTTGAAATGGAGCTGGCCGGTAGAAAACTTATCATCGAAACCGGAAAGCTGGCTGAACAGGCGAATGGTTCTGTGCTTGTTCGATGCGGGGACACGGTAGTCTTGGTTACAGCCACTGCTTCAGAAGCTCCTCGTGAGGGAATTGATTTTTTTCCATTAAGTGTTGATTTTGAAGAGAAGCTATATTCTGTTGGAAAAATCCCCGGAGGATTTATCAAACGAGAAGGTAGGCCAACTGAAAAGGCTATTATTACTTCCCGTTTGATTGACAGACCTATTCGACCTTTATTCCCAAAAGGTTTTCGAAATGACGTGCAAGTCATAGCCACAGTTTTGTCGGTAGATACGGATATTCCCCCCGATATTTATGCAATGATTGGCTCTTCGGCGGCTCTTAGCATCTCAGATATTCCGTTTTACGGCCCTACTGGTTCAGTGGTAGTCGGGCTTGTTGATGGTGAATACGTCATTAATCCCGATGGCGTTCAAAAAGAGAAAAGCCTTTTACATCTCGTAGTATCCGGCACAAAGGATGCAGTGATGATGGTAGAGGCCAGCGCAAAAGAAGTAACCGAAAAGCAGATGCTTGACGCGATCATGATCGGCCATCAGGAAATCAAACGTATCGTTGAGTTTCAAGAAGCTATTGTGAAAGAAGTTGGAAAAGAGAAGACGGAATTTCCCCTGTTCTTAGTGGACTCAGAGCTGGAATCCATCGTAAGGGATTATGCGTATGAGAAAGTATGTTGGTCCTTGGATGCGTTTGATCGGCGTGAGAGGGAAATGCGTTCAAAACAGGTAAAGGAAGAAGTTCTTGCCCATTTTGAGGAAGAATACGGTGATCGCCAAAATGAAATTGAAGAGATACTTTATGGATTTACGAAGGAGATTGTGCGGTCAAAGATCCTGAATGAAGGCATCCGACCGGATGGCAGAGCACCGGAGGATATTCGACCGATATGGTGCGAAGTAGGCGTTCTTCCAAGGCCTCATGGTTCTGGGATATTTACAAGAGGTCAAACACAAGTATTAACTGTTGCGACCCTCGGAGCGATGGGAGATGTCCAAATCCTGGATGGTCTTGGCGAAGAGGAATTCAAGCGTTACATGCACCATTACAATATGCCACCATATAGCACAGGAGAAACAAAGATGCTCAGAGGACCGGGCAGAAGGGAGATTGGACATGGTGCGTTGGCCGAAAGGGCTTTAGAACCCATGATTCCGAGTGAAGAAGAGTTCCCTTATGCAATTCGTCTCGTTTCAGAAGTGCTGAGTTCGAACGGTTCAACTTCTCAAGCCAGTGTTTGTGGAAGTACGCTGGCCCTTATGGATGCAGGTGTTCCCATAAAAGCCCCAGTAGCGGGTATAGCAATGGGACTGATCAAAGATGAAGATCAGGACAAGATAGCTATTCTATCAGATATTCAAGGTCTTGAAGATTTTCTGGGCGATATGGATTTTAAGGTAGCCGGTACGGGGCAAGGCATAACCGCGATACAAATGGATATAAAAATCAAAGGCATTGATGAAGCAATCTTATCCAAGGCACTGGAGCAAGCATACAAAGGCAGAATACACATTCTGAACAAGATGCTAGAAGTGATTGATAAGCCTAGGCCGGAACTATCACCATATGCACCTAAGATCACCGCTTTTTCAATCAATCCTGAGAAAATAAGAGATGTTATCGGTCCAGGCGGTAAGATGATCAACAAGATCATAGATGAAACCGGTGTCAAAATTGATATCGAAGATGACGGACGTGTTCACATCTACACTCATGATTCTGAAGCTGCTTTGAAAGCTCGCAAAATGATTGAAGCGATTGCAAAAGATATCGAAGTAGGTGAAGTCTATCTTGGAAAAGTGGTTCGAATAATGCCATTTGGAGCATTTGTAGAATTGGTGCCGGGAAAAGATGGGATGGTTCATATTTCTAAGCTGGCGAAAGAACGGGTAAACAGGGTTGAGGATGTTGTGAATGTCGGTGATGAGGTTCTTGTGAAAGTTATAGAGATTGATAAACAAGGGCGAATTAATCTCTCACGCAAGGAGCTCTTGGATGATGATACAGGCGCAAAAAGGAAGAACACCCATAAGAAGAATATGAAGAAAGGTAAGGAAAGAATGTGAAAGCATAATCCCAGCGGGTTATGCTTTTTTTACTGCCTTTTTTGGAGACTTGACCACTAGAATATATTCTTTCTCCCATGAATAAGCTTATAACAAAGCTTAAAAGGTGGGAGATTTATGCGGATTATATATGTAAGATATAAAAGAATACTAACAACCAATGGGATAATCATTGGTGTTCTCCTTTTCCTCTATCTTGCTATGCATTCAAATGTACCTCTTACTGTTTTCAATGTGATGATGGGAAATCCAATATATAAGGGCAGTGAGAATGAATCAAAGGTAGCGTTTGAATGCAATGTAGTATGGGGAACCGAGTATGTTCCTCAAATGTTGCATATTTTCAGGGAAAAAGGCGTAAAGGCTACTTTCTTTATTGGGGGAAGTTGGGCAAAGGATAATCCTGAGCTGCTCAAACAAATGGCAGATGAAGGTCATGAGTTAGGAAACCATGGCTACAATCATAAAATGCATAGCAAAATTTCTCGTGAAGAAAACAAAAGAGAAATTCTGGAAACGGAACAGATTATTCAACAAATTACAGGTATACGAACAAAGCTTTTTGCACCACCATCAGGTGATTTCAACCAGGATACCCTTGAAGTTGCCCGATCCCTTGGCTACAAAACCATTCTCTGGAGTATTGATACAATTGATTGGAAACGTGAAGGAAAGGACATTATATTAAAACGGGTTTTCAAGAACCCCCATAATGGAGCATTCATATTGATGCATCCCACCAAATATACCGTTGAAGCACTGCCCGAGATGATCGATGGCCTCAGGACCCGTGGTTATGATATCGTAACGGTTGGTGAACTGCTTGAAAAAGATTGATAAAAACCATGGGATTATATATAATGAATCTTATAGCATATCAGAAAAATGTTAAAGATGCACAAATGAAAACTGAACAGGAGAGTGAATATGTATTATCAGAAAACCCTGAGGAATGGTCTCCGTGTTATCGGTGAAAAAATACTTCATTTTCGTTCTGTATCCATGGGCATATGGATAGGTGTAGGTTCATCATTTGAAACACAACGGAAAAATGGAATTTCCCACTTTATAGAACATATGATGTTTAAAGGGACCCGGAATAGGACGGCAAAAGAAATTGCCTCCATTATGGATGGGGTTGGAGGCCAACTCAATGCTTTTACATCAAAGGAATGCACATGTTATTATAGTAAAGTAATGGATGAGCACTTAAGCTTAGCCTTTGATGTGCTCTTTGATATGTTAATGAATTCTATATTTGATGAAGTAGAGATTGAAAAAGAAAAAGGGGTTGTTTTAGAAGAAATTAATATGGTAGAGGACACACCTGAAGATCTGGTGCATGACTTGTTAGCTCAGTCTTTTTTTAAAGGCCATCCTTTATCCAGGCCAATCTTAGGTTCTCCGGAAAACATTCTTTCATTCTCTCAAGAAGATCTTTTTTCCTTTATACGTAATCATTATATTCCATCCAACACTGTTATTTCCTTTGCCGGCAATTTTGATGAAGATATGGTAGAAGAATTGGTTGAAAGGTATGTAGCTTTTCAGGAGAACACGCCAAAGAGAATGGAAACAACGAATCTTCCTTCCTTTAATAGTGCTGTTGCTATACGAGAAAAGGAGACAGAGCAAACTCATGTCTGTCTCGCACTTCCCGGTCTTCCAATGGGTGATGATGATTTATACAGCCTTCTCATACTGAACAATTTGTTCGGTGGCGGAATGAGCTCCCGTCTTTTTCAAAGTATTCGGGAAGAAAGAGGGCTCGCGTATTCAGTCTATTCATACCCTTCATCCTACAGGAATACTGGGATGTTTACTATTTATGCCGGTATGAAACCGTCTCAGACCGAACAAGTCATCAACTTGATTCTTGAAGAGATGTCTCATATTCTGGAACATGGAATGGAGATGAAAGAATTTCAGCAGGCCAAAGAACAATTGAAGGGTAATTATTTACTCGGCCTGGAGAGCACCAGTAACCGTATGTCTGCTATTGGGAAATCCCAGCTGCTTCTAAATAAAGTTCTTTCTCCTCAAGAAATTATTGAAAAAATCGAGAATGTCAGGATAGAGGATCTAAAAAAGGTTATATACCAGGTTTTTGATTTCAACCGTTTATCCTGCGCTGTCGTAGGGAAGCTGCAAAAAGGATTTGATATAGAAAAATGTTTAGGAATAAGGAGTAGCTCTAATGTCGAAGGATAAACTTGACGTGATTTTTAATATGCAAAAGCAATTTGATAATGAGCTTATTGAAAAAAGACGTCTACATGATATTTCACCGGAAATTTGGATACAGAAAGAAACTTTAGCCATGGTTTCTGAATTAGCAGAGTTGCTGGATGAAGTAAACTTCAAGTGGTGGAAAAATCCTAAACCGGTAAACTCCGGCAGGATTAAAGAGGAATTAGTGGATATACTGCACTTCTTTATAAGTATGTGCTTAAAGGTGGGAATGACAGCCGATGAGCTGTATGAAATGTATCTATTAAAGAACAAGGAGAATTTTGATCGTCAAAGAGGAATATCAGCTAAAAAAGGTTATAGTCTGTCCGAAAATCAAGAATGAGCCATAGAAAAATAGCTTGCAAAGGAAAACCATAAAACTGGAATGAAGCATATATTCCAGTTCTATGGTTTTTCTTTTTTTCGGACAAACACTACTAAAATATTAAATACATAAGATGGTAGCAGTGCAGTAGTAAAGGGGGGTTAAAAAAATGAAAAACGACTTGTATAAGTATACATTTTCTGTTATTGGTGGAGATCAAAGACAGCTTGAACTGATTCGATTAATCTATGAGAGGGGAGGAAAGGTCAAAGTATTTGGTTTTTCGAAGGATGAATTTTCCTCAATGCAATGTTCTTCCGGAACGATAGAGATTTTTAACAAACTGAATGATCGGCTTTTTGACAGCCAAATCATTCTGCTACCAATTCCATATAAAAATAAGACAGGTCATCTTCCCACTAAGGACCTTTCATTACATATCCCGCTGAAAGATGTACTGGATCATGTAAAGCCTGAAAGTAGGATTTTTCTGGGCAAAAAGGATTTAGAATTTGCTGAGCTGGTCCGGGGAAGAGCTATTCACGCCATCGACATAATGGACATCGAAGAGTTTACGGTGTGGAATGCAGTTCCCTCTGCGGAGGGGGCCATTCAGCGTGCTATGGAGCATTCAAACATAACACTGCATGGTAGTAGATGTTTAGTATTGGGATATGGACGTATTGGTAAAGTATTGGCTCAAATGTTAAGGGGGATAGGGGCTCAAGTAACTGTAGAAGCTCGTAAGCCTTCAGATCTGACCTGGATAGAAGTGAACGGTTTCTTTGCTGTACATCTTCATGATCTATCCAGCGTTCTACCAAATCAAGATTTTATCTTCAATACCATCCCACATTTAGTGTTAGATGAACAAAAATTACAGCTGGTGAACAGAAATACTCTGATTATTGATCTCGCTTCATCGCCCGGAGGGGTTGACTTCAGAGTAGCCCAGTCATATGGCATTAGAGCCAGACATGAGTTGGGCTTACCAGGTTTAGTAGCGCCGAAAACGGCTGCTAAATACATTTTGGATACTGTTTTGTCCGTACTTGCAAGCGACAAAGTTAAAATTTAACCCATACAATTCCTCACATCTAAACATCATTTAATAAAGATTATGATATAATAAAGGAAGGTGAAAACATGGCAATTTTCAATAAAAAGATTGGATTCGCTGTGACTGGCTCATTTTGTACATTTGAAGAAGTACTTCCACAACTGGAAAACATTGTAAGGGCTGGGGCCGATGTCACTCCAATTATCTCATTCCACGTAAGTCAATGGGATACACGTTTTATGGAGGCAAGCGAAATTAAAAAAAAATTATTCAACATTACAGGCAAACATCCCATCCAAACCGTCGTAGATGCAGAACCAATTGGACCTCAGCAATTACTGGATGTGGTAGTAATAGCCCCTTGTACAGGGAATACCATTGCCAAGTTGGCTAACGGAATCACTGATACACCTGTTCTGATGGCTGCAAAATCCAATCTTCGCAACAACAGACCAGTTGTATTATCCATCGCCACAAATGATGGATTAGGGAATAATGGAAAGAACATTGGTTTGCTTTTAAATACAAAGAATATTTATTTGGTGCCTTTCGGACAGGATAGGCCGGGAACAAAAAGCAACTCATTAAAATCTCGTATGGATCTTATCATTCCCACTATTGAGAATGCCTTATTGGGAAAGCAAATCCAACCGGTTTTGTTAGGGGTAAACGAAGTAATATAAAATAAACGGTAGTTAGGAGGAATTGTGTGAAGATAGTAGTGCAGAAATTTGGAGGCACCTCTATGGGAACGGTTGAAAACCGTCAGAAGGTTGCTGAGAAAATCATCGCTGCAAAGAAAAGCGGTTTCCATCCTGTTGTGGTTGTATCAGCGATTGGCAGAAACGGAGATCCTTATGCTACGGATACCCTTATCCAATTTGCAGAAAAAGCATATAAAGACACTCATCCCAGAGAACTTGATTTATTGATGTCTTGTGGTGAAATCATATCCTGTGTTGTAATGGTCAATACTTTAAGATCGAACGGCTATGATGCATATGCCCTAACCGGCGGGCAAGCAGGTATTATAACAAGTGGACCGTATGGTAATAGCTTTGTTCTGCGCGTGGAACCGCATAATATCATCAAAGTACTTAATGAAGGGAAAATACCTGTTGTTGCTGGCTTTCAGGGCATGAGGGAAGATGGAAACATAACTACCTTAGGAAGGGGAGGGAGCGATACGACGGCAGCAATTCTTGCCAGTGCTCTAAGTGCTCAGTTCATTGAGGTATACACGGATGTTGACGGCATCATGACAGCCGATCCCAGGATTGTGCCCAGTGCCAAATTTTTAAAGACAATCAGCTACTTGGAAGTATTTCAGATAGCGGATCAAGGCGGCAAGGTGATCCATCCAAGAGCTGTAGAAATTGCCATGGAGAGCAACATACCGCTCATCATCAAAAATACCATGAACGATTCTCCAGGTACTTTGATCACATCATATCACCATCTTCAAAAGCCTAGAGGCGAAAAAAAGGATATGAAAATAGTTACTGGTATTGCACATATAACGAACAGGAGTCAGATTACGATCGATGGCATGGGAGCAGAACTGGAGGATCGCATCCTGATAGATTTGGCAGAAAACAATATTAGCATCGATCTAATAAACATTTTTCCTGACAAGATGATTTTTACAATTGATGGGAAGGACACAGGAAAGGCAGAAGAGATACTAAAAGACTGCAAATATAAATATGGTATAATCCATAATTGCAGCAAGATATCTGTTATTGGTAATGGAATGCGTGGGGTTCCAGGTGTAATGTCCAGAATTATACGCGCCTTATCAAAAAATGGAATTAACGTACTTCAGACATCAGACTCCCATACAACAATTTCATGTTTAGTGCACGGTGACGACACGGTCGGGGCTGTTGTGGCTCTTCATGAAGAATTTGAGCTTTGGAGAAATTAGCCTAAATTAGCAGGATCGCTCTCTGAACACATCTTCTACTTTTTAAATAAAGGGGCATGTTGCCCTTTTTCTTTTTCTATCAGCCTTTCAAACGTTTTCGATTCTACTATTATAATACTTCATATAGTTTGGTTCTTAGATTTTATGCCGGCAGTATATCTTTAAAAACCGTGGAAATACTAATGATTGATAAAATGTAGAGGGAAATATATGACACGTTTTGTTTCACTAAATGAATTTTTAGAGGAAATACAGTCCTGCCATAAATGCTTTATGGCTGGAGACAATCACCCAATATTGGATTCTTTAGATCGCAATATACAATATATGATGATATATGAGATGCCCAGTTCGATCCAATCATCGAATCGGATTATTCCGGGACCTGTTAGGCAACTATTGGATGATGCTTTTACGGTATCAGGCTTTTTACGGGACAATTTTTATATTACAAACATTGTAAAATGCAATCTAGATAACTCCTCCTTTAGGAGGGGTACCTGTATTCAGTATTGTTTACCGTATATAAGAAATGAAATAGAGATACTCCAGCCAACTTGTATCTTTCCCCTCGGGAAGAATGTTTTTACGCTATTATGCAAATCTAGCATTCCATATGGCGAAACCATTATTGGCAGGAGATTTCATTACATGGGATTGCCTTTGTATCCACTGCCACACCCAAGAGATTGTCTGATTTGTCCAGAATCCTTATATGCTTTTCAAGATTCTCTTCGAAATATTAGAAATGCAATCATGGAGGATAGTTATGGATAAGAGAAATATAATTTTAGCGAAGAATGAAACGCCACAACCCAATCCAGCCAATTCCCCCCCAGCTTCACCGGCACCTTCCCAAAACATTAAAGAGTTCGGGAATCCAGTAATACCGGTGAGCAAGAATAATTCCATTCATTGCTTGACAATTGTAGGACAGATAGAAGGTCATATTATTTTACCTCCTCAAAGCAAGACAACAAAATATGAACATATTATTCCCCAGCTGGTTGCCATCGAAGAAAGTAAAGAGATAGAAGGTTTTATTATAATAATGAACACGGTAGGGGGTGATGTGGAAGCCGGGCTGGCTATCGCTGAGATGATCACAAGCATGTCAAAGCCTTCTGTTTCCCTTGTCCTGGGCGGAGGACACAGCATAGGTGTACCGTTGGCTGTCAGCAGTAATTACTCTTTTATCACATCAACTGCTACAATGACGGTTCATCCCATTCGAATGAGTGGTCTTATTATTAGTGTACCTCAGACATATGAATACTTTAATAAAATGCAAGATAGAGTCGTAAACTTCGTTACCGCGCATTCCAAAATAACCCGTGAGAGATTCTATGAGCTCATGCTACGCACAGGCGAGCTGGCTAATGATGTGGGAACAGTATTAGTAGGAGAGGAAGCCGTAGAGTGTGGCTTGATTGATCAGGTTGGAGGTCTATCCGATGCAATGGTAAAGCTCTGTTCTTTAATCAAGGAAAGGAAAGGGGTTAATTAAAATGTATCTTCACACTATTCTGCCCCTCGAAACAGTTTACCAAGATATTGATGAAGTTTCCCATGAAACCAGAAAGGTCATGGAATACAAGGGAATAACCCTTGAAGTCGAAAAGCCCAGTTCAGGCTCAGGATATCGTATCCTGCGAATTCTCAGCTCAAATGCCTTTGATTATTTACGATCAGATCTACAACCCGGTACCATTATTATGGAAAAATAGCAAGATGCTATCAGTTTGAGCGTTTGTGCGCTCGTTAGTGTAAAATTACTTTGGGAAAAAACCAAAAAATAAAAGATAAGAGTATCTCTCCTGTGATATCATGTAATTTGTGAAGAACCAAAATAATCACAGGAAAGGAGATACTCTTATGGAACTAATTATACATGAAATCATAAAGAAAATCAGTAGTAATTATGAAAAGGAACTAAAAAACCTGATACTCGAAAGAAGAGATATATCCGAGTTTATTCTAGCTACTAAGAAGATGTTGGACGAGATTGGGGTAACCTTAGTGGCCGAAGCATTAGAAACAATAGACGAGGTGTATAAGAACAGTAAGGCTCGAAAACAGAACTGGAGAGTAAAAGAGAAAGACCCTTACAACGATATTTGGTGAAGTCCGGTACGAAAGAACATATTACGAAAACAAAAGGACTGGTGAATACAGCTACCTGTCAGATGAAGCAGTGGGCATAAAAGCTCATGATAAACTGGATACTCCACTAAAGGCAATACTTATAGAAGAAGCAGTATTTATGCCCTACAGCAAAAGCGGAGAAAAAGCTTCTGAAGCAGTAAATCTAACATCACAGACAGTAATGAACAGTATCCGTGAACTTGGTAGTGTAAGTAATGATGCAGTAGAGGTTAAGCAAGACAAAAAGTCTGTAAAGGTACTTTACATAGAGGCTGATGAAGATCATGTAGCACTTCAGGATGGTGGAAACGTAGAGCCAAAGCTTGTATATGTACATGAGGGCAGGAAGAAAGAGGGGAAAAACCGTTGGAAACTATTGAATGTAAGGTATTTTAGTGGTGTTTATGCAAACAGTGACAAGTTATGGGTAGAAGTTTAGACTACATAGATAAAGCTTATGACATGGATGCTATAGAAAAGATATACCTATCAGGGGATGGGGCGCCCTGGATAAAGAATGGACTAGGCTGGATAAAGGGAAGTATCTCTGTATTGGACAGATATCATTTATCGAGATATGTAACACAGGCTACGGCGCATATGGGCTATACCACGCCAATTATGTGGGCTTATATAAACAGCGGTAACAAAGGGAGTGTAAAAAAGCTATTCAATGCAATTATAAGTACAACTGAGTCAGAGACAAAGAAGAGGGCTGTGCAGGAAGCAAGAAGGTATATACTTGGTAACTGGAAGGGGATAATGCGTCAGTATGAGTCATATTATGCTGGCTGCAGTGCGGAAGGTCATGTTAGCCATATCTTGTCGTCCTGGTTAAGCTCAGAGCCCTTGGGCTGGAGTAGAACGGGTGTGGACCAGACGGCCAGGTTAAGGGTCTTTGTAGCGAATGGCGGAGATGTGTATGACATATTTATGCGAAAGAAAAAAGCAGCAATAAATGAAGCAAGTGAGGTAAAAGTAGACCGGGAGATTATCAGGGAGAGAAAGCTTACAGCATCGCGCGAAACCATCGGTAACATAACCATTTTGAATATTGGCAAAAGGACTTGGGCTTCCCAGTTCCTTAAGTCAGTGAGGGATGCTTAAAGTAGCAGGTAAACAGGAGATTACTTTTATTTTTAAAACCCATAGTATCTTGACGCTATCTATGCGCTCTCTTTTTTTGTATTTTTAAGGAATTCAAGGTATAATCAAAGAGGAGTATATCAGGAAATGTAACGATTGAGGTGAGGTGTATGGGAAGAAGACCCAGACGAAATAAGGTGAAGCGCAATCATGAAATCATTGGAATCATAACGATATCTTTGGGGATATTTTCTTTTTTGAGCATTTATACTCATTCTGCAGGAATTTTAGGGGAGGATTTTCGCAATGTACTCTTCGGACTTTTCGGATTTGTAGCTTATATTATCCCCTTCATTATAATCTTTATGGGAATCCTCACAATCATTGCATACAAAAAAAAGACAAATCCAGGTAAAATTGCAATGGTTATCTTTACAATCTATAGTGCTGTTTGTCTTATCCATATGCTTTCTCTTCGCTATTACAGTAGTAAAACGTTTTTGGATTTCATAAAGGATTCATATGATTTTGGACAAGCCGATGGAATAGGTGCCGGCGTGTTAGCGGCCATTCCAGTGTATCCTTCAATTATTCTGCTGGGAGAGATGGGCACATACGTGCTTTTTATTACTTTTATTTTAATTGGCCTCGTTGTCCTTACTAATTTATCCCTTCAACAAGTCGGTCAAAATATCGGTGAAAAAATTGCCATAAAGGTGAAAAAAGAGAGAGATAAAAAACTTTATGTAGAAGAGCTGAAAGAGCAGGAAGCGCTCCAGACGTCCTTTTTTCTACCCCGTGGCAATAGTCACACGGAGATAGAAGAGGAAGATACAAAGAGTTTGCCTCATCAAGAAGTAAAGATTGTTGATTTTACCATCGACACTCAGGATGGAACAAATCATGAATCCCATACAAAGAATCATAAAGATGAAAAAAACTCTGACGATGCTGAGTCCGTTGATAACCCAATACTGAATATTGATTATCAGGATAAAAGTGAAAAACAGCTACAATACAAAACACCTCCTCTCGATTTGCTCTCCAACCCATCTGCCAAGAGAAGCAGTAAAGGCAGCAAGGAAGATTATAAGGAAAGAGCTAAAATATTGGAAGAAACCCTAGCTAGTTTTGGAGTATCAGCCAAAATTATTCAGATCAGCAGAGGACCGGCCATCACACGTTATGAGCTACAGCCTGCTCCAGGAATAAAGGTTAGTCGGATTGTCAATCTCGCAGATGATATTGCTTTAAGTATGGCAGCATCAGGAGTTCGTATTGAAGCTCCTATTCCCGGTAAAGCCGCTATAGGAGTAGAAGTGCCCAATAGCAATATATCCCCGGTCATGCTTCGGGAAGTTCTTGAAAGCGACGAGTTCATACGTCATCCTTCAAAAATTGCCTTTTGCCTTGGCAAAGATATTGCCGGAAAGAACATAATAGCTGACTTGGAGAAAATGCCCCATCTACTTATCGCAGGTGCTACCGGATCGGGGAAAAGCGTGTGTATCAATACTCTAATAACAAGCATTCTTTATAAGGCAACACCAGAAGAAGTAAGGTTTATTATGATAGATCCCAAAGTTGTTGAATTGAATACATATAACGGAATTCCCCATCTATTGATTCCGGTTGTAACAGATCCTAAGAAAGCTGCGGGTGCACTGAATTGGGCTATACAGGAAATGACTTCCCGTTACAAAGCCTTTGCTGACAAAGGAGTACGAGATATAACCCGCTATAATGAAATGATTGGACCATTAGGAGAACCAAAGTTACCCCATATTGTTGTCATTATCGATGAGTTAGCCGATTTAATGATGGTAGCCCCCCATGATGTAGAAGACGCCATTTGTCGCTTGGCGCAAATGGCTAGGGCAGCCGGTATTCACCTGGTTATCGCAACGCAGCGTCCATCTGTGGATGTAATCACTGGTGTAATTAAGGCGAACATACCTTCCCGAATAGCATTCATGGTATCATCTCAGATCGACTCAAGAACCATACTGGATATTGGAGGTGCTGAGAAGCTTTTGGGAAGAGGTGATATGTTATTCAATCCTGTCGGAGCAATAAAGCCTATACGGATACAAGGTGCTTATGTCTCTGAGAAGGAAGTAGAAAGCATCGTTGAGTATATTAAAGGTCAATTGGAACCCGATTACAATTCAGATATTCTAGAGGAAATCGCCGCAAGCGATGGAGGCATAGCATCAGACAAGGACGAACATGATGATTTGCTCCCCACTGCTATCGAAATGGTTTTAGAAAATGAACAGGCTTCCATATCCATGCTTCAGCGAAGATTAAGAATCGGTTATGCTCGAGCTGCCAGATTGATCGATGAGATGGAGGAAAGAGGAATTGTTAGTGGATATGACGGTAGTAAGCCACGAAAAGTATTAATCACTGAAGAAGATTTTGAGAGGATGTTTCCGTCAGAATAACCTTTGACAAGCAAATATATGTATATTATACTTTTTTATGTGATATGAAAGAAAATAACTGAGATTGTACAATCTTGCAAAATACAGCATAGATCCAGGAAGGAGCTTTTTTATTGAAAAAAAAGTGGGGATCATTTCCCTTGGTTGTTCAAAAAATCGGGTGGATACGGAGATTATGCTTGGCTACCTACAGGAAAGTGGATATCAGATTGTGAATATGCCTGAAGAGGCAGATATCCTTATTGTCAATACCTGCGGATTTATCGGACCTGCGAAGGAAGAATCCATTGAAGCGATCTTGGAAATGGCCAATTACAAGAAAACAGGAAGCTGTAAGGTCTTGTTGGTTACCGGTTGTTTGTCAGAAAGGTATAGAGATGAATTGCTCAAGGAACTTCCAGAGGTTGATGGATTTCTTGGGGTTAATAATTATCGGGAAATTATAAATGTGATCGAAGAAACCCTTTGCGGAAAACGAGTGACCCGTTTTGATTTGCCCAGTGACATTGTTGTATCTGAACGTAGGGTATTGACTACCCCTTCGTATACTGCCTATATCAAAATTGCGGAAGGCTGCAACAATTGCTGCACATACTGTATTATTCCGAGAATAAGAGGCCCCTATCGCAGTCGGCCAATGGAGTCTATCCTCGATGAAGCATCTGAATTGGCGAATAAATGCGTAAAAGAGATTATTCTCATTGCTCAAGACACGACAAGATATGGTGAGGATCTCTATGGGAAAAATATGCTGCCCGATTTGATTCGAAGGCTTTGTAGAATTGAGAAGATCCATTGGATACGTTGTCTTTACAGCTATCCGGAGAAAATATCCACTGAACTGCTGGAAGCCATTGAATCAGAACCTAAAGTATGCAATTATCTGGATATCCCAATTCAACACATTGACGATACAATTCTCAAACGAATGAATCGTCAAAGCTCAGCCGAAGGTATTCGTTCTTTAATCGATCAAATTTGTCAAAGAGAAGCGGATTTTATCCTGCGCACTACCCTTATCGTTGGTTTTCCAGGAGAAGATGCAACCGCTTTCCGTAACCTGTTGCAGTTTGTCCAAGAAAACCCCTTCGATCGCATGGGGGTGTTTTCTTATTCCCAGGAGGAAGGCACTTTAGCAAGTAAATTTCCTGATTAGCTACCTGAAGCAATAAAACAGGAACGGTATAATACCCTTATGGAACTACAGAGAAGAATATCTTTTCATCGAAATAAAACTCGAGTTGGAAAAACATATGAAGTTCTGATCGAAGGGCACTATGGTAATGGTTTATATGAAGGTCGCTCCTATGGGGAGGCTCCTGAAATCGATGATAAAATATATATAAAATCCGGGGAAACTCTGCCGATCGGCTCTTTCGTCCCCGTCCGAATAACAAAAGCGTATGATTATGATTTACTGGGGGAAATCATCCATGAATCTCGCAAATAAAATTACCATGTTCCGAATTCTGCTGATCCCAATCTATATGTTTTTTTTATTATCCAATGTACAATTGGGTAATTATGTAGCTGCCATTATCTTTATCATCGCTGCAAGCACGGACAGTTTGGATGGTTACATAGCACGAAGTCGAAAGCAAGTAACCAATTTAGGCAAATTTATCGATCCTATAGCTGATAAACTACTTGTTGCCGCTGCCTTGGTTTCTTTAGTGGAGCTAAATAAACTGTCCGCTGTCATCGCAATGATTATTATCAGCAGAGAGTTTATCGTAACCGGGTTTCGAGTGGTAGCTGCTTCAGAAGGGATAGTTCTTGCCGCAAATTGGCTGGGCAAACTGAAAACAATTATACAGATGATCGCCATTGTGGCTATAACAATTGATAATTTTCCATTCTCATATATCAATTTTCCATTTGACAAAATTTCTCTATACATTGCTGTCCTTTTTACCCTTTGGTCAGGTTTTGACTATATAATTAAGAATAAAGCTGTCCTCCATTTTCCAGTAGATAAAAATGGATGATTTCATTTCTTATTATGCTTATCCCTATAAAAATCCCTTTTGAAGGAGCTGTTAAGTAAAAATGAAAAAAGAGCTTAGTTTTGTTTAGAATATCTAACGAAATTTAACAAATGCAGCCCCAGGAGAAGAATATCTACTTAAATTTTTCCAGTCAAGGATAAAATGAACGGGCAGAGCCCGTCCTTGACAGTCAAAATTTAAGTAGATAAAAGGTAACCAAGGGCTGCAAGGCAAAGAAATGCATGGCAAAAAGCCCTGCCAAATGCATAACAGGGCATGAACATTGAAAAGTAAATATGTTAAGCGGTAAAAAGCCAATTACATCTGTCTCTATCACTGTAATTCGCACCGGCTACCTGGGCAGGTGTGAGATTGTTGAGCGATGAATGGGGCCGTATAAAGTTGTAGAAGAAAATAAAAGTGGCAATAAGGTTATTGGCACTAGTAAACGAACCAAAACCACGCTTTGCTTTGTACCAGGCTTTAAAAGTATCATAGAAGGATTCAATAATATTATTGGAAATATCGTCCTTAAAAGACTGTACTTTGATGTGTTTGGGATTGGGGAAGACAGCTTTAACAGCCACATTATACGACCAATATCTATCAGTAACAATACAGGCAGGAGTTCCGTACTTTCTGGCATTACAAAAGAGCGTGAAAGCTTGGGAGGAACTTCTGTAAGGAGATAGGTGGAAGCTAATAATAAACCTTGTTTCAGAGTCAATGACGAACCAGATGTAATACTTTTTACCATTGATCTTAACAACGGTTTCATCGGCATGCCATTCATCGGAGTTAAGATTAATAGAACAATGAAGTTTAGCAGCAATGCTATGAAACAGGGGAGCAAACTTTTTAGCCCAGGAAGCAATGGTAACATGAGAAACTCTAATACCATTGTTAATAAACAGGAATTGCGAGATTTTTCTTGTAGAAGTATTACAAAGGTAAAACAGGTTAAGGGCAGTAATAATAACATGCAAAGGGAATCTCATTCTTTTGAAATTTATCTTACCATAAAGGGATTGACAGGAAGCATCGCTGACAGCATTAGCTTTAACAATAGAAAAGGCGTGATTACACTTTTTATGGCCACATCGATACTGAGTATAATACTTATAGTCATGGTGAATAAAAGTAGCTTTACCGCACTTTGGGCATTTAGGATACCCCTTTGACTTCTTAGGATTTTTAGGAGAGAAAGGTGCGAATTGCCGCTTACATAATTTACATTGGTATTTTTGATAGCCATGAGGATCTTTGCCAAATTTATAAAGTTCAGAAGAATTGCAGCGCGGACACTTAATTTGTGGTATAATAGCCATAGGCCTCGGCCTCCTTTTGGAGTAATAGGGTTTTGCGCTGAAACTATTATACCTTAAGGAGTCCGAGGCTTTCAATTTTCATTTAACTTAACAGAACGCTTTTGAAATAAAGGAGGATCAACAATGATTGCAGAGATTCTTTCAGTAGGTACTGAACTGTTACTGGGTCAAATTCTCAATACAGATGCGCAATACCTTTCTCAGCAGTTGTCAGGAATGGGAATTGATGTATACCACCAAGCCACTGTAGGTGATAACCCCATCCGTTTGAAAAAAGCTTTCGAAACGGCGCTTCATCGATCTGATGTGGTCATTGTTACAGGTGGATTGGGACCGACTACGGATGATCTTACAAAAGAAACGATTTGTGAATACTTAGGCCTTAAGCTGTTCGTTCACGAAGAAAGCTTGCAACGTTTAGAGCGCTATTTTGCCTCTCTTGGAAGAGAAATGACGCCCAATAATCTAAAGCAAGTCATGTTTCCCAAAAATGCAATCGTTCTAAAAAATGTGAAGGGCACTGCACCTGGTTTAATTATTGAACGGAAGAATAAGATCATTATCATACTGCCCGGTCCTCCTTACGAATTGATTCCAATGTTTGAAAACGAAGTAAAACCTTATTTGGGGAAAAAGACGGATGTACTTCTCTTCTCCAGAGTTCTTAGGGTTTTTGGCATAGGTGAATCGAAGCTGGAAGAAACAATCCAAGACTTGATTGCTGCTCAAAGCAACCCAACAATTGCGCTGTATGCCGGCTTTGGAGAAGTAACGCTACGCCTGACTGCTAAATGCAGCAGGGGAGAAGATCCGATGAAATACATTCTGCCGATTGAACAGGAGATACGCAAAAGAGTGAAACATCACATATATGGAGTAAATGATGATAGTTTAGGGTCTGTGGTGGCCAGCTTATTGGTCAGCCACAATTTGAAAATCTCTACAGCGGAATCCTGCACAGGAGGTTTGATTGCTTCCAGGTTGATTAATGTACCTGGTATTTCCCGTTCCTTCATTGAGGGATTTATTACTTACAGTAATGAATCTAAAATAAAGCGCTTGAAAGTTAATCCATTAACTTTACAAAAATATGGAGCAGTTAGCCAGGAAACAGCGAGAGAGATGGCTATCGGATGTCTGAAGGAGACAGGTGCAGACATTTCTGTTTCTGTAACAGGAATCGCAGGACCTGAGGGTGGCACAGAGGATAAACCGGTCGGTTTAGTTTATATCGGAATCGCCCAAAAAGATAATGTAGAAGTATATTCGTTCCGTTTTGCCGGAGATCGTGAAAGAATCCGTATGATGAGCTGTCTAAACGGATTAAACCTCGTTCGTCTAACGCTGTTAAATGGAGCTCAAGGTGCACGATAAACGTATACTTTTGTAGGTTTGAAAGTTTATTTTGTTGTTTATACAAAAAACATTTGACTGTGAAAAAAAGCAAATGTATAATGGTATTAGAACAAATGTTCGCAACATGTGAAGAAAGTGGGTGAATACCTGATCTGGATCAGGGGAGGAAATGATGGAAAAAAAGAAAGCATTGGAAATGGCTCTGAACCAAATTGAAAAACAGTTTGGTAAGGGTTCGATCATGAAACTTGGAGAAGCAGCTGCAAAAGTGAACGTATCTACCATTTCTACAGGTTCTCTTGAGCTGGATATAGCTCTTGGGGTAGGTGGAATACCGCGTGGCAGAATCATAGAGATATTTGGACCGGAGTCCTCTGGGAAAACGACTGTTGCACTGCATATCATTGCAGAAGCTCAGAAAGCAGGCGGCACTGCTGCATTTATTGATGCAGAACACGCCTTGGATCCATCATACGCCAGCAAGCTGGGAGTAGATATTGATAATTTACTGGTTTCACAGCCAGATACAGGTGAACAAGCCTTAGAAATTGCTGAAGCCTTAGTGCGAAGTGGAGCCATTGATGTAATCGTTATTGATTCAGTTGCAGCCTTGGTTCCTAAAGCTGAGATCGAGGGTGAAATGGGGGATGCTCACGTAGGACTACAGGCTCGTTTAATGTCGCAAGCCCTCCGAAAGCTTGCCGGTGCCATCAGTAAATCTAATACTGCAGCTGTATTCATTAACCAGTTGCGTGAAAAAGTTGGCGTGATGTTTGGAAATCCTGAAACAACTCCTGGAGGAAAAGCCCTTAAATTCTATGCTTCCGTACGCCTAGACATTCGAAGGATAGAAACCTTAAAAGCAGGAAATGTCATGGTAGGAAATAGAACGAGAGTGAAGGTTGTCAAAAATAAAGTAGCCCCACCATTTCGTCAAGCAGAGTTTGATATTCTTTATGGAGAGGGCATTTCCAAAGCTGGCTCCATTCTTGACATGGCCGTTGAAAAGGATATTATCACCAAGAGTGGTTCATGGTATTCCTATGGCGACCAACGAATAGGCCAGGGAAGAGAAAATGCTCGCCAGTTTCTTAAAGAAAACGAAGAAATTGCGAAAGAAATTGAAAGAAAGGTTCGTGCAGCATTTTCATTGGGAGACCCTGAAGATTCTGCGTCAGGTGCAGATGATGATTTATCATCGGATCAATAAGATAAGGATCAATAAGATAAAAGGAAAGAGTATCTCCCCTGTGATATGATGTAATTTGTAAGCACCACAAAAATCACAAAAAAGGAGATACTCTTATGGAACTAATTATACATGAAATCATAAAGAAAATCAGTAGTAATTATGAAAAGGAACTAAAAAACCTGATACTCGAAAGAAGAGATATATCCGAGTTTATTCTAGCTACTAAGAAGACGTTGGACGAGATTGGGGTAACCTTAGTGGCCGAAGCATTAGAAACAATAGACGAGGTGTATAAGAACAGTAAGGCTCGAAAACAGAACTGGAGAGTAAAAGAGAAAGACCCTTACAACGATATTTGGTGAAGTCCGGTACGAAAGAACATATTACGAAAACAAAAGGACTGGTGAATACAGCTACCTGTCAGATGAAGCAGTGGGCATAAAAGCTCATGATAAACTGGATACTTCACTAAAGGCAATACTTATAGAAGAAGCAGTATTTATGCCCTGCAGCAAAAGCGGAGAAAAAGCTTCTGAAGCAGTAAATCTAACATCACAGACAGTAATGAACAGTATCCGTGAACTTGGTAGTGTAAGTAATGATGCAGTAGAGGTTAAGCAAGATAAAAAGTCTGTAAAGGTACTTTACATAGAGGCTGATGAAGATCATGTAGCACTTCAGGATGGTGGAAACGTAGAGCCAAAGCTTGTATATGTACATGAGGGCAGGAAGAAAGAGGGGAAAAACCGTTGGAAACTATTGAATGTAAGGTATTTTAGTGGCGTTTATGCAAACAGTGACAAGTTATGGGTAGAAGTTTTAGACTACATAGATAAAGCTTATGACATGGATGCTATAGAAAAGATATACCTATCAGGGGATGAGGCGCCCTGGATAAAGAATGGACTAGGCTGGATAAAGGGAAGTATTTTTGTATTGGACAGATATCATTTATCGGGATATGTAACACAGGCTACGGCGCATATGGGCTATACCACGCCAATTATGTGGGCTTATATAAACAGCGGTAACAAAGGGAGTGTAAAAGAGCTATTCAATGCAATTATAAGTACAACTGAGTCAGAGACAAAGAAGAGGGCTGTGCAGGAAGCAAGAAGGTATATACTTGGTAACTGGAAGGGGATAATGCGTCAGTATGCGTCGGATTACATTGGCTGCAGTGCGGAAGGTCATGTTAGCCATATCTTGTCGTCCAGGCTTAGCTCAAGGCCCTTGGGCTGGAGTAAAACGGGTGTGGACCAGATGGCCAGGTTAAGGGTCTTTGTAGCGAATGGCGGAGATGTGTATGACATATTTATGCGAAAGAAAAAAGCAGCAATAAATGAAGCAAGTGAGGTAAAAGTAGACCGGGAGATTATCAGGAAGAGAAAGCTTACAGCATCGCGCGAAACCATCGGTAACATAACCATTTTGAATATTGGCAAAAGGACTTGGGCTTCCCAGTTCCTTAAGTCAGTGAGGGATGCTTAAAGTAGCAGGTAAACAGGAGATTACTTTTATTTTTAAAACCCATAGTATCTTGACGCTATCGGGATGGAAAAGTAACTTGACAGTATACACAAAAAGATATAAAATTAATACAAATACTGGTTTTTAATCTGCTGCTTTATATAGCAGCAGACAGTTGTTTGTTTTTCATCTTTAAAACCGTATGAACAGAAAAGTTCTTACCATTTTGAGAGCCTATGAATCGAATGAAAGGCAAATATCCAAACCGAGTAAGGACACTCGGTTAATATTTTGCAAATCTGAGGAGGTGTTACTTTTTCAGTGGAAGGCAATTTGTTGCCGATTCTCTTGAGTTTAGGTGGTGGCCTCACAGCTGGTATCGCTGCCGGTTATCTATATCGAAGGAATATTGCCGAAGCTAAAATTGGAAGAGCGGAAGAGGAAGCAAAGAAAATAATCAATGATGCTCTTAAAAAAGCAGAAGCAACAAAACGTGAGACCATATTGGAAGCAAAAGAGGAAATTCACAAATTAAGGAATGAATTTGAAAGAGAAAGTCGCGAAAGAAGAAATGAAATCCAACGAGCCGAAAGGAGATTGATGCAAAGGGAAGAAAACCTTGACAGAAAATTGGATAATTTAGAATCTAGAGAAGAGATGCTAAATCGCAGGCAGAAAGAAATCCAAAAAATGCAGGACGAGGTTAACTTTCTTCACAAAAAGCAGTTGGATGAGTTGGAGCGGATATCCAACATGACAATAGAAGAAGCCCGAGAAATTCTCCTGGCCAACGTAGAAAAAGAAGCCAGGCATGATGCAGCGGTAATGATACGTGAAATCGAGAACAAAGCAAAGAATGAAGCAGAACGAAAAGCTCGGAATATCATATCCCTTGCTATCCAAAAATGTGCCGCTGACCATGTAGCAGAAGCAACTGTTTCTGTCGTACCTTTACCGAATGACGAAATGAAGGGTAGAATCATTGGCCGGGAAGGTCGGAATATTCGTACCCTTGAAACAGCAACAGGAATAGATTTGATTATCGATGACACTCCTGAAGCGGTTATTCTCTCTGGCTTTGATCCCATTCGCAGAGAGATTGCAAGGATTGCATTGGAAAAACTTATTCTTGATGGGCGCATTCACCCGGCACGAATTGAAGAAATGGTGGAAAAAGCTAAAAAAGAAGTTGACAATCAAATTCGTGAAGCAGGTGAACAGGCAGTCTTTGAGGTTGGAATCCATGGTCTTCATCCTGAGTTAGTAAAGCTCCTTGGTAGGCTAAAATTTCGGACGAGCTATGGCCAGAACGTGCTGAAACATTCCATTGAGGTTGCTCATTTAGCCGGTATGATGGCAGCGGAACTTGGTGCTGACACCACTTTAGCTACAAGAGCCGGATTGCTTCATGATATCGGAAAAGCTGTGGACCACGAAGTGGAGGGTCCCCACATACAAATCGGTGCTGATCTAGCGAAAAAATACCGTGAAAGTCATGATGTCATTCATGCAATATTAGCCCACCATGGTGATATAGAAGCAAACACCATTGAAGCAATCTTGGTTCAATCAGCGGATGCTATTTCAGCTGCAAGGCCTGGTGCTCGACGTGAAACGTTGGAAAACTATATTAAGCGACTACAAAAATTAGAAGAGATTGCAAATTCATTCGAAGGCGTTGATAAGTCTTTTGCCATTCAAGCTGGTCGTGAAATCAGAATTATCGTTAAACCGGAAGATGTAGATGATACGGGAACTGTACTGATGGCTAAGGAAATTGTAAAGAGAATCGAAAAAGAATTGGATTATCCGGGCCAAATTAAGGTAAATGTTATCCGGGAAACAAGATCAATTGAGTACGCAAAATAAGGATGTGCAATGCACATCCTTTTTAAATGAAACTGACGAGATTGGTTTTCGCTGTTTTTACACCTTCCTTCCAAGAACTATGGAATATTTGATAAAAATCAGAAAAAAAATCCTTTGAAAAAGGATTTTGGTGTTGCATGTAGAATATATACGATAGAAACGATTGGTATCCATTACATAGTGTATATAAGAGGGGGAATGGTCGTGGAACTTCTGAAAGTATCATCAAAATCTAATCCAAATTCAGTAGCAGGAGCATTGGCAGGAATAATAAGGGATCAGGGAGCTGTAGAGATACAATCCATCGGTGCAGGTGCTCTTAATCAAGCTGTAAAAGCAGTTGCTATAGCTCGTGGTTTCTTAGCCCCTAGTGGTCAAAACCTAGTCTGTATACCAGCTTTTGTCGATATAGAAATAAATGGGGAAAAGAGGACAGCTATCAAGCTAATCGTACAAACTCGTTAGAAAAAACATGACCACAAGGTCATGTTTTTTCTTGTTTATTCATAAATATATCAGGTATAGCGTAGATAGTATAGATTAGAAGGAAGGTCAAATACTGTGGATCATATTTTCATTGCAGATGCTCATTGTGATACCCTGTCAAAAATGTTGGAGGAAGATATGCTTTTGGATGCATCAAGAGGAGACAGCCATCCATGGCATATTAGCATTGATAAATTAAAAAAAGGAAATGTTAAAGTGCAAATTTTTGCAGCATGGGTAGCCGGTCCAAAGCATAGACCCTTTGCGCAGCAGGGGATGAAACTAGTTGATACATACCACCAAATGTTGGAACATCCTTTATCCCCCTTTGTTCATCTTACAAAAGAGAATATTCACCATGTTCTACACACCTCAGAAAAAATTGGGACGATCCTTTCATTGGAGGGAGGAGAAGCATTAGAGGGTGAAATTTTCAATCTCCGTAATTTTTATCGTCTAGGGGTACGCCTTCTTACTTTAACTTGGAACCACCGCAATGAAATAGGTGATGGTGTTAGCGAGACTCAAAGCAATGGTGGATTGAGCCAATTTGGTTTGAAAGTTATCCATGAAATGAATCGACTACGCATGATAGTTGATGTCTCCCACTTAAATTACAGAGGTTTTTGGGATGTCATTGAGCATTCTGTTCTGCCGATTATGGCCTCCCACTCCAATGCAAAATCCATTTGGGACCATCCAAGGAACCTGGACAACGACCAGATAAACGCGATTATTCAAACAAAAGGCTTCATCGGCATTAACTTTTATCCTGGCTTTCTAGAGGAAAAAGATTCTGATGTTGAAAGCATCATCAAACATATTGATCATATTGTCTCATTAGGTGGATTAGAACACGTTGGATTCGGCTCTGATTTTGATGGTATAAATGAAACACCGAAGGGAATAGACGGACCTCAGGATTACTATAGGATTATTGAGGCCCTTTCGAGAATAGGATATCGTGATGAAGATATTAAAAAAATATCTGCCAATAATCTCTTACGATATGTGGAAAATTTCCTTTGACACATGATTTGAAAGTATCAAATTCCATACTTGCATTTATTTTTTTGTGTTATATAAAAATACGGTAAAATTGTAGACTTCATAGATCCCCTGTGCTATAATATGAATTATTCTTGTAGCAAATTTTCATATTTATTGCAGGGAGGTCCATCCATGTTATTATCAAGCAGAGTTATGAACATCAGTCCCTCTATGACATTATCGGTTGATGCCAAAGCAAAAAAAATGAAAAACGAAGGAATAGATGTTGTTGGATTTGGTGCCGGCGAACCTGATTTTACTACACCTCAGCACATTATCGATGCAGCAATCGATGCCCTTCATAAAGGATTTACCCGATATACACCTGCTTCAGGAACCAGGGAATTACAAGAGGCAATATGCGAAAAACTGAAAAGGGAGAATGGTCTTGAATATACACCTTCCCAAATCGTCGTTTCTAACGGGGCAAAACATTCACTGTTTAATATATTTCAAGTGATCCTAAATCCTGGCGATGAGGTGATCATACCTTCACCTTATTGGGTAAGCTATCCGGAGCTTGTCAAGATGGCCGGTGGAATTCCTGTTTATGTGGAGACAAAACAAGAGGATTCTTTTCGAATAAACGTTACTGAAGTTGAGAAGAAAATTACGGCTAAAACACGTGCTTTTATTTTAAACAGTCCTCGTAATCCAACGGGAAGCATATGCAGTGAGGATGAGCTAAGATCATTGGCTGATCTGGCGATACATTATAATCTTTTTGTCATATCCGATGAGATTTATGAGCAGTTGGTTTATGACGGTGAGAAGCATATAAGCATAGCCTCCTTGAGTAAAGAGATAAAGAAGCGAACAATTCTCGTAAATGGCATGTCAAAAGCTTTTGCGATGACTGGATGGCGTATTGGATATACTGCATCAGAGGAACATCTGGCAAAGCTTATGGGAAGCTATCAAAGCCATTCTACCTCCAATCCAAACTCCATCGCTCAATATGCCAGCATTGCTGCCTTGCGTGGTCCAAAGAATTTTGTTCTAAATATGGTAAGGGAATTTGAAAAGCGAAGAGATTATATGGTAAACCGTATTATGAGCATACCAGGGCTTTCCTGCTACAAACCCGAAGGAGCCTTCTATATTATGATGAACATAGCCGGGGTTCTGGGCAAATCTTTTGAAGGTCGTCCTGTCATGAATTCATTGGATTTTACCGAGATGCTTTTGGAATCCCAAAAGACTGCAGTAGTGCCCGGAATTGCCTTTGGTGCCGATGAATATGTAAGACTTTCATATGCGACATCTATTGAAACTATCAAAAAAGGTATGGATCGGATTGAAAGCTTTATTAAAGATTTAAGATAAGCTTTAGAGAAACCGATTTGCTATGATTAAAAGTAGAAATGTATGGTTAACAAAGGGAGGCGGTTTGTAATGAAAAACCGCCTTTTGTCTGTTTGTCAAGCCCATACCTTGCAATATATGGATAAAAACTCCTTTTATTATGGATGGACATTCTTATGTACAAAATAAAAGGTCGTTATTGAATAACGACCTTTTGGCAGGGGAGACGCGACTCGAACACGCAACCAATGGTTTTGGAGACCACTACTCTACCAATTGAGCTACTCCCCTATGAAGAATAATTGTAAATACAGGTTACGAACACTGATCATTATATAACAAGAAGTGACGAAAGTCAATCCCTTTTTTATAGAAAGAAATATGAAGTTTTTCTTTCATAATATTCTAATATTCTATGATATAATATGGACAACATAAGAATAAAATGGATGAGGAAGAGTGATCATGAGTTTACAGTTACGTTTAGGTCTCATCGGTTCAGGAAATATGGGAACTGCTATTATTGAAGGCGTCATTTCTAAACATATTCTGGAACCAAATCAGATATATGCATCGGATGTAAACCATATTCGACTCAAAGAGCTGGAGTCTGCATATGGGATTTATACTTTATTGGATAACAAGGAAATTATCCGACAATCTGATATCATTGTTCTTGCTGTTAAACCGGATAGATGCATGACAGTGCTTGATGAGATCAGGGATGATCTTCATGACAGGAAGGGACTGGTTTCCATAGTAGCCGGTTTAACAACCCATAGTCTTCGATCCAGGTTAAATGATGATGCAAGGATTTTGCGTGTAATGCCAAACACACCTGCGTTAGTTGGGGAAGGAATGACGGTTTTTAGTAAAGACCATAATCTTCTTGATGACCAAATCGATCTTTTACAGCAGATATTTTCTGCCCTTGGAAAGGTCGAAATGGTGGAGGAGAGATTAATGGATGTTGTCACAGCACTTAGTGGCAGTGGCCCTGCATTCGTATACCTTTTTATTGAAGCTTTAGCCGATGCAGGTGTATTGGAAGGTCTTTCAAGAGATTTATCCTATAAGCTGGCTGCTCAAACTGTACTAGGAAGTGCGAAGATGGTTTTGGAAACAGGAAATCATCCTGCAGAATTAAAGGATAAGGTTTGCTCACCCGGTGGTACCACCATAGAAGGTATCTATGTATTGGAACAAAGAGGATTTCGAGCTGGAATAATGGATGCTGTATTGAAAAGCACGCAGAAATCCAAGATGCTATCCGGAAAAACAAACGATAAGGCATATGAAATATTAGATAAGAAATAGGAGACGAAACAAATATGGAGAGCAATATGAAGGAAGTTGATTTATACACGGACGGTGCTTGCTCCGGCAACCCAGGTCCTGGTGGCTGGGCTGCTATTTTGTTATATCGAGGCAATGAAAAAGTGCTTTCAGGCTTTGAGGATAATACAACGAATAATAGGATGGAACTTTTGGCGGCAATTAAAGGCCTTCAGGCACTGAAAATGCCATGCAAGGTTAATTTATATTCGGACAGTTCATACCTTATTAACGCCTTTCAAAAAGGCTGGATTAAGAAATGGATCCATAACAGCTGGAAAACCAGCTCAAAAAAACCTGTTGAAAATCAAGAGTTGTGGAAATGCCTCATTGACCTTTCAAATCTTCATAGCATTAATTGGATAAAGGTTAAAGGACACGCGGACAACCCATATAATAATCGATGTGATGAAATTGCCAGAAGGGAAATTAAGAAACATACATAATAGTTGCTGAATACTCCATACTGTACATCCTTTTTGTTTTTTCTTTCGGTTTTTCTGAATTTATGATGTTCGTTCACACTTTTGTCATATATCTTTGATATAATGGGTCCTGGTTCTTCAAAAAATGAAAACAACTGAAAAGGATGGATGATATGGAAATTTTTAAAAAATTATCTATACTAATAGGAATCATGGTTTTTACTTTTTCTGTTATTGGATGCAGCTTGATAAATGAAAATCCAGAAAAGGCAAATAACGAGGTCGTCGCTCAAGTGAATGGCGACAAAATCACCAAGGAGGAATTCACGAATATATATGATCAAGTGAAAATCAACTATGGCATTACCGAAGAAATTGAAAATGATCCAGAGCAATCAAAAATGATAAAGAATCTGAAAGTAGCAACATTGGAACAAATGATTTCAGAAAAAATAGTATTGCAGAATGCCAAAAAGGCAGGTTTTATGGTAAAAGACGATACTTTGTCACAGGCAAAAGAGGAATTCGAAAATCTTATAGACAATATTGCAGAACAGATGCGATTACAGGATCAAGAGGGGCAGGTTGATGACAAAAGCAGGGAAGATGAAAATAATAAGGATTATCTTAAAGAAGCCAGAGATTATGTGAATGAACAACTAGAAACCATCAATATGACTCAGGATGAGTATATCCAATATATTGCTGAACAAATCATCATAGAGCAGTTTATGGAACAAGCATTAGCTGATATTCAGGCTACGGGTGGTGAAATCGAGCAATATTATAAGGAACAATTGGAAAATCAAAAGACGAGCTCGTCATTTACCGGTTATGAGGTGGAATTATATATTCCTCCTGAGAGAAGAGTTAAACATATTCTCATTCAGTTGCCCGAGGAAGAACAAGATGAATACGATCGTCTTCTTATTGACGGAAAAGAAGATGAGGCAAGGAAGTATTTGGATGATAAATTAAAAGATATTGAACCGAAAGCGCTGGAAGTGTTGTCAAAAATAGGTAACGGAGAAGATTTCGAAAAACTTTTGGATGAATACGGTCAAGATCCGGGCATGATAGATAATGAAGAGGGTTATTTAGTCCGGCAAGACGGTCAATTTGTACCGGAGTTTGAAGAAGCAGTTTTTCAGCTAGTGAAAGATCAAGTGTCAGATTTAGTGCCAAGCCGGTTTGGTTATCATATCATCAAGCTCTATGAAATAAGGGATGAAAAGGTATATACTTTAGAAGAAAAAAGAGATGAGATTGCTCAAGCATTGGAAAACCAGAAAAAAAGTGAAGCATGGAGTTCAAAAGTAACCGAATGGCTCGAAAATGCTGACATCAAAAGATATGAAGATCGATTATAAGTCCAGTCCCAACGTGCGATGAAGCCAAATAAAGTGAAAAATGATTATTGATCCAATAATGCAAGTAGATTTAGGTTTGTCTCTTTATCTGTGAGACAACCCTTTTTCTTATTTGGATATTATGCATATCATCGTTATTCTAAAAACTAATAAGGGAAATTTCTTCAGATACAAAGAAGTTAGTGTAAGAGAAGTTAGTGTAAGAATAGAGAGGTGTGAAATATAGATATTATACTATGCGCAAAATACAAGTTTTACGAGAAGTATTGCCATCTTTCTCTTATAATGGTATAATAATCATGTAGTAAGCAAATCTTAGTTTCTTTATAATTTTGCTGAAATGTCTTGAAATAACTTTTACTCTCATATTGTCTCCTTTTATTTTTTATATGAGTTATGTGAGGAGGTTTTAAGCTTGTCTGAAAAAATCGCCTATAGTGCTACGACACATCGGGAAAATATGATTAAGCTACGTGGGATTCTAAAGGATCTACCTGATTTTTGCCGTGAGTTTTTTCGAGGAATTGAACCGACTACCTCCGTTCTGACTCGAATTAACTATGCTTATGATCTTAGACTCTTCTTTCATTTCCTGTGCAGTGAAATCGAACTCTTTCAGGATAAAACCCCCAAGAGCTTTACTCTGGATGACCTATCCCTTATCGACTCCACTCATCTTGAGATTTTTTTGGAATATGTGACGTATTATCGAAAAGGTCAACAGGAATACGAAAACCAAGCTCAAGGAAAGGCCCGAAAGCTTTCAACCCTACGATCATTTTTTAAATACTTTTTCAAAAAAGGAGAGCTTCAATCGAACGTAGCTGCTTTGGTAGATATTCCGAAGATTCATGAAAAACCGATTATACGTTTAGAGCCCGATGAGGTTGCAAAGCTACTGGATCATGTTGAATCAGGTAAAGGTCTTACACCAACCCAGCGAAGGTATCACCAATATACCCGCTTGCGTGATACTGCCCTACTTACCCTTTTCCTGGGAACAGGTATTCGCATTAGCGAATGTATCGGCCTGAATATATCGGATTTTGACTTTCACATAAATGGTTTCAGGATCACACGGAAAGGCGGTAACCAGGTCATCTTATATTTTAGTGATGAAGTCCTGGATGTTCTTCAGGATTATTTGGCAGAAAGGAAAAAAATCACTCCCCTTCCTGGTCATGAAGATGCTTTCTTTCTATCCCTCCAACGAAAACGGATAAGCGCAAGGGCCGTTCAAAATCTTGTAAAGAAATACAGCTCATTGGTGAACTCAATAAAATCGATATCACCCCATAAGCTGCGAAGTACCTATGGTACCACCTTATATCGTGAAACAGGAGACATTTATTTAGTAGCAGACGTCCTTGGCCATAAGGACGTAAATACCACCAGAAAGCACTATGCAGCCATCAGCGATGAAAAAAGACGTATGGCTGCACGTGTGGTTAAACTGAGAGATGACAAGAAGTGAGTTTTCTATTCCTTTTTGTCATCTTTTTTTACCTCCAACTATTTCATCTATTTCAATAACAGCGTAATCAGCATCCGTTTCGATGCACTCGCAACAATTATCACAGATCTTGTTAGGATCCAAATCGCAAATATCGCATTCTCCACAATCTATGCAGATACGATCATATAGAAAACAATTTGATTCTGCCATATATAGGAACAGCCTCCCTTCTAATGGGTCTGTCGACAAATAGATCATAACATTTTTCTAATACTTTGGAAATCGTATAACTTGCCCTGGTCGTATTTCTCCGCTTGATAAACTATTCTGCTCTTTGACAATCTCAATGAACTTGCGTATATCCATCCTTTCGGGCACATATTCCCGTGCAAGATGCCAAAGAGTATCTCCCTCTTCAATATATACCTGATGATATTCAATATGCTTGGAGCTCTGAGCTTTGGTCGGCCTATATAAGGAAAGATATAGTGCAAAAGCAGCTAATAATAGAAAAGTCAGGAAAATAATAAATCTGGCTTTGGAGCGAATCCGTATTCTCCGTGCATTCACTGTTCTATGTATCTTTCTCATTTGTCATCCTCCCTTTTCAGAACAAATGTTCTGTTTCCATCATTATACAAGAACATATGTTTGGTGTCAATGGTTTTTCATTTTTTTACGAACATCTGTTTGATTTCTAATCAAGATTGTGCTATAATCATTTTAGATTCCTATTTATGTTAATCTCTTTGAAGGACGACAGTATACATATGATAGGATTTATAAGAAAGATCCGCATTCAGTTTATGAAGATAATATAGAGATGGAGTGCTTACGAAAATGGTGAATTCGCTCAGTAATAAGCAAAAAAGAATTTTGGATTTTATAAAAGAGGAGCTACATCAAAAAGGTTATCCTCCTTCCGTAAGGGAAATTTGCGATGCAGTTGGTTTGAGATCCACCTCTACCGTACATGGCCATTTAGAACGATTGGAAAAGAAAGGATTTATTCGTCGGGACCCTTCCAAACCAAGAGCAATTGAAGTATTGGATGATCTAAGTTACAAATCAAAGAAAGAGCTAGTGAATGTTCCTATCGTTGGAAAGGTGACTGCCGGCCAGCCTATTTTGGCGGTAGAAAATATTGAGGATACCTTTCCCCTTCCACTGGATTATATTCATAATAGCGATGTTTTTATTCTTACAGTACAGGGAGAGAGTATGGTTAACGCCGGTATTCTGGATGGGGATTATGTTATAGTGAACCAGCAGAACTATGCCGATAATGGTGATATTGTGGTAGCTCTTCTAGATGATGAGGCTACTATAAAACGCTTTTATAAAGAAAAGAACTGTATACGTCTACAGCCGGAAAACCCTTATATGGAGCCAATTATTGCTCGAAATGTTATCATCCTTGGAAAAGTCATCGGTGTCTTTCGAAAATACTAACAATGAATTCGAATTGTCTTTCGAATTCCGAATATTATTGAGCTTTTCATTATAGAAATATAAAAAGCCCTGGAGCAATTTTATTGCTGTCCAAGGCTTTTATATCTCACGATTAACTTCATAAACTTCGTCACTGTAGCATTTGATTTTATCCCATCTATTTTAAACCGTTACGAGTCCCTTCTTCATCATTTCAGTTAAGACAATCATTATACCGATCTTACAGTGATCGTATGTAAGCCCTCCTTGTAAATATGCGATGTAGGGTGGTCTCATGGGCGCGTCTGCGCTTAGTTCGATAGAAGCTCCTTGGACGAAGGCTCCGGCTGCCATAATCACAGGAGCCTGATATCCGGGCATTGTCCAAGGTTCCGGAACTACATAACTGTCCACAGGAGCGGCTTTCTGTATGCCTTGGCAGAATGCAATCAACATATCGGGATCTTCGAACTGTATGGATTGAATGATATCCGATCTTTTTTCACAACTATCAGGGAGCACCCGGAAGCCCAGTTTTTCAAATACAGCTGCAGCCAAGACAGCTCCTTTTAAACTCTCCGATACGATATGGGGAGCCATGAATAACCCCTGATAAAAAGAAGTATACCAACCTTCATAGGATCCTAGTTCTCTTCCTAGCCCAGGTGATGTGACCCGGTAACTGACAAGATCAATGAGATCTGAACGGCCGGCAATATATCCTCCAGTAGGTGCCAGCCCTCCTCCGGGGTTCTTAATCAATGATCCTGCGATGAGATCGACACCAACCTCTGTCGGTTCATGAATATCGGTAAATTCACCATAGCAGTTATCCATCATAATCACAGCATTTGGTTGCAGCTCTTTTATTCTCCTGACAGCAGTAGTTATTTCCTCAATCGTCAAAGAAGGTCGCCAATCGTATCCTCTGGACCGCTGCATATAGATAACCTTCACTCCAAAAGCCAGTTGCTTTTCAATTTTTCCCATATCCAGTCTGCCTGATGCATTCAAATCCACTTGATCATATTGAACCTGAAACTCCATAAGGGAACCCTGTCCTTTTTCTCCCGATATACCGATAACATCCTCCAAGGTGTCATATGGTTTGCCCGTTATACTCAAGAGGCGATCCCCAGGTCTTAAGAGAGCGTAGAGGCATGTAGAGATGGCATGGGTACCCGAAACCAGCTGAGGTCGAACCAGAGCATCCTGGCAGTGAAATACATCTGCATAAACCCGGTCCAAAGTATCACGTCCAGCATCATCATAGCCGTATCCATTTGATGGGAAAAAGTGTCGCGAGCTAATTTGGTTTTTTTGGAAAGCATGGAGAACCTTATATTGATTATACTCTCTTACCAGGTTAATATGTTCAAACTGTGGCATAATCTCCCGTTCAGTCTCTTGTATCAATTCTATAGCCTGTAGTGGGACTGCATATTGCTCCCTGACTTTATTCATTGTTTCCTTTAGCATGTATCTTCTACCCTTCCTTCACGTACTACTCTTATTTTTAAACTGCATACGGATTGCATACGGATAAGGCTCTACTTAAGTAGAGCCTTATCATCATCGAAGATATGTACCCCTTATTTCACTTTTCCGCTTTTTCAGGAGGATTAAAGGTAACCAGCCTTGAAGGAGTAACAGTGGAAATGGCATGCTTGTAGATCATCATTTGTTTGCCTTCATTATCCAGGATTACAGTAAAATTATCAAAACCTTTTACTAAACCCTTCAATTGAAAACCGTTGGTTAGGTGAATCGTGACAGGAATATGCTCCTTCCTCACCTGGTTCAGGAATGCATCCTGCAATACAAATACCGCCTTGCTCATCTTAAGTTAACCACCCTTCAAATTATTTATATATTTTAAGTATTATATATTATTAATTATATAATAAATGGAAAGCGAGTTAAAGAATTTTTTCCTGAATATAAGCCACTGCAGATTGCAACTTTAATTGCCTTACATTTTATGGCATATGTCTGATATGTTACGCTATGTCGGAATGGAAACTATCGCTAGGAATCAAGGGCGAACGAAGTGAGTTTATTTTGACCCTTGATTCCTGCACAAACCCCAAATCCTCTTGTTTGGTGGCCTGCTAATAGCAGCCACCTGCCTTCCGACGAGGATGGGGTTTGGGGCAAAGCCCCAAAGTTCGTATGTTTTACGCTGCTGCATCGTTTGCTGATTTATAGCCGAGAATCCTTCTTGGATAATTGTTCATCCAGTTTTCAATTCTTTGGATGTCCGAATTCTTTAACTTGCTTATGTCCGTGCCTTTAGGAATGAAGCGCCTAATTAATTTGTTGGCATTTTCATTGGAGCCTCGTTCCCAGGCATTATAAGGGTGTGCATAATAGATCTTAGTGCGTTGTTGACCTTTCTTCCGCACAGAGGCCTCTAGTTCATTGCTGTTTAAAAATTCACTTCCATTATCTACAGTAATAGTTTTGAACGTCGTTAAAAATTGTGCTCCATATTCTCTTTCCAATCGGTCCAGAGCCTGCTTGACAGACTTTTGTGTCTTATCTTTCATCTTACGGATGATTTGTTGACGTTTCTTACGCTCTGTAAGTACCAACAAGACGCCTTTGCCTGTATTCTTGCTGCCAAGAAGGCAATCCATCTCCCAGTGACCGTACTCTTCACGTGAATCTACTACGGCCGGTCTTTCCTCAACACTGGTTCCTTTAAGGTTTTTATACGCAATTTTTACTCGTTTCCGGCGTTTTTTAGGCTGCTTTTTGACTGGCAGATCCTTATTGCTGATGTTTGCAAAGACTTCCTTGTGGATATAGTTGTAAAGGGTCTTAATACAGATACTTGTTTTAAATTTCAGCTTCTTGGCTTTAATTTCTCCTATGACTGCATCGGGTGAATACTTTTCCTGAATGATCTTTCTTTCTATGTGATCGGCCAGCTCATGATCATAGCCAATCTTCAGGCATGAACCTTTATTTGCTGCTTTCTCAAGGTAGTCACGTTGAGCTGCATCTGCACAATATTTTTCAACGTAGGTGAGCTCCGTTGTTAGCATTTTTACCGTCCCACGGGCTATTTCCCTCTCTATAGTCCGTTTGTGCTTGCCTAATGCTATAGCTATCTCATTTGGTTTTTTCCCTTCCTGGAGAAGAATTTCAATTTGATAGCGCTGCCTTTCAGTTATGTGTTTAAAACCTCGGGATGTTGTGGTACAATGGGGTTGACTCATGTGCATGACCTCCTTATGTTTGCTTTAGTCACCTTAAACATATCAGAGATCGTGCCATGAGTCTTTACTTTTTTGATAAATGTGGGCAATTAATTATACAACTTACCTGAATATAAGCCATCATTTCCTCTATCAACTGGGATGGATCCTTATACTGAAGGACATTGAACCATCTAATCCTTTTATCCCGTTTGAACCATGTAAACTGCCGTTTTGCATAGCGCCTTGTATCCCGCTTGATTCGTGCAATTGCATCCTCAAGAGAAATCTGACCATTCAGGTAAGCTGTGATTTCCTTGTATCCAAGACCTTGCATGGAGGGCAAAACCGGGGAATATCCCATCTGGACAAGATTCTTTACTTCATTTACAAGTCCTGCTGCGACCATTCTGTCAACCCGTAAATTGATACGATTATAGAGTGTCTTTCTGTCCATGGTCAAGCCACACATTGCCAACCTGAAGGGGACCTCCTTTTCACGATAGGATGTGCTGAACTCTGACATAGGTCTGCCCGTAAGATGGAATACCTCTAAGGCCCGTATAATCCTTTTCTGGTCATTCGGATGAATGCGTTTTGCTGAAACAGGATCCTTTTCTGCCAGGATCTTGTATAATCTATGTTTTCCTTCCCTTTCAGCCAATCTCATTAAGCTCCTTCGATATTCCCAATCACCTCGGGCTTGGGTAAAGTCCATTGGGTAAACCACGGAATTCACATATAATCCCGTACCTCCTGCCAAAATAGGAATCCTGTTTTTATTATGGATCAGGGATATATATTCCAGAGCTCTTTTCTGATAACAAGCAACGCTATAATCTTCATTTGGATCCACCTCGTCTATCATAAAATGAGGAATGCCATCCATATCCTCCTTGGTAGGTTTTGCTGATCCTATGTTCATATGCCGATAGATCTGCATAGAATCTGCTGAAACAATCATTCCATCCAATCTCTTAGCCAGTGATATCGCAACTTCTGTTTTCCCAACAGCTGTGGGGCCTACGATCACAACCAAAGGCTTCTTTCCGTTCTCCAATACCTCCTCCCCTCCCCTACTATTGAACCCTCTTAAATCGTTTTTCTAGTTCATAACGAGTCATTGAGACCATAATAGGCCTTCCATGAGGACAAGTCAATGAAACACCCTCCTTTGCTACCAATTGCAGCAACTCTATAATTTCCCTTCTGTCAAGGGTGTCACCTGCTTTGATAGCTTTTTTGCATGCTAATTGCATGATTCTATCCTGTTTTGCTTCAACTGTGCTCAAAGCTTTGATATCTGATAATTGATCCAACATTTCAGTGAAAAAAGATTTAACTTGAGGCTCACCGAGTATATACGGCACTGCCCTCACCTGATAGGCCATTGGGCCGAAAGTATCTATCTCAAATCCTAATTGTCGAATGAGAAAAAGATGTTCATCAATGGTTGTCTTCTCTGAATAGGTTACTTCTATCACATGCGGAATCATCAATTGTTGAGACATAATAGCTTGTTGCGCTAAGTTCTTCTTGAATTTTTCATATAACAACCTTTCATGAGCAGCATGCTGATCAATCATATAGAATCTTTCGTTCTCTTCAACAAGAATATAAGTTGAAAATAGCTGTCCGATAATCCTTAGTGCATGGAAGTTTGAAACGTTATTATTATGGGCATCTTTGTCAGAAAAAATACCATATTTTTCTTTATTCGTGCCGGTTTCTAGCGGAGTCCTACTTGATGGGATCGATATATACGTTAACTGATCCGTATCTTTTTCTCTGTCATCTATGGGTGTTTGACTCACTGCTTTCCTTGTATACGGGATCTGTTGAGCTGTTTCGTGAATCCTATTGATTTCCCTTGATTGATCCTGACCTTTTTCTGTAATAAACCCGGCCATCTCTCCTGCATGGCCTTTACCGGAATCCTCAAGGAGGTTTGGTATATCAATATGCCGGGCAAGGCAATTCTCCACAGCCCGGTGCAGCAAGCTTCTGATATATTGCTCGTTAGCAAAACGGATTTCGGTCTTATTTGGATGTACATTCACATCTGCCATATCGAAAGGTAGGTCAATATGCAGGACAAAAGAGGGAAAACGATTGGTAGTGAGTCGTGTGCCATATGCATCCTCTACAACTCTGGATAAATCCAGGCTTTTTATAAATCGACCATTTACAAAAAACGTTTGATGATTGCGATTTCCTCGCGCAGCATCACTACTGCCGATATATCCCCATATCTTCACATTGCCCTCTGAATATTCCATGGGATAAACAGAAGTGGCAAGGTCTTTACCGTATACGCTGAATAAAGCCGTAAATAAATCACCATCTCCTGGGGTATGGTATACGACTTTCCCATTGTTGATGAATTTAACAGAAATACCCGGATTTGCCAGGATAAGTCGGACCAAAAGATCCCCTACATATCCCGCTTCAAGACTGGATTTTTTGAGAAATTTCATCCGTGCAGGTGTGTTGTAGAAAAGGTTTCTTACTATAACTGTAGTTCCTTCCGGACACCCCGTCTCATTGATCTCATGGATCTTACCACCATGATTGACAAGTTTTGTGCCGCTGATACTATCGGATGTCCTAGTTACCATCTCCAGTTGAGATACTGCTGCGATACTTGCCAGGGCTTCACCTCGAAAACCCAGGGTACTTATCTGGTTTAAGTCCTTCACTGTCCTTATTTTACTCGTTGCATGACGCTGGAAGGCTAAGCTGACATCTTCAGAATCAATACCCACTCCATTATCCGTGACGCGTATATAGGAGATCCCTCCATCACGGATTTCAACAGTAATGGCTGTACTGCCGGCATCAATTGCGTTCTCGACCAACTCTTTAACTACCGAAACCGGCCGTTCTATTACTTCACCTGCAGCTATCTGGTTGGTAATGAAACTATCTAGAACATGTATTTTTCCCATTTAAACTCCTCCGATATGTTTATGCCCTTCTATAGGCTTTTTAATTTCTGTTGCATTTTATATAAGATATTGAGGGCTTCTATTGGAGTAGTACTTATAATATCAATTTCTTTAATACATTCCGCAACTTCATGCATTTGAATTTGAAACAGGTCCAATTGTTGGTTCTTCACCACGGACTTTTCCGCTTTGCTATCTTCTACGGCCGGAGCAGCTTCCTGGAAATGATCCTGAAAGGTCTGTCTATGAATGTCAGCATCTTCCAGATCTCTTAATATCCGCTTTGCTCTTTCAATGACATCATCCGGGATTCCTGCCAACTTTGCAACTTGTACGCCAAAACTCCTATCCGCTCCCCCCCTCACGATCTTGTGAAGGAATATAATGTCATCACCATGTTCCTTTACGGAGACGCGATAATTTTTTACCCCCGGGAGCTTCTTTTCTAATTCCGTTAGTTGATGATAATGGGTGGAAAAGAGGGTTTTTGCACCAATCTTGTTTTTATCGCAGATGAATTCTATAACTGCCCAAGCAATACTTAAACCATCAAACGTACTGGTACCTCTTCCAATCTCATCTAGTATCAATAAGCTTCTTGGGGTGGCATTATGCAGAATATTAGCGACTTCAGTCATTTCCACCATAAAGGTGCTTTGACCTGAAGAAAGATCATCAGATGCTCCTACCCTTGTAAAAATACGGTCGGTAATACTGATGGAAGCTTTACTGGCAGGAACGAAGCTTCCTATATGGGCCATTAACGTGATCAATGCTACCTGACGCATATAGGTACTTTTTCCGGCCATATTAGGTCCTGTTATAATAAGCACACGATTATCATCCTGATTCAAAAGGGTATCGTTTGGTACAAACTGTTCATCAGCTAAGGTTTTCTCTACAACAGGATGACGCCCATCAATAATTTCAATCTTCTCTCCTGTAGTAATCTCAGGTTTCACATAAGAGTTTTCCGATGCTACAGTTGCCAAAGATTGAAGTACATCCAAATGAGCCAGAGCACGTGCTGTTTTCTGCATCCGCTTTATCTCGTTGGACAGTTTTCCTCTAATTTCGCAGAAAAGCTGGTATTCCAATTGAACGCTCTTTTCATCTGCACCAAGAATTCTTTCTTCCATTTCCTTTAATTCGGGAGTAATGTAACGCTCCGAATTTGTAAGGGTTTGCTTTCGAATGTAATGTTTTGGTACAAGATGATAATAGGACTTTGTTACATCAATATAGTACCCAAAAACTTTATTATAGCCGATTTTCAATGTGCGGATCCCTGTCTTTTCCTTCTCCTCCTTCTCCAGCTTTGCAATCCATTCTTTCCCTTGGCTGGAAGCCTGACGAAGCTGATCCAGTTCCTCGTTATATCCTTCTTTAATTATAGAACCTTCTTTTACGCTGACAGGAGGATCCTCTACAATCGCATCATCCAGAAGCTGAAATACATCTTCTAATGGATCCAATTCGTCATGGATTGCAGATAATAGTCGTGTGCCAATGCCCTCTAGGAGCTTTTTGATTCTTGGGATGCCGTGAATGGACTGCTCCAAGGAAACGCAATCCCTGGCATTAACACTTCCATATGAAATTCGGCTTACCAATCGTTCAATATCATAGATACCTTTCAACTCAGTCCGGAGGTTTGTATGCAAGACAATATCATTTTTTAGAGTTTCTACACTGTCAAGACGCTCTTTAATCTTCTCTGCATCAACCAAAGGCTCTTCGATCCATTTTCGTAAGAGACGGCCTCCCATAGCTGTATCAGTCTTATCCAAAAGCCATAATAGGGATCCCCTCTTGCTCTTGCCTCGTATCGTCTCAGTCAGCTCAAGATTTCTACGTGTAAATGCATCTAGAATCATGTATGTTTCCTGGCGATAGGCATTAATATGATTGATATGAGATAAGGCTTTTTTTTGCGTTTGCGTTAAATACTCCAACAAAGCACCTGCCGCACAAATTCCTTCATGAAGATCCTGACAACCAAACCCCTGCAAATTATGAACTTGAAAATGACGAAGCAGCTTTCGATATGCTGTCTCGTATTCAAAGCTCCAGCTGTGATAACAGTTAATGAGGCTTGAAGATTCGGCCGTAATTCCGGGAAACTCCTCCCTAGCCTTATATATTTCTTCATTCACAATGATTTCCTTTGGCTGGATACGAGCCAACTCATCTCGAAGCTTAGTGCCTGTGGAATCCATCGTAATCTGCCCAACATTAAATTCGCCGGTAGAAACATCCACACTAGCTATCCCAACAATTGATCCATTCTTATATAAGGAGGCAAGGTAGTTATTTTTCTTCTCCTCCAGCATCGATTCTTCGATCACCGTACCTGGTGTAATAACCCGTATCACATCCCTTTCTACAAGTCCTTTTGACTCAGCGGGATCTGATAATTGCTCGCAAATTGCGACTTTGTACCCTTTTTCAATTAAGCGGTTGATATAGCTTTCTGCTGAATGGAACGGAACGCCACACATGGGCGCTCGTTCCTCCAATCCACAGTCCCTACCTGTTAAAGTAATCTCCAGTTCCTTGGAGGCTAGAATTGCATCGTCGAAAAACATTTCATAAAAGTCGCCAAGGCGAAAAAACAAAAGAGCGTCTTTGTACTTTTCTTTGATTTGCAAATATTGCCGCATCATAGGAGTGACTGTTGCCATGTATATCCTCCTCTGGTATACTTCTTTCTTCATTATAGCATAAAAACAAGCCTGCTATACAGGCTTGTCCTCTGTCTTCATTCTATTCTAATTCCCATGGCAATTGGAGCATCCGCCGCATCCGGCAGCTGAACATCCTTTCTCTTCAGTTACTTCACCGGTTACAAAATAGCGAAGTACTTGATTAACTTGATTCATAAGGTCTGAAAAAGCTTTTTGTGCCGATAAAAATTCACTAATAACCTCGTTTTGGTTGACTGCATTTCCCATACGCCGGAGATCCTTCACAACTTGATCCAGAGCGCTCATTTTTACATTTTCCGTTGTCTGGAGTTCATACAACTCTTTTTGTTTTTTCTTGTATTCCGCTACCAGCTCAGATGCTGTGGGGTCGTTCTCCATGGCTGCTTGGGCATTCTGAAAACGTTCATATACCTCTGAATGGCGGATGGCAAGCCCCAGATCCTTTGCTTTTTCAATCACTTCAAACATACAATATCTCCTTCCATTCCTCATCCCATGATCGGTAATTTAATCGATCAATTCTCCTTCTAAAACAAAAGTCTTTGCTTTCTTTATCCGGACGTTCACGATGCTTCCAATGGAACTTTCGTCTCCCGGAAAGTTTACGGTTTTCCCTGTGTCAGTTCGCCCAGTCAGTCTTTCAGGATCTTTCTTGCTATAACCTTCTATCAGGACTTCCACTGTTTTACCGATATATTCTTGGTTAATCTCCCTTGTGATGGAATTCTGGAGATCAATCAGCCTTGCTAGTCTTTCCTTCTTAACATCGTCATCGATTTGATCCTCCATGGCAGCGGCCTTGGTCCCTGTCCGCTTCGAGTACATAAAAGTAAAGGCTGCGTCAAAGCGAACCCGCTTTATCAAGTCAAGGGTTTCTTGAAAATCATCTTCTGTTTCACCGGGAAATCCTACAATTATATCTGTTGTCAGGGCGATACCTGGGACAGCATTTCGAATGCGTTCTACCAGAGCCATATACTCTTCCCTGGTATATTTGCGATTCATCTTTTCCAATATTTTATTACTTCCTGCCTGGACAGGAAGGTGGAGGTGCTTACATACTTTTTTGCATTGGGCAATAGTATGAATTAAATCATCGGATAAATCCTTGGGATGGGATGTCATGTATCGTATTCGTTCAAAACCTTCAATATTATTCAAAGATCTTAGAAGTTCAGCAAAGCTAATTCCATCCTTCAGATCCTTGCCATAGGAATTTACATTCTGACCCAAGAGAGTAACTTCCTTATATCCTTCCACTGCGAGGGCTTCCACTTCCTGTAGTATATGCGAGGGCGTACGGCTCCTCTCACGTCCGCGAACATAGGGTACAATGCAGTAAGTACAATAATTATTGCATCCATACATGATGGTTACCCAAGCACTGCTACCTTTCTTTCGTTGGACCGGAATATCCTCTACAATCCGTCCTTCATCATCCAAGATTTCATAGACGGTTTCGCGAGAATGTATTGCCTTCCAAAGCAATTCAGGAAAAGTGTGTAGATTATGCGTTCCAAATATCAAATCAACAAAAGAAAAGCGTTTAGCAATAAATGATGAAACTTCCTTCTGCTGCATCATACAGCCACATACCCCGATGATAAGTTCCGGATTGTTTTCCTTCATTGGTCTTAAAGCCCCAACATTGCCATATACCCTCATCTCTGCGTGTTCCCGCACACAGCAGGTATTAAAGAGGATCAGGTCAGCCCTTTCCAACTCATCGGTCCACTCGTAGCCCATCTGAACAAGCATACCGGATAACTTCTCGGAATCGTGGACATTCATCTGGCATCCATAAGTAACTATATGATAATGAAGGGGTTTCCCCGCATTTATCTCTTGTACCTTCTTTATAAATTCCTGTTGTCTTTTCAGTTCTTCTTCTGTAACCGTGATATCCATTCTTTTTGTCAATTCATGGTCATCCTTTCCTCTTCGCATCAATTCTAATTATATCGATTGTTAATTTTATAGGCAAGCTTTTCAAAATATCTTCTTTCAAACATATCGACAAGCTATGTATACATAATATTTTTATGGTAACCTTCAGAATGGATATCATCATAATCTTTTCAGAATAAGTTATTTAGTGAAAAACACGGTTCCGCCCAAGGCATTGCTTCGATAATTGGAATGGATTATGGACATACTGTTTTTGATATGAAGAGGAGGATTTCTATGCTGCATAAAATAAGCATATTTATAAAGTTAGTCTTTACAGACTACTTGCTTGCAATACTCATTGTATCAGGGCTTATCCTTGCGTTTTTCTATGGCAAACAAGTTCCCAAGGACAAATTTCCACTAGAGTACAAGATATCAAGAATCGGAGGCTTCCTGTACATCTTTTTGGGGCTTACATTGTTTATATTTACCCGTTTTCTTGGATAATCTCGCAACGATTTTCACACTTCTCTTCCCTTCAAGCAGATGTATGGTTGCCTCCTTTTCGACGGATTAAAGCGATCAGGAATAACAATAAAGATATACCAATTACCACAATTCCCATATAGGATGAAATCTGTGATAATCTCTCAATCTGAATCAGGTTTTGTGGCAGGATCCCTAATAGATAGATAGCGGGAAGTAGAATGAATATAAATGGACGGTAATTACGAAGTCTGAATAATCGCGCTGTCGCCAAAACAGAAAGATAATAATAGACTGCCAGAGATGTAAAGGCGGCTAAGATCCAAAAAATCATAAAGAAAATATCAAAACGTTCAGCAAAATCGCCGGGAAAACGGATATTTTTAGCCAAACTAACTGTAGGATAGGTTAATCTGATAGTGGTACTTACGCCATAGACCCCTATCGCTACAAAGACCAGAGAGGTATATATGATAGTAGGGATTGTCGTTCCCAGAGTAGTAAAAGCAATCGTTTTTTTGGGTTTAACTTCCTTAACAAAGGGAAGAAGAAAAAGAACGATCTCGAATCCCAGGAATGACATAAAGAGACCGGGCAAACCTTTAAGGACCGACAATATTCCCTTTGAAAGCATCGGCCGAAGTTCGATGGGACGGACGTTTTGATAATTTAGCAGAATCACCAAACCGAGTGCGGCAATAATTAATGGTAAGAATGTTTCACAAATTTTTGCAATCGAGTTGATACCATTTTGAATTAAGTAGATGACCACAACGAGCATAGTTACCATGATAATTTCCAAAGGGGTATTTCCCAGCAGGAGAATTTTTAGTGAATCTGCAAAGACACGAAGGATAGCACCAGAAACGATGATGGTGTATCCAATAATAATAAGCACGAAAAAGAAAGCAGGTATCCTCCCGATTAGTTGTCCGGAGAATTCCACGATCGTATTTTGGGGAAAACGGTAGCTCAGCAGGGTAAGTAGCAAGGTAAGAACTACTGCGGTCATCCCTGCCAAAAAGGTGGCCAGTCCACCGTCCACCAATGCCCTCTCGGTGGCAAAACGAGGAAGCGATAGAACACCCACTTCCATAATGGTAGATGATATCAGGACTAGGACTTGCATATTACTTAATTTGTCTTGTCGATCCATCATGCCTTTGCTCCCTTCAAATCATCCTGATCCATTCGATCTATATCAACTGGAAAGGTTTCCACAGGTCTCCTCTTCAGGAGATGAAATGGGAAACGTAAAAGGAAATCCTTCCAGTCCTGATAAATAGCGGGGGATTGAGGTGCCATGTAATTAGCCCCAAAGCTCTTAAGGTTCACAAGATGAATATTCAAAGCAATGAATCCCAACATGACTCCATATAAACCTAATATGGATGCCAATATCATCATGGGAAAACGGACAAGACGAAAGCTGATGGCAGCACTATAAGTGGGAATTGCAAATGAAGCAACAGCTGTAAGGGCAACTATGATCACCAAAATTGGGCTGGTGACCCCTGCTCTTACAGCTGCATCACCTATCACAATACCTCCTACAATTCCAATGGCTTGGCCGATAGGCTTGGGTAAGCGAGCGCCTGATTCCCGAACCAATTCTATCGTAATTTCCATTAGGAGAGCTTCAATAAAAACAGGGAAGGGTACATTGGCCCTACTGCTGGCAATGGACAGAGCAAGTTCTGTGGGTATGAAGCCAGGATGATAGGATATCACTGCAATGTATAATGCAGGGGAAAAGGTAGCGATAAAGGATGCAATCCAACGAAGAGTTCTTAAAAAAGAAGCAATCATCCACCGTTCATAGTAGTCCTCTGGACTCTGAAAATACTGATAAAATGTAGTAGGAACAATAATAGCGAAGGGACTGTTATCGACCATAATGGCTACCCTACCCTCAAATATATTGGCGATAGTCTTATCAGGTCTCTCCGTTATCTGGATTTGTGGAAAGGGAGTCAACCAATCGTCCTGGATCCATTGCTCGATTTGTCCAGTTTCCAAAATTCCGTCCACATCAATTTCGCTGAGACGTTTTTCAACCTCAGCTACCAGTTCCCGGGAAACGATGCCTTTCACGTATACATATGCCACATCCGTTTTGCTTCGCCGACCCAGTTTAATAGTCTTAATAACCATATTGGGATCCTTACATTTTCTGCGCAATAAAGCGGTATTCATTCGTAGGGTTTCTGTAAATCCCTCTCTGGGTCCTCGAATAACGGATTCTGTCCCCGGCTCAGAAATAGCCCGCATTGGCCATCCCCTAGCGCTTATTATCAGCACCTTACTGCATCCATCAATAATTAATGCGACTTCTCCGGATAAAATAAGCAATATTGCTTCATCCAGAGAATCTTTGTCTTTCACATCAGCAACTGTCAAAGCCAATCCTTTTATTTGGTCAAAGGCATCTTCCTTCGTGATTTCACCTATCTGAGCTTCTACAAGAGGTAACTCCAGCATTAAAGATTTCATTAGCTGGTCATGAATTACCGACTTTTCTACCAGCCCATCCACATAAACCAAAGCACAAGGTATACTCTTCTTCCCTACTTTAAATTCCCGAAACACCACATCCGTACTGTCAGATAGAAATGCTTTGAATTTCTTTAAATTCTCCTCCACACTATCTGTAAGAACCTTATCGACTCGTTCCTCCGCTTTCAATGTAGCATCATTAATCCTATTCTTTTCAAAAACCTCCTGGTTTTTAAGATTTCGTGGTTTTCTCACTCGTCTATACATATTGCTCACCATCAAACTTCCATTGATTTTCAATCCATTACATTATCAATTAGAATGTTCATTTCATGGCTTTTTATTCAATTAGAGAGCATTCTAAAAAGATAATGAGGCAGTTTTAAAGTGTTTTCAGCAAGTAATTTGCCATAGCAATTCGGAGTTCTCATAATATAAGTCAACCAATTGGCAGGAAAAGGATTGCGTTGTAAAATAGAAAACTGGAAATTATTCTTTCTCCAGGATAAAATAGTCAAGATTAAAGAATAGCGCAGATCAGGCAATAGATATGCATCATATTGCCTTTTGATCACCTGCTAAAAGAATTCTTCTTTTTCCCAGAGATCGGGTGAAGCCCCCTGCCGGTTTAAAACTCCCTTTGGGAACTGTCAAAGCCCTTCCGTTTCCCTAGCTCTTTCACAAAGCTTTCAAAATAGGAAAAAAGAGCTTTTCTACCAAAGTGTGAACTGCCTACTCCAAGGTTATATCCTTCCTGCAGAGGAAAGCACCATCCAAATCCTTCCAGAAAAGGGATACAGTACAGTTCGATCATACCTGGTTCTTTGGGCGAAACACCTCTAATAACCTGTGATAGGGTAAATCCAGTTTTTAAATTAAAAAACAAGGTTGTAATCCCAAGATACGTGCAATGCTACTGATCACTCCATCGGCACCAATAGCATATCGTCCCTCGTACCTTCCTTTTTCTGTGGCCACCTCTACTTTTTCATCCGACTGCATAATATGATAGACCCTCTCTCCAGTCTTTATAACAACACCAGAAGCTTTGGCTTCTTCAACCAGATACTGAAAAGAAGAACGCAAGACAGTAATACCTAACATGTCCCGATTATTTGTGTTAATCCAATCATACCGAGGGCTATAAAGGCGCAAAGAGTGAATGACGTTTTCTATAAGAAATGGATGAATTGGTATCCCCAGAAGATCAAGGGTTTTCTTGGATATAAACCCACCGCATGGCTTTTCTCTTGGGAATGTTTTTCCCTCCAACAGAAGTACTTTTTCGCCTTTTTTCCCAAGGGTTGTTGCTGCGCTCGTACCCGCAGGACCTGCACCGATGATAATTACATCATACTTTACAGTTGTCATGATTTGATCCTTTACATAAATGCTTTAATGATTGATATCTTTAGTCGTGTCATGCTTTTGGTTCTTCATATGGTTCAAAAAATCAATTAAATCTGAAGCTTCCTGTTTTGTTAAACTCCTGCCCTCATTCTTGTTGTATCTCCTTTTGATGATTTCTTTGATTTCTTGCTCTGTTATTCCCATACTGTTGTAAATAGCAAAAATCGCTCTTCCCTGAGCTTCAGTTATTCCTTCCATCATCCCAGTCTCCTTTGTTGTTGCTTTATTATGTCCTGCCACCGGACTGTCCACTATTCTTTCCTCTTCTTCCAGTTCCGGTGCAAATTGGGTTCCATATCCCAAGGCGGCTAAAGCCCTTCCATATGCCTTTGTATAAGCTTTCTCAATATAATCTGGGAAGTCGTCTCCTGTCTCAGATCCTACACCGATCTCAACATTTCCCTTCGAATCGGTAATCTCCAGTTCGAAATATGCAAATCGTTTCGCAGTGTCAACAATTTTATCTTTAATCACTGTTTTCGTACCTTCAGGATGCTCGTCCCTGAACCAAACCATGCGCCATTTCACTTCCAGGTAATCAGCATAGTCCAGCTCCCATTGGTTAGTCTGTTTATTTTTACGCCTTACAGGAAGCTTCGTAATATGCTCTTCAGGATTAAATCGGATTTGTTCCATAATGTATTTCCTCCTTCCCGATTTTAATCTTTTTTGTCTTCTTAAATCATAGTATGGCTTAATGCACCGATTTTACGGATAAACATTTCACCATAAATATCAAAAAATAGTATATGATTATAGAGATGGAACCAGTAAAAAAACCCTCCTTATATGGAGGGTCGGGTAATTTTCTCTAAAATTCGTTTCCAAAATGACCGCTTCAATTGCTTTTCCTTGCGAAGCTGCTCCTTCAAATCTAAAATCTCATAGGTCTTCTGTCTGATCTGTGTTTTTAACTTGACATTTTCAGAGAGGATCGCATCATCAGGGGGAATCATCTGGCCTTTCGCCTTAATGGTTTCTGCCAGCTCCTTCACTTCCTCAGCTAGACCTGTAAGTGCCATGCGATATGGTTGCTGATGGAATTCGAACTGGTTCCTAATTTCTTCTATAATCTCTTTTTTCATATGATCCATCTGTTCATCAAAGTGTTTCATTTGGTTGTTGCTCATATAGGAAGATACATGAGTGACCGCAACATCTCCCATATCCTCAATAGACTTTGATATCAAATCAGGATTTGAGAGGATCAATTTGATCTGGGTATTGCTATAGCCTTTTTCCTGCAGCCTCTTGATAGTGTTGAGTTGGTCAATTTCGACATTGGTAAAGTAGCGATGATTGGCTTTATTTCTGGGAAAACGCAAACCAAATTCTTTTTCATAGAAACGAATGACATGGGGTTTATAGCCCGTTATCTTTGATGCTTCTGTGATCGTACGATGCCAATCAACAGCCATATCTACCTACTCCTTTAATACTGAAATCAAAATTTATTTTTCCATATATTACACTTTTTATTCAAAAACCCTGCTCAATGCTTTGTCAATTTTCAATCCCTTCCTGCCCTAAACCCATTCTTTGCATTATTATATAAATATCAGAATTTATCATCGATAACCGTGCCTGTGCCTAAACCGTAACTGATCTATAAAAAACTATAAAATACCACGCAAAAACCCTTGACATTCTCTTCAGAATACGGTATATTATACTTCGTCGCTTTAATATCAATACGATGAATACGAGCTTTACGGGGTGTAGCGCAGTTTGGTAGCGCACGTGCTTTGGGAGCATGGGGCCGGGGGTTCAAGTCCCTCCACCCCGACCATTAGTTATGCGGCCCCTTGGTCAAGCGGTTAAGACACCGCCCTTTCACGGCGGTAACAGGGGTTCGAGTCCCCTAGGGGTCACCACAATTCTTATTTATCGTTTTATTGTGGGCCTTTAGCTCAGTTGGTTAGAGCGGCCGGCTCATAACCGGTTGGTCCGGGGTTCGAGTCCCTGAAGGCCCACCATTAAACAATTTTGTGGCCCGGTAGTTCAGTTGGTTAGAATGCCAGCCTGTCACGCTGGAGGTCGAGGGTTCGAGTCCCTTCCGAGTCGCCATGATTTGCCTCGGTAGCTCAGTTGGTAGAGCAAGTGGACTGAAAATCCCTCGTGTGGGTGGTTCGATTCCGCCCCGAGGCACCATTATCATTTGCTGGTGTAGCTCAATTGGCAGAGCAGCTGATTTGTAATCAGCAGGTTGCGGGTTCGAGTCCCATCACCAGCTCCATTTTTGGAGGGGTTCCCGAGTGGCTAAAGGGAGCAGACTGTAAATCTGCCGTCGTAGACTTCGGTGGTTCGAATCCACCTCCCTCCACCATTTATATGCGGGAATGGCGGAATTGGCAGACGCGCTAGATTCAGGTTCTAGTGGTCGCAAGACTGTGCAGGTTCAAGTCCTGTTTCCCGCACCAGAGGTTTAAGATCTTCTGAAACCTTTTTTTTATAGCATCATGCCCCAATTCACCAATTGACGTTGATTCTTAATGCAGAAAGCAGAAAAAAGTCGTGATTTTTTGTATCACGACTGCATAAAATGTAAAGGGGTCTCAATGTGTTTTATGAGGTCCTAATTATTATGTGCATATCCTTTCAGTTTATTCAGTGTTAGGCTTAGAAGAATCTTGTAAAGGCTAGAAAAGTGTATAAATAGCATTACCATAGAAATAGCAAATACAAGCAAGGGCTACTGGATATTTTCCAGCAGCCCTACGTCATTAAATGAAATACCTGTTACTGCATTCAATCTTCCTTATCGGAGGATAGAATATTATCCGGGAAAAATTCTCCCATAGAAACAGTCATCTCTTCCTTGCGATAAGGTGATTCTTGTACTGTTATGTCCTCTTTTTCATTTTCTGATTCCGACAAGGTTTCCCTGATACTTAAGCTAATTCGCTTTCCTTCAGGTTTTACATCCAGAATCTTAACTTGCACTATATCGCCTACGCTCAGCTCGTCTTCGACCTTATTTACTCTGTGATTGGCAATTTGCGAAATATGGACCAAACCGTCTAAGCCAGGTTCCAACTCCACAAAAGCCCCAAAGCTGGCAATACGTACTACTTTACCTTCAACAACAGAATTCACTTGATATTTTGACTCAGCAGTATCCCAAGGATGAGGTTTGGTTTGTTTATAACCCAATGATATCCTATCCCTTTCCCGATCAGCGGCTAAAACAACAACTTCTACCTCATCTCCGGCTTTCACAACATCGGAAGGATGCTTCACACGTCCCCATGAAAGGTCCGAAACATGTATCAAACCATCCACTCCACCAATGTCTACAAAAGCCCCAAAATCTGTCAAGCGACGTACTATTCCCGTACGTTTTTGACCAACTTCCAAGGAGTCCCATATTCTATTTTTTGCCTCTTCCGCCTCCTGTTCCAAAATGGCCCGTTGAGAGGCGACAATCCTGTTTCTGCTTTTTTCCATTTCGAGGATTTTTAAACGCAAAGGTTGTCCCACGAATTGACTGATATCCTGTACAAAATGAGTTGAGAGCTGGGATGCAGGTACAAAGGTTCTTATGCCCATGACAGTTGCAATAAGACCTCCCTTTACTGCTTCCTTCCCGATTCCCTCAATTTCAGTACCCTTTTCATAAGCCTCTTCTATGGCTGCCCACTTTTTCTTTAGGTCAACTGCTTTCTTAGATAGCAAAACATTTCCTTCGCCATCATTTACCTTAAGAACCTCAGCCTCGATTTCGTCACCAACTTTGAATAAATCTCGAGGATTTAAGTCAGGATCCGTAGATAATTCGCTTTTAGGGATAATTCCATCGGACTTATAACCAATGTTTACAGAGACTTCATCATCAGTCACTTGCACAACAATGCCTTTAACCGTCTGTCTATTCTTAATTGTTACCAAAGTCTTTTCGAAATCCTCCATAAAATTTACATCCTGTTGATTCATCTCATTCTGCTGATTCAACTCTTCCTGATGATTCATCTCTTCTTGTTGATTCATTTCTTCCTGTTGATTCATTTGTTCCTGTTCGCTCATTCTGGAAACTACCTCCTTAATAATCCAATCGGGCGTAGAAGCCCCGGCTGTAATGCCGACAATGTCTGCAGGACCTAAATTCAACATAGGAATATCCGACGCTGTCTCGATTGCATAGGTCCTCTTGCAGTATTGTTTGCAAATACTGAATAATTTTTGCGTATTAGAACTATTTTTCCCGCCAATTACTAACATAACACTTGCAATTTTCGAAATAGCTATCGCTTCCTTTTGTCGCTCCGATGTGGTGTGGCATATGGTATTAAATATTTCCAAATCCTGCACACGGGGAGTGATGGCTCCTATAATCTCATCCCATTTTTCCTGAGTGATTGTTGTTTGTGCAACCACACATGCTTTCTCGACAGGAGGAAGACTATCTATATCAGAGGAATCATTCAAAATGACTGCCTGGTCATTACACCAACCATTTATACCGATTACTTCCGGATGCTCACGTTCCCCAACAATAATAATCTGATAACCATTCTCATGAAAATGTTTCACCTTTTCATGGATTCTTTTTACATATGGACAAGTAGCATCGACAAGTTTTACGTTCTTTTCTCTTAATCGTTCATATATGGTCGGTGAGACTCCATGTGAACGAATTATGACGGTGCCACTCTCTATGCGGTCAATATCCTCTTCAATAACTACCCCCTTTTCTCTAAGCTCATCGACGACTTGGGGATTATGAATAATAGGTCCAATGGTGTAGATCGATTCCCCACTCGCCACGCTATTGTAAACAGCTTTAACCGCACGCATCACACCAAAACAAAAACCAGCATGTTTCGCAAGTATAATTTTCAAAAGATTTCCTCCTCAAAATACCTATGGCAGGAATAACAAGCATACTTAGTATTTTTCGCTATAATATTGCTAAATCCTTCTTTTCTCCAAATTTTTTTTCGGTATACATCTTTTTTCTATATATCGAATTATTTCGTCATCAAACTCTTCAAAGCAGAAGACAAATGATTCGTCACTTCTAATATCACATCATTATTCATCTTTTGACCCTTATAATTCGATAGGTCAATGGGTTTGCCTATTGTAACCAGTGTCTTTTTAAAACACCGATAACGATTATGGATATAGATAGGAACTACCGGGGCGTCGGATTTCAATGCAATCATAGCGACACCAGGCTCAAGCTCTTGCATATCGCCTGTTTTGCTTCGAGTACCCTCCGGAAAAATACCGAACAATTCTCCGTCCTTTAAAACCTTCAAGGCCTTTTTGATGGCAGCTATGTCTGCAGTCCCTCTTTTTACAGGAAAGGCTCCTAATTGTGATAGCAACCAGCCAAAAAGTCGATTCCTAAAAAGTCCTTTCTTTGCCATGAAATGAATGGGTCTGGGTACGATACAACCTATGATTACGGGATCCAAAAGGGAAATATGATTACATATAATAATACACTTCCCCTGAATTTGCAAATTTTCATAACCGATTAAAGTAGGTCTGAATAATATGAAGACTAATGGGCGGAAAATACATCTTATAAATCTATATAGCATACTCTTCCCTCTCTCTGATCTCATTTCCCCTTGTCTAATTGTAAAGTGCTACAGATAACCGAGAATTAACTCGATCACTTCCTCAACATTCAGATGGGTTGTATCAATTAATATCGCATCCTCTGCCTTTCTTAATGGAGCAAAGCTCCGATTTGAGTCATTATAGTCCCTTTTTTCTATCTCTTTCCGAACAACCTCTAAGGATGCATTGTAACCTTTTTCTTTTTGCTCGAGCCATCTTCTGTAAGCCCTTTCTTCAGTGGATGCTGTGATGAAAAACTTCCTATTCGCATCGGGAAGGACATATGTACCGATGTCGCGACCATCCATAACTACATCATTCTGTTCAGCAATCTTCCTTTGCAACCGTACCATCATCAGGCGAACTTCAGGGATAGCCGCTACATCGGAAGCACTTTCGGAAACTTGGGGAGTACGGATTTCATTTGTAACATCCTTACCATCCAGCATGATGATTTGATGTCCGTCTTTATAATGGATATCAATTTCTGTTTTCGAGATCAAAGAAACAATGCCTTCTATATCCTTGGGAGATATTCCCTGATTTAACGCTTTCAAGGCAAAAGCCCTATACATCGCACCGGTATCCAAATATATAATCCCAAGTCTTCGGGCAATTTCCTTTGCGATTGTACTTTTCCCGGCTCCTGCCGGTCCATCTATTGCAATATTTAAGTGCTTCATTTTGTTCCCCTCTTCACTCTCCGTTTTCATGAACAAGATCCATCCTTAGGGTCTTGGCTTCTCTCAGATATATATGCTGCATCCTCATTTGATCTTTATTGGATGATACATGCATAAGAACACGAATGCACATAGGTAGGCTACCATCCACGTCCATTTCTTGACAACAGAAGAGGGCTGTATACTTCATACCCAATTCTCGTGCTGCTACAGCCGGATAGACAGCTGTCAAATCCTTTGTGCATGTGAAGATGACACTAATGACATCAGAAATCTCCAGCTCATTTCTTTTTATCATCCCTATAAGGAGCTCCCTGGTAGCCTGCAGAATATTCTCTCGTGTATTGCTTTCAACAGTAATGGCGCCTCGTACAGCCGATATCGTCATCTCTTCCCCTCCTAAACAGCACGGTGTCCTAAACCTATGGAAACTTCATTTAGATGCAACAACCCTATTCCGAAAAAAATCGCTACTATAACATGATCTTCATAGCGGGCAATGCCGATTTTTCCCCCAACATTAAAGCCTATAGCCTTCATCATGATTTGAGACAATGCCTCTCGCGTTGCTCCTGCTACAGCACCCTCTTCACTATGGGAATCATCAATAACCCCTTCCCGCTTAGCCGCCACAACAGCCCGTTCGATAATTTTCATGACTGAACTGGTGAATTCGCCTCCATAATCAACGGCAGCAGTATAGACACCTTGCTCCAGATTACTCTTTTTCAATATTCTCTCTTCATTCCGATCTCTTGTTAAACACATCTGAATAGCAATACGTGCTATATCTTTACTCCCAAAGTTTCCCATAGATTTTCCTCCAAAATCATTTTCTATTGGATTTTACCTGCATAGACATTATATCTGATTTCCTTCTTATTCCTCAAGCATTTTTTTCAGATAAGCTGATGACAGGCACATCAGCTTTGAATCGATTGGAATCTTGTTCTGATTCAAATATAATATCATCTCTCCACGGGAATTCATCCCGTCTACTTCAATCACATCCCCTTCATGATAGATGATTTCTAATTCATGATGGGTTCGTAAATTATTAACAAAAACTCCATTGATATAAAGAGGGATCTTAACATCCCCATCCCCCTCTAGCTTTAATTTCATATAGGACTTATTGTAATCTGAGATTTCGATCTCGGGTAGGGCATTTACCTCCAGAAAGAGGGCATAGTTCAACAGGGGACGAATATGGTGATGAAAAAGTAAAAACTGGACACTGACTAGAAGAAATAAGCAAATAATGGCCAGCTTCCCAAAGAATTTACTGAAAAAAACTGTAGCATTCATAAAAATCGCCTCATTTATTCTGCTTCTTAGCCAATAAAATATTAGCATGAACTTCCTGCCAGATAACCCGTTGAGAATGCAATCTGGAGATTAAAGCCTCCTGTATACCCATCTACATCGATAATTTCACCGGCAAAAAACAAACCCTTAATCAATCTGGACTCCATCGTGGATGGATTGATCTCTTTCGTGGGGATTCCTCCACGGGTTACAATCGCTTCTTCCACCGGACGGAATCTCTCTATATGAAAGATCAAGCCTTTTGATAAAGTTACCAATCTTTTTCTCTCTTCTTTGCTAATCTGATGCACTTGCTTATCCGCCGAAATCCCTGAAAGACGAATCATGGTAGGAATTATCTTTTGAGGAAATAAATCATTCAGGGCATTCTTGTATTGTTTTCGGGAGAATTTATCAAAGTCTCTGAGTATTCTCTTATCCAACTGTTCTTCCGAAAGTCCCGGCTTAAGATCAAGTATGATTTCTAATTTTGAAAAATCCCTTCCAATGATATGGCTACTCAGGGATAGGACAAGGGGACCAGAAATCCCATAATGAGTAAAAATCATCTCACCGATTTCACTAAATAGAATTTTGCCTCTCATTCTACAGGATAATCTAACGTTTCTTAGGGACAGCCCTTGCAGTTCTTTCACCCAACCTTCCTTAATGACCAAAGAAACCAGGGAAGGTATAGGAGAAACAAGGCTGTGTCCAAGTTCACAAGCCATTTTATATCCGTCACCGATCGAACCGGTAGAAGGATATGAAATACCTCCCGTACATAAAATCACCGCTTGGCAGGGGGTGATTTTGCCGTCTCTGCCTTGAACCCCTATAACAGTTCCTTTATCTTGAAGGATTTTTTCCACCCTATATCCAAAAACGATCTCAACTCCGCACTCACGAATATATTTTTCGAGCACTTTAATCACGTCACTGGATTTATCCGATCTGGGGAAAACCCGGTTTCCTCTTTCAATCTTTAGATCTAATCCTCTTTTATTGAAAAATGCCATTAAATCCTGATCCGTAAAGCTATAAATTGCACTATAAAGGAATTTGGGGTTTCTTGGTATATTCTCAAGAAATTCATCAATGGAACAAGCATTCGTAATATTACATCGTCCTTTCCCGGTGATATAGAGCTTCTTGCCCAGCTTCTCATTCCTTTCCAGAAGGATAACTCTGTTACCCCTGACCGCAGCTGTGCCCGCTGACATCGTCCCGGAGGGCCCACCACCGATGACTACGACAGTTTTTTCATAGTTCATCTCCCCTAAGATGACAAGTATCGTTGAGTAGTGATAGAACGACCTTATTATCATACATATCGATGATATTCAGAGCCGTATTGTCTTGACGAATCTGGTGAATCAATTCCGGCTTCATCCTTAAGCAATCCGCTAGAATAATTTTGCTCATCAATGCATGGGTTACCAGCAAAATACGCTCATCATCAGTATGATTGTTTCTAAGAAACTCGATGAACTGCCGACTTCTACTTCTTACTTCATCGAAGGTATCCGCTTTCGGTATCCTGCAAAGATTAGGAGTCGACCGCCAGCTCTCATAAATATCCGGATATTGCCGCTGAATTTCATTGAAGGTTAATCCCTCCCATACCCCTAGGCACATCTCCCGGAGTCCTTCCACAGGACGTATCGGGCAATCCAATATCTCACCGATAATCTTTGCCGTGTCCCAAGCTCTTCTCAATGTACTGGAATAAATAAATGAAATTCCTTCGCTTTTTAAGCGTTCACCTAGCTTGTGTGCCTGATGGATACCAGTCGTAGTTAAAGGAGTATCTGTTCCTCCTTGTGTTTTTCTCTCAAGATTCCATTCCGTTTCACCGTGACGTGTTAAATATAAGCGCATTGATCGTCCTCCTTTTATTATTGCCGGAAAACCCGGATGAATCCCATAAAAATATGTCTCCCTATTCTCTTATGATAGACTCAATATACCGACAAAACAAAATGAAAAGCATTAGTTTATTGCACTAATGCTTTTTCTTGAGAATTTGCCCATGTACGAAAATCTCATATCCGATCTTTTCCCAAGTATACCTTGTATTCATCCCATATCTTTTCCAATTTGGAGAAATATTCCGAAACATCGTCCCTTTTCCTGATACCTATTGCCACAATTAAAGCGTTGATAAGACTTAATGGTGCTACTAGGGAATCCACAAAGGAAGCCATATCACTACGGGCTGTAAGGCATAAATCAGAATGATTGACCAAAGGAGACAGCATGCTGTCTGTAATTGCAATGCTTTTAGCCCCCTTTGTTTTTGTAAAACTCATCGCTTCAATAGTTCGACTGGAATAGCGAGGAAAACTGATTCCAATCAGGATGTCCTCCTGATTGATCCTCATAAGCTGTTCAAACACATCACTCACTCCGGAGGTTACAATCCGTACATTGTCCAGAATAAAATTCAAATAGTAGCCTAGAAACTGAGCCAAAGGTGCAGCACTCCGCAAACCAAGTACATAAACTTGCCTGGCGTTGAGAATGCTCTCTACCGCAGCCTCAAAAACATCGTTGTTCATTTCATCGATGGTCAGGCGTATATTATTCATATCCGCTTTCAAAACAGTCGAGAGAACCATTGATTGATTCAAATCAGAAGTCATTTCGATTCGCTGAACAGTCGTTAACCTGTTTCGAATAAGTTCTTGTAATGCTTTCTGTAGATGTGGATAGCCATCATAGCCTAAGGCATTTGCAAAGCGGACGACGGTTGATTCGCTCACACCTACCTTGCTGCCAAGCTTGGAAGCTGTCATAAAAGCAGCCTTATCGTAGCTGTTCAGTATGTACTCTGCTATTAACTTTTGCCCCTTACTCATTCTCTTGTAATTTGCATTAATTAAATGCATTAAATCCTGCTTTTGATCCATGGGTAACCTCCAAAGTGCTAGTATCTTTACCCATTATTCTATCACAGTTTTTTACCCATGCAAGCTTAATTTGCCGCATTGACTAAGATCTCGTCCTCATTCCCTGGCTGATTTAAAGATTCCAAGCCTTCAGCTCTTCGATCAAGCTGTATTTAGTAAGATCAAAATGAAGAGGTGTAACGGTGATAAAGCCTTTGTTTATCCAAACTACATCAGTGTCCGCCTCATTTTCGCTTTCAATAACCCCACCTGTTAGCCAATAGTATGTTTGACCCCTTGGGTCTTTTCTCTTTACATAGCTATCATTATACTTCCGGACACCGAGGGGAGCGATTTTTACTCCTTTGATGTCTTTGTCGGGCAGATTTGGCACATTGATATTTATTAACGTACCATAGGAGAAGCTTTCATCGACAAGCTTTTTGGCAATTTTTACAGCGAATTCAGCGGCATATGTATAATCATTGTTTTCAAAAGATGCTAAGGATATGGCAGCAGCAGGAAATCCTAAAATAGCCCCCTCCATTGCTGCAGATACAGTGCCCGAATACAATACATCGGTTCCTAAATTACCACCTCTGTTAATACCTGAAAACACGATGTCAGGTTTTTCAGGCATTAAATGATCAGCTGCCAATTTCACACAATCTGCCGGTGTACCATCGACTGAATAGCAAGGTGCCTTCAAGCCTTCCAGATGGATCTCCTGAACCCTCAGGGGATCATGCATTGTTATTGCATGACCTGTGGCGCTCCTTTCTGCATCTGGAGCTACAACGGTCACTTCTCCTATTTTACTTAATGATCTGGCTAAAGTAAGTATGCCTTCGGAATAAATTCCATCATCATTACAGACTAAAATCCTCATCCTCTGCGCTCCATTTCCGTAATACTTTTTTATTTTTTGTAGATAAAATTATTATATTATAGAAGCCACATAATATACAAATACTATTTTCTGTTCATGTTAAATCATCCTCATAAACGTTTAGATGATCATTACATGATAAATATGATAAGGAGCAGAGATCTTGATACAGATAGATGACGCCGGAAGTGGCAGCTTAATTGGAGGTACTTGTATAGGCGCAATGCGGGTCGAAACATTGGAATATAGATATGAAATTATTCCGATATCCTATTATCGCGGAGAGGCATTTCAACAAAAGAAATACCTGAACAAGTGCACAGAAATAGTTAAATCTCTTCTCGAGCAGCTAAACGTTTCCCATGATGAAAAAATAATGATATGTCAGGGATATATGTTTGAAAAGGCTCGAAAATGGCTTCATAATGAAGGTTTTTTCTATGAAAAAGCCAAGATTGGACAACCTCTGCAGGATGTCATTGAAGAAACTTTTTTTACATATGCCTTACAATTGGGTATACCTGTTCAATACGTCAAATATACCAAATACCCTCTGCATTTCCATCGCCTTCTACGCTGGGTTTATGCAGATTATCAGAAAAGAGTTTCCCTCTGTAAAACGGGATGGAAAAGTTGGAAGAAATACGGTTATCTCAAAGTTTCCTACAGCATGGATGTCCTTTATAAAAGCTCTTACACCTGTTTAAAATGTAACCAAAAGATCGATAAAGGAAGCCCTGTCAAGGTACTACAGTATAGCAGCAACTGCCCGAATACCATATACCTTCACCAAGATTGTTAAAGGCCGTACGCATTCCTGCGTACGGCCTCATTATCAAAGCATGCATCAAATAGGATGAGTTTTCTCCTCCATGTTTACCAGAGTGCTGTCAATCTTATACTTCTGAGCTTGGCGATATTTAAAGAAGTTGACTGCCACTTGAGGGAACAAGGCATATGAAAGGACATCCTCTTCCTGTTCCAGATACTCCTTGATCTCATCCCTGTACTTATTCAACTCCGGCTCCAGATCATCGGCAGGCCGATAATCTATAACAGGAAGATCCCCAATAATCTTCTTTTGAACTTCGGGGTTGGCTTCCGCAGGTAATTTGCCATATTCGCCGCGCATCAAAGCTCTGGATTCCTTGGTTGCCATCTTATAGCGTTCCCCTGTGAGTACATTCAGAACAGCTTGTGTACCGACAATTTGACTGGTAGGGGTAACCAAAGGAGGATAGCCGAAATCTTCCCTTACCCTTGGAACTTCCTCCAACACCTCTCTTAATTTGTTCTCTGCATTCTGCTGTTTTAACTGAGACAAAAGGTTGGAGAGCATTCCTCCAGGTACTTGATACAACAAGGTCTTGATATCTACTGCTCTCACCTTTGGATCAAGAAAGCCGTCCTGGATTAGTCTTTCAGCCACACCCCGGAAATGATCAGATATTTCAGCTAAAAGATCCAAGTCTAAGCCGGTATCCCATTCCGTTCTCTGAAGGGTTGCAACAAGAGCTTCCGTCGTCGGCTGTGCAGTACCGTTCCCCATTGCCGAAAGGGCGGTATCAACAATATCAACCCCTGCTTCGATAGCTTTTAAATACACCATATCGCCCGTTCCGGTTGTGTTATGAGTATGGAGATGAATAGGTACCTTTACGGCTTCCTTCAACTTTTTTACCAATTCATAGGCATCATACGGTAGCAAAAGATTCGCCATATCCTTTATGCAAATGATATCTGCTCCCATTTTTTCAAGTTCGACGGCAAGATTCACAAAATAATCAAGGGTATGAACAGGGCTGATTGTGTAGCTCATAGCGGCCTCACAAATTCCCCCATATTTTTTGGTAGCCTTCATGGCTTTCTCCATATTCCGGGCATCGTTCAAAGCGTCGAATATACGGATGATATCGATACCGTTCTCAATGGATTTTTTCACAAACATATCCACGACATCATCTGCGTAATGCTTATAACCCAGAAGGTTTTGCCCCCTGAGCAGCATCTGCAGCTTCGTATCCGGCATCGCTTGGCGCAGCGCTCGAAGTCTTTCCCACGGATCTTCATTCAAGAAACGCAAGCAAGAATCAAAAGTAGCCCCGCCCCAAACCTCCAAGGAAAAGTAACCGACTTTGTTCAGCTTCTCGGTCACCGGAAGCATTTCATCTGTCTTCATACGAGTTGCCGCCAAAGACTGATGGGCGTCCCGCAAAATAGTATCTGTAATCTTCACTTTCGCCATGGTCTTTTTCCTCCTACATTTTCAGTATGATTCCAAGAGTCATACCTTCACTAATCTGATAATAACAACATTCAGGTGAATCATTGTGCACCATAGCTACACTTTCAGAACAAGGAGAGAAACACTCCTGCTGCTACTGCAGAGCCAATTACACCGGCTACATTGGGGCCCATTGCATGCATTAACAGGAAGTTCCCCGGATTCTCCTGCTGTCCAACTACCTGGGATACCCTGGCAGCCATGGGAACAGCCGATACACCTGCCGAACCAATCAATGGATTTACCTTTCCTCCGCTTGTCTTGTACATGATTTTGCCGAAAAGAACACCCCCAAGGGTTCCGAATGAAAAAGCTATCAATCCCAAAACGATTATAAAGATAGTCCGAGGTTGCAGAAAAATATCTGCACTGGCTGTAGCGCCTACCGTGGTACCCAGGAAAATGGTGATAATATTGATCAATTCATTCTGGGCCGTCTTGCTCAGCCGATCAACGACCAGGGTTTCCCGGAACAGGTTTCCAAGCATCAACATACCTACTAAAGCAGCAGCTGATGGGAGCAGCAAGGTCACAAGGCCTGTCACGAATATGGGAAAAATGATCTTTTCCGTTTTAGAGACTTCTCGCAATTGCTCCATGACCACCATTCTTTCTTTTTTGGTGGTAATGGCTCTCATGATAGGCGGCTGGATGATTGGTACCAAAGCCATGTATGAATAGGCAGCTACAGCAATCGGTCCCAAAAGCTCAGGAGCCAACCTGGATGTTACAAAAATGGCCGTAGGGCCGTCCGCTCCTCCGATAATGCCGATGGATGCAGCTTCATTGGGTGCAAACCCAAGGAAGAGAGCGCCAAGAAAGGTAGCAAATATGCCCAATTGGGCAGCTGCGCCAAGGAGCAAACTCTTTGGATTGGCGATAAGAGGTCCGAAGTCAGTCATTGCACCAATCCCTAAAAAGATCAGAGGAGGATATACACCTAATTTGACACCTTGGTAAAGGTAATATAACAGTCCCCCAATTTTTTTCACAACAGGAGCACCTGTACTGGGGTCCAATACAAGCTCCCCGTTTACTGTCGTTTCATATACCGGTGGGGCCATTAAGCCTGCTTGAGGCAGATTGGCCAGCATCATGCCGAATGCAATCGGAAGCAATAGCAAAGGCTCAAACTCCTTTACGATTGCTAAATAAAGGAGTAGGCAGGCTATCCCAATCATGACAGCCTGGCCCCATGTCATTTGACTAAAACCTGTATCTCGAATAAAATTCATCACAGTCTCCGAAATATTGATATCATACATAGTATGTCCCCCAATTTCATGTATTCTCTATTCGATTGCTACCAGTACATCTCCCGGATTTACCGAAGCACCTTTGGTAGTCTGGATGGCGACCACCTTACCGTCCTTTGGAGCCATAATCTCGTTTTCCATCTTCATAGCTTCCAGAATCAGAAGGACTTGTCCTTTTGTTACTGTAGCTCCTATATTCACCTGGATATCCAGTATGGTGCCTGGCATAGGTGCAGTCACAGTAGTAGAACCGGTAGGTACCGGTCCCCCCGTTGCCTTGGATTCTTCTTTCTTTTCAGGAGCCGGAGCTGCTGCCTTGGGAGCTGGAGCAGCTGCAGGGGCAGGACTCGGTGCAGGAGCAGAGTATTCCGTTTTCCCAGGAACACCGTCCAGTACCTCTTCCACTTCAACCTCATATGTTTTTCCATTTACATTTATAACAAATTTCCGCATTTTCATACCCTCCTTGAAATATAATTACCAATGGTTCATAATATGTTCCCTTCGGCCTTCCCTGCTCCAGGAAGGTGTGTTGGGTGAAATACGGGTTATCGATCGAACAAGAAAACAATGGGCAGGCTGTTTTAAAGTAGCAGCAATCGCTGCAGCAATGACAGCTGTAATTTCATCATCCATGTCATCGTCCGGAGCATCATCTGTTATTGATTGCTCCTCGGTGAGGACTTCCTCGGTCGAAAACGGCTTCTTCTCCTGTTTTTTCTGACCGGCTGCAACCTTCATAATATTTAGAACTGCAACTAAAGCCAGCAAGGTCAGAAATACCGTTCCCATTCCCAATATGGTTACAAAAAGACCATAGGTCAATTTACCCATTTCATTCACCTCTTCCCACACTTAATAAATTATACCGGGAAGTTCCCATGTTTTTTCGGTGGCCTGGATTCCCTCTTGCTCAACAGCATTTCTAAAGCACTGATCAGATGGGGACGGGTGACTGCAGGCTCAATCACATCATCCACATATCCCCGTTCGGCAGCCAGATAAGGATTGGCAAAACGATCCCTATACTCCTCAATCTTTTCCTCTCGAAAAGCCACAGGATCATCGGATTTTTCGATTTCCTTGCGGAAAATGATGTTTGCCGCACCCTCCGGACCCATCACAGCAATTTCAGCCGTCGGCCATGCAAATACCATGTCTGCCCCCAAATGCTTGCTGCACATTGCAATATAAGCACCACCGATTGCCTTTCGTATAATCACATTAATCAAAGGAACGCTGGCCTCTGAGTATGCATACAGCAGTTTTGCCCCATGACGGATTACTCCACCATGCTCCTGGTTTACACCGGGCAGATAGCCTGGCGTATCTGTGAAGGTAATAATCGGAATATTGAAGCAGTCGCAGAAACGAATAAAACGGGCCGCTTTATCGGAAGCGTTAATATCCAAACAACCGGCCATTACATTTGGCTGGTTGGCTACTATACCCACTGTTCTTCCATTCAGGCGACCGAATCCTACCACAATATTCATGGCATAAGCAGGCTGCACCTCTAGAAAATCCCCATTATCAAGAACTTCCGCGATGATTGTCTTGTTATCATAAGGTTTATTGGGATGATCCGGAATAATGCTATTCAATTCAGGGATAGCACGATTCAGGTCATCCTGACACTCATAAACCGGTGCATCCTCAGCATTATTGGAAGGCAGGAAGCTAAGAAGTCTTCGAATGCTTTCAAAGCATTCCTGTTCAGTAGCAACCTGAAAATGGGCAACACCGCTTATCTCATTATGGGTTTTGGCTCCTCCAAGTTCTTCAAAGGAGACATCCTCTCCAGTGACAGCTTTTATCACCTGTGGTCCGGTGATAAACATCTTACTGATCCCATCCACCATGAAAACAAAGTCTGTCAAAGCCGGCGAATACACGGCGCCACCAGCACAAGGGCCTAAAATAACAGATATCTGTGGGATGACACCTGAAGCCATGGTATTTCGATAAAAAATTTCACCATAACCGCTTAAGGCATCGATACCCTCCTGTATGCGGGCGCCACCTGAATCATTCATCCCTATCACTGGTACGCCCATCTTCATAGCCATATCCATGATTTTGGTTATTTTTTTGGCATGCATTTCCCCCAGGGAGCCACCGATAACAGTAAAGTCCTGGGCGTAGACATAAACGGGCCGGTTGTCAATCGTTCCGTATCCTGTTACAACCCCCTCTCCGGGAGCTTCCGTATTAGCCATATCGAACTCGACAGAACGGTGCTCTACAAAAGCATCTATTTCGACAAAGCTATTCGGATCCAACAGTTGCTCAATACGTTCTCGGGCGGTCAGTTTTCCATTCTCATGTTGTTTATTTACTTTTTCAACCCCACCTCCTTGTAAAACCCTTGTTCTTCTTTTGTGCAATTCGTGTATCTTGTCTTGTACACTCATAAAAAATAAACCTCCATATATCATAATATGAATTAAAAACCAGCAAATTGGCCCAGATTCTTATATTCTACATTTCTACCCTTTTTCCTTCTTTTATTATACGAAAAAATTATTTTTTTGTATAACTACCAGCAAAGGGGGCTGATTTATTTGATTAATAAACTCTGAATAAAGGACGGTAAACCCAGTATAATCCAGTTTTTTCACGTACTCCAACAATCGAATTCTTTCGTCTTCTCCCTCCTTATGACCATAGTAGATGCAAATTGTAATCGTACCGCAGGGGACCAATAATGAACAGCAGGCTTCTACAGCCTTCAATGTAGTTGAGTGGGTGGTGGTTATGCTATGGTCTGACCGTGGAAGATAGCCAAGGTTAAACATGGCAGCTCGGACTGGTTCCTGAACATGCTGAAGAATATTGGCATGATCATCGTGGATGAGGATAGTCCTCTCGAGCATCCCCTCTTGTTTAAGTTTTTCCTTGGTTCGTTCAATGGCAATGGATTGAATATCAAATCCGATCACTCTCCCTTTGGGTCCGACTAAGCGAGCCAGGAATAATGTATCATTTCCGTTCCCGACCGTTGCGTCCAATACTGTATCCCCTTCTCTTACCACTTGACGGATAAAATGGTGGGAAAGCTTTAATGCATTTTGTAACTGATGCATAACATTCTCCTTTACATCCTTCTCATTCAGCTTTTAAAATCATGCCAGTCCTTTCTTCTCGTAAAAACAATATAAGTATTTACTTGGCATCTCATCAGGAAATTGCTTTTTCTATTCGTAGCAAACTTAGCAAATAAAGAACTCGCTCTATAGCGAGTATAGATATGTAATCTCATCGGGCGTAAGATGTCGCCATTGCCCAGGGCGCAAATCCCCCAGTACCAATGTGCCGATGGCTTCCCGTCGAAGGGCTATTACAGGGTGATGAACTTTCTCAAACATCCTGCGGATTTGTCGATTTCTGCCTTCATGGATTTTCATGCGAAAAATCGATTGGTTTTTATTACCTTGTAATAAAACCAGTTTTGCAGGCGCGGTTTTCCTACCGTCCAGCAAGACTCCCCGCTCCAAACGTGATATTTGTTCCTTCGATGGAAGTCCTTTCACCCAAACCTTATATGTCTTTTCTACCTCATTTTTAGGATGAGTAAGCTTATAGGCAAGAGCACCGTCATTGGTTAAAATCAATAGACCTTCGGTATCATAATCCAATCTTCCTACGGGAAATATCCTTTCTGGGATATCCTTAATGTACGAAAGGACAGTTTTCCTCCCTTGGGGATCCCTGGATGTAGTAACAACCCCTCTTGGTTTGTACAGGAGAATATACCGTTTCTTCTCCTCCGGTTTGATTTCCTTTCCCTCAACAAATACGACATCCCTTTCTGGGTCAATCTTCCAACCCATTTGGGTAATGACTTTATCATTGACCATTACCTTGCCCTCTGCGATCAGTTCTTCGCTTCTTCGGCGGGATGCAATTCCACATATGGCCATATATTTCTGTAACCTCATTGCGATTTTTCTGCCTCTTTCCAGTCCACCCATTATAATCTGTAATCTGTGAGTTCATTGCCAAATAGTCGATTGAAAAGAATTCTATATTTAGTATAGAGGAATCCCTAGCAAAAAACCAGTGAAATATTTCATACCGATAAGATTAAGTCTATATAATGGTGTAAAAATGAGTTGAGCCATAACTCATACCTCGGTTAAAATATAAGTTACCCGACAAATACCAAACCGAGGAGGATGAACCATGGCTCAGTTTAATATTACAATAACCGAGGAACTTTTGCATCAACTTTTTTTATCAAATGGCAGGGATGAAGCATTTTCCAAACTGTTGGAGGAAATCTTCAACCAGGTACTCTTGGCCCAATCTACAGAACAGCTAGGTGCTGCCCCATATGAAAGGACGGAAGGAAGAACCGCCTATCGTAATGGCGTTAGAGAAAGGCAACTAACTACTCGAGTTGGCACACTTACCTTAAGGGTACCCCGTCATCGCAATGGTCAGTTCAGCACCGAGCTATTTATGCGCTATCAACGGAGCGAGCAGGCACTGATGCTGGCAATGATGGAGATGGTCATCAACGGAGTCTCTACCCGAAAGATTGAGTCGATTACTGAAGAGCTCTGTGGTAAGAAGTTTTCAAGATCGACCATCTCCACTCTATGCAAGAACCTGGATCCAATGGTAAATGCATTTCGAACACGGCCTCTGGAAAGCCATTATCCCTTTGTAATGGTGGATGCCATTTATGTAAAAGTCCGTGAAAACAAGCGTATACAATCCAGAGGACTGCTTATTGCCATCGGTATCAATGAAGGAGGACATCGTGAAGTAATTGGATTTGAGCTGGCAAACAGTGAGTCCGAAAGCAGTTGGGGCGAGTTCTTTGGATCCTTAAAAGAACGGGGACTGAAAGATGTCCGCCTGGTTACCTCGGATGACCACAAAGGCCTTGTTCAAGCTGTAAGAAAACACTTTCAGGGAGCCAGCTGGCAGCGTTGTCAAACCCACTTCTCCAGAAACATGTTGGACCATGCACCTAAAGCATTGCAGCCAGAAATCAAGGAAGACCTGGGCCGGCTATACGAGTCTGTCGATCTCGAGAGTGCCCGCAAGGTTCGAGACCAGATTATCGCAAAGTATGAAGCCAGGGCACCAAAAGCCACAAGTTTGCTGGACGAAGCTTTTGACGATATTACTGCTGTATTAGCTTTGCCTTTCAGGTACCGGAAGCGGCTTCGTACCACCAATGGAGTAGAGAGACTTAATGAGGAAATCCGACGCCGGGAACGGGTCATTCGGATCTTCCCCAATGAGGCATCTGTTATCCGGCTCATGGGAGCACTTTTAATGGAGCAGGACGAAAAATGGCAGACAGGGCGCAAATACTTTGATATGGAACTTTATTACCAAACTGTCGGGAGTAATGATTCAGAAGAAGGCACAGCTGCTTTAATTGCTTTCCCTGGATAACCGCATTTATTCCACGGTCTGTTGACCATGAGCCTCCCATGGCATGTTTAAAGGCATCAAGGCCATCACCTCACAATGATAGGTAGACCTGACGCTGGTGTAGTGATGCCCGGCTAACCAGCCTAACATGCCAT
>JBMNLC010000011.1:0-55992 GCA_050952525.1 Clostridia bacterium | reverse complement strand
GGACAAAGGCAGCCTGAGAAGGATCACTCCAGGGCAAAATCATGATACAACATACGAGGATGACCAAAGCCATCGCAATGGTTTGACGATGAATGCTCCGGGAAACACGATCCCGGCGCTCCTGGGATATGTCTTTTTTGCTCATTTCAAATAACTCCACTCCGGAATACGATCTACATGATGACAGGCGCACAAACGGCCCTTGAAGAAGAGCAGCTCCGGCTCCTCCAGACTGCATCGCTCATCGGCATACAGACAACGGGGATGGAAACGGCATCCTGACGGTGGATCGGCCACAGAGGGCATATCCACGGATTTCAAGGGCAGGCCCCGCTTTCTCTCCTCAATATCCGGATCGGGAATGGGAACAGCCGTCAGCAGTGCCTGCAGATAGGGATGAACGGGTTGCTCCAGCACCAGGCTGGCTTTACCGCTTTCTACGATCTTGCCAAGATACAACACCGTAATATTCCCATTCTGGGCGATATAACGGGCTGTAGCCAGATCATGGGTGATATAAAGAAAGGCGATATTCAGCTCCCGGTTCAATCTACCCATCAGATTCAATATGGAAATGCGCAAAGACACATCGATCATGGATACGGGTTCATCAGCCACGATAACCCGCGGATTCATGAGAATAGCCCGAGCCATTAAGATACGCTGCCGCTGTCCACCGGAAAGCTGATGGGGATACTTTTCCAGGAACATCTCAGGGGGTGAAAGCTCTACCCGCAGCAATGCTTCCTTGGCCTTTTCCACCGCCTCCCTATGGTTCCTGGCGATCCTCCGGGACAGGATAGGGGCGGTCAATGAATGCTCAATGGTCCGCACGGGATTTAGGGCAGCATAGGAATCCTGCTGCACCAGCTGGACCCCATACCGGTATTCCTGAAATTCCTTCCGGTTCATTTTGTAGATATTTTTCCCCTGAAACAATACCTCTCCTGCGGTGGGTTTGAGGAGGCCGGTGAGGATATTGCCGATGGTGGTTTTCCCTCCTCCGCTCTCCCCTACCAGGGCGGTAATCTCTCCGGCGTTTATACGCATATTGATGCCTACAGCAGCCCCGATGCCTGTGGGGCGGGTAAAAAGACCGCTTTTCTTGTAAAAATACATATCTACATTTTTCAGTTCCATCAAAGGTGTATCCATTTGTATTATATCCCCCTTTCCCTCTTATGTCCATTGATGGCACATGACCTTGTGGCCAGGCTTCACTTCCACCATCGCAGGCTCCTCCTTGTCACAGAAGACCACTCTCTACATACATCGGGGATGGAAGGGACACCCCGAAGGCGGATTCAAAAGATCAGGGGGACCACCCATGATGGGCTCACGTTCCTTCAATTCATCCAGAAGGGAGGGAGCAGCCCTCAACAGCTGCTTGGTATAGGGATGATAGGGATTGCGAAACATATCCCTGATCTCGCCAATCTCCACCAGATGACCTCCATACATGACGCCCATGCGCTGGGCGACCTTGGCTACCACCGCAATGTCATGGGTCTGAAGCATCATGGTTACCCCCGTCTCTTGATGGATACGTTTTAGAATATTGAAGATATAATCCTGGGTGATCACATCCAAGGCTGTCGTGGGTTCATCCAGAATGATCATCTCGGGATCCAGAATCATGGAAAAGGCGATCATGACGCGCTGTTTCATCCCCCCTGACAGCTCATGGTGGGTATGCTTTGAGAACCCGGTCAGCTTCCAGCCGAACATGGCTCAACAGCTCTCGAATCTTTTCCAGGGCAGCCGCTTCATCATAATCCTCTGTGTGAAGCTGAACGGTTTCCAGAAACTGCTCCTTGATGGTCATAACGGGATTGAGGGCATTCTGGGCAGCCTGGAATACCATGGAAACCTCTTCCCAGCGATATTTCCGCAGCTCCTCCTCATTCATCTTCAACACATCTTTTCCTTTATACTGCACTTGTCCGCTTACGATTTTCCCAGGAGCGGACACCACTCGAATGAGGCCTGTTGCCAAGGTGGACTTCCCGCTTCCCGACTCCCCTACCAAGGCCGTTACCACACCTTTGGGTATATCCAGGTCCACATGGTTGACAGCCACCCCCGTTATGGTGGCGGTACGTAACGGGAAATCAATGGTCAAGTCCCGAATCTCAAATAAATTCTCCATATCCATTCTCCTCTCGTTACGTTATTGATCCCGCAAGCGTGGATTCAGTGCGTCGTCGATTCCGCTGGCAAAGAATATGCACCCCATTTGAAATAGCCCCAGACACACAATGGGTGCCAGCAGATAATAGGTGGCATCGGGATTGGACAATCCCTGGCGGATGGCACTATTGAGCATAACACCCCAGTTGGTGGGTTTATAGGGGGCAAATCCCAGCATCATGATCCCTACACTGGCTACAATGGAGCCCTGCATGGTGGTAATGAAATTGATGGCCAGGTAGGGTACCATATTGGGCAGCACCTCTTGGAAGATGGTGTATAGGCTGCCCAGGCCCATGACCCGGCATATCACGATAAACTCCCGCTGCTTGATGGCAAAGATCTGTGCCCGCACCGCCCTTGCCAGCCCTGCCCAGCTCCAAACGGCCAGGATGCAGGCCATAATGAGAGGATTCTGTATCTTGATAAACACTGACAGGATCAACATAATGGGGAAGCTGGGAACGGTAAGGAACAGATTGGTTACAAGCATCAGAAAGGAATCCACCCATCCACCGATAAAACCCGAAAGGGCACCGATGGTAAAACCGATCAAAATGGCAAAGGTAGCCGCCAGGAAACCAATCAGCAGCACATCCCGGGAGCCATGGACCACCTGGGCAAAGATATCCCTCCCTATATAATCCGTCCCGAGGATATACCGTTGATTGATATAGGGGTTTTCCTTCTCCTCTTGGGGTTCCTTGGGCTCATCCTGTATAAAGGGGTTTCGGCCGATCTCCGTCTCCTCATCCTCAGCTTGGGCACCTCCCACGCCAAAAATCATCTCGATAATCGCCGGGGGGCGGTAGCGGTTTTCATAATGGGGATTCAGATCCAAAGGTACGACAGCAGCCCCCACTGTTGCCATGAAGATAAACCCAAGAAGGATCAGCATACCAATGAAGGCCTGCTTGTTATGATAGATGATTCGAAAGAAGCTTTTTATGTTTTGCATACATCATCCCTCCAACCTTACACGGGGATCCAGCTTGGCATATACAAAATCAGCGATTAAATTCGCCAGGATGATGGCGAAGCTGGTGGCCAGGAGCATCCCCTGCATCATGGTATAATCCCGCTGGGCCGTTGCCTGGGAGATAAAGGCACCCATTCCCGGGTAGCTGAAGGTAGACTCGATCAGAGTGGACCCTCCTACCATGATGCCAAAACTCATGGCCAGGGAGGTTACCATAGGCAGCATGGCGTTTTTTTTCATATATTTTTTCATGATCAATCGATCAGGAACGCCCCGGGCTCGAGCTGCGGTAATATAGTCTTCACCAAGAATGCTTACCGCGACCCCCTTCATCTGCAGAGCCCATCCCCCTACTGATGTGAGAATATAGGTAAGCATGGGAAGGGCGCCGTGATAGAATATGTCCACGATAAACTCCAGGGTAAAGCCTGGCTTTATTTCGGGTGAATACGCCCCGGCGATGGGAAACCAGTTCAAATTGATACAAAAGACTGAGGATCAGCAGTACACCGAAGATGAAATTGGGAATGGCAGTAGTGATGATGGCATATACAGAAATGGCGGGATTGATAAAGGAATTCCTTTTCCAAGCCATCAGGGTGCCAAGGCGTGTTCCAATCAAAAAACTAACGGTAAGGGAAATGGACAGCACAAACATGGTCCAGGGCAGTGTATTGGCAATAATGGTGTTGACGGTAAGGGTCCGAGAAAACATGGATATCCCAAGGTTCCCCCTCAGAAGACCTCCATAGTAGCGGGCAAGCTGGCTGATCAGGGGTTCATCGGGATCATAGTTGATCATGTTGACCACAATCTTTCGGGCATCTTCCAGATTGATTCCCCGGGACTGGGCTTCGGTACGGGCCATCATTTCTACGATATCGCCGGGCATGGCCCGCAGGATCAGGAAGGTCATAAAGCTGCCCAGCATCAATGTAAACAGGGCAAAGCCCAGACGCTTAGCAAAGTATTTCATATACATCCCACCCTTTCAAGAATATTCGCCGAATGTCCTAGGCCATTCCGGTTCCCAGATCCATGCCATCCAATCTCCCGGGAAGCCGGAATGAAAAAAAATCAGGGAGGGCGGAAATCCACCCACCCCCGATGTGATCATTCAAATAGGGCTTAACGAGGCTTCAGGTCTCCGGACCAGATTTTCTGGATGCCGCAGAAGCCCCAGTTCAATTCGGCAATCTTCTGAATTTCTTCTGGAGTACGTCCTACGGGCATAAACTGACCGTATTTATCGATTTCGTCCTCCATGGGCAGGCCGGTCACATGACCCCGGTTCTCCCATACACCCGTGGTATTTTGATAGAGGTTGACACCATAAGCGTTTTCATTGCATATCCATACCAGGGTATCGATAATCTTGTTCCGCTCGGATTCATTCTGGATGGTGGGCAGGCTATCCACCAGCTGAACGGGGTTGACCTCCTGTCCATCCGGACCGGCAACCTTCAACTCCACACGGTTGGTCTGTGCGTTGCGGGGAAGGCCCATGAGCTCGCTGGGACCGCCCTTAAAGGTGTTCTCCAGGGGGCTCCAGGGATACATGAATCCCCAGGATACATCGCCCCAGTCTATGGCCATATCATACTGACCTTCCACAGCTGCATTGTTCCAGTATACGGAGTTGTCGACCGCTTTTACTTCGGTTGGGAAACCGAAGGCTTTCAGCTGCTCGGCAGCAATGGAAGCAGCGGTGTCCACCACGCCGGCAGGCTGCCATCCAGCATTGACGGCGATGGTGAAGGAATAGGTCTTGCCGTTCTTATCCTCCCAAACGCCATCGGCATTCTTCTTCCAACCGTTATCCTGGAGAATTTGGGCAGCCTTATCCACATCGTATTCAAACTTGGTCAGCTTTGCCTGCATCTCCTCGGAGACATAGGTGGTGATGGAGGATGGGGGTATACCTGCAATGGAAATGGGGAATTCTTTACCGTAATAGTTCGCTCCTTCACGAATCTTGGTGCGGTTCAGGGCATAGACGATGGCCCGTCGCACCTTTACATCGTTAAAGGGCTCCCGGCGCTGGTTGAAGAACAGGACGTGACAGGCCGGGTCAAACATGGGATAGAATACAATATCCTTGTTAGAGGCCAGGATGGATTCCGCCAAATCCTTGGGCAGGGAGCCCGGGTAGGAATCGGTGGTGGCGTTCCGCATCATGGCCAGCTGGGCCTCCGAGGTCGCCATTACTTGATGGATCTTCTCGAAGAAAATCTGTTCAGCCGCCCAATAATCATCCCGTTTTACCAGGATCATATCAGAAGCGGTGACGGTATCCAATACATAGGGTCCCGTCCCAATGGGTTTGGGATAGGTCTTCTTCATCATCTCGTTCCAGTTGTCGCTAATCTCCTTGTTCTGGGCTTCGGTAAGCTTTTTACCAAAGGCAGCACGTCCCTGGGCAATCTCTTCCTTGGTCATGTCTTCGGCGGCATCATAAACGGCCTTTGCCTTATCCACATACTCCTTGAAAATATGATAAGGTACGTTCATGGTCCCGCCCTGGGCAATCATCAGAACCCGCAGCTCATTAAAGGGAGCGGGCTCCAACCAGGTCAGCTTCACCGTGTAGTCATCGATCTTCTCTGCCTTGGAAATGTAGTTACAGATTGTCCGGGGGTTCAAGTACAGAGCTGCTAAGACATCGTCGGCGGTGAATTTCTCTCCGTCATTCCATGTCACATCATTTCGCAGGGTAATGGTGGTTTCATTCTCCTTATGATCCAGAAAAGTAGCCAGACGATTGTGAACCTTATCTGTTGACCGGGTAAACTGCAGCAAGGGCTCAAACACATACTGGCCTGCCATACCCACTCCGCCTTGGGTAAAGGGATTCCCCTGGTACTCCGGAGGCTTGGGCCATGTACCCCAGGTCAAGGTCAAGACTTTTTCCTTGTTGGAGGTGGGTTCGTATTCACTGGCCTTGACTGTCAGGCTGGGTGAATCGCCTTCGGAAGGTTCCTTGGCTTCTTCCCCACCCTGCGATCTCTGGGATTCACCGGGTGGTGTGGTCGTGGTCTGCTGCTGACAAGCTACCAAAGTGCTAAACAGCAGCAGCAGTGACATGATCAATGTCAACCATTTTACAAACCTGCCTTTCATTGTAACTCCCCTTTCTTTCCTTTCATTTTTTTCTTTCAAGATCGTGGATGACCTGGGAACCCTGACAAAGCCCCACGATCCAAAAAAACAGGCCGATTACACCGGACGAACAAGGAAGCTTCCTAGTAGGCACCTAGTTCCTTCGCTAGCTTCACAACCCGCTCCATGGTATCGAAGCTCACGGTATTTGGGATGGAATGATCGGTGCTGAAGATATATCCCCCGTTTTCCTTCATAACGGGAATGAGCCTCCTCATCTCGGTCTCCACAGCATCCGGGTCATCCCATAGTACGGCATTCAGACCACCGTGGAATACCAGCTTGTCACCATATTCCTTCTTTAGTGCATAGGGATCCATTCCTGCCTTTACCTCCAAAGGATTGAGGCAATCCAAACCTGCCTCCACCAGATCAGGTACAAATGGACGAATATCCCCACAGGAATGGAGATGGGTCTTTATCCCCTTGGAATGGGCCCAATCAATAGCCCGTTTTTGGACCGGCAGCAGCAGCTCACGATACATGCGCCGAGAGAAAAACTGGTTATACTTATAGCCCATATCATCAGGCCAGTAGATGGCATCGATCTCATAACCGGCATCCAAAATCATCTCGAACTGGGCGATGCACATATCCAGAAAATGGTTGAACATATCCATGCACCACTCCGGTTGTTCCGCCAAAGCCATCAGGAACCGTTCCGTTCCGATGAACCAGGAATGGGTCACATCAAAGCCGAACCAAAAGTGGCCCTCTATCCACGCCCCTGACTCCCTCCATTTCTTGTAGTTCTGTTTAAGATAACCCCAATTCACCCGATCCCGGCTGGGAGTCATGCGCTCCTTTGCTTTCCTCCACTCATCGGGATTGGTCACAGTAAAGTCAAGGTATTCCGGTGTGGAATCAGGGATGCGCTGTTGCCGCAAGGTCACACCCCAGGGAGTCAAATAGGTGATAAAATCCTCCGTCTCCTCTATGACCCCGCTTTTAAAGCGGGGAGAAATATCTATACTGATTCCCGCAACCCGATCGACATCGAAGTATTCCACCCAATCAGCATCCCCCAGCCCCTCCTTCCGCCAGCGCAGAATGGTTCCCTGCCAGGGAGAATCGATAATCGGCACACGGTCTGCCTCCTGGTGGGCAAACATACGGGCAAATCGTTCCCTTGAAGTCATTTTTGTCACTTCTAACCCCTCCTCATACTGATTACAATATTTTGATCCTTGCCCATCCATATCCGGCAGTGCCAGATAGCTTACGGGCACCGTCCTGAACCGGCGCACAGGCCACGGGAAATGGTTTGGGCTATTTTTTTGCGTAAATTATTTACTTCACCTGAATTTTTAGCGTGAATGATCCAATAGTCTTGTAATAAAATGAATACGACATGGGGATTGAAATTCCTTCTTTATTTATCATAATATTTTAAATGTTATAAATTTTCAGACTGTATCCGAAATATGCCTTTTTTAGGCAGAGACCGTTGACCCTGAATCTATATATCCATATTCAAAGCAAAATGCAAATATAACCTTCCGATATTGAAGGCGTATATATTTGAATTGAACCTGGAATCGGCAGCGTAAAAAAGCCCCCTGATACAGAGTTTAAAACCGCATCAGGAGGCTTGCGACAGATTTCCCTGTAATAAGCCAAAAGGTCCTTTGCCTATACACCCAACAGCCATACGGCAAATCTAAAGTAACAGATCAATGTGATGGCATCAACAATTGTGGTGATAAGCGGACTTGCCATAATCTCCGGATCTATAAGGAGTCTTTCTGCCAATATAGGGAGTGTACCACCTATTAATTTCGCAGAAAGGATCGTCACAAACAATGTTGAGGCCACAGTTACAGATAGAGACACACTATAGCCTTGCAAATAATGTATTCTCAAAAAATTAACGATTGTCAGCGGTATTGCTACCAAAATACTTACCCCGAGCTCCTTCCATATCACTTGGAGTACATCTTTGGGCCTTGTCTCGCCCAGAGCAAGGCTTCTAATAACAAGGGTAGCCGATTGAGAGCCGGCATTTCCCCCTGTATCCATGAGCATAGGAATAAACACCGTTAAAGCTACGATGGATTGGAGAGCTTCTTCGTATCTGCTGATGATGGCTCCGCTGATTGTGGCGGACAGCATTAATATAAGGAGCCAGCCTATTCTCTTTTTGCCAACTCAAATGGACTGGAATGGAGATAACTTTCACTGAGGGGCTGAATGGCCGCCATCTTATGAAAGTCTTCTGTGTTTTCCTCTTCTATGACATCTACAATATCATCCACTGTGATAATGCCTACTAACCTGTGTTCCTGGTCGACGACAGGCATAGCCAAAAAACCATACTTTCTGAAAGAATCTGCGATGTACTCCTGATCGTCATGGGTAGTCACATATATAATATCCGTTTTCATAATATCCTGAATCTTTTTATTGGGATCAGCTAATACCAAATCCCTCAAGGATACGATTCCCTCTAATTTTCGCTCTCCGTCAATCACATAACAGGTATAAATCGTTTCCTTTGATTGAGCAGTTTCCCGGACCCTTTGAAGGGCATCTTTAACCAACATATATTTTTTCAAATCGACAAATTCGATGGTCATGATGCTTCCTGCGGAATTTTCAGGATAACGTAAAAATTGATTGATCAGGCTTCGTTCCGCTTCAGAAGCATTTCTAAGTATCTTTTTTACCACATTGGCAGGCATTTCCTCTATATAATCGATCATATCGTCAAAAAACAACTCATCGATTATACCAGATAACTCTTTTTCGTCGATCAGTATGGATATTTCGGATTGTTTTGTCGATGAAAGATGAGAAAACACATTGGCAGCTACGTCTTTAGGAAGCAATCTAAATACAAGTATAGCCAGTTTTTGATCCAGTTCATTCATAAACTCTGCAATGTCGGCTTCCTGCATTGTCTTCAATTCTCCTTTTAGCCCTGTAAAATTGCGATTATTCAATAATTCTTCAAGTCTTAAAAAAATCCATGACGCACCTCCTTAGCATACTGTTACATATTCATTAGGTTGAATAAATGCATGCGTAAATCATTGCAACGTTTTCTGGAATTAGTCTGCCATCTTTTTGTTCAATATTTGCATGTTTTCCATTTTCTGTAAGGAATAGCGGTCATGAAATTTTGGATTAAAATCACCAAAGTCTTTTGATCATATCCATTCGCTATCCGGATATTTTTAAAAAACGGTGTTTTTTCGGTAATCGAACATAAAGATGGCAGAGTGCCGACAGCATCACCTCTCCATTCACTATTTTTTGTGCGTTTTAGGTTCAGGGATACTACTGTCCGTGTCCGTATTCACTCTACCACCTCCTGTCCGTCCTGTTAGGATAGCATTACAAATAAAAAGCTCCCTGGGAAGCCAAGGAGCCAAGGGGTCTGCCAATTTATACCCCTGCACAACACCTCTATTGATTCCGGTTAGCTTTCCACGTGTCCAGTTGACAGCGCATCCTTCTCCTTCCGCTTCTATAAGATATTCTTTGCTTCCGGTTATACCAATACCCATCAAAAAACACGCTGTCGATGAATAGCCCTCACTTTTGCTCTTTCCGTGCGCTTTCCTTGGCATAACCTACCGCTCCAAAACTATTCATAGCACAGTCCCAGACCTCTGTCAACAAGCTTTTCCCGGCAGTTATTTCAACAATATAAAAAGGCCTATTATAAATGTATAGGCCTTTTTATATTGGACCGGGCAAACTCACCCTTTTTCCCTTGATTTCATTCCACATGGAAAAAAGGGTGGATGCCCCCCAGGGAATAGGTGTTGGGATGGCCATGGGAGCGGGCATACTGTACGATCTCATCAGCCTGGACCCCATAGCTGCAGAAGAAAACAATATTCGCTTTCTTGTCTACACCCGAAAGCCAATCGTAAATCGCGTCCATCGATATACTGATGCTGCCTTCCACAAGGTCTTCTGCCCTCCGGCGTGCCTCATCGCGAAGGTCCACCAGATATCCGCCTGATGAAAGAAGCTGTTTGGCATAGCTGAAGGATACACGGTATTGTACGGCTTCCTGAAGGGGCAAATACATTTTATCCCCGTTTTCCAGCAGCAGAACAATGCGATCCCCTTCAATCGAGCCGCCCTTTATCCCCACCTCGGACACCTTTTTGATTCTCACACACTTGGGACAATCAGGTAGGGTTACGATTTCACCGTTTCCACACAGGAGAAAGATCTGCTTTGTCCGATGATCATAAAGAATGGCATTGATTCTTCCGGTGGCCCGCTTGTATCCATGGATCATGGAGCTTTCGACAAGGTCCAGGGCGTCCCATACACCCCCGAGGATGGAATGAAAGGCCAGGGGAAGACCATCCTCCCCCAACCCGGCTGCCACAAATCCAACCTCAAAGCATCCAATGGCCGTAAAGGTACAGGTGGGATAATAACCGGAATAGATTTTGTTGAACTTCAGATCTTCCCAGTCACCGCCATCCTGCATCCTCCATAAGCGCCCATCACCGGATAAGCCCAACCGGGGTCTGCCATCAAACCCTCCGCAGATATGCAAAAAATCCTTCTCCTTCATGCGAATCTTATCCTTCTTTTCCATTCAATAGAGCTGTTTCGCAATCAGCCTTGCGCAACAGCCCTAACTACTTGTTCCTACATGGATCCTTTATTTCACTGCAAACACGACTTTGGAGGACTTGGTCACTCCCTTGTAGGTAACATTCACGTGAACAAGGGCTGTCCCCGGTCCTTTAGCCGTTGCAACACCATTGTTATCAACGGTGACCACCGAAGGATCCGAGCTGATATATTCCGGTGTAGAATCATCTGCATCCAGGTGGGTGGTGTCATCAAGGACAGCGGATACTTTGATTTTTGCCGTTTGATGGACACCCAGGATGTTCTTATCGGTGATGGCATACACATTCCGCAGTGGAGCATCCCACTCGCCGGAAATACTGATTTCCCGAGTGCATACGATATCAGCGGAGCTCTTGCCGATTTCCACCCTGTAGTTCCCATTCTCAACGATCATTTTTTTACGCAGATAGCTCCAGAAGCTGATATCATGCGCCGGTACCTTCAAGGTGACGGTTTTTGTCTCCCCCGCCTTCAACCATACCTTTTGGAATGCCTTTAACTGACGGAAGGGCTTATTATCCAATGTCCCCTCCGGTATAATTTTGGCGATGTATAATTGAACGATTTCTGCTCCATCCACCTCTCCGGTGTTCGTCACATCCACACGCACTTCAATGGTGTCATTTGCATCGAAGCTGTGGCGATTCAGTACCATGTTTGAGTATTCAAAAGTGGTATAGCTGAGACCGTGACCGAAGGAGAACAGGACTTCCCGATCAAAATACATATAGGTGCGGGTTTTCAGATCGAGGGTATCATGCTTGCGGATCCCATAGTCATTGATATGGGGCAGATCATCCAATGAACGATACCAGGTTGCCGATAGCTTGGCATTGGGATTGACCTTGCCGAACAATACGTTGGCGATGGCTGTACCCTGAGCCTGGCCGGTAAAATGGGCATTGAGAACGGTATGGGCTTTATCAAAGAACTTGCCTGTCACGGCACCAAGGGTGGTCAGCACCACCACGGTATTGGGATTGGCCTCCAGAAGCTTCTGGATTTTCTCGTCCTGGCCGTAGGGCAGATCGATGGTCTCCCGGTCATGCTCCTCGGATCCAGTGGTTGAGTCGGTCCCTGCGATGACAATCACATAATCCACTTCTTTGGCAGCCTTCAGGGCCCGTTCAAACAGCATGTCATTGTCGGCACATCTGTCCGGGTCGTCCGGAACATATTTTCTGGGGATTTTGCGTGCGGCCTTAATATCTTCAATGCTTACATTCGGTCCGAAGAATTCCCTCATTCTTTCCAAGGCTTCCGGGGAGTCGGCACCGGGCAGCTCATCCATCAGCCCCAGTTTTCCAAACTCCTTATTGGTACACCAGCCTTTTTCATAGAGGACTTCCATCCCTGTGCCTTCACATTCATTCCGGATGCCATCCAAGGCCATGACGTTGACAACGGTGTCAATGACGGAGGACATGGCACCAGCGCTGTAGCCTCCCAGCTCCCGGTAGATGGCATTGGGGCCGATCACCAAAATGCGCTTCCCTTCTTCCTTCTGAATGGGAAGGAGACCCTTATCATTCTTCAGAAGCACGATGGTATCATTGGCCATATCCACCGCGAGATCCTGCATCTCCTTGCTGCAGATGGATTCCTTTCCGATATGGCTGTATGGGACCTTCTCCGGATCATCAAAGAGCCCCAGGCGGAAGCGGGTGGTGAAAATGCGCATCAGCGCCCGATCAATGATCTCTTCACTGATTAAGCCCTGGCGCACCGCATTCAGCAAAGCCTTTTTGTGTTCGTTGCCGCAGGACATGTCTGTTCCTGCAATCAGGGTCATGGCGGAAGCTTCCTCCAAGCTCTTGGCGTAATAGTGGCCGGAGTGCCGGTCGGGAGCAGACGCGAACATGGGGTTGGTATAGGTGTCTGCCACGGCACCACAGTCGGAAACAACGAAACCGTCAAATCCCCATTCCTCCCGGAGCAGGGTGGTCAACAGCATATCGTTGCAGGAGGAGGGCACCCCGTTCACCCGGTTGTAGGAGGTCATGATGCCCTGGGCCTTTCCCTCCCGGATGGCATATTCAAATACCTTTGTATAATACTCCCGAAGGGTGGCCTCGTCTACATTGGAGGAGCCCCAGTGCCTGTTGTTCTCGCTGCTGTTGAGGGCATAATGCTTGGGGGTGGAGACGGTCTTCACATATTTCTCATCCTCCCCCTGCATCCCTTGTATGTATGCGGCTGCCAACTTGCCGGCCAGGTAAGGATCCTCTCCAAAGTTCTCGTCGCTTCGGCCATTGCGCGGGTCGCGGGCCAAATTAATCGTCGGGCACCACATATTGAGCTCATCACCGTTGAGGTTGTGATAGGCGCGGCACTCATCGGAAATGGCGGTTGCCACCTTCTTCACCTTATCCGGATCCCAGGACTGGCTCATGGCCAGGCATACGGGATAGCTGGTCACATCCATCTGTTTGAATTTGAATGGGCCAAAGTAACCATGGGACGCTTCACTCCAGTAGTTATAAAAGGGAACGCCCAGGCGTGGGATGGGGGCGCCGTGATTGGATACTTGGCTGATTTTTTCCTCCAGGGTCATTCTGGAGACCAAATCCGCCGCCCTTTCTTCGAATGAACGGGATTGATCCTTATAGATTTCCATATTAGCTACCTCCTCATAATATTAAAATATTAATGATAAATTTTTTTGCTTTTCAAAGTACCGCGCTTTGCAACATCTTCACAGCGGTATCTTGCGCCAATGAAACTGAGAAAGATATCGAAAGCAAAGCAAGTTGTCCAAGAAAACAGGACCTTCATGGATTTGTCCGAGGAATCCAAGGGGATATCCGATCATGGAAGCCTGCTGTTTGATCTTCAGTACTACCCTATTCATATGGATACGGAAATATCACCTTTCATGAAAAAAGACTTCGAAAGGCCTATAAAGAAATATAGGCCTTTCAATATAGGTTGAGTTCATGAAAGCGCTATGGTTATTCCTTATCAAACCACCATTGTTCATCGGCAAAGCTGTTGGCGATCTGGAATCCGGCATCATCAAAATTCCTCAGGTTCTTGTTGTTGACAACCGGTTGGGCAACTTCTTCATTGGGAATGAGGTACCAGAGATGTTTCCTCATCTCCTCCCGGAGGCCCTGCCTTGTCTTTTGAATTTCTTCCAGGGTCTGCACCTTGATGCTGTCCACCATCTGATAGAATTTCAGCACATCCGCCGGTGGCTCCTCTCCCTCTTTCCCATTGGTGGTATACCACAGGTTCCACAGCCGACCCCATCGGCCATAACCCCAGTCATCATACATGGCCATTACCGGTCCGTGGGAGAAATGGCAGTTGACCTGCAACTCATTGGCGTTCACCATGGTGTCGATGAAGGAATTCTCCGCCTGCTTCAGCTGGACATTCAGGCCCAAGGCCTTCCATTGCTCCGTCACCAGCTGGGCAAAGGCCGGATAGGCCGTCATCCATTCGGAATAGACAAAGGGCATATTGAAGGTCTTCCCATTGGGACCGATACGATACCCGTCAGAGCCTTTGACCATGCCCATCTCATCCAGCAGCTTGTTGGCTGCTTCCGGATCGTATTCCGTCCCCTGCATGTCGCTGACCTTGGCAAATCCATAATAAACGGTGTCGACAATTTCTTCCTTATTCAGACCCAGATTCAGGGCTTGTCTGAACCGGATATCCTGTACAACCTTTCTCCAATTCTCATCTTCATAGGTCAGATTAATGAAAACGTCAGCAGCCGTCCGATGAAGGGTGGTGTTAGTGTAGACCTTGGTCCCGTTCTGTGCTTCATTTTCCTTGTATAGGGCTACCTTGGTCAACGGAGCCCATTCATAGGAGGTATCCACCTCACCGGCCAGTATTTTCACACTGGCCAACTCCTGGTTGGCCACGTATGTGCTCTCAATCCGATCAATATAGGGCAGCTGGTTGCCTTCGCTGTCAATCTTGAAATAATAGGGGTTTCGTTCAAAGATTCGCACATCCCCATCCTTCACATGAATATAGGGATACAGGGTGGGATAGGTTAAGCCTTCCGGTTTGCCGGAATCCCAGCCGCTGGGAGCCTTGGAATTCAGCAGATTGTACCATTCCCCTTTTTCGAAGCCTGCTTCATCTACCAGCTTCTCCAATTCAGCGGGATCGGCGTACTTCTTGTGGAATTGCTTCAGATAATGGGCCGGTCTCATAATATCCTGGTAATCCCCGGTTGTCAGCCGCATGGGAAGTCCGCCATAGGGCTGGTCAAACTTGAGTTTGAAGGTATATTCATCCACAACCTCCAGCTCCACAGGGGTTCCATCGACCTTGTTGGCAGCCTGCAGCCATTGAGGGAATACCGCGGTAGCCTCCTGATCCTTCAGAACGTCCTCGATCATGAACCGGACATCCTCGGTGGTGACGGGCTCTCCGTCGGACCACTTCATCCCTTCCCGAAGCTTAAAGGTGAACTCCTTCTGATCCGTGCTGACCTCAAAGCTCTCCACCACGTTGGGGGTGGTAGCGGATCCGATTCGTCCCGGGTCATTCAAGATGGGCTCGGTAGTTAAGGCACCATACGATTCCGTCCCATATGGGCTCCATTCTTACCGTCCGAAGCGTTCCTCCATATTGTCCGATTTGGTAATTCAACTGCTCCGGAGGCATTTCATTGGTTACCTTGGGTACCTTGGGCAACCGTTCCTCCACAGGAGGCAGGCCCTTGCCATCCAAAAAAGGAGACTGCTTCAGTTGCAGAGGTTTATCCGGATCCACCGTCGGGGCCGGTGCCTCCTCATCGGGCGTCTCTTCTGCCGGGGCTTCGCTTTCAACCGGTGTTTGGGAAGCCGCCGGTACATTTGTAGGTTTTGAACCACAGCCTGATAGGTATAAAGGACAACATGCACACCAAAATGGAAATGAACAACACTACTTTTTTCATGTTTTCCCTCCTTCTTTATCATTGATCCTTGCTTCCTCAACTGTTTGGGCTTTTACCTGCCAGAGAGGACATCCAACAGATTAACGGTACGACAATCCCTTTTTTCCTTGGTGCGATTTCCTATCGTTTGAGGAATGTCTATCTCTCCGACACCTCCGCTTTACCCCTTCCCGTGATAAACAGAACAGAAAAACACATACCTCCTTTCTTCATCAAGTTGGGGTAATGCGTAGATGCAGAAATCATGTTTTGGACATCTGTGGATTCGTTTTACAAGATCAATTTTTCTATAGAGGGTATATTCGATGAGAATAGATAGGATGAAAAATGGAATAGATATTGGAAGACTAACGACATTTGTCAGGCCGGATATATGAGCGCATGAAATGCTTTCCAGTGGATATTTCCAGCTTTTTGACCGTAAGATATCCACTGAATTGCTTTGAATGGTTTTGATTTTTTGTGATCAGTACAATTGTTTATATGCTTATTTAATCTATTTAATTCTATGATAATCATAGTTATAAATTTACATTACGTCAAATGTTTTCTGAATATTTTTACTTTAATATAGAGTGAACAAAGGGGCATTTTCTTCAACATACTAGAGATTCTTCAAAATTTCACCATTCTATCGATTCCTCATCAGACAAGGTCCCCTTCCCCATGTCTGTGTCAAGAATCGTTATAGAAATAGCTGCCATACGGTCATGCTTGCATATATATTTTTTGCTGGCTATGATGAATGGGGTAATCAACAGGTTTGTAGAAGGAGATTATGTATGCGATATCCTATTCAAAAATTCTTCTCGTATTACAAGCCATATTTGCGATTATTCATTGCGGTTATGGCTTGCGCAATTCTTACTGCATCCATCGCATTAATTTTCCCATTGCTCGTACGATACATCACCGGAACCCTCCTTGAGAAAAATATACCCAATGCATTGCCGGAGATCCTCAAGACAGGTGCTGTCATGCTGGGCTTTATTGTACTGCATGCCGGCTGTACTTTCTTTTTTGATCACTATGGTCACGCCATAGGCGCTATGATGGAGAGGGATTTGCGCCAGGAGCTGTTTGAACACTTGCAGAAATTATCCTTTACCTTTTTCGATCATCAAAAAACGGGCAGGCTAATGGCCAGAATCACCAACGATCTACATTTATTGGCAGAGCTGTACCATCATGGTCCTGAAGACTATCTTATCTATACTGTAAAATTTTTTGGAGCATTTATCATTCTGATGACCATCAATGTCAAGCTTACCTTGATCATCTTCGCCTTTCTACCCATTTTAGGCGCTTTTTCTTTTCACTTTTTCAGGAGAATGAATCGGGCCTTGAAGGAAAGTTATGATCGAATTGGTGATGTCAATGCCCAAATCGAGGATACCCTTTCAGGGATCCGGGTTGTAAAATCCTTCGCAAATGAAGAGCTGGAGATCAGGAAATTTCAACATGAGAATAACCGTTTCCTTGACAGCCGAAAAAGCATTTATAAGAATGAAGCATGGCACTATAATGGGATCGACGCAATCATTCAGCTTATCACGGTAGCTGTGGTCGTTTTTGGTGGGATCAGTATCCTGAATACTTCATTGGATTTGCCCGATTTGCTGACCTTTCTGTTGTATATCGGGAGCATTACTGAACCCATTCAGAAGCTGGCCTTCTCCACCATGCAATTTCAGGAAGGAATCGCCGGATTTCAGCGCTTTGTGGAAATTATCGAGATTGAGCCGGATATCCAGGACTCACCGGATGCTGTTGAACTGGTCGATGAGAGCGTCCGGGGTCATATTCAATTCAAAAATGTCAGCTTTAAATATCGAGATGACCATGAATATATATTGAAAGGGATTTCCCTTGATATCGACGCAGGTGATTATATCGCCCTCGTAGGAACCTCCGGTGTGGGAAAAACAACCTTATGTTCTTTGATTCCAAGGTTTTATGAAGTCAATGAAGGGGAAATATTATTGGATGGCATCAATATTAAGGATATTCAGCTAAGCTCCTTGAGAAGAAACATTGGTGTTGTCCAGCAGGATATCTATTTATTTGCCGGTACAGTCATGGAGAATATCCGATATGGAAAACCGGGGCCAGCGATGAAGAGATTATCGAAGCCGCTAAAAAGGCCAACGCTCATGACTTCATTATGGGACTGCCCAATGGATATAATACGGACATTGGTCAACGGGGTGTCAGGTTATCCGGTGGACAAAAGCAACGAATCAGCATTGCACGGGTATTCCTGAAAAATCCACCTGTATTGATTCTTGATGAAGCAACCAGCTCCTTGGATAATGAAAGCGAAAGGATTATACAGGATTCCCTGGAACGTCTGGCCAAAAACCGCACCACCATTGTCATCGCTCACAGGCTGTCCACCATCAGAAATGCCAAGAAAATCGTGGTTTTGACGGAGCAAGGTCTTTGCGAGCAGGGAAGCCACGAAGAGCTGATGGCCAAAGACGGGATCTACTCCCGTTTATACCGCATGCAATTTTCCGATACCTTATCCGATACAAAACACACCACTTTATTGTGATACTGTACCAGGTAAAGGGCAGGCCAAAAAGTAAAATACCAAGACTTTGAAAGCCTTGGTATCGTTGGTGGAGATGAGGGGATTTGAACCCCTGACCTCTTGACTGCCAGTCAAGCGCTCTAGGCCAACTGAGCTACACCCCCATATAATTTTCTCGCTTTTGTCAGCGACATATAATAGTATAGCGAAAAAGAGATCGTTTGTAAAGAGGAATTTTCATGAAATTTAAGATTGTAGAGTAGGTTGGTGGGAAAGTTAATTTCCCACCTTCCCCTTCATCAAACCGTGCATGCGATTCTCCCGCACACGGCTTTCCGATGTTCTTCTTCCTTCAGCATTCGTCTATACTGCCAGTCTTTGCAGTCCGTTTTCATAAATAACTTTCCGAACCTTTGGGCTGCCGGCATACCGCCTTTTGTTCTGTGTTTTGTAGTTGTACCATAACGTAAATTTCTTTATGATATACCAGTCAATCTTGCTTAGCTGCCTAGAATTTGTACAAACAAAAATAGAATAATTGGTTAAGAATCCCTTGGAAGATGCTCCAATAAATACAAAGAGGGTAATACCGTTGCTTATCGAAGTAGTGATCTGCCACAAAAAATCATCGAAAGGCGGTATTACCCTATGAACAGGATAACAATTTCTAAGATTGATTGCAAGCAGGAAACTACTTCCGCATGGTTGGCATCTGTATTACAATTTGCCTTTGATATGGATTTTTTCGCACCATTCCAAGCTTTTCGGCTCAAGATGAAGGAAGTTCGTTATACAGTTTACCAGAAATTACTTACCATTATTACTTCCATCCTCATGGGCTGTGAGTCTACCAAGGATATTAATGAAATTTTAGGCTCGGAGACACTGGCTGCCAATATGCTGGAGATGGAACGTTTCCCTGATCAATCCCAAATCAATCTGGTATTGAAACGAATGGATGAGGGATGTATTGATCAATTGCGGGATATCCATCATCGATTATTCGTAAGAAACAGTTGCTCTGTTTCTTCTGATGAAACCGTTGTCATAGACTTTGACCAATCCGGTCTTGTAGCCAATGCCAAGACCTATGAGTTCGCTGAAAAAGGCTATTTCCCTCACAAGAGAGGGAAAACCGGATACCAGGTTTCGGCTGCCTTTGCCGGCAAACATGCAGAAGTGGTTGAATTTTACCTGGATCCAGGTAATACCCACTGTCAGGAACGTCTGGAGGATCTGCTATCTTCCGTTACCTTGAAATACGCAGACCATCTTCAGGCGGGAAGGTTGATAGTCCGGGCAGATAGTGGCTATGGAGCCATGAAGAACATTGAGCGACTAATGGCCATTCGAGGGTTACGGTTTGTTGTAAAAGGTTATTCTTCACGGAAAGCGGCCAACATTGCAAAAGCAATAGCTCTGGACGCCTATACCCAGGCAGATGATGCGGCATGGGTCTATGAACTGCCAGTATCGGATAGTGGTCTTCGTACCATCCTGGTACAGGTATTGGGCAGTAAAGGAGAACTGACCTATACCTTACTGCACACGAATATCAGTAGAAAGAAGATGTCAGCTGTACAGGCTTTCCATTTTTACAATGGACGACAAACCATCGAAGCATTCTTTAAAGCAGCGAAAAACACTTATGGGATTAAGAACCTAAGGACCAGCAGTTTCTATGGAATATACAGCTTCATATGGCTGGTGTTCATGACCCACAACCTGATTACATGGTTCAAAATGATAAAGCTTGAAGATACTGAACTTTGTCATATAGGAGTTAAAACTTTGGTTGAAAAATGTTCGAGGATTCGAGGGTTTGTCAGTAGGACTGCTGATGGCATTAAGATAATCATTCCGAACCTTTCGAAGTTAGCACGGTTACTCTTAGATGCACTTGCAGAGCCTGACTATATTCAATTGGGCTTCCTTATTTAACCAAACTGTGTTAGTTTGTTTGTACAAATCTTAGGTAGCTGCTTTCCTGCATGCTTTAACCCATAATAATTTCTCATTTCTATGATTTTCGGATTAAGAATTTCTATCATATCCTGTACGCCCAGCAGCAGCGTTGCCCTGTTGGCAAATACACTTTTGATATTATCCCTCATCTTCTGCATGGCTTTCCTTGATGGAAATTGATGGGTTTCGTTAAATAACTGCCCTTTAGATGTTTCTGAGACTTTCCTCCTATGATGAAACCCCAGAAAATCAAACCCTTCCTTTCCATCCCACATACTCACCAGCTTTGTTTTGTCCGGGTGCAGTTCTAATTCCAGCCTTTGCATGATTGACTTCACAGCCTTCAGCGCATGCTCCGCCTCTTTCCTTGTTCTGCAGATAATTACGAAATCGTCACAGTATCTTATGAGTTTGCCAAGGTGTTTGAAATGCAGTTCCCATTTTAAGTCCAAATAATGCAGATAGATATTCCCCAAAAGTGGTGATATTACTCCGCCCTGCGGACTCCCTAACTCACTTTCTATGTACTCTCCATCTTCCATTATTCCTGCTTTTAGCCATTTCCAGACCGTTTTGAGTATCCTTCTGTCGGATATCCTCTGCTTCACCATAAGCATGAGCTTCTCATGGTTTATGTTGTTGAAATACCCTTTTATGTCGGCATCTACTACCCACCAACCTTTTCTGTTCGTGTCCTTGCGGACCCTGTCCAGAGCCTGGTGCGCACTCCCCCTGGGTCTGAACCCATAGGAGCAGTCAAGAAAGTCTGCTTCAAACACAGGTTCTATGACCAGCTTTACCGCCATCTGTACGACTCTATCCTTTATGTTGGGTATCCCTAACGGTTTTTTCTCCCCATTCCCTTTGGGTATATAGCTTCTCCTCACTGGCTTGGGATGGTATTTCCCTTCCATCAGCTCCTGTTGTATCTCCTGCAGAAGTCTATCGACTCCATATTCCTCAACATCAGCTATATCCATCCGGTCAATACCCCTGCTCCACCATTGGCTTTTACCCTTTTCCATGCTTCTATAAGTATATCCTTTCGGTATACCTTGTCGTAGAGAGCATGGAACCTCCTCTTGCTGTTTGACTTGGCTGCAAGGTATAGTTTCCTTTGAAGTTGTCGAACTTTTCCTATGGTGTTGTTAGCCTTTCGGGCATTCACTCGCTCTTACCTCCATCGGATAACTTGAATAAAGTAGAGCCCCTTCCCTCATTACAGTTCTGTTGTCTGTATCTTCATCAGTACTATGAGCTCCTCCGACTCCCTCTTTGCAAGTCCGCAATTTCACTTCTTCAGCTTATATGCGACTTCTTTACAGCTTGTACTGTGCAAAGTAGGGTCTCTCCAGTTCCGAACCACACTTTCAATACATACCGTTTCCTATACACCGGGGGATTCTTCGATGATGCAATCCAAGTTCTTCCCATCTTCCATGGTCTTCGCCCATATTTCCAAGGCTCGACTTCCCCTTTTTCCTCTGTAAGCCAGAGACCTTTTTTGACGATGCGGCAGAATTCACTTCATGTTACGGTCTGCATTTTCGCTCGCCCTGCTGTTTAGGCAGGTACTTTTTCCTCCCGCTCAGTACCCCACATTACTGTGACGCACCGGGATTAGCTAACGGGCTTCTTGGCAATTACCCGTGCCGGACTTTCACTGGCAAGTGTGGCCCAGCTTCGCTGGACGCACGAAAGGGAAAAAGGGCGGTTGTCCGCCCTTTTCTTCCTTGCTTGGATGGATTCATCATCAATTTTAATAGGCTTTGGCGAAATAGACCATGCTGACAGCCTCCCGGCCACAATGGACACAGGTACTGCCCAGCTCTTCCTGTTCAAAGGGAATGCAGCGGGTGGTTGCTCCCGTTTTTTCTTTGATGGCATCCTCGCATTCCCGATGGCCGCACCACATGGCCTTGACAAATCCCTTTTTATTGTTAATACCATCCACAAACTCGTCGAAGTTTCGAGCTACATGGGTGTGCTCCTCTCGGAATTTCAATGCCTTGTTATAAAGACCCTTATGGACATCCTCCAGAAGCCCTTTCACGGTCTGGATCAAATTGTCCATGGGAACAAAGTGCTTCTCGAAATTATCCCTCCGGACCAGCACCACCTGATTCTTTTCAATATCCTTTGGTCCAATCTCCAAGCGGATGGGAACACCCTTCAACTCCCATTCATTGAATTTCCAGCCTACGCTTTGAGTATCCCGGTCATCCAATTCCACTCGGATACCGGCAGCCTTCAACTCATCAAACAGTTCCCGGGCCTTCTCCAAAACGCCCTCTTTATGAAGGGCGATGGGCACGATGACCAGCTGGATGGGAGCCACCTTGGGCGGAATCACCAGACCCCTTTCATCCCCGTGCACCATGATGATGCCGCCGATCATACGGGTGGAGGTGCCCCATGAGGTTTGCCAGACGTATTTCAACTGACCGTCTTTATCCAGATACTGGATGTCAAATACCTTGGCAAAATGCTGCCCTAAGTTATGGGAGGTTCCTGCCTGCAGGGCCTTTCCATCCTGCATCAGAGCTTCCATGGTATAGGTGCGCAGGGCTCCGGCGAATTTTTCCTTTTCGGTTTTCAGACCTGTTACAACGGGAATGGCGAGAACGTTTTCAGCAAACTCCCTGTAAACCTCCAACATTCGCAGGGTTTCCTCCTGGGCCTCTTCTTCAGTGGCATGGACGGTGTGGCCTTCCTGCCATAGGAATTCGGAGGTCCTCAGGAAGGGTCGGGTGCTCTTCTCCCAGCGAACGACGTTGCACCACTGGTTCAACAGTACGGGAAGATCCCGATAGGATTGGATCCATTTGGCATACATGCTGCAGATGATGGTCTCGGAAGTGGGGCGAACCACCAGTCTCTCTGTCAAGAGTTCATTACCGCCCTGGGTGACCCAGGCTACCTCGGGAGCGAAGCCCTCCACATGTTCCGCCTCTTTCTGCAGCAGGCTCTCGGGAATAAAAAGAGGAAAATAGGCATTTTTATGTCCCGTTGCCTTGAAGCGGGTATCCATTTCCTGCTGGATCAACTCCCAGATGCCATAGCCGTAGGGCTTGATCACCATGCAGCCTTTCACGGGCGAGTAGTCCACTAGGTCGGTTTTTAGGATAACATCCGTATACCATTGGGAAAAATCCTCTTCCCGTGGTGTAATATGGGTAACAAATTCCTGTTTTTTCTCCTTTGCCATATCATGGCTCCTTTCCTTCAGTTGTCAGGTATTTGTAAGCTGATTTTTGTACAATAAAAAAAGACCCTGTCCTGAACTAAGGACGGAGGTCTTCCGCGGTACCACCTTAATTGATTTCCTAAAGGAAATCCTCTCTCATCCTCATAACGGGAGGAAACCGGCAGGATATACTCATCCTTCCATCCTGCTGCTCAAGGGCGGGTTCAAGCTCCCGATTGCCGTAAAACCTTCCAGCCTATGGGCTTTACTCTCTGCAGGCCTCTGGTCGCTCTACTGTTCTCTGTCTTCGCAACATGCCGTATGCTTTGTTGTGCATTATATCATTTTGCCGCCCTTCTTGCAAGTTCTTCGGCCTGTATACGGGCAAAAAAAAAATAAGGCGATACACTCTGCGCCTTATTCATTCAGGTGGTTACTTAAGATCCTATTACATTATATTATATACGACAGGATTAGTCAAAATCCTTTTTTTCGGTTGGCGGATTCCTGCACTGGGGTATTCCTCTAGGGAGGCCGGCCGCCTGTTGCCAGCAGCCAGTGGTTCATTATTTGGGCATTCCTCCAAAGGTGGATTTCAGCAGGCCTTTGGACACAATCCCGGGCAGACAGGGTCGTCTGCCCTACCTACATTTTGTTATGCCGGATCCATGGACAAAATACCCGTTCCATGATGTCTACGATGCCAAAGAGAAGGTATCCCATCAGCCCAAGGGACAGAATGGCAGCATACATTTCGGGATAGTCAATGCGGGAAAAAGCGTCCATGATGAGGTAGCCTATTCCCCAGTTGGTCCCCCCTGCATATTCAGCCATGAACAGGACAGCCATGGCCGTTCCCAGGCTCACCCGAAGGGCGGAGATGATCCCGGGCAGACAAGCGGGTAGGATCAGATGGCGAAAAATGTCCCAGCGTCCGGCCCCCAGGGATTGAATGGAATACAGATCCTCCTTGCGGATCTCCCGCACCTTATCACGGGTGGCGATAAGAATCTGAAAGAAAATGATGAGTCCGATGATGAATATGCGGGAGCTCTCCCCCATACCGAGGAAAAGCATGATAACGGGCAGGAAGGCAATCTTCGGGGCGGGGTACAGCAGATAGGCGATAGGAGCCAGCAGGCGGTCCAGCAGGCTGCTCTGGCCCATGGCCATACCCAGGATCCCGGCCGTCATCCAGGAAATGCCGACGCCCATCCCGATACGATACAGGCTGTATAGGGCATGGGTCCCCAGCCCTTTGAAAAGAAGGCCGTAAAACTTCCCCAGTACCAGAATGGGGGAAGGCAAAATGGGCAAATGAAGGACCTTCTCCACGAAAAAAGATGCCGCCCACCATGCCAGGAAAAAGAAGCCGATGGCTGCCAAAATCGGTCTGCTCCTTTTCATGGCTGATCCCTCCCTTCCTTCAGGAGAGTCCGTATGGAAGAACAGACGGTGTAGAAATCCGGATGAGCACGAGGATCCCTCGTTCCCCCAATGGGATTGTCAATGACCTCCAAAACCCTTCCGGGAGCCGAGGTCATCACAATAATCCGATGGCCCAAGGCTACGGCTTCTTCAATGTTATGGGTGACCATCAGGGTGGTCATCCTTTGCCGCTCCCAGAGTCCCAAAAACCATTCCTGGAGCTCCTCCCTGGTCAGGGCGTCCAAGGCTGAGAAGGGTTCATCCATCAATAGAAGACGGGGCTGAAGGACCCAGATCCGGGCCAGGGCTACCCGCTGCCTTTGCCCGCCGCTCAGCTCTGAGGGATATGCATCCCTAAATTGGGATAAGCCCATAATATCCAGGATTTTCTTCGTCCTGAACCGGATTTCGTGCCTGGGCAAGCGCCGTATCTCCAAGCCTAAGGTTATGTTTTTCCAGACCGTCTTCCAAGGAAAGAGGCCATATTCCTGGAGCACCAGCCCCATCGGGACCCCATTGTCCTTCCCGTCTCTATCCGGATCAAAGATCACTGTTCCGGATGTGGGCTTTAACAGGCCCGCCAGAATATAGAGAAGGGTTGTCTTGCCGCATCCGGAGGGGCCTATCAGGATATGGATCTTTCCCCGCTCCAAATCTAAAGAAAAACCATGGAGGGCTTCTCCATGGCCTTTATCCCCTTCATAGACCATTCCAATGTCCTTGATACTGATCATGGGCTATTCCGTCAGTCCCTTCCATATCAAATCATCATAGGTCAGATCCTTTTTCAGCATATCCTTTTTCTTCATCCATTCCAGCACCGAAGCAACGTCTTTTGGGTCGGGGATTCTCGCCTTCTGATACCGTGGAAACTCCAACACGTCTTTGGTTTCCTCCGGGAAGCCCGCCTTCTCCACCAGAATGCTTCTGTACTGATCACCCTTCTCATTCAGCAGATCCACAGCCTTGTTATAGGCTCTGAAGAAGGCTCTGATCCCCTCCTGCTTTTCCCTTATGACCGATCCTCTGAAGAGCATGATGCCGGGGCCAAAGCCCTCCTTAATGTTGTCCGTTATCTCCACCGCTCCCCGGGTTCGAGCTAAGGTAGCCAAAGGATCGGGCAGACACGCAGCTGCAACTTTTCCCGAAGCCAGCATCTCCATCCTGGTGGGCATCTGGGGAATGGCCACCATCTTGATTTCATCTTCGGCCAGACCGTTTTTAACCAGCATGACATTCGTCATGTACTCAATGATGGTATTGGAGGAAATGGCGATATCCTTGCCCTTTAATCCCTCCGGCTTAGTTATCTGGGAATTGCCGGCGGCCAGCAGCACATATCTGCCATCGGTGTAAGAGGTGGCTGCCACATCAATCCCCGCCTCATTCAGCAGGGCAGCACTGAGAAGGTCAGAACTGGCTCCGTCGATGTTCCCCGACTGCAGAGCGGCATCCCTGTCTATCGCACTTTTGAACATCTCCAGCCTTACTTCCACCCCCTCCTCCTCATAGAGTTTCTCCTCATCGGCCACTAGCATGGGCAGTGAATTCACATCCTGCAGCAGACCAATGGTAATGGAATTTTTGGGGGTCTCGCCACAGCCCATCAAGAGCAGCAGTAATGCTATAATCAACAAACAGCCCATGCCTCTTTTTATACTCTTCATGCTTTTCCCTCCCAACGCTGTATTAAATCGTTCGGTATATCCAACTGATCCAATACCCGGCTAACCACAAAGTCCACCAGATCCATCACGGAATGGGGCTGATGGTAGAAGGCCGGGCTGGCCGGCAGGATCTTCACGCCCATCTCGCTAAGGGTCAGCATATTCCTGAGATGGAGGGTGCTGTAAGGGGTCTCCCTGGGGACCAGGATCAGCTCCCGTCCCTCCTTCAGGCATACATCCGCTGCCCGCTCCAACAGGGTATCCGATGCTCCCACAGCCACGGCGGATAAGGTTCCCATAGAGCAGGGAATGATGATCATCCCATCCCGGCGGCTGGAGCCACTGGCTACAGGCGAAAACCAGTCATCCTCTTCATATAGAAAGAGGCCGTCCTCTCCTTCTCCTACCATCTGTCCAAGGGATCTTCTTTGCTGCTCCGGCGTTCCGGACAGGTCCAGCTCCAGTTCCTGTCGGATCACCTGACGGGCAGCCTTTGAGAGCAGGACATCCACTTTATGATGCCTCTTTACCAACTCCTGTATCAATCGTATCCCATAGATGGAACCACTGGCTCCTGTGATTCCGACGATATAGTGTTTGATCGGGAACACCTCCACTTTGTTTCGTTGGGCGGTCTTAGCCCTTGGGGATTCCTTTGGAGTGGCCAGCCGCTTGCCGCCAGCAGCCTGCCGACGGCCGCTCCTGTTTCTCGGAATCCTCTGATGCCTAAACGCGTCCATGGAATGATATGATCGTTTCTGTGCAGGTGGACAGAGTCGTCCACCCCTATCCTTCGACAGTCATAGGATCCACAAAACTCCAAACGGTATTGGTTCACAGTGATGTTATTTTCTCTTATATGATTATGATACTTATATTGCCATACATTACAATTGCAAGGAATCTTTGCATATACCAGAGTTAAGCGGCTGGTGGTTGGCGGCTGGCGGCTGACGGCTGGCGGCTGGCCTAATAAGGTTCGCCGATTTTTGCAGGTCTCCGAAGATTCTAAATAACCAAAGCTATCGAAGTAGCATGACATCCAAAAAGGTGAACACCAGCATGAACACCCCGATGATTTCGTTTACGCTGTAAGAGGCGATTTTTACCTGTTCCGGATTGTCGGGGGATACCAGGCTGTGTTCATACACCAGAAGGCCGGCCACCACGACCGTGCCGATCCAATACAGCCATCCCAGGTCCATAATCAGGCCTACTCCCGCCAGGAGAATCACTGCGATAAAATGAAAGGCCCTCGAAATCCAGAGCGCTTTGGGGATCCCAAAGGCCGCCGGAATGGAATGAAGGCCATGATTCCGATCGAATTCTACATCCTGGGTTCCATAGATGATATCAAAACCCGCCACCCACAGGGCCACCGCGCCCCAAAGAAGAAAAGGGGGAATGATATCCGGGTAGGTGATGGCGCCCCGTATAGCCAGCCATCCTCCCATGGGAGCCCCGCCGCATCCTGCTCCCAGGATCAGGTGGCACAGCCAGGTGAAGCGTTTCGTATAGGAATACAAGACAAAAATGGCCATAGGGATGGGAAGCAGGGCCAGGCACAGGGGATTCAGCATGTAGGCGGCCAGGACGAATAAAACAAAGCATATCAGCACCAGGAGCGCTACCTCCCATTTTTTCACCAATCCCCTGGGGAGATGGCGATGGACCGTCCGGGGGTTCATGGCGTCGATCTCACTGTCCACCAGGCGGTTTAAGGCATTGGCGCCGTTTCGGGCTCCAAACATGGCCACCAGTACCCAAAAAAGCTGCCAGCCCGTGGGAAGACCTCCGGCTGCCAGCAGGACGCCGATCAGGGCAAAGGGGAGGGCAAAAAGGGTATGTTGAAACATCACCAGATCCCCATAGGTCTTCAGTTTACTCAAAACCATACTCTTTCCATCTCCTATCCACCAATTCCTTGATCTCAGGAGTCATTTCAATATCATCGGGCCATTCCCGTCCATGACCTTCCTCCAGCCACTTTTTCGTAGCGTCGATTCCCATCTTATGGCCGTAGTGACGCAAGGGAGAGGCATGATCCAATGCATCCAGGGGACCGTCCACAATCACCACATCCCGTTTTGCATCGATGTTGTTGAAAACCTTCCAGGCCACGGTGGATAAGTCATGGGGATTGACATGCTCATCCACAACAATGATCATTTTGGTGAACATCATCTGACCCATTCCCCACAAGGCATGCATGACCTTGCGGGCATGGCCGGGATAGCGCTTTCGGATGGAAACAATGGCGCAGTTATGAAAAACTCCCTCCAAAGGCAGATTCATGTCTACAATCTCCGGCAACTGAAGCTTCAAAAGGGACAGGAATATCCGCTCGGTAGCCTTCCCCAGAAAACAATCCTCCATGGGAGGCTTCCCCACCACCGTTGCCGGATAAACGGGCTCCTTCTTGCGGGTAATGCAGGTGACATGAAAAACAGGATACTCATCCGCCAGGGAATAATATCCCGTATGATCTCCAAAGGGGCCTTCCAGCCTTCGCTCATCGGGATCCACATATCCCTCCAGAACAAACTCGGCGTGGGCGGGGACCAACAGATCATTGGTCTTGCACTTAACTACTTCCACACCCTTTTTCCGCAGGAAGCCGGCAAAAAGAAGCTCGTCAATCCCCCTGGGCAGGGGAGCGGTCGCTGCATAGATGGTAGCCGGGTCGGCGCCGATGGCCACCGCCACATCCATCCGTTTTCCCCGGCCGGAATGATTCAGATAGTTCTCACGGCCATCCTTATGGAGGTGCCAATGCATACCCGTGGTGTTCTTATCAAAAACTTGAAGACGATACATGCCCATATTCTGCATTCCCGTATCAGGGTCCCGGGTAATCACCAAGGGCAGGGTAATGAAGGGTCCTCCATCCTGGGGCCAGCATTTCAGGACGGGCAGCTCGCTCAGATCCGGCTCCGTCTCCACTACCTCCTGGCAGGGAGCCTTATTCACCCGGCGAGGGAAAATGAAAGCCATAGGAGCCAGCTTGGGAATCGCCTTAATTTGATTGATGAAGCCGGAATACTTGGAAAAATCCATAAAATCCGTGATCTCCGCCGCGATATCCTCCAAGTCCTCTACCCCCAGAGCCATAGCCATCCGCTCATAGGATCCGAAGGTATTGATCAGGACGGGATAATCGGAATTCTTTACATTCTTAAATAGAAGAGCCGGTCCTCCCTGCTTGGAGATCCGATCGGTGATTTCCGTAATTTCCAGGTGGGAATCCACCTCCGCTTCAACGGTTTTCAATAACCCCTTTTGTTCAAGCACCTTTGCAAATTCCTGTATATCACGATAATGCATTGTAGACCTCCGTTTCACTTATCTGGTTCGTGGATATTCCCCTGGGGGATTCCTCCAGGGAGGCCAGCCGCCAGCCGTCGGCCGCTTGCCGTTCACCCCAGGTATGCCTCTGGAGCCTTCCGTTTGCCGTTGGGCGGACCTGACACCAGGGGATTCCTCCAGGGTATTTTCACTTCGCGGATTTTGTCCCTGGGTATTCCTCCAGGGAGGCTAGCCGCCAGCCGTCGGCCGCTTGCCGCTGACCCCCGGGTATGCCTCTGGAGCCTAAAACGTTCAACGCTTTGCAGACTTTGCGGCCGATAAGGGGTAGGGGTGGACGACTCTGTCCACCCGCCGAAATGGTCCGCTTTCTATGGAAATGCTCAGGTATCAGAGTACTCCGGGCAGACAGGGTCGTCTGCCCCTACAATATTTCGTCCAATCATTTTCACAAAAGACCGTTCACTGGAAACCTTGAAGCAAATTACTGTATAGGAATACTCTTAGGATAGCGGCTGGCTGCTGGCGGCCAGCGGCTGGCCCCTTTAGAGGAATACCCTAGATTCAGTACTGTCTGCCTGCCAAATCGATGATCAGGTCCTCCAAAAAGCGTCGAGCGGGGATATCCGCCAGGGCTCTGATATGGTTGAGGGCTTTTTGATGATAACGCTGCCTGATTGAACGGGCATAATCAATCCCTCCGCTGATATGGACAAGCTCAATCACCCTTTGCACATCTTCCTTTTCATATTGCTCCTTTGAAAGAATGCACCGGGTCTCCTTCTCATACTTTTTATGATTTAGGGCGTAAACCAAAGGCAAGGTAAAGACACCCTGGAGAAAGTCGTTCCCTACGGGTTTACCCACCACCCCTTGCTTCCCTTCAAAATCCAGGATGTCGTCCTGGATCTGGAAGGCCATCCCCAGTTCAAGTCCTGCACGGCGAAGCTGCCAGGTCTCCCTTTGGCTGCAGCCGCTTTGCTGGGCACCGATATGGGTGCTTAAGGCAAAAAGGATGGCGGTTTTATAATTGATCCGTTTTAAATACTGCTTTAACGAGACATTTATATTAAATCGGGACTGGTATTGTTCAATTTCTCCCTCACATATCTTATTCATGACGGAAGCCACCTTTTTAAGATGCTCAAAGGATGTTTTCTCCGTCAAAAGAAAGAAGGCTTTACTCAAAAGAAAATCCCCGGTAAAAACGGCTACGTCCTTTCCCCATCGGGCCTGCACCGAAGGCTTCCCTCTGCGCATGACCGCGTCATCAATCACGTCATCATGGATCAGGGTAGCCATATGCAGAATCTCAATAATCGCTGCAAGGGGAATTAAATCTTCCGGGGAGAATTTCCTGCCAAACCGGCCGGCAAGCAACAGTAAGGCTGGACGAAGGCGCTTCCCCCCTGCCTCCACCAGCTCCTTTACGGTCTGTCTCAACAGCGGCTGTCTGGAGTCCAAGGTTCTTTTGATGCAGCGATCCATTTCCTTCAACTCATCAGCCAGTCCAGGTACTTTTCCCCAATCGATCAAGTCCATACCCTCCTTAAACAAATCAGAAACCAAAGGGAGGAATCCCATATCCGCTCCTGACGGAAATTTATGCTTTCTGAACCATATTGCCAATATATATGATGATGTGCCGAGCAGTCAAGCCAACAAAAAAACCCGTCGGTAAAGCGATTATCGTCATAATGGGAAGATAGGTAAACAAGTAGAAATTGCTGAACACAAGGGCTGCAACCAACAGCTGTCCGATATTATGAAATACTGCACCTGCTATGCTCACCCCAAACAGGCTGACCCGATTGCCCAGGATACGATAGACGGCTGCCATCACGGCAGCACTTAATACCCCTCCGGCCATGCTATAGAGGATGCCGGTAGGGGCACCGCCCAGGAGGGGGCCCAGTATGGAGCGGACGACTACGACAATAAAAGCCTCCTTCCATCCGAACACCACCAGGGTGACAAGGGTGAAGATATTAGCCAATCCCAGTTTGGCCCCCGGCACCCCCGGAATCAGCACGGGAAAAAAACCTTCTATATAATGCAGGATCAGGGCCATGGAAATAAATAGGCCCATCAGTACAAGCTTTCTAATCCGATTCATTCTGTATTCTCCTCAAAGGCAGGCTTGCCGGTTGGATGCCGGAAAGCATCATCAGGACGCGATCTCGTCCACATCCCCCGTATCCTTTCCGCCTGTGATCTTTACCGTCATCCGATGGGGCAGGCATATAATGGTCTCTCCGGCGTTCCGGATGACGCCCCACTCAACACAGATTTGATCCCTGCAGTTGGCTTCCGTCACATCCACACTGCCGTCACTGTCAATGAAAACGATGTTGTATCCGCCATCGCCAGTATCGACTTTGATCTCCCGAGGCTTCATTCCCTTATGGAGAGGGACATCGTAAAGGACCTTCCGGTCCACCTCAATTATAAGATGCCTGACATCGCCGGAAATGCGCAAAAAATAGGCAGCCAGAAGGCTTGCGCCTATGATCACCGCGATGAACAGCAAAATAAAAAAATCACCCTTTTTCATGGCTGTCAACTGTACTCCTCATTTGTATTTGTAAAATGTTTCATGGTCCGGCGCAAATACGGCACTAGAAAGGGCGTCTCGGATTCTTTTTTTTCGTTCAGACCACTACATTATGATACCACAGGAAAAAGCAATTGAGTACAAATTATCTTGAAAAATCCTTTTCAAACATCCACAAATGCCAATTTTTCAGATGCGGGCTTATTTGTAGAAAATTGTAGTATATTGATAAAACCTTGTCAACCGAAATATTTTTACCACAATTCTATATGTCTATTTTATATTGACATAAATCTCACAAGTTTCCGCCCTCTACGCCCTCTATGATGAGGCGATGGGCTGTAATAAAATGGTTGCTCTTCTCTGTTTTCTTTTATTTTGGGCAGTCCGCTTAACTCTCATCCCATGATACGATCTAAATATTACCCAAGATATTTAGATTTTATATAGGCAATATCATAAAATAGTCTAATTTTATATATAAAATAGTAATATATAACATTGCATTTCGACTATTTTATGTTAAAATATCAACTGTACTTATTTACATTGTATTGAATTCTATGTAATAGTATGGAATGAGTATAAGTTTTATTTGCGGGGAGGAATCATAATGAGCAAAAAGATTGTCGTTCTTGGTGCGGGTTATGGCGGTCTTGAAGCTGCCAAAAGCCTCCATCGATTTCTCAAAAGAGATCAAGAGGTTGAGATAACCCTTATCGATATGAATGACTACCATACCCTGCTGACGGAAATTCATGAAGTAGCAGGGAATCGGGTGGAAACTTCCGGGGTCAAGGTTTCCGTCCAGCATGTCCTTGAGTATACCAAGGTAAAATTCGTTCAGGACAAAATCATCCGGGGCGATCTTCAAAACAAGGTACTGTATTCCGAAAAGACGGAATATCCCTTCGATTACCTGATATTGGGCATCGGCAGTGAACCTGCCTATTACGGTATCCCCGGAATGGAGGAACATGCCTTCACCCTGTGGTCCCTGGAGGATGCTGTCCGCATCAGGGAGCATATCGTTTCCATGTTCGAACAGGCCCAGCATGAGAAGGACCCCAATGTCCGCAGAGAGCTCCTCACCTTTATCGTGGGAGGAGGCGGCTTTACCGGTGTTGAAATGATTGGAGAGCTGATCCAATGGACCCGGTACATGGCAAAGGATTACGGCATTTCCAGAGATGAGATCCAGCTGATGCTCATCGAGGCCCTGCCCACTATCCTGCCGGTCCTGAAGGATAAGCTGATCAAGAAATCCGTTCGATTCCTGGAGAAGAACGGGGTCAAGGTCCTGACCGATTCGCCCATCACCGAGGTCACACCCACATCCGTCTCCATAAAGTCAGGTGAATCCTTCCCAAGCCGGACCCTGATCTGGACGGGCGGTATTCAAGCCAAGGGCTTTGTGAAGGATCTGGGCATTTCCCTGGGTCGGCGAAATCGCATAATCGTCAATGAATACCTACAGACAAAAGAATTCCCTTATGTATATGCCATCGGCGATGTGATGGAGTTTACCGACAAGGACGGCGAGATCATGCCGCCCCTGGTCGAAACGGCCCTCTATTCCGCCAAAGCGGCAGCAGAGAATATCGCTGCTGAAATCCACAACAAGGAGAAAAAGCCCTTCAAGGCAAAGCTTCATGGGGTCATGGTTTCCATCGGCAGTGTGTATGCCGTGGCCGACGTGATGGGAATGTCCTTGTCCTGGCTGTTCGCTACCGCCATGAAGCATCTTGTGAACATGCACTATCTCTTTGAGATAGGCGGCATTGAGATGATCCGGGATTATATAAATGACCAGTTCATCCACAAGGCACGGAAGGGTAACTGGATCCTGGATCAGGGTTTGAACCACATCAAGGTGAAGACCTTTACCTTCTGGATGGCGCTGATTCGCATATGGGTAGGTATTATGTGGCTGTTTGAAGGAATCAAGAAATACAACAGCGGCTGGTTTGAATGGCAGATAATCGGTCCCGGCGGGGCATCCGGCGCTACTTCCGCTGCCACTTCCGCTGCGACAGCTGCCGCCGATGCCGTTTCCTCTGCTTCCGTCATGGAGCTTATCTACCCCCATACGCCCGATTGGTATGCATGGATTGTAGAAACCTTCATCTATCCGGACGCCATGTTCTTCCAGAAGCTGATCGTCCTGACGGAAATCGGATTGGGTCTGGCCTTTATCACAGGAACCTTTACCGTCCTGGCCGCCATTGTAGCCATCGGCATGAACATCAACTTCATGCTGACGACGGGATTGCCCACCCACGAATCCACCGGGCTGCCCGACCTCTGGCTGCTGATCAGCTCCACCGCCATGCTGGGAGGCGGCGGAAGAGCCTTTGGTCTGGACCACTATATCATGCCCTTCCTCCGCAATTGTGTTCGTCGGTTCCAGCGGAGGGAAAAGAAGCTCAAGAATTAGCTATCGGTGAAAGCCATTGGAATAAAGATAAAAAAGCATGGGGACTGTTTCAAACAGTCCCCATGCTTTTTATAACTTACTCTTTTTCGAAATCTTCCTTGCCTGCGCCACATTCGGGACAAACCCAATCATCGGGCAGATCTTCAAAGGCTGTGCCCGGCGCAATACCGGAATCGGGATCTCCCTCGGCGGGATCATACACATAACCACAAATCACGCATACATATCTGTCCATCTTCAACACACTCCTTCTTGAATTCATTCCTTACATATATACCCTATTTTACAAGCTTTATAACAATATTTTCAAGTTTTTTTCGAAAGATGTCATGCTTGCAATCCGTGGGCCCGCATAATGGCCCTGGCCTGTTCCACCGCTTCCCGATCAGGAGGAAGGACGTCCTTGAGGCGATACTCCTCCCCCATCTCCTCCCATTTATACACACCCATGGTATGGTAGGGGAGGATCTCCACCCTCTGGATGTTCTCGTAGTCTTTCAGCCAACGGGCCAGTTTTTCAAGATCTTCCGGATCATCGGTCCATCCCGGAATCAGGCAATAGCGGATCCAGACGGGGATCTTCTTCTCCTCTAAGTAATTCAAGAAGGTCTTTATTTTGCGGTTGGTGACGCCGGTGATTTCCTTATGCTTTTTTTCATCCACATGCTTGATGCTCAACAGCACCAGGTCGGTGAGATCCAAGAGCTCCTCTACCCGATCAATATCCACAAATCCGGAGGTGTCCAGGGCTGTGGTCAGCCCCAGGTCCTTCACCTCCCGAAAAAGCTGGGCGACAAACCGGGACTGCATGGTGGGTTCACCACCCGTCACCGTCACCCCACCCGCGGAAAAACGCATAAAATCCATGTATTTTTTTAGATCGTCCACCACCTCGTCTACCGAATACTCCTTGGCGGCGTTGATATCCCAGGTATCCCGGTTATGGCAGAAAAAGCACCGCATGGGGCAGCCCTGCAAAAAAACCACATATCGGATGCCCGGGCCATCCACCGTTCCCATGGTTTCAATTGAATGAACCCTTCCTTTTATATTCATAACCTCATCCTCTTAAATATCCTCATGGAATGTCCTCTGGATCACATCCAACTGCTGCTCCCGGGTCAGCCGTATAAAATTGACGGCGTAGCCCGACACCCGTATGGTCAGCTGGGGATATCGCTCCGGACGCTCCATGGCATCCATGAGGGTCTCCTTCTCAAATACATTGATATTCATATGATGACCCCTCTTGTGGAAGAAGCCATCCATTAAGGCCACCAGGTTGTTGATGCGTCCTTCCTTATCCCTTCCCAAGGCCTTGGGCAAAATGGAGAAAGTGTAGGAAATGCCGTCTTCCGAATAGCGGTAGGGGAGCTTGGCGACGGAGCTCAGGGAAGCAATGGCACCCTTTTTATCCCTGCCATGCATGGGATTGGCCCCCGGAGCAAAGGGATCGCCCGCTTTTCTTCCATCTGGAGTGTTTCCTGTCTTCTTCCCGTATACCACATTGGAGGTAATCGTCAGGATGGATAAGGTTGGAAGGCTGTCCCGGTAGGTCTTCTGCTTCCTTAGCTTCCGAAGAAAGCTGTGGACCAGATCCACCGCCAGGTCATCCACCTCTTCATCGTTGTTCCCAAAGAGAGGATAATCCCCCTCTATCTCAAAATCCACCGCCATGCCATCCTCATTGCGGATGACCTTTACCTTTCCATACTTGATGGCGCTCAGGGAGTCTACCACAACGGATAATCCGGCAATACCACAAGCCATGGTCCGAAAGACATCCTTGTCATGGAGGGCCATCATCATGGATTCATAGCTGTATTTATCATGCATATAATGAATGATATTCAGGGCATTGATATAGGTCCTGGCCAGCCAATCCAATACCGCATCAAACCGTACCATGACCTCATCATAATCCAGGTATTCGCTGGTAATGGGCGAAAAGAGTGGCGTTACCTGGATCCCCAGCTTCTCATCCCTCCCGCCATTGATGGCATATAGGAGGGCCTTGGCCAAATTAGCCCGGGCTCCAAAAAATTGCATTTGCTTCCCAAGGCGCATGGCCGAAACACAGCAGGCAATACCGTAATCATCCCCCCACATGGGCCGCATAATGTCGTCATTCTCGTACTGGATGGAGCTGGTCTCGATGGACATCCTGGCACAGTACCTTTTGAAGGCCGATGGGAGATTCAAGGACCACAGCACCGTCATGTTGGGCTCCGGAGCAGGCCCCAGGTTGGTCAGGGTATGGAGGAAGCGGAAAGAGGTCTTCGTCACGAGGGTACGGCCATCCAGTCCCATTCCTCCTATGGATTCCGTCACCCAGGTGGGATCGCCGCTGAACAGCTCATTGTATTCAGGTGTCCGAAGAAAGCGGACGATACGCAGCTTGATCACCAGCTGGTCAATGAGCTCCTGGGCTTCCATCTCCGTAAGGATCCCCTTTTCTATGTCTCTTTCGATATAGATATCCAGAAAAGTAGAGATCCTCCCAATGCTCATGGCTGCTCCGTTCTGCTCCTTCACAGCGGCCAGATATGCAAAATACAGCCATTGGACTGCCTCCCGGGCGTTGGTGGCCGGCTTGGAGATATCAAAGCTATAGGATAGGGCCATCTCCTTCAGAGCCTCCAGGGATCGGATCTGCTCGGTAATCTCTTCCCGGCTGCGGATGATTTCATCCTCCATAAAGGCTGCTTCCAGATCCCGAAGCTGCGTCATTTTATCCTCAATCAAGCGGTCCACGCCGTACAGGGGGACCCTTCGATAGTCCCCTATAATCCTTCCCCGGCCGTAGGCATCGGGAAGCCCGGTAATGATGCCTGCCTTACGGCATCGCCTGATCTCGGGTGTATAAGCATCAAACACCCCTTGGTTATGGGTTTTTCGATATTTGGTAAAGATCTCATCGACTCTCGGATCCAATTGATAGCCGTAGGCATCGCAAGCATTTCTCACCATGCGGATACCTCCATTGGGCATGATGGCCCTTTTTAGCGGGGCATCCGTTTGAAGGCCCACGATCACTTCATTCTCACGATCGATATATCCCGGCTTATGGGAAGTGATGGTGGAAATCGTACTCGTGTCCACATCCAGGGTTCCGCCCTTTTTACGCTCTTCCTCCAACAGGTCTTTTATCTTATCCCATACTTTTTGGGTTTTGGCGCTCACAGGGACCAAAAAGCTCTCATCCCCATGATAGGGGGTATAATGGAGCTGGATAAACTCCCGCACATCGATTTCCGATCGCCAGTAGCCTTCCTTAAAGTCCTTCCACGCTTCCATATATCTGCTCCTTTCTTTGGTTTATAGACTTGTGCTTTGTTCTGCTCTTGTCAGTCCTCCGGCCGGCCCGATCGGGATCCCATAGGCAGCCAAGGCCGGAAAAGTTTATCTGTATCCTTCCACATATATTGTATACCATTTTACTAGGTTTTTCAAACCGGTTTTTATTTGCTATTTTTAAAGGCTTAATCATTTATTTTCTATCATATTACTAGGTATTTAAACAGGGTGAAAACTGCCAATCCTATTATCCCACAAAGAGTGAAAAATAATAGGATACAGACTCTAATTACTAAAAAGCTCCTTCATAATTTCCCTGCCTTTCATCCAAGCTAAAAGGAGCGATCTAAAGTGGATTCGTATGATGGAAAGGAAGGTTTTTCGATGGCCGGATTTGTTTCTAAAAAGGGATTGGAGGAGAAATTAAAGCTAAATAAGAATGCCAAGGTTCTTCTCCTCATTGGAGGTCTTTTTACCATTGCCAACGCCCTTTCCGGCACCTTTGTCAACATCTATCTGTGGAAATCCAGGCAGGATTTTGTCCGCATCGGTCTTTTTAATTTCTACCAATTCCTCTTCATTCCCATAGCCTTTATCATTGGAGGACGCTTGTCAAAAATAAAAAACGGCACCCTTTCCCTACGGATTGGCATCATCCTCCATGGCCTCTTCTACCTGACCATCCTCATCATGGGAAAAGAGGCCTCCCAATACATCCTGATTCTGGGAATTCTCATGGGCACTGCCGTGGGATTCTATTGGGTGGCTTCCCATACCCTTATCTTCGATATGACCAGTCGTTACAACCGGGATACCTTCAACAGCTTCAACGGGATGGTTTCCTCCTTATCCGGCATGCTGGCCCCTCTGGCATCGGGATATATCATCACGGCTTTCGCCAACACCATTGGCTACTCCATCGTCTTTGGTATCTCCCTGGGCATTTTCATTCTTATCGCTATGATCAGCATCCTCCTCCGCACCCATGGCAGTGACAGCTCCTTCCGCCTCAGAAATAGCTTTCAGGGCTGCAGTCAGCCATGGAAATACATCCTGCTGGCTGAAATTTTCTTCGGCATCCGAAATGGAGTCATCATGTTTCTTGTTGGTCTGCTGGTATATATCGTAACGAAAAATGAGGCCAGTATCGGAAAACTATCCCTCCTGACCTCCCTGATATCCGTCTCCGTCTTTTATATCCTGGAGCGTATCCTGAAACCAAAGCTTCGGATTCTCTTTTTCACAGCCGGAGCGGTCATGATGTTCCTCGCCGTGCTGATCCTGGTGGTGCGCATTCATTTTACTACCCTCCTTGCCTTTGTGATACTGAATACGATTTTTGCCCCCTTCTTCGCCGTTCCCTTCGATTCTGCAGCCCTCAACACCATTGAGAAGGATGACCGAAAGGATCTGCGTATCGAGTACATTGTCCTGCGGGAAATCGCTTTGAATATCGGGAGGCTCATCGGGACCCTGGCCTTCATCCTGGTGGTCAGCCGATGGAAGGACCCGTACATCCCCCGCTATTTTCTCCTGGCGATCGGAGCAGCCCATCTGGTCATCCTCAGTTTTCTCAAAAAATTGGATTTTGATGAGAAGATCCTTTGCCAATAAAAAAAGAGCCGGACAATCTTAGTCCAGCCCTTCCCGGTGCCATGTCGAAATATGGTACCCGGAAATATATGAAAGGAGTTTAAGATACCTGTCTGAAATTCGGCAGGATATAAGGTACACCCGTGACAGGGTCCTGCATCACGGTGACGGGAAGCCCATATACCTCTTCGATGATATCTGGCTGCAATACCTCCTCCACCCTGCCCTGTCGGAATACCCGGCCATGATGCAAGAGTACAACGGTTTCGCAAAAATGGGCAGCCAGGTTCAAATCGTGGAGGACACAGACCACCGTCAGGCCTTTGGTCGACACCAGATTCTTTACCATCCGCAGAATCTCCACCTGATGTTTGATATCCAGGTTGGAGGTGGGTTCATCCAGGAGAATGATATTGGACTGTTGAGCCAAAGCCCTGGCTATCAGAACTCGCTGGCGCTCCCCGCCACTTAGTTCGGTAATCTTCCGATCCTTGAAGGGCAGGGTACCGGTCAGCTCCATGGCCTGGCGGGCAATCTCGATGTCTTTTTCCCCTTCCTGCTGGAATCGTCCCAAATGGGGATGCCTTCCCATTAACACGATATCCTCTACGGAAAAATCAAAAGCGATATGGGTGTTTTGGGGAACATATGCCATGCGCAGGGCCAGCTGCCGCGGGGTCAAGGCCAGCAGATCCTCCCGGCCCAAAAGGACTTTATTCCTTCCCGGTCGCAATATCGCGGATATATTCCGCAGCAATGTCGTCTTTCCCGAGCCGTTGGGACCGATGATCCCAGTAAACTGCCCCGATGGGATATCGATACAAATATCCTTGAGAACCCGGTTATCTCCAAAGCTCCAGGATAAATTTCTGATCGTAATGCTGTTACTCATCCTTAACCTCCTTAGCCTTTGCCCTTTTCGTTCTGTCGCTTTCATACGTCCCCGTATCTGACGTCCCCTTTCAAATCCCCCTTTTCCGCAACAGGTAGAGGAAAAAGGGACCACCGAACACAGCCGTCAGGATACCCACGGGAATCTCCAGGGGACTGGCGACGGTACGAGCCAGGGTATCCACCACCATCAGGAAGATGCCTCCTATCAGTAGGGAAAAAGGCATCAAAAATCGATGATCCGGGCCTACTAAAAGGCGAACGATATGGGGCACGATCAGTCCCACAAAGCCAATCACACCGCTCACCGAAACGGCAGCTGCCGTAATCAGGGAGGTGACGGCCAGCAGGATCTTCTTGATCCTGTCGATATCCACCCCCAGATGCCTGGCATCCTCATCCCCCAGCAAAAGGATGTTCAAATCCTTTGCATAAAAATAGGTCAGCACCATGCCCAGTAGCATAAAGGGCACTCCCCAGACAACCTGCTTCCATCCCACGGTCGAAAAACTGCCCATGGTCCACAGAACCACCTGCTCGATTTTATTCCGGTTCATGATCATTAAAGCTGACATCAAGGCCGTAATCAAGGAGCTCGCCGCCGTGCCTGCCAAAAGAAGGCCTGCTGTGGAAATGCGGCCTCGGACCCTTGCCAGGGAATAGACCAGGAAAACGGCTGTGGTCCCTCCGATAAAGGCCAGCAGCGTCACCGCCCCAATGCCTACAACGCTGTGCTGAAGGCCCAGTATAATGGCAATGGTGGCTCCCAAGCCGGCTCCCGCCGAAACCCCCAGAATATGGGGATCAGCCATGGGGTTTTTGAACAGCCCCTGAAGGCAGGCGCCGGAAATGGCCAAAGCTCCTCCTACGAAAAAGGCCAGAATGGATCGGGGAAGGCGAAGCTGAAAAAGGATGATTTCATGGGAAGGGGGAATCCCCTCCCCCTTGATGGCTTCTCCAAACCAGGGGATCCATCCAAACAAGGTGCGAAGGGAATTCAGCACACCGATATCCGCGCTTCCCACGCTGCATACCACTGCCAGGAGAAGGAGGGCCAGAATGGAAAGGGCCACCGCCATCCCCATGTAACGCCGCTTTTTTTCATGATATGTCGTCATCTTATCCACCAATCTATTTGATCAAATCTGGGTGCAGAATTTTAGCGATGGTTTCCAGTCCGTCCACAATACGGGGACCGGGTCGGGTGACCAGACCGGATTCCACCACATATACCCTGCCCTCCTTGACAGCGGTCAGATCCTTATAGCCATTGGCGTTTTTCAACCCCTCCAGATTTGCTTCCGTTCCCATATCGGAGGAAACAATCAGGATATCCGGATCCCTTTCGATCAGGGTTTCCAAGCTGTAATCCATCCACGGGGCCCCTCCGTCCTTGGTGATACAGTCGCCCCCAGCCATCTCCATCAGATCATTGATGAAGCTCCCGGGGCCGGAGGTCCAGTTCCCCATGTCGCCATAGGACATGACATAATATACCGTGGGCTTTTCGGCATCCTTCACCTTTTCCTTGATGTCCTCCACCCTTTTCGTCATGCTGTCCACAAGCTCCTGAACCTTATCTTCAGCACCCGTTATCTTGCCTACCAACTGAATTGAACCATAGATATTGTCAAAGATGCTGGCCTCCACAGCGACCGTTGGCACCTTCAGGTCCTCCAGCTGCTGTATGGTCTTTTCCTGAAGCTTATTGCCTGCAATCACCAGATCAGGCTTCAGATCAAGGATCTTTTCAATGTTGGGTCCGTCGAAGTCACCGATTCTTTCGATATCCTGGGCTTCCGGGGGATAGTCGGAGTAGGCATCCACTCCTACGACCCGGTCTCCCAGTCCCAAGGCGAAAAGGATTTCCGTCGCACTTGGCGCCAATGATACGATTTTTTCCGGTGTCTTGCTGATGGTGACTTTCCGCCCCATGATGTCCGTCACCTCTCCGATCCCCCGATCGGAGCTCTGACAGGCTACGGTAACCGTCAAAAGCAACAGTACCATGCCTATAACCCAGTATTTTTTCATCTGTCATCCCTCTTTCATTTGTTGTGACATAATAAAAACCTCCGGTATTTCCACCGGAGGTCGTTTCCACCATACAACAGTCCTGCCCTATCCCAGTACAGGTACAGGCTATGCTTGGCATTGTCCTTCCCTCCGAAGGATATTACCGGATTTATCAGGCAGGTCTCCTGGCTCGGGCATCATCTTACTCTCGACAACCTTCCCGGTTTCCCAGTGGTTTAACTGTCGATTTCATCCTCCCACACAGTAGCGGGGGCTGCAACGGATTCTAACCGTTTTCCCTTTTCACTTTTCACCCTTGGCGAAAAGCACCTGATAAATGATTCAGTTCTATCCCAGAATAGCATAAAATAAGATCATTTACCAGTACTAATTTGTTTTTTATTTGAGATATCTTGCGAAGGCGGACAATCCTCCAAAGCTTTTAGCTGTTGTTATGGTTGTTGTCATGGAGCACCTGGTCGATGACAATCACCAGGGCCAGGATAAAAGGATAATCCTCCGACTCCAGAATATCCACCCCATAGGTATCAGCCCAGGAGAACCAGCGTTTGGAAACCTGGGCCACACAATAGCCATTCCGTAGAATGGAAAAGTCCATTCCCCAGACATTGCCTTCCACAGAGAAGTTGCCCAGACTGCTCTCGACGGAGAATTTCGGTCGAAAGAAGGTAAATTCCTTTTTCACCCTGGCTATGGGCTGCCCCTTCTCATAGATGGTGTACTCCGGCAAAAAGCGGAAAAGCTTCTGCTCGATATAAATCAGCTCCTGCCCGTCCATATCCATGATCCGAAGCTTATCCCCAAGGGAAAAGACCTTTCCCTTGACGATATAGTGTTCATTGCCCATCTCATCCTTAATGATAAAATTGTCCCCAAAGGAAAAGATCTTTTGCCGTACGACAAAGCGCATTCGCCACCACTCCTCATTCTTTCATTCAAAAAGCCATTCTCTCCCTCAATAGGTGCACTCCCTGGCCGCTTCGACAAAGGCCCGAAGGTTCTCCGGGTCACCGAAGAAGAAATGATCCGAGGGACTGCAGATATAGCCTCCATCCGGACAAGCCTTATGGAGCTCATACACCATTTCCTTCACCTTCCGCGGATTGCCCTTCTCAAAGCCTGCATTCTGATCGAAACCCCCGATGAAGAAGAGCTTATCGCCCACCCTTTTGTTCGCCTCCGCCAGGTTACAGTCGGCACCCATGGAAGGAGGGGTCATGGTTTCCAAGCCATCGGCTCCGTTCTCAGCCACCGTTTCCAGCAGAGGCATATGGCCACCGCATAGATGGTAGACCACCTTTGTGCCTGCCTCATGGAGGGCTTTGTGCTGAATTTGATCGTAAGGGAGGCAGAAGGTCCGATGCAGCCGGGGACTGATAACGGTGCTGGAGCCCGCGCCCCCTCCCGTCTCCACCAAATCCAATTCAATCTTACCGCTCCGCTCGATCACGGCAAGCTTCTTCTCCAGCATGGATTGAAGGACATAATGGAGCCAGTCCGGCTTGTCATAGCAGGCGAAAATGGCTTCCTGCGTCCCGTACATGGTGCAGAAGCTCTGCCAGGGGCTGCCCTGTCCAAAGTCATAGAAACTGCCCCGGACAATTCCCCGATCCCCGATCCTTTCCTTGGCCTCCAGAACCGGAGTCCAGTCCACCTCCTCGGGCACCGGTACATATTCATTCCAGATCTCAAAATCCCTTTCATCCTTGATGAGATACTCCGTTGTCCATGTGGTGAAGGCGTTATAAGCCCCCCGCTCCACCAGGACGCCCTTGGGCGTTTTGATCGTCCTCTGCCAGGCATGATTCCCGTCCTCATCCCGTCCCAATTCCCTGTAATCCAGTTCCCAATTCGCCAGATCCCTATCATTATATACGTAGCGGGGTGCTACGTAGATGACTGGATCCATGCCAAAGTAATCGTAGGCTTCGTATTGATCCATCCCATTCAAATAGGTATCGAGATAATAGGTCATCCAACTATGGACCTGACAGGGAAGCCGATCCGGCTTTTGATTGCTCAAGGCTGTTAAAAAGCGTTCCCTTCCCTTCATAGCGATCCCCCCTCTTCCCCATTCATGATCTTTTTTCTATTATACACCCTACAAGTTGAAAACGGCTAAGTTTTCCCGGATCCTTCAGAAGATTTTCATCGCCGTGCCTGTTTCGTCGCTTGCTTATCCGGTTATACATGACAAAAGTGCAGGCCTGACAGTCGCCTGCACTTTTGTCGTCCCTCTTACGAAATTTCTTCAAACATTTCTTTACTCACACCGCATTCGGGACAGGTCCAGTGAAAAGGACTATCTTCAAAGGATGTACCGGGTGCGATGTCCTGTTCCGGGTCTCCTTTTTCGGGATCGTAGATATAATCACACACAGTACAAATCCACTTTCTCATCCGTCGTCCCCTCCTCCCCTAGATACTTCAGCCATCTATCTCCGAAAGCTCTGCTTTTTTCTTTCATTGAACAGACTCTCAAACTTAAGGATGTGGAAATATATTCCATGTCCTTAAGTTTTTGCACACGCTAATATATAACCATTCTTGAGCTGTCCAAACACCTTTTTAAAATAAAAAGCCTTTGTCAAATTGATAACGGGATCGCAAGATATTCCATGTTGGATTTTACCCGTTCAATCATCATCCCCGGCTTCCTGACAATCTTCCACCTACTTTTTGGCTATATATCGTAGTTTCCTGATATTAAGATATCGCTTCAGGTCGTCTATGCCTCCCAGTGTGTTTGTGAAATATCAAATTATCAAGCCTGCATTTTGCTTTTCTCATAAAATTACTCCGCAATATTCTCCATTCCATTTTTACAGGGTTTTATGTATAATGTAATTGCAAAAGGGATATTGAGAGATCTTTGAAATGCAACTTTCCAATTGGAATTATTCATAAAGGAGGAATCCATATGTTATATATCGTGATTGCGGCGCTTCTCATCCTGGCGGTTTCGGTTGGATACATTCACTTTAGGAAGATATATCATAAGAGTTCCAAGAAACTGATGAAGGTTTTGCTGGACAACGAGGAACAGTACGAGAGCATCTACTCAGCTTGAAAAGACAGGGCTTCCGAGCACTCGTGCCATGAATAAAACATTGAGACCCTAGAAACCCCTGGATCAACCATCAGCCATCAAAGAAGGGATACGGTATTGTATCCCTTCTTTGATGTGTATAAGACTGTAACTCGCCTTCCTTCCCAGGGGAAAGGGTCAGATTCCTCGTATGGAAAAAGCCTTTGCCGGGTTTAACACCAACAGCTTACGGAAGATTTCTTCCCTGATCCCCCAATTTTGGGCAAAGGGTACAAATTCGGTCAGCAAAGGATGATACGGACGCACCTGACCGCCCCGCTCCTGGCCTATATTATACCATCCGGCATCCTGAGAAATCAGTATTTGGTCTTCAAAGCCCAATTCCAGCAACAGCGCAAGGATTCGGCAGTGGTCTTCATAGGGTCTGGTGCCGATGGCATCCAGCTCAATCCACATCCCCTGCTCTCCCACCCTCCGGTGGTATGTCAGGTCCGCTTCACTGTCCGCATGGACCCAAATGAAGCGCTCCATATCCAAGCCCCGCCCCCGTATGATCTCAGCCGCTTGCAAAATGGCCTCTCCTCCAACGGTATGGGCTTGGATCACCAGGCCGGTCTCTTCGGACGTCCGTAGGGCAGCAGCCAGAATTCTCTTTTGGAGAGGCAGCAGCTCCCCGCTGTTTAAAGCAATCTTAATAAAACCGGGCTTTATACCGCTCTCTCCAATGCCCTTTTGAAACTCCTTGATCCAGATATCACCCATCTCTTTCTCATCCATCTCATAGACGGAGGGGGCAAGATAAGGCTTCTGATAGAATCCCGTATTGGTCAGCAAATGGAGTCCCGATTTCCGGGACAAGCTCCGCAAAAGCTCCGGATCCCTCCCCAGATACTCCGGCGTACATTCCACCAGAGTGCCGCATCCGGCGTCCTTCAGCCGCTCCAGATAGAGCAGCATCACTTCCTCCACCTCAGCCCTGTCATAATCCTCCGCTTTTAACCTACCGTCCTCGATAAATCCAACCATTATGTGCTCATGAGCCAGGGTAATGCCCATATCTCCCTCATCAATGGGTCCCAATACCGTTTGTATCATACACAATCCCCCCTGCATGATTGAAATGATTCTTTTCCTAATGGGCTTCCAAATAGGCCTTCAGCTTTTTCAAATCTTCCATATAGGTCGTTCTAAGGCTTTTCCTATATATAATGCTCGCAGGATGATACAAAGGAAAAAGAAGATACTTCCTCTCTGCATCCGGCAACTCCACTTCCAAAGGGCGTCCATGGACGCTGCCGATATTCTTTCGGCCATCACCGGTCATCGTCCTCAGGGCTATATTCCCCAAGGTCACAACAATTTCCGGATCCACCAGATCCAGCTCCTTCAAAAGCCAGGGACAGGACAATTCCAGTTCCTCCCGGTTGGGGGGCCGGTTGGTTTTCCGCCCGCTTTCAGGATTCACCTTATAGGGCCTGAATTTCACGGCATTGGTTATGTACAGGCTTTCCCTCTTCAATTGGAGGATATCCAAAAAATCCTTCAGGTTTTTTCCCGCCTGTCCAACGAAAGGACGACCGTGAATGCTTTCCTGTTCTCCCGGCGCTTCCCCGACCAGGACAATCCTGGCATTCAGATTTCCCTCCCCGAAGACAATTTCCCTTTCATCCTCTCTATAAATATCCTTGAAAAACCGGATACAGCTTTGCTTCAGCCTCTGATATTCCCGCTGTTTCACCTAATTACCGCTCCTCATTTTTATCCCTATTTTTTCACCCGTGAGCGGAAACTATCCCTGCAAAGGAAAAGCCCTCAATATAGGAATACCTCCATACCGTCGAAGATTCTCAACGGCATGGAGGTCATCTTTCTTCTTCACATCTTGGGCGGAGTCAGGACAATCCTGCCGTCCTCCAATTCCACCTTAATTTTATCCTTCCCCGTCATATCCAGGGCCTCTAAATATTCCTGGGGAATCTGCAGACGTCCGGCACTGTCCACTATAGCCAATTCTTCATGGGTGTCTTCCCCTTCATCATCAGCTGTCAGACCGGCAGCTTCCAGCTCCTGCAACGCCTCAGAATAGCTTTTTCTGCGGATCAATTCACTGCTGGTTTTTCCATCCCGAATGGCCACCACCCGATCCACCTTTCGGGCTATTCTCGGATCGTGGGTGACAATGACGATGGTCAAGCCCATTTCCTGATTCAATTTTCGAAAGAGGTCCATGATCTGGGAGGCTGTGGTGGTATCCACGGAACCGGTAGGCTCGTCGGCCAAGAGTATTTTGGGATCATTGGCCAAGGCAATGGCAATGGCTACCCGCTGCTGCTCTCCTCCGGACAGCTGGTCCAGCCTGCTGTGCAGTCGATCGCCTAAGCCCACCTGTTCCAAAAGCTCCCTCGCCTTGTTCCGCCTTCTTTTCCCACTCAAAAGCATGGGCAGCTCTACATTCTCAAGGGCTGTCAGATAGGAAATCAGGTTTCTGCTGTTGCTCTGCCAAACGAAACCAACGGTTTCCCTTTTGTACCGAAAAAGCTCCTTGTCATCCAGCTTTAAAAGGTCCTTTCCGTCCACCATCAGCTTCCCCGCCGATGGGCGGTCCAGTCCTCCGATCATATTCATCAGGGTGCTTTTACCGCTACCGCTGTTCCCTATGATCGCAATCATTTCCCCCTTTTCCACCCTCAGATCCAAGCCTTGGAGGGCGAACACCTCCAGGTCGGCTACTTTATAGATCTTTACCAGATTCTCACATACGATCATTTATCCATACCCCCCATGCGTCATGCCGCATCAGCTATTGACGATTTGCCCATCCTCCAGCTCATAAACATGGTCTGCAATATCGATTACGGAAGGATCATGGGATGTCGCAACCACCGTGATCCCTTCCTTCTCCACCAGATCACTGAAAAGCTTCATGACCTGCAGTCCCATCTTGCTGTCCAATTCAGCCGTTGGTTCATCAGCCAGGATCACTTTGGGGCGGTGGGCAATAGCCCTGGCAATCGCCACCCTTTGCTGCTCTCCCCCCGACAACTCAAAAGGCCTGTGATTCATCCTCTTATGAAGGCCCACAAAAGCCAGACACTCCTCCGCCCTCTCCTTTCGCTCCTTGGCCGGCACTCCCGCAATCCGGAGTCCGAATTCTACATTCTCATACGCAGACATCAATGGAAGAAGGGCAAAAGTCTGGAATATGAAACCCATTTCCGTGCGTCGAATCTTGTCCCGGTCCCTCTCACTCATTTCGGTTATGTTTTGATCCATAAAGAAAACTTGCCCCTTCGTCGGATAGTCCAAGGCTCCCAAAATATTAATCAGCGTCGTTTTACCCGATCCCGAGCGTCCCCGAAGGACCACCATCTGTGCAGGAGCAATCTCCAGGGAAATCCCCTTTAATGCCTGAACCGATTGGCTCCCGGTATGAAAAACACGGTCAACTCCCTCCGCCTTCAGTATACAGCCGCTTTCCATTTTGACCCCCCTCATCATTGATGTTTCGCAGTCTTTTCTTCATATCCGATGGGGGCATAAGCTGCCTCCACACCTCAAAGACCCATCGTCTGAATCCCCTATACAGGGGTTCATGGGAATTACATACATTATAACACACATAGCAGGTCACAACAAGAAAAGTCTGACAACTCTCTTTTTCAGCTGCCCGACGGGAATTTGTTTGTTTTTTGTCAGATTAAGGATCTCTCCTGCCGGTTTTTGTGAATTTTTCATCAAGTACCGGCCGATAGCTTCCCGCTACCATCATAGAAATATGGGATTTTTCATGCTCCCGGACGGAATTATACTATGGCAAGGGCAATATATTGATATATTTCTAATATGCATTATGTGATTTTTTTAACTTTTCATCCTTCATTTTTCAGAAAATTTATGCCCAAATCCCTTCACATCTCCGAAAGAGGATGCCATAATAGCAATAAGAGGATTACGGCCATTTTTCAATGTTTAAGGGAGGTGTCACCTGTTATGTGCATCTATTCCGGAAACTGTGCATTGTGCAATTATCCTTTGACTATCCATGCAGAGCAGCTGGATATGAATAATGCAAAAATCGAAGTTGCACCCGACTGTCCCAACCTGCAGGACATCATCCGGCAGCCCATCGCCATCGATGCCATGAAGGAAGTCATTATGGATAAGAGCAAGTCGAATGTGTATAAGCTTTTTAGTCGGAGCAGCCATCTCTCCGAATGCACCGCCCATGACATTATCCGAGACGCTATCGACAGAAGCCTGGGCCGCTATTATGAACTGGCATGATACAAACTGAAGATGAGAAAAAAATTTGTGCCGGAGGCTTAAGCCTCCGGCACAATGCGGTAAATCGTTCCAATCTGGTTAAAGCATATCCAATTCTTCACGCCAAAAAATATTGAAGTAATAAGATCAGAATAATTCCCGGTATCCCCAAAAAACCTGCAATCAAGGCGGTGATGGGATTAACCGTTACGGTGATGCCAAAAATCCCACCCACGATATTCAATACCCAAAGCATGATCCCTCCGATAATGCCATTATAGATGAACTTCAAAATGATCTTCAGAGGGACCAGGAGCAGCCAGCCTATGATATAGAGCAAAATCAATCCGAAGGCGTATGCAATAATCACCTCATATTGCAGACCCAAGCCCATAATCACACCCCATTTTCCCAGTCGTTTTTCACCATCACGCATCCGCCGCGACCCGGAGCTGTCTCCAAAGGACCCCTTCCTATATAAGTCATCTTCGGAATGCCCATGGATGATCTCTTGTGTTTGATTATTCATGGCAGGTCCTGATCTGTCAAGACTTACCATATGCTATTTCTATGTCGGCGGGGATGATTTTATGTCAGCCTTCGGGATGATTTTTTAAATACTTTTGGGATCAGGTTAAATATTTACTTTCCCTCAATCCCCTGGAGCGGGCTTGTTTCAACATATACATGTATTTGCGTCGGGCGGCCTCCAGGTCATAAATGGCATAATCAATGAGATCCGGATCGCTCACGTTTTCAAAATAATTCTGGGCTGCATTCCATTCCTGCCATGCCTTACGCACTTCTTCCAGATATGCCTGATCGTCCGGCTCAACAGATGAGAGGACCTGCCTTTCTTCCTGATCAACCTGCTTTTTCCCCCACAGCATATTCATTTCCCTCCAAATCGATCTTTTTCCTATATTATTGCCGGGCAAGGAAAATCTATGCAGGTTCCCCTTAAAAAAGGAAAATCCCGGATTCTGTTGAATGCCGGGATCTCCCCTTCAAACTATTTTATACCGAAAATGCCCTTCAGCCACAACCAAATGCGCTGAAGAATCGCGCCAAGTCCTCGGGAGGGAAGAGCGCCCTCTTCACCTTGCCCGTCTTCCACCGGGATATCTCCCAGTCCGGCAGCAGGTTCCGAAGCATCGGCTTCTGTCGTCAACAGGACAATTTCTTCTCCGGGGACAACCTTGATCTGCTCCCTGCCGAACAGCTCATAGAGATAATCGGCCTTCTCCTCCGTGTATTCCAGTATGGCGACTTCTACAAACTCCCCCTCGGGATCAACGCCGGTATATGTCATGATAATCCCCTTGTCCTCGAGCTCCTTCTGATGTTCGGCAAAATACCGGTCCACTTCCTGCTGCTTTTGGATCAGAGGATCGCTGGCAAAGGTAGCTGTGCTTGTCAGCAGGAGCAGGCAGAGAGCCAAGCCTACAATCCTAATCATTTGTGATTTGTCCATGACTATAAACCTCCCCAAACATGCTTTACTCCTTTAGACGCCAATCCTTCTAATTTGTTCCGAAAAATCGGATTCTTCGTTTCATATTTTTCGCTATGCTGGGGTCAGGCCGTTCGTGGGTCAATTCACAAATCAGTCTTTGGAGGGTATGGGATCGTATCCCACAACGGACCAAATCCCTGTCTCATCCTGCTTTACCAATCTCTTGAGGTAGACCCTTGCAATGGGCGTTTTGCTTCCAGTGACCTCGACGATCGCTTCTTCATTGGTTTCATGCACGATCTTCATTTCATCGTCCTTGATGGGGAATTCTCCAGTAATCCCTTCAGGTGAAATCTGTAAGCTTACAAAGGTTTGAGTCACGGCAATGGGGCTTAGCTGCCAAGGTGAATGTCCCAGATCCACCTTCATCTGCTCATTTTTAGCCATCTCCATGTCTACTTCTACCACTACCTGAGGTCCATGGGGCGAATCGGGCGTTTGAGGGGCTTTTTCAACCGACTGGGCTTCCGTTTCCTGGGGCATCATCTCCCCTTTCTCTATTTCCTCTTTCGTTCCTTCTGCCGTCTCCTTCTCCTCCTGCGCAGAAGCATCGGGAATAATGTCCACTGTCTCTCCGGCTTCATTGACAGGGGGTGTCTCCTGGGCTGCTCCCTTCGCATTGGTCAGCCCCACATATCCAATCACTGCCATTACCAAGATGGCAACAACGGTCCATTTGAAAGATGCCTTCCTGAAGTTCTTGATCATCATTATCCTCCTTTCGGTTTGAGTTTTAGGGTTCATCATCCCCACTGTTCCGGGAACCTCGTGGGAACCCGTCAACAGCTTCAATAGATTGATAATCGTCCTGCCGTATTCCTTTCGATCAATGGATTTGAGAAAGCTTAGCACGTGGGCATCACAGGCCAGCTCACAATCCTGCTTCATCCGACGAAAGGCTGCCCATACGATGGGATTGAACCAATGAAGCGCCTGTAGTACCATCATGATCCAGTTGATCAGAATATCTCCCCTTTTTAAGTGAACCAGCTCATGGAGAAGGATGTGCTCCAATTCTTCATGGGACAGGCAACGAACCATCTCCGGGGCAATGCAAATCCTCGGCTTCAGGAAGCCAAAAAGCATGGGGATCTTTATTTGAGAATCATAGACAATCCGAGGCATCTTTTCCAGCCTGAGCCGATCTGTGCATTTCTTCAAAATCTCGATGATGGCTTCATCCCTGCATGGAGGCTTCCTGCGGACCCTGAGGTGGAGAAGCGTATTGACCCCTACGGTATACGTCACCATGACCAGGGCACCGGTAGCCCAAAGCATAGCCAGGATGTTCCATACCTTTCCATATGGACTCCAATCCATTTTGGACGCATTTCTTTCTGCATCGGCATCCCCATCCGGTTCTCGCACTATCCGAGCTTGACCCATCCGGTCTTCTTCCTGATTCGTTTTTGGCATCTTAAATGATGTGCTCGCGCTTAAGTCTTCAGCGTAACGCAGTATTCCGGTGTCCTGTGGGATCCGCTCCATAAGGTTGAATATGCTATAGGAGCTTTCCGGGGCAAAGGGGATGGACAATCTGATCAGCAGCAGAAGCCAGATATAATAATGCCAGGCAGCCGAAACCTTATCACCCAGGAGTCTCTTAGCCAGCAGAATGACCCCTGCCAGCACACTTCCCATGAAGGACATGGCGAGAACTCTCTGGAACAATTCCACCACAGTGCTGTTCATTCCTGTTCACCCTCCTTCTTACCAGCTTCCGGCGGCTCTACTCCAGCATTTTCTTCAATTCCTCCAGCTCCTCCGGGGACAGCTTTTCTTCCTTAATGAATTTGGCCACCAGCAGGTGAAGGGATCCGTCATAAACCTTTTTCAGGAATGACTCCGTCTCCTTCAAGGTGCACTCCTCCTCCGATACAAGGGGAGAATACTGATGCAGTGGAGTGCTCTTGTTCACCGCCACGGCTTTTTTGCTCACCAAACGGCTGATTAAGGTGTGAATGGTTTTGGGACTCCAACTGGTGTGGGGCTTTAGGGCATCAACAATCTCTCCTGCCGTTAAGGGAGACTTTTTCCACAGCACCTTCATCACTTTCCATTCTGCATCTGATATTTTGGGAAGCTTACTCAATCCCATCACCTTCCTACAATTGTAGTCTGTGATTATATACTACAACTGTAATCCGCCGATGTCAAGATTTTTTTATAATTATTTTGCCGTAATCCTTATGGTCTTTAAAACAAGCTTCTGTTCTCCCGATTGCTTATAATAGAATAGAATTACCTGAAAACGAAATCCCCATTCTACGAAAAAAACATGCTGTAAAGGCGAAGTTTTACAGCATATCCATGAATTCTTTGACATTTTTATCAGCGATCCTTTGCAATTCGGTCTATATATGGTGAGAAAAAGAAATCCTTAGATAAGGTAAGGCGATCCCACCGTGCATGCTTTGGCTATCACAGCAAAGGAATACACGAAGGATCGCCTTATTGAGCTTCCAGCCATTCATAGGACTGCTGCATCTTAAGTAGAAAGCGATATCTGATCTCCTGCCTCAGCGCTTTTTGTAGTCCTCTTCAATGGGGGCTTTCCAATCCTCATTGACAACATGGTTGTTGCGCAAACAGCTGATGGTATCGCTGACAACCACATAGTTCAGGAGGATCCCTTCACTGTCCGCATTGTAATTGGCCGCTCTGTCCGGGCTGATGCCAAAACGGGCGGCCGTAGCAATGGCATCGATGTTTGCCCCGAGGAAGATAAACTCCCAGTTGTATGCTTCCTTTTGATGCTCAATCATCCGGTGGACTTTTTCATAGCTGTATTCCCTGCTGGCGTTTTCAAGGCCATCCGTGATGATGACAAACATCACATGCTCAGCCCGTTCATCCTCGGGCGTGTACTTTTGGATCTCTGCGATTTTATGGATGGTCCTGCCCATCGCATCCAATAGCGCAGTGGTGCCCCTGACAAAATACTCTTGATCCGTTATGGGGGCGATTTTCCGAAGGTCCATCCGATCATGAAGCAATTCATATTTGTCGTCAAACAGCACGGTGGTGATGATGGCTTCTCCAGGCTCTTTCTTTTGCTTTTCCAACATGGCGTTGTAGCCCCCGATAGTATCGCTTTCAAGTCCGCTCATTGAGCCACTCCGGTCAAGAATAAATACCAGCTCTGTCAAACCCTTTTTCATCGATGTTATCCTCCCATCCGTTCTTTTGATTGCAGGATAACATTTTTCATATGGAAAAGGGTCGCTTGGCAAGCGACAAATGAATGGAAGGTGTCTCCGGACTATGCACCCAGCAGCTTCTGATCAAAAGCGAACAAGGCCTCGTTGATCTCGAAGATATTGTAATTCCCTTTTTCGATGAAGTATTCGATAATGATATCAAACTTGCTGCTGTGGGATAAGGCAAAGCCGGCCTTGCGGAGGAGATCCTCCGTTTCGTCAAGATTCAACCTTAATGCGATGGCAAAGGCGACGGCCGTGGATTTGCTGGGTCTGTAATCGATATGATTTCGGATTTTGGAAAAATGCTTTCGGTCGATATTGGCCCGTTTATAGACCTCTGCATCCGTCATCCCTTTTTCATCAATCAAGCGCAGCAGCATCTGGGAAAAGGTTTCGTCCATATTCTTTATTGCATCCTCCAGGGTTCTTTTGGGCTTTTCCTCTGGTTCAACCGCTTCCATATAGGTAATCATACGGTCATGGACCATATGGAGTCTGTCTTTTTCCAGCAAGCTATCCATACGCGTATCCGGATGCTCTTCAATATATTTATCGTCAATATATTGCTGAATGGATGAAAACAGCTTCTCAGACAGCACGAAGGATGCTCTGTCGTATATAACGAGGTACACCATCATATCATGGCTCATCAAGAAATCTCCAATGGCCGCAATGGCTGTCTTCAAGGCTTTGTCCTTGGGATAGCCGAAAGCCCCCGAGGATATCAGCGGAAAGGCAATGCTCTCAAGCTGATACTGTTCGGCCAATGCAAGGGAATTCCTGTAGCAGTCGGTCAGCAGCTTTTCCTCGTTGTGATTCCCACCCCGCCACACCGGCCCAACGGTATGGATGACATATTTCGCCGGCAGCCTGTAGCCCTTTGTGATTTTGGCCTGTCCGGTTTGACAACCACCAAGGGTACGACACTCCTCAAGCAGCCCCGGACCTGCGGCACGATGAATGGCTCCATCCACCCCTCCACCGCCCAGCAAGGATGAATTGGCGGCATTGACAATGGCATCTACATGAACTTTGGTGATATCATTGCGGATGATTTCAAGGGGCATACCAACACCTCCTCTTTCCCCTATCTTCATTTGATGAATGCCTTTCAGGCTATTCATCCTAAAACTTCTATTATACATGAAATATCGATAAAAATTTCATGTAATGAGGGTCTTACCTATGATATAATACAAAAAATGCGTTTCGTAAAGCATCGTC
>JBMNLC010000010.1:0-62196 GCA_050952525.1 Clostridia bacterium | reverse complement strand
GGAGTACTTCTCCTGGAGATTTTAGATGATACCTTGCTCTCGTATGTGTTGAATCAACGATAATAGCCTTACTTTTTATTATTCCTTTATCTAATGCTATTTCCACTGTCTTGCCGATTAACAAATCGAGTAGATTGGAGTCTTTTAGCCTTAACTTTCTAAACTTTGTCAAGGTACTTGCATCGATTACTTCTGCTTCTGGCTCTAAGTCTAGAAAATACTTAAAACTCATATCATATCTGGATCTTTCTACTACATCTCTGTCTGAAAGTTTAAATATTGCTTTAAGCAACAAATACTTAAAAAGAATTACTGGATCGATTGCATTCCTTCCATTATCCAGACAATATTTCGATTGTAATTCTTCATGTATGAATGAGAAGTCTACTAACTCCTTCATTTGCCTTAATACGTTATCTTTTGGAATTATTTTATCGTAGATACTTAAATAGGGACTTAACAGCATTCTGGTTTGGCGTTTTAGCATTAAGATACACCTTCTTATCGTTTATTAATTGTATTTTACACCAAGAAGGTGTACATTGATATAGAAAAAGGACTTTTTCAGCAGTCTCCGACCCTGTCTGCCCGGAATACTCTGATGACAGAACATATTTATGGAATGCGGATCATTTCCCCGGGTGGACAGAGTCGTCCACCCCTACCCTTCGCCTGTCATAGAGTTCGAAAAAACGTCCAATATGTTGTGCCAGAGCCCTGCTAGAGCTTGCTCTAGAGGAATATTGAAATAGCCGCTGGCGGCTGGCGGCGGGCTGCTGGCCACTCCAGAGGAATCCCCCAGGGTAATTGTCCGCGAACCAATATCAGTACACCCTGCCCCGGGCCGCTACCGCCACTTCCTTCACGGTTTCCCCCTGCTTTACAAAATAAACCTTGTCCTGGAGGTTGATCACAGGACATATATGGTTGGGAATCACGGTGATTCGCTGACCGATCCTGGGCTCTTCGCCCTTTTCAGGAAGGCTTATCATGCCATGCTCCTCCGTCAAACGCTCCAGAACCAGATCGGGATATTCCACCACCTGGCCATAGCCCTTAAAATAATAAGGGGCTTTCCCCGGGGCAGCATCTCCCGCGAAGGTTTTCGTGCCCCCGTCGATGATGCCCAGGTCGGCTTGGGGTCTGCTGATCACTGTCGTCAGGATGCGGGCGGCACAATCCTCCAGGCTGCTGCTTCCTGCCCTCACTTGCATCATATCGTTGAAGACATAGGTGCCGGGGCGGGTTTCGGTAACACCCGGCACGGTGGCTGCAAATTCGGCGGTGGGCGTAGAGCCCACGCTGACATCCCGGATGTCCAGGCCCAGCTTCTTCATTTCCTCCGCCAGTTCTACCATAAGCCGTCCCTCTTCCAGGCCTGCCTGGCGGCGATCCAAAGTGGACTTGCCCTGGAACACCAATCCTTTGAATGTATAGATCCCTGTGATTCGTATTCCTTTCCATTCAGCGATTTTCCCGGCGATTTCCAATACCTTGTCATAAGGGATTCCGGTCCTTCTCAAGCCCGTATCCACCTCCAGGCGGACTTCCACAGTTTCTCCCCTGGATGAGGCTGCCCGGGCCAGGGCTTCAGCTCCTTCCAGGCTGTCGATGCCCAGGATCAGGCGGATTTTTGCATGCAAATCCAATGCCCTCCGGATTTTTCCCTCCCCAATCACAGGGTAGGCGATGAAGATGTCCGTGATTCCATGGGTAGCCATGACCTCAGCCTCCGATACCTTAGCCACGGTGATGCCGGAAGCTCCCGCTGCCAACTGACGGTGGGCGATTTCCGGGATTTTATGGGTTTTCACATGGGGTCTGAGGGACACGCCGTTTCTTTTGGCAATATCCGCCATCCGCTGAATGTTTTTTTCCATGATATCCAGGTCGATCAGGATACAGGGGGTTTCAAGCTTCAGCATGCCTACTCCTCCCCATTGGTTTTGCCACGATAGGCAGCGATGACGTCTACTTCCACCTGAATACCGCCCGGCAGCTTGCCTGCCTGAATGGTAGTGCGGGCAGGATAGTCGGGACCGAAGTACTCCTTGTAGATCTCATTGACGGTGGCGAAGTCGTCCATGTTTGCCAGGTAGAGAGTAACCTTCAGGGCATCCTCCATGCTGCCTCCCAGCTCCTCCAGGATGATCCGTACATTCTGGAATGCCCGATGGGCTTCCTCCACCACGGTGCCTTCCACCACTTGATTGGTTTCCGGGTCAATGGGACCCATTCCGGAAATATAGACTGTATCTCCGTAAATCACAGCGGTTGAATAGGGTCCGACTGAATTGGGACCTTTTTTTGTCATAAAGGTTTTTTTCTTCATCATGCAGTTCCCTCCATCCAAATTGTCTCCTTCATATATTTATTCGGTATAGGGAGGAAAGATCCTTCTAAGAAAGCAATTTCCGTCTTGACTTCTGAATTGACAGGATCAGAATATGCAGAACCATCCTTTCCAACTCTGCATATTGTGTATTACGCATCTCATCTGCAGATAAGAATGAAAAGGAGGAAAAAACATGGTAGGTATTGAACTTACAGCTCTGCATTGGGTGTATCTGGTTTTCATTCTCGCCGTCATCGGAGTAATGGTGATGCGTAGGGATACCAGTCTCGTCTGCATTATCGGCATTTTTGTTCTTGGTCTGGTTGCTACGGCATCTTTATACCAGTCTGTAATGGCCATCTTCAATAGCTTCATTTATGCCATTACAGAGCTGTTGGGGACCATCCTGATCATCTCGGTGATCACCGCCATGAGCAGGGTGCTGTTGAAAACAGGATTGAATGAAGTGATGGTTTATCCCTTCACCAAGCTGATTCGGACGCCAACCCTGGCCTATTGGGTCATTGGTATTCTCATGATGGTGATTTCCTGGTTCTTCTGGCCTTCTCCAGCGGTGGCTTTGATGGGAGCCGTCCTTTTGCCCGTTGCCCTGCGTGTCAAGCTGCCCGCCCTTGGAGTAGCCATGGCAATGAATCTCTTTGGCCATGGAATCGCCCTATCGGGAGATTATATCATCCAGGGAGCCCCGAAGCTGACGGCGGACGGAGCCGGGATTCCGGTGGGGGATGTGATTTCTGCAAGCATTCCCTTGGTTATCATTATGGGAGTGGTAACGACAGTTGTTGCCTTCTGGTATTTACGGCGTGATCTGAAGAAGGGCACCCTGACCATGGATCATCCCCATGGTGGAAGTGGCAGTTCTTCCGAATTATCCGAGGAGGATCAGGAAGCGAAAAAAGCCCTTTCCCCGACTGCCAAGAAAATCATTGCCATCCTGATCCCTGTCCTGTTTGTGGCTGACCTGATTGTGATGTATATAGCGAAGCTTCAGGGAGGGGATGCGACAGCCCTGGTGGGGGGCACCTCCCTTTTTATCCTGATCCTGATCTCCATAGGGGCCTATAGAAATAAGAGTCTGGAGAAGATTACAGAACATTTCATTGAAGGACTCAAGTTCGGTTTTCAGATTTTTGGTCCCGTGATTCCCATTGCTGCATTCTTTTATCTGGGTGACGCAGCAATTACGAACATTTTTGGCGAGGTGCTGCCGGCCGGATCCAATGGATTGGTCAACGACTTGGGTGTGGCTCTGGCTAATGCTGTTCCTCTGAACAACACGGTGGGGGCGATCACATCCACCGTTGTGGGAGCCATTACCGGATTGGACGGATCTGGTTTCTCGGGAATCAGTCTGGCGGGGTCCGTGGCGAAGCTGTTCTCCACAGCCATTGGCGGCGGAGTGGCTACCCTGACCGCCCTGGGTCAGGTGGCAGCCATCTGGGTAGGGGGAGGCACCCTTATTCCGTGGGCCGTCATTCCTGCAGCGGCCATTTGCGGAGTCAGCCCCTTTGACCTGGTGCGACGAAATATGAAACCCGTTGTCATTGGCCTGGCGGTCACCACGATAGCCGCCATCTTCCTTCTGTAAGTTTTCGCAGCCTTCCCGACATGGTTCGGGAGGGCTTTTTTTTCTTTTGTCACAGGGGATGTCACAGGGGACGGTTCTTTGTCACACAATTAGGTATTCATCTTATTGGCTATCCACAGCCATTTCGCTTTGGTCCGGGAGTTTTTTGGGTCTGGTTGTCAGCAGAGCGTGGTATAATAGGCTCATAACAGTCATAGATAAAGTGAAGGGATACCGGAGAGATGAATGGAAGAATAGGAGGAGAAGGGGATGAAAAACCATTACAGGGGATGGATTGAGCGGGGAGAAAGGCTTGTTCCCTACCTGCTGAAATGTCAGGTCTTGAATCCTGAATCCAGGGACTATGGCGGATATGTCGTCCTTCCCACCAAGGGGTATAGTGAGCCTGCACAGGCAGCTGGTTGCATCGATGTCTTGTCCAGCCTGTATTTCAATGAGAAATCCCGCTTTTTTCACAGCACTGATCTGTTGGAGCGGGTGGATTTGTACATGCAATATCTTTTAAGGGAGCAGCATGCCGATGGTACCATTGACCTGAAGGAGACGAATTTCCACGATGCCACGGCGGCGGCGTTTTCGGTACGGGTATTGGCATACACCTACCGCCTCTATGAACGATTCAACACCGGGAGCCAAAGAGAGAAAAAGATTATGGAATCCCTCTATCAGTATCTTAAGGAGGCAGGAAAGGGCATGAGGGAAGGGGGATTTCATACCCCCAATCATCGCTGGGTCATGGCCTCCGCCCTTGCGCTGGTATATAAGATTACCGGGGAGGGGGCCTTGCGGGAGGAGACGGAGAAGTATCTGGCGGAAGGCATCGATTGCGATGAAGAGGGGGAATATACAGAGCGGTCTGCAGGGATATACAATGTTGTCAACAACAGTTCCCTCATCATCCTTGCAGAAGAACTGGACAAACCGGAGCTGCTGGAAGCCGTGGACGGGAATCTCCAGATGATATTCATGTATATGGAGCCGGACAACACCTTGTATACCTTGAATTCCAGAAGGCAGGACTATGGCCGGAGGGTGTACCCGGTGAATTATTACTGGAATTACCTGTGGATGGCATACCGCACAGGGAACGAAAGATTTGCCTATATGGCAGATCAGCTCTTCAAGCTGTATCGGGAGCAGGATCTCTTTCATGAGGAGAGTCTGGGGAATGAACTGACCCTGTTTATGCTGGAGCCCGGGCTGGTCTCCTTTCAGCCCAAAATGGAAGGGCCTTCCCTCTGCTATGAACACTGGTTTAAAAAGTCGGGACTGGTCCGGATCCGAAGGGAAGAGGAGAGCCTGACTCTGCTGGCCCACAACACCCGTTTTCTCAAGTTCCAGAGGGGAGAGAATGCCCTGTATATGAAATTGGCCGGTACCTTTTTCGGTGATAAGGGCCGCTTTATACCGTCCTCCATTCAGAAAACCGCCGATGGCTATGAGCTGCGATACAGGATGGAGTGGGGATATGTCCGTCCCTTTGAGACGCCTCCTCCGACGTCTGTATGGGAGGAAATGGACCATGGCAAGCGCCGACCGGTGCAGATGCAGCTTTATGATATTACCCTGAAGGTTTCCTGGCGGGACGGAGAGGTGCTGCTGGATTTTCAATCGGAGGGGACGAAAGGGGTTCTTTATAAGCTGGAATTCATCTTTGAACCCGGCGGGATCTTGGATACGGAGGATCTAAGGATTCCCGGTGTTGCAGGAAATACCGTGGTTTTAAAGAAGGGGAAGGCCAGCTATATGTATCATTATGATGGAATTACCATTGGAGAAGGATTCTGTGAGCACAACTATACCGATGCTTTAAGGGGAAGTGAAGCCCAGGAACGGGACAAATTCACTCTGTATATGACGGGATACACCCCGATCCGAAGGCAGATCCGGATATCGGGCCATTCCTATTCCTTATAAAGAGAAGCCAAAAAGGGAACTGGATAGATCATCTTAACGATAGAAGGGTCAGGTTTTTTCTATGTAAATTCTGACGGTAGAATGTATGGGCGGACGACCCTGTCTGCCCATATTTGTCCGAGATTTATACTCTTTCACGGAGCAATGCTCATCGGGTGGACAGAGTCATCCACCCCTATCTTTTGACGGCCATAGGGTTCGTCCAACGCCAAACGATTTGCTTTGAAGGCATACTCAAATCGGCCTGCGGCTGGCAGCCGGCTGCAGGCCAGACCCTTGAGAAATACCCTAGGGCCAAACGGCCGGCTGTTAGGAACCGTTTATACCGGAAGACATGCCCAGGGGGCATTCTGAAACCAGAAAGCACTTCGTACAGAGGGGCTTTTTCCGGCATACTTCCTTGGAATGCTGCACGATCAAACCATGGTATTCGTTGTACAGGGCGACCTCCCTTTCCAGGTTGGCTTCGAAAACCCTTTGAATTTCATCGTAGTCCTTGGGGAGGCTAAAGCCCAATCGATGAAACAGCCTTTTGGTATAGGCATCGATCACAAAAAAGGGTTTTTCCAGAGCATAGAGGAGGATGGAATCAGCGGTTTCAGGTCCGATGCCATGGATAGCAAGCAGTTCTTCCCGGAGAACATTTCCATCCATGGCCTTCAGCGCCTGAATGGAATAGCCCTTTTCTCCGAACCAGGCAAGAAAATGCTTGATTCTTTTGGCTTTAATGTTGTAAAAACCGCTGGGTCGGATCAGGACCTTCAGCTTCTCAGGATCCATCTCACCCAAAGTTTGAGGATCCAGATAGGGTCGGAGATTTTCCATTGCCTTCACGACATTCTCCCATGCCGTATTCTGGGTGAGAATGGCGCCCATCATGACTTCGAAGGCTGTATCGGCAGGCCACCAGTTCTGCGGGCCATAAAATTCATATAGTTTATCATAGATTTCCCGGATGGTAAACGGGGATCCATGGCTTTTTCCCATAGGCCTTTTCCTCCTTCTGCTTGTATATACCGGAAGATGCCTCCAACAATGTCAGTTTTAAGGGGCTCCCCGGCAGATGCTGCTGCCATGATCCCATTATACCATGATCCTAGTTTGCCGAGAAAAGCATTTTCAACAATGGAAATTCCTGATATAGTAATAGTAAGAATCTAAATGAAATGAAGAGAAGGTGAAGGTATGCGTCTTATTAATACCTATTTTTGGTCCGGCCTCTTAATTGTCGCGGGTTTGCTGATGATTATCAAGCATTCCTTTAATTTGCGTTTTTCCACTCCCCGGATCCTTTTTGGTCTTGTCATCATCTATATCGGATGCTTTGTGCTTTTTAACGGTTCCAGCTGGATTGGGAATGTTCGGGGCGGTGCGAATCTCGTCTTCGGCAATGGGCACATTCCGGTACGGACCCTGGAAGATGAATACAACATTATCTTCAGCAATGGCAGTATTGATATGACGGATATGGATAAAGTTCCTTTCGGGCGCGAGGTGAAGGTGAACGTCATCTTTGGAAACGGCACCCTCCGTATCAATCCCGATATCCCCATTGTCATCAAAATGAGTGCCGTCTTCGGCAGCGTGCAAGCTCCCGACAGATCATCATCAGGCTTTGGGGAAAACATTTACCGGACCCCTGCTGCCCAGGCTGAAGGGGATTATCTGGAGATAGAAGCCAATGCCGTGTTCGGCAGACTGGATATTATAGAAGGCTAAAGTTTCATTCCGTTGACAGCTTTCACGGGATGGGATATCTTCAAAGGGTGGACAGTTAAATACGAGAGAAGGGATGGATTGGAATGAAAATAGGTGTCAGTTCCTACAGCTTTCATCGTTTAGTCAGCGAAGGCAAAATGTCGCAATTGGATGTGATTGCAAAAACAAAGGAGATGGGTTTTGATTTCATCGAATTCTCAACCCTGGTTCTGCCGGAAGGGGAGACCCCCCTCAGCTTCGCCCCCAGAATTAGGGAGGAGTGTGACCGGGTAGGACTGAGGGTAGTCAACTATACCATCGGAGCTGATTTCATCAACAGTTCCAACGGCGACTGGCAGGCAGAAGTGGAACGGCTGAAGGACGAAGTACGGGTAGCCCAGATCTTGGGAGCTACGGGCATGCGTCATGATGCCACCGTAGGCTTCCCGGCGGATTATCGGGGAGCCAGGGGCTTTGAGGATGCCCTACCGATTTTGATAAAGGGATGCCGGGTGGTTACAGAATTTGCTGCGGATTTGGGCATCCGGACCATGGTGGAGAACCACGGCTTCTTCTGCCAGGACAGCGAAAGGGTGGAGAAATTGATAAACGGGGTGAATCACCCGAATTTCGGCTTGTTGCTGGATATGGGGAACTTCCTCTGTGTGGATGAAGATCCGGCTCAGGCTGTGGGACGGCTTCTGCCCTACGCCTTCCATGTTCATGCCAAGGATTTCCATGTGAAATCCGGGACTCAGCCCAATCCCGGCAAGGGATGGTTCATGACCCGGGGAGGCAATTACCTCCGGGGTGCCATCATCGGACATGGGGAAGTGCCTGTAACCCAATGCCTGAAGCTGATGAAGAACGGAGGATATGGCGGCATCCTTTCCATCGAATTTGAGGGAATGGAGGAGCCCTTGACGGGCATCAGCCTCGGTTTGGAAAACCTCCGTCGTTTCGTGGATGACATTTATAGTGAGTAACTGGAAATGAAGGAGGTTGAAGAGATGAAAAAGGTTTTACCCCCCTATCTGGGGGCGGCCTACTATCCTGAAGCCTGGCCTCTTGAAGAGATCGACAGGGATATTGCCCTGATGAAGGAAGCAGGCATGAATGTGATGCGGGTGGGCGAGTTCGCCTGGAGCCGCATGGAGCCCCAGGAAGGTCAATATGATTTTGATTGGCTTCATCTGGTGGTGGATAAGCTGGCTGAGGCGGGGATCGCCGTCATCATGTGCACCCCTACCTGTACGCCACCTGCCTGGTTGTCAGAGAAGCATCCGGAGATTCTGGTGGTGGATGAATACGGTATCCGTGCCCAGCACGGGGCAAGACGCCATGCCTGCCCCAACAGCCCCGTCTATCGGGAATACTGCGAGAAGATTGTCCGGAAAATGGCGGAGGAATTCGGTCAGAATGAGCATATCATCGGCTGGCAGATCGATAACGAGCTGTATCCCCACAACAGGGGATGCTGCTGTCCGGTTTGCCATGAAAAATTTAAGAAGACCATGGAGGAGAAGTTCGGCACCATTGATGCATTGAACAAGGCTTGGGGAACGAATTTGTGGAGTCAGACCTATTCCTCCTTTGATCAGCTCCCCATTCCAAGATCCAATACCTGGCATCATCCTTCCCTGATTACGGCCTGGATGGAGTTCCAATCCGATTCCTATGTGGAGTTCACCGAATTCCAGGCGGATATCCTCCATCGATATAGCCGGCATCCCGTCGGAACGGATATGATGCCCTTCGGCGGCCTGAACTATCATAAGATCCATCGGAAGCTGGATCTGGTCCAGTTCAATCATTACAACAACATGGAAAACCTATGGCAGGCGGTATTTTGGATGGACTTTATTCGTCCCATTAAGGAGGCCCCTTTTTGGAACACCGAGACCGCAACCTGCTGGAATGGAGCCACCACAGCCAACGGCTACAAGGAGCCCGGTTTTTGTCGGGTGAACTCCTGGCTCCCTATTGCTCTGGGGGGAGAAGCCAATCTTTATTGGCTGTGGCGTGTCCATTGGAGCGGACAGGAATTGATGCACGGCTCCGTGATTTCCAGCTGTGGACGGCCTCTTCATATCATTAATGAAGTCAGGGAGATCGCAGAGGGATTCGACAAGGCGGGTGCTTTTCTACGGGAAACCCGGCCGGCAAATACGGGGTTGGCCCTCCATTTCTCCGGTTATGCCTGGTGGCTGTTTGAGCACCAGCCCATGGTCAACGGTTTCAACTATGGAGAGAAGCTGTTGAAGGCCTTCTATCATCCCCTCATCCAAAGCCAGTTGCGGCCCGATGTCATCGATCCCGCCGCTTCTCTGGAGCCGTACAAGGTTCTTTGTTCTCCCTTCCTGCCCGCTTTGGATGAGTCGGGTCTTCGGGAACGACTGGAGGCTTGGATTGAAGACGGGGGTATCTGGCTGGTGGGACCGTTATCGGACAACAGGACCCTCCATGCCACCAAGTATACCCATGCGCCCTTTGGCAGCCTGGAGGAATGGACTTCTGCCTTCTGTAAATATCAGATCCCCGGTGACCCTCGGGATTTTGATATCCAATGGAAAGATGGCAGAAAGGGGCAAGGCTCTATATGGTATGACGGCTTCGAGTTCCATGGAGGAGAGACATTAGCCAGCTACGAAGAAGGTCCATTGAAGGGCTTGGCTGCCGTAGCCCGGTTTAGGATGGGTAAGGGATGGATTTACCTCTTGGGAACCATGCCCCAGCCTTCGGATCTGCAGCGGCTTCTTCTGGATATCTCGGCGGAAGCAGGGATCGCCCCTGTCGGGAAAGCCTCAGAAAATCTGCTGCTGGTGCCCCGGGAGGGAGATTCAGGGACCGGCATGGTGCTTGTGGAACTGGAAAACCGTCCCGCCTTCTTAGAGCTTTCCAAGGAGATGGAGGATCTGCTGTCAGGCCGGCGCTACAAGGGTCGCGTGGAGATCGCGCCCTATACCGTCATGGTATTGCAGGATTTGGAATAGAAGGAACCGTGACGATCCCTTGAAAGGGACAAGGGAAAAATGCATATACTAAGGAAGGGTCTTTGGGATCCGTGATGATAGAAGGCAGGATGGTGATTCGATGGAAAAAAAAAGCCCTCTTTCTTGATCGGGACGGGGTTATTAACGACAATAAAAAGCATATCAATACCCCTGAAGATTTGGTGATCTATGAGAAGGCCAAGCTGGGCATGAAGGCGGCCTATGGTGCCGGATATGACCTTTTTGTGGTGACCAATCAGGGAGGCGTGGAGCTAGGCTATCTGACGAAGGAGGATCTGGACAGGATTCACCAAAGGATGGCTGAAGAGCTGGAGCCCTACTGCACCATTAAGGAAATCCGCTACTGCCCCGATTTTCACCGGAAATCCCGATGCCGCAAGCCGGAGCCGGGAATGATCCTGGATCTGGCGGAAAAGCATGGGGTAGATCTCTCAAGAAGTTGGATGGTGGGGGATATGGATACGGATATTGAAGCGGGAAAGCGTGCAGGATGTAGGACCGCCAAAATAGGCCAGCCCCATCCGAATGCGGAGGTCAATGGGAGGAATCTTCTGGAAGTGGTGGAGAAGATCCTGGAACTTGAATGACTGAAAAATTTGAAATAAATTGACCAGGGTATGGCTGCCCTGGTCAATTTATGTAGATATTTGGATCTATAGAGCCTTTACCGTCTCCAGCCAGGCCTTTGCCATCAAGCCATGACCGGCGGGAGTGGGATGAACGCCGTCGGCGGCCCAGAAGCCGGGATCCTTTCGACTGGAAGCCTGGGCAAAGAGGCCGTCAAAGGGAATATAGTAGGCATCAAACTCCTGGGCCAGCTTTCGCACCACGGCTATTTTGGGATCTAGATCCACACGCCAGGTAAGCCGATCCTCGGGAGTAGGTAGAACGAAGGGTTCACAGAGGATAATGTTGGCATCCAGGTTTTCTCTGATCTGTGTCAGAATATCCCGGTAATCCCTCTCAAAGCTGTCGGCTGAGGTAGGGTCATTGCTGTCATAGCGGCGCCAGCAGTCGTTGATGCCGATGAGAATGGATACCCAGGTAGGCTGTATATCCAGACAATCCTCCTTCCAGCGGGCTTTCAGGTCCCTGACCCGATTTCCACTGATCCCCCGGTTGATAAAGCGGACGTTTTTTTCCGGATACAGGGCAGAAAACCAGGAGGCTGCTATCAAGGGATAGCCCGTCCCCAGATCATAGGGATTCTGTCGGATTCGCCCAGCATCGGTTACACTGTCTCCCTGGAAAAGAACAACGGCATTGTTTTCAATAAGGGTGGACATGCTTTTTCCTCCTTGTTTTATGATGAAGACTTTTCATGGGAATGGGTTTTTTCTGTACCCTGAATTTAGAATAGCACCCAATTCCCGGATTGACAAGGTATTAAGGATAAAACGATGGAATGCCGCTAGCTTGTGGCGCTCCTTAACTAGAGAGAAGATGAGGATACTGTCATGAAACGTTTCTTGTCACTGTTATTGATAGTTATGATACTGATATCCCCCATTGCTTTCCCAAGCCATGGGTATGCCCAGGCATCCCAGGCCCTCAATGGGATACAAGCGAAGGGCTGTTTTCTGTTGGAAACGAACACTGGGAAGGTTCTGTATGAAAAGAATGCGAATCAAAAAATGTATCCCGCCAGTACTACCAAGATTTTAACGGCTTTGCTGGCTATCGAGTATGGCAGTTTAAAGGAAAAGGTTCTGGTCGGTGAGGAGATTAGCCTGCTACAACGGGATGGAAGCAAGGCACGGCTGAGGAAGGGTGAAAGCCTCAGCCTGGCGGATCTCCTCAGGGGGCTCATGTTGCCTTCAGGGAACGATGCAGCCCTCACCATTGCCGTTCACATTGGACGAAAGCTGAACGGGGATGAATCCTTGCCCATTCTGGAAGCCATGGATAAATTCGCTGATTTGATGAATGACCGGGCTCGGAAAGCCGGCGCCCTGGATTCCCATTTTACCAATCCCCATGGCTATCATGATCCCAATCATTACACCACCCCTCATGATATGGGGATGATCGCCAGGGAAGCCATGAAGCATGATTTTTTTCGGAAATTGGTCAAGACATGCAAATACATCATCGAGAGCGAGGGGGATCACCCTGATAAGAAAAATATCCGGAAATGGGAAAACACCAACCAGCTGATTCAGGAGGAGAGTCCCTACTACTATCCCTATTCCACCGGCATCAAGACCGGCTATACCTCCGAAGCCGGCTACTGTCTGGTTTCTTCTGCTTCCCATGGAGATCTGGATGTGATTGCGGTGGTATTCGGCAGCAGCTACGAAGGCCGCTGGCAGGATTCCAAACGCCTTCTGGAGCATGGTCTGGAGGATTTTCAATATCATCCCGTGGTGGAGAAGGAAGAGGTCGTCGCCTCCCTGCCTATCATCGGCCAGCTCCAGGATGAACCGGCTGTCCTGGAGATGAAGGCGTCCAAGGGATATACGGAGCTTTTATCTAAGGAAGAAGTGGAGAAGATTCAGATAAATACGGTATGGGACAGGAACTATGTCGGTCCGGCTGTGGGAGAGGAAGGCGGCTTTTATCTGATCCCTCCCGTGAAAAAGGGGGAAAGGGTAGGAAAGGCAGTATTTATCCTGGAAGGCAAAACCCTGGTGGAATGCGATTTGATCGCCGCCCGGGATGTGAAACGGGCTCCCTACCGGAAGCCCAGAGCCATACAAAAGGAAGAGGAAGCGTCCTTATTCGAATGGATAAGAAGCGGCCGGCTGCCCTATTATGTAGCTGCCCTTCTGATCCTATTGATCTTGGCAAGGTTAACCCATCTGCGACTCAAACGTAGAAGGAGAAAAATCAGAAGAATGCGTAGGTGATGGGCCGGCGCTGGATCAGAAGCCCAGCTGAATAAGCCATTTTCCACACAAATCCGTCCAGGTCCTTGCCTGGGGGTCCTCCTCCGCCATGCCCAGGCCATGGCGGCCATGGGGGTAGATGTGGAGGGCAAAGGGAACCTTGTGGCGGCTGAGGGCGGAAGCAAAGGCAAGGCTATTCTCCACAGGAACGGCCTCATCGTCCGCTGTATGCCAAAGGAAGGCGGGAGGAGTGTCCTCCGTCACCCGGGTCTCATTGGACAAGTTCTGGCGAAGCTCCTCATCGGGATTCTCGCCCAGCAGATTGACCATGGAGCCGTGGTGGCGCCATTTGCCGAAGCTGATGACAGGATAGCACAGGATCATGGCATCCGGCCGGCAGCTGATTCGGTCAATAGGATCCGGGGCATACTCATCACCCAGATCATAATGGGTCCCGGCTGTGGAAGCCAGATGGCCACCGGCCGAAAAGCCCAGGATGCCGATATGTCGGGGATCCACATTCCAATCAGAGGCATGATATCGGACAAGACGGATGGCCCGTTGGGCATCTAAAAGAGGATAAGGGTGCATATAAGGCGCAACCCGGTAATGGAGGACAACGGCAGAGATGCCCAGGCCGTTGAGCCATTGTGCAATGGGGTCTCCTTCATGGGGTGCCCTCATGCCATAACCTCCTCCCGGACATACCACCACCAATCCCCGGGCTTTGGGGGAGTCGACGAGAAAAGGAATGATGTGGGGGCAGTCCTCCGGGGATGTGCCCATTGCTCCCGGCGCTCCGTCAGGCCATAACAGGATTTTTGAATTTTCTTGTGTTTTGCTATTGTTCATCTTAGATTCTCCCTTCCGCTTATTTCGAACAGGCTTTACTTGCCCGTCCGTTGCTTCACAGCTTTGCCCGGTTCGACGGGAGGAAATCATGGCGGTGGCACAGAGGCTTCGAAAGGTCTTTGCAAAACGCTCATCATCTGCCTTGGACCTTTTCCGGACATGGGGGATCCTGCCTCCGGAACGCCGCACTTTTCGGGACAGGTGCCTTTCAAACAATAATCTGTCCATATTCTCCGGGGTGTATTGCATGCCATTGGGATGGAGGGCAAGGGCTTTTCTCCCCAGGACCATGGCGGCTACCCCATAATCCTGGGTGACGACCAGGTCTCCCTCTTCTGCCTGATTCACCAGGGCGAAATCCACGGCATCCTTTCCCTGACCGATCACCTGCACCCTGGCATAGTCCTGCCGGAGAACATGACTCGTGTCCGTCAGCATGATGACCTCCAGACCATATTCTTTAGCAATGGCCACAATGATATCCTTTACGGGACAGGCATCGGCGTCAACAAGAATCTTCATACTTTGCTACCTCGATTTCCTCTTTCTTTTCAGTATAAATTATGCCTGTTCCACTTGCAATCCGTGGATGGTATGTTACGCCACTTTTTGTACGAATACCGGCAACGGACACGATACATATGTTCCTGAAAAAAGATGCATCAAATGGGTCGGAGCATCTGGAGGGACTAGGCGTCGAAGAAAACCTTGGAATGAAAGATTTGATGATAAGGAATGCTTTTTGCTATTGATTTATCGCGTCAAGAGGGATACTATTATCTGATAAGCGATGCGGGGAGTTGAATGGATTGAAAATAAAAAAAACCAAGTTCAAGCTACAACCTACCCAGATCCTCGTAATCGGATTTTGCATCATTATATGGATAGGGACTGTTCTGCTGAATCTGCCCATTGCTTCGGCGAAGAGCGAGAGTTTGGGCTTTTTGGATGCTTTGTTTACAGCCACATCTGCCGTGTGCGTCACGGGCATGACAGTGGTGGATACAGGGACTTATTTTTCTTTATTCGGGCAAATCGTTATCATTTCCTTGGTTCAGATAGGGGGCTTGGGGTTCATGACCATGGCCACTACCGTTTTTCTCCTTTTGGGAAAGCGCATCACCCTTCGGGAGCGTTTGGTCATCCAGGAGGCCTTAAATGAAGATACGCTCCAGGGCTTGGTAGCCCTTACCAGGAATATCATGCTGACCACCTTCCTCATTGAGCTGATCGGGGCGGCACTCCTTTCCGTCCGATTTATCCCGATATACGGTTTTGCCAAGGGCATGTATTTCGCCCTATTCCATTCCATTTCCTCCTTCTGCAATGCTGGGTTTGATTTGTTTGGAGGATACCGAAGTCTCGTTCCCTTTGCCAACGATCCGGTGATCATTCTGACCATCGGGTCCCTGGTAGTGGTAGGCGGTTTGGGCTTCACGGTTATTCTGGATATTTACAGGCATCGGGGCTTTCGGAGAATTTGCCTCCATTCCAAAATCGTTCTATCCGTGACCGCCATCCTGATTGTCGTGGGATTTATTTTCTTCTATGTAGTGGAATTCAATAATCCCAAAACTATTGGCAGCGCCGATTTGACCCAGACAGGAAAGGTCCTTTCCGCCCTTTTTCAATCCATTACCCCCAGGACAGCGGGCTACAATTCCATTGATCAGGATGCCATGACCAATGCTTCCAAATTTATGACAATTATCATCATGTTTATTGGAGCCTCCCCTGCTTCCACAGGGGGCGGTATTAAGACCACTACCGCCAGCCTGATCTTTCTGATGATGCTGGCTGTGGTGAAGGGCCAGGATGATATGGTAATCTTTAAAAGACGAATATCTCATAGTATTGGAATGAGGGCTTTGGCCATTGCCGTCATCAGTCTGTCCCTCCTGGTGGGCGTCACCATGGTGGTGTCCCTGGCTGAAGCGGGCAAGACAGGTCCCATGTTTTCATTTGTGAATATTTTTTATGAGGTGGCATCGGCTTTTGGCACCGTAGGGTTGACCACGGGAATCACCCGGGACCTGACCGACATCAGTAAGGTGTTCCTTATCCTCACCATGTTTGCAGGCCGGTTGGGACCTCTGACCTTAACTCTAGCCTTCGCCAGACGCCATTCCAGAAAAAAGCCGGTGATTAGATATCCCGAAGATAAATTAATGATCGGATAAACAAGGGGGGAGTTTTTGTATGAAACAATTTGCCATTATCGGTTTGGGACGTTTTGGTACCAGCATCGCCCGTACCCTATATACATTGGGTCATGATGTGCTGGCTATCGATTCCAACGATGAGCTGGTTCAGGAGATATCCGACAGTGTGACCCATGCAGTCCAGGCAGATGCCACGGATGAGCATGCTCTGAAGGCCCTAGGAATACGGAATTTTGATGTGGCGGTGGTGGCTATTGGCACCTCCATCCAGGCCAGCATTCTTGCTACTCTTAACTGTAAGGAGTTGGGAGTAAAATACGTGCTGGCCAAGGCCCAGAATGAGGTCCATGCCAAGATCCTCTATAAGATAGGAGCCGATAAGGTGGTATTTCCGGAAAGGGATATGGGAATGAGGGTTGCCCATAACCTGGTTTCCTCCAATATCCTGGATTATATTGAGCTGGCTCCCGACTACAGCCTGGTGGAAATCGAGGCCATGCCTCAATGGGAAGGGAAAAGTCTGAAGGAGTTGAACATGCGGGTGAAATACGGGGTGAATGTGATGGCTATTAAGCATGGGAATGATATCAATATCTCCCCCCATGGCCAGGATGTGATTCAACCCCATGATATTCTGGTGGTCATCGGATCCAATGAAGATATCAAGAGATTGGAGAATAAAAGCCAGTCTTGATGGAAAATTCTTCATGAACAACAACATCTCCGTCCTTTGGAGGATGGCAAAATAATATGAATGAGAGGTGCGATGGCTGTGAAAGCGAAAATCCTAGTAACCAGTGTGTTGCCCCAAGGCCCCATTGAACAGTTGGAGAAGACCTGTCAAGTGATGGTTCATGATGAGAGCAAGGCTCTTTCAAAGGAAGAACTGATGGAAAAAGTGGCGGATGTGGATGGAATCATCTGTCTGTTAAGCGATACCATCGATCAGGAAGTATTGGATGCGGCCAAAAAGGCGAAGGTGATCGCCAACTATGCCGTTGGGTATAATAACATTGATGTGGCTTATGCCACGAAAAAAGGCATTGCGGTCACCAACACCCCGGGTGTCCTGACGGATGCCACAGCGGACCTGGCCTGGGTCCTCCTCTTCGCAGTAGCCAGACGGGTGGTGGAAGGAGACCGTTTCACCCGCGAAGGACGTTTTGAAGGCTGGCAGCCCATGCTTTTTCTGGGACAGGATGTTTCCCATACTACCCTGGGCATCATTGGGGCGGGTCGTATCGGATCCAATTTCGCGAAAAAGGCCAAAGCCTTTGATATGAAAATTCTCTACCATAATCGACGTCCCAATAAAGCCTTTGAAGAGGAAACCGGTGCCCTTTACGTGGACAAGGAAACCCTTCTTCGGGAATCCGATTATGTTTCCCTCCATGTTCCCTTGACAAATGAAACCCGTCATATGTTGGGGGAAAGGGAATTCAAAATGATGAAACCCAACGCCATTTTGATCAATACCGCCCGGGGTCCGGTGGTGGACGAAAAAGCCCTGGTGAAGGCCTTGAAGGAGGGTTGGATCTGGGGAGCCGGACTGGATGTGTATGAGGAGGAGCCTGCTGTGGAGCCGGAGCTGCTGAAGCTGGATAATGTGGTGCTCCTGCCCCATGTAGGAAGCGCCACCACCAGCACCCGCACCAAAATGGCTCAGATGGTGGTGGACAATGTCCTGGAAGCCCTGAAGGGAAATGTGCCTCCCAATTGTATCAACCCTGAGATCTACAGATGAGATAGGTGCAGGAACCATGGAGGCAGGTTCGCCCGGCTATAGGCTGGAATTCCTGCCCATGGAGCCTGCCATCATTTACATAACGTTAAATTATATTTTATGCTTGATTTTTTCTCGACAACGTTGTATACTGTTTAGGTGTCAAACCAAGATAATATCGAATTAATTTGGGCATGGAGAGATGGCTGAGTTGGTCGAAGGCGCACGACTGGAAATCGTGTGTACTCACAAAACGGGTACCGAGGGTTCGAATCCCTCTCTCTCCGCCACAACAAAAGAGGCATTTCGCTGATTACAGCGGGGTGCTTTTTTTATACTCAAAAAGCAAATGGGGACGGTGACTTTTGCGACCTAAAAATGGAAAAGGTGCAATGAAATGGTTGAAAAAGTCACCGTCCCCAATTTCTTGTACGATATGCTGATTATTTATAGTATAATGATTGGTAGTATAAATGATTTGCGAGCCGTTATAGCTGTCTTACTGGCCGGACTGGTGTCATGTTGAGGAAAGAGGATCATATTGGTATTTGGGGGAGGGGCATAATGCAGATCATTACTCCCAGGTTGCTGATTCGTGAGGTTACAGAGAATGATGCCAAATACATACTGAAAGCGGCTGAATGTCCCGAAATCAATCAAATGCACGGGAATGCGTTTGCGGAATTAGCGAGTGTGCAAAGGTATATTAGGGTCCTTCTCGATGAGTATAAGGCTGGGAATTTTCGAACATTATGTATTGCAAACAAGAATACGGATGAACTTATCGGTATGGTCACATTCGATATTGATAAAGTCTTCCCAAGAGCAGAAATTAGCTACTGGATTCGTATTGAGTACCGGAATAAAGGGTATGCAACCGAAGCTGTAAAAGCGGTGGTTGAGTACGCTTTTGATACGTTGTCACTGAACAGGATACAAGCCATGCATTTTACAAATAATCCTGCATCCGGAAGAGTCCTGGAAAAAGCCGGAATGGTGTATGAAGGTACTTTAAGGCAATATGTAGGAATGGACGGTGTATTCTATGACTGCAGGATGTACTCGATTTTAAGAAGTGATCGCAGCCGATGAGTATACTGGAAAGTCTCGATCTGTAGGGCTTTACAAGAAATATTTGATGAGGTTAGGCAGAATGGAAATATATATCAGTGCTGATATAGAAGGGATAGCAGGCATTGTAAATTGGGATGAAACGTCAAAATGGAAACCGGATTATCTACCCTTTCGTGAAGAAATGACAAAAGAGGTTCAGGCGGCATGTGAAGGTGCAAACAATGCCGGTGCAAAGGAATTTTGGATAAAAGATGCCCGTGGAACGGGAAGAAATTTAGATTTTAATGGACTGCCATCCAATACAAAATTAATTCGGGGCTTTAGCGGACATCCGTTTCTCATGATGCAGGAACTGGATCAAAGCTTTGACGCTGTATTGATGCTTGGATACCATTCATGTGCAGGGTCGGATGAAAGCCCATTGGCCCATACTCTAAAAACGAGCATCCGTTATATAAAGATCAACGGGGAATATGCAAGTGAGTTTCTAATCAATGCTTATACTGCTGCGCTGGTAGGCGTTCCGGTGGTTTTTGTCAGCGGAGATATAGGTCTTTGCAATTACATAAAGGAGTTTAATCCAAATATCAGAACAGTCGGTGTGAATAAAGGTGAGGGGGATTCCGTGATAAGCCCTCATCCCCACGTCGTATATAAAGATATTAAAACAGGCGTTCAAGAAGCTTTAAGGGGAGATATGCAAGATTGCAGGCTAGCGTTGCCAAAGCGGTTTGAAATCGAACTGTCATTTGTGGAGCACGCCAAAGCATACAAGGGCTCATTTTATCCCAACATGAAAAAGATATCTTCACGAGAATTATTTTTTGAAACCAATGATTACTTTGAAGTGTTAAGGATACTGTCTTTTGTCGTATAGATCTGTCAAATTTACAATGGGGACGGTGACTTTTGTATAATGGGGACGGTGACTTTTGCGACCAAAAAATGGAACGGATTCATGGAATAAACTGGACGCAAAGGTCACCTTCTCCATTTTTTATTGCAAATCTCTTGCAATAACAAAAAGTTCGTGATATAATCAAAAAAGGTTATAAAAATAACTAACGGCCGCGTGCATATTTGGAGGTATAGGCAACAAAATTACTGCTACAGTTCAAACGCCGAATTCTATAATAAGAAGCGGGGGAACCATTTTATGGGGTGGATCACGATTGAACGGAGCATTGAAAAATGCTGCAGTTCAAAAGTGTAGGGTTATCTCTTCAACCCGAACCCGTCAGCTAACCTCGTAGGCGTCGGAAGAGGAGATTATGGTCGGATGTATATACATATTGATTTGTATATACATGCCCTTATAGTGCAAAACTATGGATCTCCCATAGTTTTTTTGATTTCCGATTCTGATCCGACACATGCAATTGTGTTTTAGCAATTGCCCTCAATGCAAATCATATTTTGCTTTTTCGTATTCAGACACATTTTTCTAATACTTACACTTATCTAACAGACGACCGGATTCTGTGCAAACGTATATGTTGAATATGCGCAAGGTCAACATCTAAGGGATCTGCATTACATCTGGATTCCCGTATATGCATGACGCTGAGCTATCCAATCCTTTTATTTGCACGGCTTGAAATAACTGTATATAGCCGCTTGCTTCATTGTGTGCAAAAACGCCTAATGAGACATATATCCTTTTGTATCAAAGGATCCTTTGCCATGTTTGTTATGCATTGGCGAGAATCCAGTTTCTAAAGAGCTCGTAATCTGATTCATCAGGATATTTAGGATTATTTTAAAAATGCATGAAGACGCTTATCGAAATCCTTGGGAGGTATCGCATTGAACGAAGAAATTCTTAGAGTAAATGATCTGGCTGTTCATTTTTATGTTGGAGACCGTGTCATACCTGCTGTTGATGGGGTAAGTTTCTCACTGGGAAAAGGGGAGACCCTGGGCATTGTCGGTGAGTCGGGATGCGGAAAAAGTGTAACGGCCCTTTCCATCATGAGGTTGTTGCAGACTCCTCCCGCCAGGATCGTAAATGGTGAAATCCTCTTCAAAAGAGAGGACCTTTTAAGCAAAAGCGATGAAGAAATGCGGAAGATTCGCGGAAAGGATATATCCATGATCTTCCAGGAACCTATGACTTCGTTAAATCCCGTGTTTACCATCGGACAGCAGATTTCAGAAGTCTTCATACAACATCAAAATTTATCAAAGAGAGAAGCCCTTTCGAAAGCCGTTGAAATGCTCAAAATGGTACGTATTCCGTTGCCTGAAAGGGTTATAAAACAATATCCCCACCAACTGAGCGGTGGTATGAGACAAAGGGTGATGATCGCTATGGCCCTTGCATGTGAGCCGGCGATTATCATTGCCGATGAACCTACAACCGCCCTTGATGTAACCGTGGAGGCGCAAATCCTTGAATTGATAAACGAGCTGAAGAGCAGGATGAACTCCTCGATTATCATGATAAGCCACGATTTGGGAATCGTATCGGAGGTGGCAGATAAGGTTGCGGTGATGTATTCAGGCAGAATTGTGGAATATGGGGATGTGCATTCGATTTTTACTGAGCCCAAACATCCATATACGAAAGGATTGCTGGATGCCATTCCCGATATGGATATGAGCAGGGATGAAAAGCTGCGGGAGATAAGGGGAGTGGTTCCCCTGCCTGATGAGATAAAAAAAGGCTGCCGATTCAAAACCCGATGTGATTGTGTCAACGAAAGTTGTTTGATCAAAGAGCCTCCTTTATTAGAAATTGGAACGAACCTTGTACGCTGCTGGAATTACGCATGAACTTTTTTGAACCGGAGGTATGATTGTGTCAGCAAAGATCTTGGAAGTAAAAAATCTGAAAAAGCATTTTCCCGTCAAAAGAAGTATCTTTGGAAGAAGTATGGAATCCGTTAAAGCAGTAGATGGGGTTGACCTTAATATCCATTATGGAGAAGTATTGGGTCTGGTAGGGGAAAGCGGATGCGGCAAATCGACTACCGGCCGCACGATCATACGACTGCTGGATCCCACCGACGGTGAGATCAAATTTGAAGGCAAGAATATCACCCAGTACAAGAAGAAACAGCTCAGACCTGTTTATAGACGGATGCAGCTGGTTTTTCAGGATCCTTTTGCTTCCTTGAACCCGAGAAAGAAGGTAGGCAATGCAATCGAAGAGGTTTTATATGTTCACAAAATGAAATCCGGGTCCGAGCGAAGGGGAAGAGTGGAGGAATTGTTTGAAATGGTGGGGTTACGGCAGGAGGATATGGAGAAATATCCCCATGAATTCAGTGGCGGACAACGTCAGAGAATCGTGATTGCACGGGCTTTAGCCGTTAATCCAAAATTGATCATATGTGATGAACCGGTATCTGCACTGGATGTCTCGATACAGGCGCAGATTGTAAACCTCCTGACTGGTCTTAAAAACCGATTGGGACTTTCATATTTATTCATATCCCACGATTTAAGAGTTGTGAAATATCTGAGCGATCGTGTCGCAGTCATGTATTTAGGAAAGATTGTAGAAATTGCACCTGCCGATGAATTGTTTAACAATCCCGCGCATCCTTATTCAAAGGCTTTATTATCGGCCATTGCTGTGATAAAGCCTGGGCAGAAGCGGAAAAAGATCATACTGGAAGGGGAGGTCCCAAGTCCGGTTAACCCACCGTCTGGTTGTCGATTCAGAACAAGGTGCACATATGCAATGAAGCAGTGCAGTGAAATGGAACCGGAGTTCAAATGTTTAGGGGGTGAGCACTTTGTAAGGTGTCATTTACACTGAAACCGGTACTTATTTCAATATGTAATTGGCTTTCAGATAAGTATGATTTCCTTACGCGAAGCCAGATTCCAACAATATCAAAAGTCTAAAATACAATTTACAGGGGTGATATGGAATGAGGTTTAAGAAGATCAAAAGATTGACAGCAGTGATTTTGGCAACCGTTCTTTTAGGCAGTATTTTAGTAGGATGTTCAAAAGGAACCGGAGACGGTGAAAAGGTCCTGGCAATCGGCTATGACCAGGATGCTGAAATCATGGATACCATGAGAACCGCATGGTATTCCGATGCGTTGATATATATCCACGACAGACTCGTCACCAGAGATTATGAATTTAACTACAAACCGGGATTAGCAGAAAGCTGGGAAACATCCGAAGATGGATTGACATGGACTTTCCATCTGAGAAAAGATGTTAAGTTTCACGACGGCACACCATTTACGGCGAATGACGTGAAGTGGACAATTGATACCATCAAAGATCCCGAAACCGGATCGCCTTTCGCGGCAGATTTGGAGGCCATTAAGGAAGTAAAGGTCATTGATGATCATATTGTCGAGATGACTTTAAACTATCCTTTCCCCAATCTTTTGTACAACCTCTCGGCCACCGCATCCGGAATTCATCCCGCCAATGCCTATGAAAGATATGGCGATGATTACGGTAAGAAGGTTGTCATTGGAACAGGCCCCTATAAGTTGGAGGAATGGATACCCGGGGATAAGACCGTTCTGGTTAAAAATGAAGAATATAACTGGGGTCCTGAATGGATGAGCAATAGGGGACCTGCATTGATCGATAAGATTGTCCTGAAGATTATACCTGACGAAAACTCCAGAATCATGGAGCTGGAAGTCGGAGGTATTCATATCCTGAGGAATGTGCCCGAAGCCCATGTTGAGAAGCTCGATAAAAACCCGGATATTACGGTACACAAGGAACCTGCAACCAAGCTGGGCTATCTTGCCTATGCGACGGATAAGGAACCTTTTACTGACGTGAGGGTGCGCAGGGCAATCAACCATGCACTGAACAGAGAGGAAATTATACAATTTGTGTTCAGAGGACTTGGAGAAGTAGCTTACGGTTATCTGCCCCCTGCTCTTAAAGATGAATACCTGAAAGAAAGTAAGGATTTAGCCTATGAATATGATCCGGAAAAAGCAAAACAGCTCTTGGCCGAAGCAGGCTATCCCGACGGATTGGAGCTGACCCTTTCGGCTGACAACTCATCCAAGAGCAGTAAATTGGCAGAGATCATTCAAAACCAGCTTAAGGAAGTCAACATCAATACCAAAATTCAACTGTATGATTCTGCCAGCTATGCGGATATGCTCAAAGAAGGGAAGCAGGAGTTGTTCATAAGGGAGTACAGCTGGTCCAATGCCGATATCATTGACTGGTTCTTGCTCTCCGAACGTTTCCCATATCCGAATCATTCAAGGTGGGTTGATGAGAAGACCGATGAGATGATCAAATATGCTGCTCAAAGGCCCACTTGGGAAGAAAGAGCTTTAGCCTATCAGGACGTACAGCGCTATCTGATCGAGCAGGCTGTATGGGCTCCCATCTATATCCCAGTGCAGATGATTGCTGTTCGAAAAGAAGTAAAGAACTTTAAATTCCACCCATGGATGCTCCAATATAATGACGGGTTTGACATTGAAGTGAACTAGGAAGTGCAGAAATATGCTGAAGTACGTTGTAAAAAGAGTATTGTTAATGATTCCTGTGCTAATCGTTATGACCCTCATTGTTTTCTCGATATTCTACTTCGCACCGGGAGATCCCGTCTCCCGGATCGCAGGACCCAATGCCCCACCTGAAGTGTATGAAAGGATAAAGCAAAAATACGGCTTGGATCAACCCTTCATCGTTCAGTATTTCAGGTTCGCCGAAAGTGTGGTAGAAGGGGATCTGGGGATTTCCATTCTTCAGGACAGGCCGGTAATCGAAATGATTAAGGAAAGATTGCCGGTGACATTTCAGATTGGATTATTAGGATTTTTATTAACCTTTGTCATTGCTATCCCGGCAGGGGTCATGGCGGCTGTAAAAAAGAACACAGCTGTGGATTACCTGTGCATGTCAGGTTCCCTGCTGGGGATAGCCATCCCCACATTTTGGCTGGGCATGCTGCTCTTATATGTGTTTGCCTATAAATTAAGATGGTTCCCGATTTCGGGAGATGGCACATTTAAGCAGCTTATTCTCCCAAGTTTTGCAATCGGTTTGACAAATGCAGCTGTAACGGCAAGAATGGTTCGGTCCAGCATGTTGGAAGTACTGCAGCAGGACTACGTCCGAACCGCAAGAAGTAAAGGTCTTTTCGAAAAAATTGTGATTTACAGGCATGCATTGAAAAATGCATTGATACCCGTTATTACCCTCATGGGCTTGAGATTGGGTTGGATATTGGGTGGATCGGTTGCCCTGGAGATTATTTTTAGTATTCCGGGACTAGGCAGGTTAATGGTGGACTCAATCCTGTCAAGGGACTTTCCCGTTGTACAGGGTGCAATGATTGTTTTAACCTCATCAATCATTTTGGCAAATATCCTGGCAGATATCTTGTACGCAATTGTCGACCCACGAATAAGATACAGCTGATTTTGTAGTAAAGAAGGTGATCCATTTGTCAATATACCGAGGCGGAGATTTGGAAGCCCATGCCGATAATGTGTGGCTTGAACAGGATGTCGTTGAAGAAAAAGAACAGGAAAAGAAAAGGGAACTTTCGGAATTCATAAGAAAGCTTTTTACGCATAAAGGTGCAGTGATCGGTGCAGTGATCATTTTTGCTTTTGTTTCCACCGCTGTATTTGCACCTTGGATTGCTTCTTATGAGTATGACAGTCCGGATATAACCGCTGTGTTGAAAGCTCCCAGCCAGGAACACATATTTGGAACAGATGAGTTTGGCAGGGACATATTCAGCAGAATCGTGTACGGAGCCCGCATATCCCTTCAGGTAGCCTTTGTAGCGGTAGGCTTCTCAATGGTGATCGGTACTGTTTTGGGAGCGATCGCGGGATATTACGGTGGAGTGGTTGATTATATGATTACTTCCATTACGGATATCGCGTGGTCTTTCCCTACAACCCTTCTCGCCATAGCCTTTATCGCTGCATTGGGTACCGGGCTTCAAAACGTGATCATTGCAATCGCCCTGGCCAGCTGGTCAGGATATTGTCGGGTGGTAAGGGGACAATTTCTATCCCTCAAACAGCGGGAATTTATTGAAGCAGCCCGCATCCTCGGTATGAGCGACGCCAGGATTATTTTTAGACATATCCTGCCAAACGCATTCACACCGGTGGTGGTGATGGCGACCCTGGAGCTGCCAAAAGCGATTGTGGTAGAAGCGTCCTTGAGCTTTTTAGGCCTTGGGGCGCAACCGCCTCAACCCAGTTGGGGAGTCATTTTAGACAGCGGAAAAGGACTGGTTGGCCAGGCGCCATGGGTTTCCTTTTTCCCTGGCCTGATGATCATGATCGTCGTGCTCGGATTCAACCTTTTCGGAGATGCATTGAGGGATGTTTTGGATCCGAATTCAAAATAAAACACAAATGGGGACGGTGACTTTTGCGACCAAAAAATGGTATAACAGGACGAAGAAAAACAGTCGCACAAGTTACCGTCCTCAATTCTTTGTTTTTGGGGGATGAGGGAGGAGAAGGAGGAAACTTCACGGACATGCTCAAGATTCATTACTTGATATCCGGAGGTATCATCACAAATTATAATTGTTCATCGAAATGTAAGCACTGTGTTTATGCGAGTTCTCCAAACTGGCCGAAGGACTACATGACCTCATCTGTTGCTGATGAGATATTTTCTATCCTGCAGAAATTCGGCTGCAAAGAGATTCACATTGGTGGCGGCGAACCCCTTTTACAGCCGGAAAGAATATTTCCTGTACTGAAATCCGCTGCGAGGAATGGTATTTCCATTGATTACATTGAAACGAATGCGTCATGGTTTAGAGATGAATCATCAGCCATGGGTGTGTTGAAAGAACTTAAGAAGCATGGTGTATATAGGCTTCTGATTTCCATCGATCCGTACCATAACGAATATATACCGTTTTATAAAGTAAAAGCTCTGATGAAAGCATGCTCCAAAGCAGGTATGGTTGTGTTTCCTTGGTTGATGGATTTTTGGGATGATTTAAATGCTTTGGATGATCGCAAACGCCATTCTCTGGAAGAGTATGCTCAGCTTTTTGGTGAAGACTATCTTTGGAAGCTACCGAACAGGTATGGGATAAGCCTTAAAGGACGGGCTTTAAAGACGTATAAGCCAATGATGAGGATGGAGGCTTTTGATAAAATAATAGAAGCTTCCAGCTCATGTAACTTATTAGCGGGTGTATATCATTTTCACGTTGATTTGTATGGTAATTTCATTCCACAATCTTGTTCTGGTTTCTCAATAAAGCTGAGTGAATTATTGGACGGAGCGGATCCAAACAAATATCCTATATTTCATAGACTGGAATCCGTAGGTATAAGAGGACTGGTGGAATTAGCTGTAGAGGAATATGGCTATAAGCCTAAACCCCAATATGCCGGGCAATGTGACCTTTGTTATAATATTCGTAATTATTTGGTCCTGGAGAAGGAGCTGGATCTCCCGGACTTGCAACCAACGGGTCATTATAGATTTATCTAGGCAAAGGTAAAAGGGGACGGTGACTTTTGCGACTAGAAAATGGTATAATTGATGGAAAAAATGGTCGCGACAGTCACCGTCCCTATGTCTTTATAAGCATAGTAGAGTGTAAAAAAACCTAAATTTTGCAGAGGAGCGAACATGAGTAATAGTTTGAAAGTTATTATCGATTTTACAGTGCTGGCTATAGTATATATCTTTGTCTTTTTTAAGAAATGGCGGAAAAAAGGTAAAGCCAAGCTGCTGATGAATACACTTATGTACATCTATATATCATTGGTTTTGTATGTAACGTTAATGCCCATTATTGTTTCTCTACCATTTATTTTTAACCATCCGTATATACCGATGAATATGATCCCTTTTGATGATTATTTTTCCGGTAGGGGTGATACGGTCCGCCAGATTGTACTGAATATAACCATGACGGTACCCTTTGGATTCTTATTGCCTATAATAAAGAAGCAGAGCATGGTATCTTGTTTATTCTGGACCTTCTTGTTTAGCCTGTCGATTGAATTGACCAGCCGCTAATTAGTGGTTTTCGTGCAGCAGATATCACAGATTTAATCACAAATACCATAGGAGGCCTTTCGGGATATTTGCTGTATTTAGTATTCAAACCGGTAATAAACAAAATGATGGCTCACTTAAAGTAATACTGTGAAAAATACTGTGAAAAATGTTGCAAATAGGGACGGTGACTTTTGCAACCAATAAATGGTACAAGACGATGGAATAAAATGGTGGAAAAAGTCACCGTCCCCAATGTATTTTTGAGGGGATGATACATTTTAGATACATCTATCCGGTATAATGATCCCGTAAAGCACGTTTTTCAACAAAAAGGGATCAATGTTTTTGATACGGAGGCAGGATATGGTAAAGATTCTTTTGGTAGAAGATGAAAAACCCATTTTCGACCTTATTCGAATGAGCCTTGTTGGGAAAGGGTATAGCTGTGAATGTGCATACAATGGCAAACAGGCGGCAGATATGATTGAGCAGAACAGCTATGATCTGATTCTCCTGGACATCATGCTGCCGGAAATCGATGGATATGAGCTGTTGGAATACATCCGACCCATGGATATTCCCGTGATATTCATCACCGCCAAGGGCTCCCTGGAGGACAGGGTAAAGGGTCTGCAGATCGGCGCAGATGATTATATCGTGAAGCCCTTTGAAATTGTGGAGCTGCTGGCGAGGGTGGAAGCCGTTCTTCGCCGCTATAACAAAAGCGAGAAAAAAATCTGTATTGATGATCTGGAGATCAACCTGGAATCGCGGGTTGTGACGAAAAAGGGGCAGCCAATTGATTTGACATTAAAGGAATTCGAATTGCTGGTGATGCTGGCGCAGAACCCCAATATTGCTCTCTTTCGGGAGACCCTTTTTGAAAAGGTATGGGGTAGCAATTTTATGGGTGAAACCCGTACACTGGATCTGCATATCCAGCGGCTTCGCAAAAAGCTCCACTGGGAGGATCGGTTTAAAACCATTTACAAGGTCGGGTATAGATTGGAAATGTAACCCATGAAATTTTCGATCAAGGTATTCATATCCACCATCATCATCGTAGCCATATCCTTCTCGACCGGTGCCTATCTTTTGATTTTAGATAATTTCAGGGCTGCCATGGACAGGGAGATCAAGCGGGGGCTAGAGGAATACCAGCTGCTAAAGTTTGCGTATGAATCCGCCATCATCAGCAGCGAGATGCAGGAGCGGCAGCCCACGGATGAAACCATGAGGGAGCTGGCCCTGCAGTTGACGAATGGTGCCGGTTCTTCAGGAAGATATATCAGAGTCTATGGGAGCCAACTGAATGAGATTTACACAAACCTTCCCACCCATCAAAAAGTAGCCTTCCCCTTTCAAAGCCTCCCCAAAGGGCAGCAAAAATACCTGATCGAGCGCATGGAAGGCCGGTACTTCCTGACGGTGTCAGGAGCGATTGAAATGGAATCAGGTTCTGTCTATCTGTGCAGCTCCACGGATATCAGCGAAGTGTTCATGGAAAAGGACAGGCAGTTTCACCGCTTCATTCTCCTTGATATCCTGATTATAGGTGTCAGTGCCGCCGCCATGCTGATCATCTCTTTCTTGTTGACTTATCCCATCAAAAAATTGAAGGAAACCAGTATGCTGATCGCCGGTGGGGATTTTGGCCGGCGTGTATCCATCCGTCCGAAGGATGAAGTGGGGGAGCTGGCAGTGAGCTTCAACAAAATGGCGGATGCCGTGGAAGAAAAGATGGCCGAACTGGAGCAAATCGCTCAGCAGAGAGCGGAGTTTGTCGCCAACTTTACCCATGAGCTAAAGACACCCCTTACCTCCATCATTGGCTATGCGGATATCCTCCGGTCGAAGGAATGTGACCAGGAGACGATTTTTACAGCCGCTCCCTATATCTTTGGGGAGGGAAAGCGTTTGGAAGCCCTCTCCCTCAAGCTCATGGAGCTGATGCTTCTGGAAAAGCAGGAGTTGGTATTGCAGGAAATCAGAGCGAAAGCTTTGATGGAGGAACTGAGGAAGAGTGTGGAGCCGTTGCTTGCTGAGAGCAATCTGGCCCTGGATCTATCCATGGAGGATGCGATTCTCTTGGCCGAGCCGGATCTGATCAAAACCCTCCTGATCAATCTGATCGACAACAGCAGGAAGGCTTCCGAACCGGGGAAGAAAATCGAGATCTCGGGCAAGGCGAAGGAAGATAGCTACATCATTTGTGTAAAGGACCATGGAAGGGGGATGCCAAGGGAGGAGCTGCCCAAGATCACCCAGGCCTTTTACATGGTGGACAAGTCAAGGGCCAGGGTTCAGCATGGATCCGGTCTGGGATTAGCTCTGGCCAGCAAAATCGCAGCTCTTCATGGCACAGAATTAGCTTTCCAGAGCGCACCGGGTCAAGGTATCCAGGTTAGCTTCAGTCTTAAAAGGCTTCGGGGATGGGAGGTGGATGATGATGCAGAATAGATGGCTTGGATATCTGATAGGATTGTTTCTTACAGCTGCTGTGGCAGGGGGCAGTATGATGCTGCCGGGAGAGCTGTTAAGACGTCAGGAGGCGGATCTCATTGGAAAGGTGGTGTCCCTGGAAGAGACGCCACGGCCGACAGCTTCCAGATCTGAAAAAAAGGATTCAGAGGAGAGCATGGATGATTTATACGAGAAAATCAGGCTGTTGAACGACAGGGACCCAATCGATATACAACCCCGTGAACCCAGTGGGAATGAAATGAGCATGAAAGAGGCCATTCAGGAAGGAGAGAAACAGCTGGTACAGCTGGCAGCCCTTGGGGCGGTACCCAAATCTGTATTGGAATATCTGGGTTTCAAAGCTGCTGCAAAACTTGGTACAATAAGGACTTTAGGGGATGACTTGGCCCATTCCTTCTGGTATATTATCTATAGTCCGGACCCCGGAATATCCAATTTGGCCGGGAACCTGCGGGTTACTTTGGATGCAGTGACAGGGAAGGTTTATTCCATCCTATGGCAAAACAAGGATGGAAAGGATACCATGAATGCTGTAGATATGGGCATGGCATATGTCCAGTATTTGAATATCCAGGCAAAGCCTCAGAAGGTCAGTGGAGAAGGGAATTATGCTTTTCTCCTTTCAAAGGACGGACGGCTGGTTATCCATGTCTCCCCTGTGGATGATGACGGTTTGGGTATGCATATATCGGTAGGGGCATTGGCGCCTCCCGGGGCATCGGATAGGGTCTCATCCTGAGACCTATACAATGATACAATTTGTATACAAAAAATAAACAGATTGGATACAATGAATCTGCATCGAAGATACAAACACCCTTTATCATGAAAGGCATAAAGGGTGTTTTTTTATTTAGGAAACTTGGAGGAGGGAAGAAGGTGAAAAAACGACCGTTGAGATTGCAGGCAATCTGCTTTATCACAGTCATGTTGCTGCTAGTACTGACAGCTTGCCAGCCAACACCGGAAAAAGCCCCCATTGTCAATAAGGGAGACACCGGTCTGGAAGAGAAGATCAAAGACAGAGAGGAAGCAAGGACTGAGGCAGCCCCTGAAATGGTGGAGAATGTAAAGAGCAGCTTTACGAAAAGCAAGCTTTCTGTGAATATCGATGCCCGGGTGGAATACCCTGAAGCATCAAAGGTACCGGTAGTGAAAGTAAAACCTGACAAGTTCAGCCAGGATCAGGTGGATCAAATCATCAAAACCCTGATGCAAGGGAAGCCCATTTACAAGGAAAGCACCGTTTTGACAAAAGCACAATTGGAGGAAATGCTCGTCCATTTAAAACAGATGCTTTCTGTGGAACCGCCGGAAGGAACCAATGAAAAAGCCATGCAGGAACAGCGAAAAAAGATCGAAATGGCAATAGAAGATACGGAAAAAAGGATTGCATCGGCTCCGGAGGAGATCGAGAAGGAGCCTTCCGATGGAAAGCTCCAGGATATCAGCCGGGGAGCCCAGGAGGTCATTGTGACAGCGGATCTGGGTAAAAAAAAGGATGCCTTTTTGTCCGTATTTGTATCGGAGTCAGGAAAAATATGCAATGTATGGTTCACAAACCAGGATGGGGGGGTCTCATACCTTGCCCAATAGTCAGCCTTGGATAAGGCACCCAGGGGAATGAGCATGACCAGGGAAGAAGCAGAGGCCTTGGCCATCGAGACGGTAGAGAAGATGGGCTGTGACCTGAAGCTGGCTGCGGTGAGGGTGGGAACGGCCCAAAAGATTGGTGTGTCGCAGGATGAAAGGACTGACCGGGTAGTCATAAAACCGGATCCGGAGCCGGATGATGAAAAAGCCCCTCAAGCCTATATATTCTGGTTTACCAGAGAGGTAGACGGTGTACCGACAACCTATGAAGTGAATGAAGGTGCCAAGGCCTTCATATTCTTTCTGTCCGGCACTCTCTGGTCCTTGGTGGGGCTTGCCCTCTCCACGCTGACCATGAGCAAATATGTGTCGTATGCTTCCCCCTTCATCATTTACTATGGGCTGGTGATTGCCAGCACCCGTTACATCAAGGACCTTTACTGCATCAACCCTCAGGAATGGCTGAATCCCCAAAATTTCTGGCCGGGAGACCATTGGGGAATCATCCTCTTTCTGGTAGAGCTGATTGTCATGGCAGGGCTGTTCTTTCGCATCGTGGCTTTAAGGAGGATCGGGCATGAGTAGAATTAGACAGGTTTGGATGGTGAACGTATATAATTTCCGACAGTGGAACAAAAACCCCAGGATATGGATTGTATTTGCACTGGCATTTATCCTATGCTTCTTACTGAGCAGTGAAACAGTTGAATTCAGCAATGAGTTCGGGACGACCATGCAAATAGTAGAAGCCTTTATATGGACCTTTGGTGACAGCAATTCGGTTCTGATGGCTTCCCTGCTGCTGGTGCTTCTTTTCTGCGACATGCCCTTCCTGGGATCCGGCGTGCCCTACTATCTCTCGCGGATCCGTCGATCCACCTGGCTGTGGGGACAGGTCCTCTATATTGGCCTTGCCACGTCCTTGTATTTATTGTTTATCCTCGTATCGACGACGGTCCTACGCATGAGGAACAGCTTTCCTGGCAATATGTGGAGTGAGACGGCCGCCCTGCTGGCCTATTCCCCGGCAGGGAAATCGACAAAGCTGCCTGCCATGGTGAAGACCCTGGAGCTTTCCACACCCTTCGAATGCATGGCCAGCATCATGCTGCTCTATACCTTGCTCTTTGTCATGCTGATGCTGGTATTCAATCTGATCAAAGGCCAGTTCTGGGGAGTGGTCGGTGCCTTTCTATTCAGCTTGTTCGGTTTTTTGATCAAACCCGATGTCATCCGTTTTTTTCTGGGGCTGGAGGAATGGCAGATGTATCGGGCGAACCTTTGGGCGGCTTGGATATCCCCCCTGCAGCATGCCACCTATCATATGTATAATTTTGGCTATGATCTGCTGCCCCGCTTGTAGCATTCCTATCTGTTCTTTGGCGGTTTGATTCTTGTCTGTATCATTTTGGCCTTCATAGCCATTCGAAGGTATAATTGCAGCTTCACCGGGAGGGATCATCGATGATAGGAGAGGAGATGGAAATATGGATATAGCGGTCAGTGTGCAGCATGTATATAAGGAATTCAAGGGAGAAGAGGTTCTCCATGATGTCCATCATGATTTTGAAGCCGGTAAAATTCACGGGATCATCGGGAATAATGGCTCCGGGAAAACCGTTCTGTTCAAGTGTATCTGCGGTTTTCTGCTTCCCACCCGGGGAAAAATCCTGGTGGATTATGAACAGGTGGGAAGGGATGTGGACTTTCCGGAGGATATGGGGATCATTATCGAAACGCCGGGCTTTTTACCCCAATATAGCGGGTTGAAGAATCTGGAGATTCTGGCCTCCTTTCGTAAAAAGATTGATATCAAAAGAATCGTTCAGACAATGCGCCGTGTTGGCCTTGATCCGGAAAGCAAAAAGCCGGTGGGCAAATACTCCCTGGGCATGCGGCAAAGGCTTGGCATTGCCCAAGCCATCATGGGAGATCCCCATCTCCTGATCCTGGATGAACCGATGAATGGACTGGATAAACAGGGAGTCAGGGAAATGCGCCGGCTGTTCAAGGAGCTCCGGGAGGAAGGGAAAACCATCCTTCTGGCCAGCCATAATGCCGAGGATATCTCGGAGCTGTGTGACACCGTATGCGAGATGATGCGGGGATTCTCACGAGGATAAGGGGGCAGGAGGCATGGAGCCTGTGATTGTTGCAAGGGGCTTGACCAAGATCTATAAAACAAAGGCAGTACGCATGATGGCCCTGAATCATGTGGATCTGGATGTCATGCCTGGTGAATTCTGCGCCATCACCGGTACTTCCGGTAGCGGGAAATCCACCCTTTTGAGCCTCCTGGCAGGCTTGGAATCCCCAACCGCCGGTAAGGTGTTTATCCATCAAAATCCGATCCACAGGATGAGCAAAGGACAGCTGGTAAAATTCCGGCTCCATCATGTAGGATTCATCTTTCAGTCCTTCAACCTTTTTCCCACCCTGACGGTGCTGGAAAATGCCACTTTTCCCCTGGCATGCCAGGGGGTGAGAAAGAGGGAACGGGAGGAGAGGGCTAAGGATCTGCTGACGATGATGGGGCTCGGCAGCCATCTGAATCATAAGCCGGTGGAGCTCTCGGGTGGACAGCAGCAGCGGGTGGCCATTGCAAGGGCCATCATCACAAAGTCCCGGATTGTCTTTGCCGATGAACCGACGGGAAACCTGGACAGCAAAACCTCGGAAGAGATTATGGATATCCTTCGGGGCATTGTCATCCAAAATGGTACGACACTCCTTATGGTAACCCATGATATGGAGAAGGCCAGGCATGCGGACCGGGTGATCCATCTGTCCGATGGGATGATCACCGACACCGGCCCTATGAAGGAATACGGATGGATTCGTGTTTTAGATGGTAAGGAGGAAATTGAATGAAGAAAAGATGGAAATGCATGATAGCCATTCTGATAGCCATATGGATCTGGATACCCTCTGCCGTTTTTTCTGCAACAGACGGTGGACTGCTTTCGGTGGACAACGCAAATCGGTATGAAGGGATGGATAAGCCCTATAGCCAAGGCTATCTTCCTAAAGTTTCCGATGGGTAGGTCCATATCCAGCTACCCCTTGTCGCCAGCTCAGCGCTGTTGTATGATATGATTACCGTGACTCCTAATCTGGGCGATCCTGCAACCTCCCCCTTTGTATTTACTAATCTGGAAAAAACAGTAAAGCTGGCGGAGCATGCCGTGAACAATGGAAAGGAGAAGGTGTCATCCTATCTGATCGATCTGACCCTTCCTCTGGATGCCAACCGGGTGAACGGGCGATATCCCCTTGCTTTCTATGTGAAATATGCAACAGCCGATGGAACTCAATATGAACAGACCTTTACCCTTCATGTGACCATCAGCGATGGAAAGGATCCCAATCCCACCCCCACCCCTGTGCCAACGCCGGAACCGACGCCTCAGCCGATACCCCAGCCCAAGGTGATCGTCAGTCAATATCAGGTGACCCCTGAAACGGTTACAGCCGGGGAGGAGTTTGATGTATCCTTTATCTTGGAAAACACCAGCGACAGGGTGAATGTTCAGAATCTAAAAATTACCCTCAAACCGGAAGGCACCGATCTGATCATGGCGGAGCAGAGCAATACCCGATATTTAAAAAGCCTTGGCAAGGGGAAGAGCAAGAAATTCAGCTTTCATATGAAAGCCCGCCAGGATGCCCAACCCAAACCCTAGAAGCTCATCATCAGCCTTGAATATGAAGATGACAAAGCAACAGCCATCTCCGGCAGTGAAGAGATGATGGTCCAGGTGAAGCAGCCCATTCGCATCGAGTTTGACAGCCCCAATATCCCCGCCTCCGTCAATGCGGGGGATACCTTTCCCATCAATCTGAATGTGTTCAATATGGGAAGGGGCATGGTCAACAATGTCATGTGCAGGGTGGAAGCACCGGGGCTTATCCCGGAAGGGAGTTCATTCCTTGGCCATATGGAGCCGGGGGCAGGCAAGACAGCGGGGATCTTTGTTTTTGTAGGCACAAAAAATATGTCTTCATCGGGCGAAGGGGAAACGAAAGAGACAGATGCCGATGGTGAGAAATACGGGAAGGTTTCCGGTGTCATCCATGTCAGCTATGAGGATGAATTCGGCCAGGAATACAAGGAGGAGATTCCCTTTGACACCAACATCAATCCCCCTGTTGTCCCGGAGCCTAGTCCGGAGCCGGAGGAGGAACAGCCCAGGGCCTCCCAGTGGTGGGTATCCGTCGTCATCACCGGTCTGATCATTGCCGGTCTGACCGCAGGAATTGCCTGGAAGCAGAAAAAGCAAAGGGAGAGGATACGAATCGATAAGGCTGATTGATGTGATACGCCTTGCGGCATCCAATCTCTGGAGGAGGCGGCTGCGCACTGCCCTGACGGTATTGGGCGTGGTCATCGGTACGGCATCCGTCATCGTGATGGTTGCCCTAGGATTAGGCAATATGGAGCAATTTAACAAGGACTTTATCCAAAATGCCAATCTGACGGAAATTCAGATTTTGAGCGTGAAAGGCGAAGGGGTCAGCGGCCCCAAGCTGAACGACAGCAGCCTTGAAACCATCAAACAGATACCCGGTGTGGTGGATGCAGCAGCAATTCTGGATATTCCTCTCCTGATTCGCATAGGGAAATACGAAGCGGATATGATGGTGCAGGCCATGGATGCTTCTTTTCTGAAAGGGCTGGAGATGGACAAGGGAAGCCTGTTTACTTCCGAAACGGCCCCTGAACTGGTGCTGGATGGCAATACCCTGGCCAATTGCCGTGAAGAGGGCGATACGGAATGGTGGAGGAAGGGGAATAGAGAAGCACCGGATATTGATTGGCTCAACCAAAGGCTGGAAATCCACTTTGGCGGGAAGAGCTTGCTAAATGCCGATACAGACGGACCCAAGCCAAGGGTCTACAGGGGCAGGATAGCCGGATACACCAAGGCGGATGAAATGAATGAGAAAAGCTATCGCGCCTATATGAACCTGGAAGTTGCGAAAAAGATGCTGCGGGATAACTACAAACACCTCAAAGATCTGGGACTTGAGATGAATAGGTATACCTCCGCACTGATCATCGCCCAGGATATTGACAGGGTGATGCCGGTTTTGGAGACGCTGAAGGAAATGGGATTCGACGCATATAGCCCCATTGAATACATTGAGAGAGCGAAGAAAGAACAAAGGCGCCAGCAGGGGCAGTTGAGCATGGTTGCAGTCATCTCCCTGGTGGTATCAGCCCTTGGTATTGCGAATACCATGCTGACCAGTATTATGGAGCGGCGTTCTGAAATCGGAGTGATGAAGGTGGTTGGGCTGTCCCTTGCCAGAATCCGGCTGGTTTATCTCATGGAAGCGGCCATGATCGGCCTTGCAGGTGGCTTGGCGGGAAGCCTGGTCGGATATATGATGGCTTTTATTGTGGGCAGCAGTACGGGTGAAACCGTAATCCTGGGTATGTACTTCGGGGAGGGGGCCAAGCTGGTCATCCCGATCTGGCTGACCCTGACCGCTGTAGCCAGCTCAGCGGGAGTAGGCGTGCTGTCCGGCCTTTATCCGGCCTGGAAGGCGACGAAAATGAGCCCCTTGGAAGCCATGCGAAGCGGAATTTGAATATCCGCTTCTTTTTCTTTATTTCTTGTTTATGTCAAGGGAGAAAAAATGTATAATGATGGTAACAGGCCTTGAAGCCTCCCGACATTGGGGACGGTGACCTTTGCGACCACAAAATGGAATAAATAGATGAAATAGGATGGTGAGCTGTGGTCAAGGCAATGCTGCGATCTATAGTCGGACCTCGTATAGTAGGTGGTTTTATCCGTGCGATAAAAATGAATATACTTTTTCATATCTCTATAATATAGATCCAGTACACTGAACACCCCACAAGATAAAGTCAAAATAAGTCATAAAATAGTCATGAAATGCAAGGATATTGCTTTTATTATACATTATAATAAAAAATAGGCGGTCTATCGATTCTTTTAACAATGAATAGGATTCCTTTATAGGCGGGCCTTCCGGTCATGCCTTGGCTACATATCATGGCAGAAAATAATGATGTATAGGATTAATCGCTATATTTATCTACCGGCACATCTTCAGGCAGTTAAAACATCATTTTCAAAGAGCAATTCTTTCAATCAAAGGAGGGGGTTTGATGTTCACCCAAGCCCACAGTATAAAGGAGATTGCCCCAAATACCTATGAAATCGGGGAATTTGACTGCGCTTCCATGTTTCTGCTTATCGGTCATGAGAGGGCTTTGCTCATTGATACGGGAATCGGTATCGGTGATTTAAAGGGTTTGGTGGAGAAGCTTACTGACAAGCCCATCACCCTGGTCCTGACCCATGGGCATGTGGACCATATCGGCGGAATGGCCTGGTTCGATGAAGCGTACCTGAAGCGTGGAGACTGGTTCACCATGTTCAATCTGTCACCCGCCCTTGAGAGGCGTCGATCTTATGCCGAATTTATCGCCCAGCGGAGCGGGCTTCAATACGACTATGATCCATCCATGGACATCCGTCCCTGGCCCGCCATACCGCGCATCCTCCCCATAGAGGACGGCCAAACTTTCGACTTGGGTGGCCGCATCGTCACAGCATATGCCTGTCCTGGCCATACAGCGGGCTCCATGGTATTTCTGGACGATCAATCCCGTATCCTCTTTGTCGGAGACGCCTGTAATGGCAACCTTCTGCTCAGCACCAGACCCGGTACCCTTGGTTTTGTCAGCATCGAGCGGGCCCTTGCCGGGCTCCTGCGAATTCATGCCATGCATGATCAATTTGAAAAACTGTATAACGGCCACTATGATTATCGGCCTTTTGGCGAACCTTTGGAAGACAGGGTTTTGACTGATGCCATCAGTTGCTGTACGGACCTCGTGAAGGGCAATTATACACCGGAGACCATACCGGGGATGTTCCCGGGCTCGCCGGAGCGCACCGTTATTCGTCGAGGGAAGGTGACCGTTACATACTTGGAAGAAGGAATACACGAAGAAGGGAAACAAACAAAAAACCGATGAAAAGGAGGCTATATGAACATGGAATTTAGAATACCACTGTCAAGCTGGATATGGATTCCGTCGTGGAATGCGGAGGACAAGGAGAACACCCGGATTGTCTATTTCCGAAAAAACCTTGAGTTGGACGAGATACCGGACCGTTTCATGGTAAAGCTATCTGCCGATACCAGGTACAAGTTTTATGTGAATGAGCAATTGGTGGAGGTAGGGCCAAGCAAAGGGGATGGGCAGGTTTGGTTCTATGATGAAAAAGATACCGCCCCCTACCTGCAAAAGGGAAAGAACACTTTGGCGGCAGTCGTGCTGCGCTATCCAAGGGAACGCCGAAAGGGAAACCACAGCATGTGGAGGACAGAGACGCCGGGCTTCTATTTTGATGGATCCTATGTGGACAGTTCCGGCAAAGAAGTGCATATCATTGCCGACCAAACATGGCGCTGCATGAAGGAGACGAAGATTGAGATTGTTCCGGAATCCCCTTTTCAAAATTTCCTATATATCCTTGAAAAGGCAGAAGGAAACCCGGATCTGTTTGGCTGGAAGTCCCCGGACTATGACGATACTGCTTGGGAGGAAGCAAGACCTTATTCCAGCTTCGAGATGCACCGGGCAGTGAGCCCTGGAAACCTGCTGCCAAGAACCATCCCGTTTATGAATCAGATTCCCAGGCAGTTTGAAGGCATTATCTGTATACGGAAATCAGAAAAGACCAGGGAAGCATGGGACGATATGCTTCATGGTAAAGGGGGCATCCATATTCCGGCCAATTCCCATGAGATTGTGGAGATCAACGCAGGAGAGCTGACAACAGGCTATCTGCAACTGGCCATGTCAGGAGGTGCCGGTACGGCCATCAAAATCCTGGCTTCAGAGAGCTATGCCTATCCCGATGATGAATCCGGCAGGCATATGAGGATGTACCGGAAAGTGGACCGCACCGATTATCAGGGGGGAAGGCTATACGGTTATACCGACGAATATACGGTAGCCGGATTTGGGACTCGGGAAAAGCCCGAAGAATATGAGCCTTTCTGGTTCCGGACCTTCCGTTTTATCCAGCTGGAAATCTCAACAAAGGACGAAGGCCTGACCATCGAGAAGTTTGATTATCGGGAGACCGGCTATCCCTTGGAAATCAAAACAAGGGTTAAGACATCCGACGATAGCTTGGAAGGGGTTTGGGACATCAGTGCCCGTACTCTGCGCAGATGCATGCATGAAACCTATGAGGATTGTCCCTTCTATGAGCAGCTGCAGTATGCCATGGACTCCAGATCCCAGATCCTGTATACATACATGACAGCAGCTGATGACAGGCTGGCACGAAAATGTATGGATGACTTCAGGCGGGCTCAGCGATATGACGGACTGCTGAACTGCTCCTATCCCAACTACGGTCCCAATGTCATCCCAGGATTCTCCATTTATTACATCATGATGCTGTATGATCACATGATGTTCTTCGGCGATAAGGATTTGATCCGTTATCATTTCCCCACCGTCGATGGGATCTTGGGCTTTTTTGACAGGAACATCAATGATCAGGGTCTTGTCTGCAAAATCGGAGGGCCCTTGATGGGGTCGAGATTCTGGTCATTTATCGATTGGACGGTCCAATGGCAGGAGACCCTGGGTGTTCCTACCGCAACAAAAACCGGTCCCATTACCATGGAGAGCTTCCTGTATGTCATGGGCCTCCAGCATGCCGCAAAGTTGGCCGCCTATATTGGACGGGAAGGCATTGAGAAGGAATACCTGGAGTGTGCCGCAAAAGTACAGCAGGCCATCAATCAATTCTGCAGAGGAGCCCATGGACTGTATCAGGACGGTCCCGGTGTGGAGGAGTACAGCCAGCATTGTCAGGTATTTGCCATATTGACGGATACGGTAGACAAAGAGGAAGGCGCAGCCTTGTTAAAGCGGGTAATGGATGACGATTCCTATGCTCAATGCTCCGTAGCAATGGCCTTTTATCTCTTCCGGGCAGTGGAAAAAGTAGGCCTCTATGAAAGAACAAAGGATTTATGGGATCTGTGGCGCAATATGCTCAAGAATAATCTGACCACCTGCGTAGAGGATGGCGTTTCCGGACGAAGCGACTGCCATGCCTGGGGTTCTCTGATCCTTTATGAACTTCCTGCAGTGGTGCTGGGCGTCAAACCTCTGGAACCGGGATTTGAAAAAGTGGCGATCGCTCCTGTAGCCGGATATTATAGCTTTGCCGAAGGAGAAGTCATCACCCCCAAAGGGATGGTGAAAGTTTCCTGGAAGAAGGATGAAGAGACCGGAAAATTGCTCTTGGATTATCAGGCACCGGAAGGCGTAGAGGTTGAGGTCAACGCATAAAAATAAACGGAAAGGAAGTCGGTCATATGGATAAAAGACTGGCGGATCGGGTAGCCAATGCATCACCCGAAGGGATGGGCGTCCTCTATGCATCCTTTCATGGAAAGGACGGATATTATCATACAGAGTATATTCCTGACGTGCCCTATGCCAGCTATGGGGACGTAACCCTCAAGCTCCAGATCATCAAGCCCATCTTCTGTCAGGAAAGGATGCCCTTAATCGTGTATGTGCAGGGCTCTGCCTGGCGCAAGCAGAATGTATATGGGTCCATTCCCAGCCTGTGCAACATGGCCTCCAGGGGCTATGTGGTGGCCAGCGTCGAATACCGGGATACCGATATCGCTCGTTTCCCCGCCCAAATCGAGGATGCCAAGGCAGCCATCCGCTTCATGCGGGCCAATGCAGAGAAATATGCTGTGGATACGGACAAGGTAGCCATATGGGGGGATTCCTCCGGCGGGCATATAGCCCTGATGGTGGGGATGACCCCGGGGAAGTTCCATAACGACTTGTACGGAGAACATTCTGACCGGGTTTCCGCCATTGTGGACTTCTATGGAGTCACGGATATCCCCGCCATGGGCGAGTACAACGATGTCCTGGATCATAGTGCGCCCGATGCGCCCGAAGCCCTGCTGATCGGGGGGCCTGTTCCAGAAAACATGGAAAAGGCAAAGGAGGCAAGCCCCATATACAATATACCGGAGGAGGAAATCCCTCCAATCCTGATGGTGCATGGCGATTGTGACGGCTTGGTTCATATCGATCAAAGCATGCGCATGTATCATGCCCTGAAGGAAGCGGACAAGAAGGTCATATTCTACAAGGTGGTGGGCGCCGATCACGGGATTGGCGTATGGAACAAGGATGTCCTGGATCTGACGGACAAGTTCCTTGCTTCGGTGCTGCATAGGGTGGAGCCCCCGAGGCCGTCCCTTCAGGACAGGGGCTAGGGAGATGCTGCCCTGGCCCGGTAATCCCCGGTGGGAATGCCTTTACAAAGGGCATATCCTCAATACTATCATCTGAATAGGAGGTTTTACCATGGCATTTATGAGGGTGAATTTTATCTCGGAAAGTCTGAGAAGAAAGGTCACAATGAATGCAATCGTTCCGGTGGACAAAATGATGCCTCCCGGCGCACCAAAGCCGGAGAAAAAACCCTTCAAGACCCTATATCTTTTGCATGGCATTTTCGGAAATTATCAGGATTGGGTCATAGGCACCCGGATCGAGCGGTGGGCCAATGAATATAATCTGGCTGTGATCATGCCGTCGGGCGAAAACGGTTTTTATGTGGATCACCCAATCAGGGGCGATATGAAGTACGGTGAGTTCATCGGTAAAGATTTGGTGCAGTTTACCAGAGATCTGTTCCCGCTGTCGGACAAACGGGAGGATACCTTTATCGCAGGTCTTTCCATGGGCGGATACGGCGCGATCCGCAATGGCTTGAAATATGCAGAGACCTTTGGCTACATCGGTGCCTTCTCCAGTGCACTGATTCTGGAGAACGCCAAGAAGTCCACGGACGATGCTCCCTCTTTTATGGGGCAGCGATCCTATTACGAGAGCATGTTCGGCGATCTGGATAAGCTGGACGGCAGCGACAACGATTATAAAGGTCTTGTGCTGAATCTGAAGAAGAACGGCAAGCCGATCCCCAAAATGTATATGAGCTGTGGAACGGAAGATTTTCTGCTTGAAGCCAATCGGGACTACCGTGATTTCCTGAATGAACAGGGGGTAGACCTGACTTATGAGGAAGGCCCGGGAGGCCATGACTGGGATTTCTGGGATACCTACATCAAGAAATTCATAGACTGGCTGCCCCTGGAGAAAGACGTTGAAGTTGGTCTGCACAGCGGAAGAGTACAAAGAGACTGAAAGGGAGAGGGGCGACATAAAATGGTTCAAGATCCGAATATCAATGAAAGAGGATATATTTACGGCAAATGGATGACGAAAGACGATACCTATACCATCTCCTACGGAGGGGCTGTCTACTGCTATCTCCTCATAGGTACCGAAAAGGCTTTGCTGATCGATACGGCTTATGGTGACGGAAACCTCCGTCAATATGTGGAGCAGATTACCGACAAACCGGTCATGGTGGTGAACACCCACGGTCATTTTGACCATACCGGAGGGAACGCCTGGTGGGAAGAGGCGTATCTAAGCGAGCCCTCATCCAAGGATTGTAAAAGGGCTTTCAGCCCGGAAATGGTGGAAGAGATGAAAAAGAAGCCCTTCCCCGACTATAAGGTGAATATCGTATCCGAAGGCTATCGGTTCGATTTGGGCGGAAGAACGGTGGAGGTCATCGACATTCCGGCCCATCACGACGGCAGCATTGCGCTGCTGGACAGCGGCAGCAGATACTTGTTTACGGGCGATGAATTGGAGGCCGGTCAGGTTCTGATATTTGGTAATGATGCGCTCACACGGATTGCCAAGCATCAAAGGAACATGGAAAAGCTCAAGGAAAGAAGCGGAGATTTTGATGCCATTTGCCCTGCACACAATGGGAACCCGATCAATAAGAAGTATGTCGATGATTTTATCCAATTGGATAAAAAGATTCTTGCCGGCACGGCTCAAATCATGCCCACAACGGCTGGTTTTGGCTTTCCGCCCAATGCTTCCGGATTTGGCCCGGCAAGGGGCAGAAAAGTAGTAAGGGCCCAATATGGTGATGCTTCCATATGCTATATGCTTGACTGAAGCAGAGAAACTAAAGTAGGAGTTGGATCGATGCATGGCTGAATCAGCGCATGATTCAGCTCCTATTGGATTTTTGCGAGGGGTATACCAGATTATATATGAAGACGGAAGAGAAATGGGATTTCAAATAGGAGGATGTAAAAACGGAAAGGAAGGGAAGAGGATGATTCGAGAATCTTTCAACCAGGGTTGGACGGTTGGGCCGAACACAGGCTTCTTCAACATGGCTCCGGGGGAGCCGCCGAAGCAGGTGACCCTGCCCCATGATGCTATGATCATGAGACAGCGGGAAGCCCAGGCGGCCAGCGGGGGGAAGAAGGGCTACTTTCCTGATGGGACCTATGATTATGTGAAGAAATTTTATGTCCCCGCCGACTACAAGGACAAGAGGGTGACCTTTGAGTTCGAGGGTGTATACATGAATGCCATGGTATACATCAATGGCGCTTTTGCCGGCCAGCATCCCTATGGCTACAGCAACTTCTACATCAAGGCGGATAATTTCCTCAAATATGATGCTGAAAATGAAATCAAGGTTGTGGTGAAGAGCTACGATGATTCCCGCTGGTATACAGGGACGGGGATCTACCGCAATACCAAAATCATGGTTGCAAACCCTGTCCATATTGCGCTGGATGGCGTGAAAATCACCACGCCGGAAATCGATGAGAAGCATGCCATTGTAGCGGTGGCAACCGTTATCGAAAACGAAGGGATGAACCCAAAGACCACTACGGTTATCACAGAAATTGTGGATGGGGAAGGCCATGTGGTGGCTGCCGATCGTGCACCGTTAACGGCCTATCCGGGAGAAAGCGCAACCCTGCGCCAGCGCTTGTATGTCAGGCAGCCCAAGCTGTGGAATGTGGATACACCGTATCTGTATACCTGTAGGACCAGGGTGATGACCGGGGAGGAAATACTGGATGAGGAAACCAACACCTTCGGGATCCGCTCCCTCTCATTGAGTGCAGAGGAAGGTCTGAAGATTAACGGCCAGGTCGTGAAGCTGCGCGGTGCCTGCATCCACCATGACAATGGAGTGATCGGTGCAGCGACGATTGAACGGGCTGAAGAACGACGGATCGAAATTTTGAAGAAAACAGGCTTCAATGCAATCCGTAGCGCCCACTATCCCATGAGCAAGGCTCTTTTAAAGGCCTGTGACCGCATCGGAATGCTGGTCATGGATGAGGCCTTCGATATATGGACCATCAATAAATCCTCCTATGATTATGCCCTGTATTTCCCCACCTGGTGGGAAAAGGATATCCAAGCCATGGTGGATAAGGATTTCAACCACCCCTGTGTGATTATGTATTCCATCGGAAATGAGATCCCCGATACGGGCAATCCGAACGGTGCGGCTTGGGGCAGAAAGCTTGCGGAGAAGATACGCAGCCTGGACAGCACCCGATACATCATCAATTCCATCAACGGCTTGGTTTCCGTCATGGACCTGTTGAAGGCAGTGATGCAGGGGGACATGAGCGGGGATGTAAATGCTGCCATGGCCGATGCCGGCACCATGATGAAAAGTGCCATGGGCTCGGAGATCGTAACGGATGCCACCGCCGAATCTTTTGCAGTTGTGGATATCGCGGGTTACAACTATATGGATAACCGATATCTGATGGACAGAAGCTTGTTCCCCAACCGGGTGATCTGCGGCAGTGAGACCTTCCCCAGGGACATCGCCGGCAACTGGAAGCTGGTGAAGGAAAACGGACATGTCATCGGTGATTTCACATGGACGGGTTGGGACTATCTGGGAGAAGCCGGGATTGGCAAGGTCAGCTATGAAGGGGATGACCCAGGAGCCTTCATGGGCAACTACCCCTGGCGAGCTGCATTTTGTGGTGATATCGACATTACGGGCAATCGCCGTCCGGCCTCCTATTACCGTGAAATCGTATTTGGCCTCCGCAAAGAGCCCTATATTGCCGTGCAGCGGCCTCAACACTATGGGAAGCAGCCTATTCACACCCCCTGGTCCTGGAGTGATTCCATATCCAGCTGGAGCTTTGAGGGATACGAAGGGAAGCCGGTTAAAGTGGAGGTATACGCCGACGCAGAGGAAGTGGAGCTGCTGATCAATGACAAATCGATTGGGAAAGCCGGAGCCGGTGAGGAAAATGCCTTCAAAGCGGAGTTCGATACCGTATACACACCGGGTGAGATTGTGGCTGTGGCGTATAGAGCCGGTAAAGAAATCGCTCGCACCTCCATGAGATCGGCAGGCAGTGAGGTCAATCTGAAGGCAGAGGTTGACCGTCCAGTTATTACCGGGGATGATAACGATCTGGCGTTTGTCAATATCTCTATTGTGGATGATGAAGGGATTCTAAAGCCCCTGGCTGACCGAAAGGTGAAGGTTAAAGTGGATGGAGCCGGTGTTCTGCAGGGATTGGGAAGCGCGAACCCATCCATCGAGGAAAATTTCTTCGATCCCGAGTGCACCACCTTTGACGGAAGGGCCCTTGCCGTGATCCGGCCTACAGGGAAAGGACATATCCGCGTGACGGTAGAAGCGGAAGGATGTACAGCTCAGACGGTGGAAATTGAAGCCCGTTAATCTCATTATCTCAGGCCTTTCCTGGAAAAGATATGTGACCTTTTTCAGAGTAGGAGTGACTAAATTCATCATTTTGAGAAGGGGGATATTTACATGGCAGTTGTAAAGTTCAATTTTCTATCCAAGGAGCTCGGCATGCAAACCAATGTAACCATCATATTGCCAAGCTTTAGCTTTGCGGACATCATGAAGGGCAGGAAAGAGGTATATGTTCCGGGAATGAAATTCCAGACCTTGTACCTGCTCCATGGGGGTTCCGGCGATGATTCGGACTATGTCAATTTTTCCAACATCACCCGGTATGCCGATCAGAACAAGCTGGCCGTGGTGATGCCCAGTGCGTACAACAGCTTTTATGCAAACCTGCAGTATGGACCCAGGGTCTGGAATTTTATCAGCGAAGAGCTTCCCAAGGTATGCCAGACCATGTTTCCCCTCTCTCCCAAACGGGAGGACAATTTCGTAGCGGGTCTGTCCATGGGCGGCAGTGGTGCCATGAAGCTTGCACTGAAGAAGCCGGAGATGTTTGCGGCCGCATTGTGCATGTCCGGTGCATCCATCAATCCCGATAAAGTGGGGGATTTTGGGAAACACAGAGGAAGGATGTCCGACGACGGTCCGGCCATGCCAAGCCTGGAGTCGCTCTTTGGGGACTTGTCAAAGTTTAAAGGCTCGGAAGAGGATATGTACTTTCAGGCAGAACAGAATGTGGAGCAGGGCAAGGAACTGCCGAAGTTCTATCTGACTTGTGGAGATAAGGATTTTGCCCTTGAGGGGGTAAAGGAAGCCAGGGATCATCTGAAAAAGCTGGGCTACGATGTCTTTTATGAGGAAGTTCCGGGATATGGGCATGAGTGGGACTTCTGGGATTTGACCTTAAAGAAGGCAATCAACGAGTGGCTTCCCATAAGGCATGATGCCATTTATCCGGGAGAGGAATAGAGCTGGAATGTGAAAACAATCTATTGACTTTCCGCATATAGTAAACTATCATAATAGAAAAAAATAAAACGAACACAAGCAAAATGGCGTTGATAAGGAGGAGTACGTATCTTCCGGATGCACAGAGAGAAGATGGCCGGTGAAAATCTTCGTGATGGAGGTACGGAAGTAGCCTTTGAGCTGTGAACCGAAAAGACGCATGTCCCAGTAGGCTTCAACGGAAATTTCCACCGTTAAAAGGAAAGCAATATCGGAGAATGGATTCTCCCGTATTGGCAGAGTGCAGATTGTCATATCTGAATTTAGGTGGTACCGCGGATGCATCAACAGTTCGCCCTAAGCAAAAGCTTTCGGCGAACTTTTTGTTTTGTGTTCGAATGTTTAGGAGGTATGACCATGGAGAAAAAATACGACTTTAGGCAAGTGGAAAAAAAGATGCAGGCATTTTGGGAAGAGAATGCTATCTACCGCTTCGATGAGGATAGCCCGGCTGAAATCTATTCCATCGATACGCCGCCACCGACGGTCAGCGGAAATCTGCACATTGGGCATATATTTTCCTATACACAAGCCGAGATGATTGCCCGGTATAAGCGGATGCAGGGCTATAATGTCTTCTACCCCTTTGGTTTTGACGACAACGGCCTGCCCACGGAAAGACTGGTTGAAAAGGAAGAGGGGATCATGGCAAAAAGCCTTCCCAGAAGCGAATTTACTGAGAGATGCTTGACAGTTACCCAAAAATATGAAAAGGAATTCACAGATCTGTGGAAGGCCCTGGGATTCTCGGTAGATTGGTCAAAGCAATATGAGACGATTAACCCCATGGTACAGCGGATCTCCCAAAAATCCTTTATCCGTTTGTTGAAGGACGGAAAGGCCTACATGAAAGAGTCGCCGGTGCTGTGGTGTACGGAATGCCAGACCTCCATCGCCCAGGCCGAGCTGGAGATCGCTGAAAAGGAGACCTATTTTAACTATATAAAATTCGGGATGAAGGATGGCGATGCCTTGATCGTAGCCACCACAAGGCCGGAACTTTTATATGGCTGTGTCTGTCTATTGGTCAACCCGGAAGATGACAGGTATAAAGCCTTGGCCGGCAGGCATGCGACGGTGCCGTTGTATAACTACGAGATCCCCATCCTGACGGACGAAAAGGTCAGCATGGACAAGGGAACGGGAGTGGTTATGTGCGCCACCTTTGGTGACAGCACCGATGTGGAATGGTATGAGACATACAAACTCCCTTATCGAAAGGTCATTTTGGCGGACGGCACCATCGATGAAGCTGTTCCGTTGATTGGCGGCCTAAACGTTGCGGATGCCCGGAAAAGGATCATACAGCTTCTTGGGGAGCAGGAGCTGCTGACAGAATCGAAGCGTATCATGCATACGGTTGCGGTGCATGAACGCTGCGGAAAGGAAATCGAGATCATACCGTCTAAGCAGTGGTATATCGATGTGCTTTCCAATAAAGAGCTCTTTTTGAAAGCTGCCGACCAAATCAATTGGTACCCTGAATCCATGAAAGACCGCTATCTGCTATGGGTGAAAAATTTGAAATGGGACTGGTGCATTTCCCGCCAGCGCTATTTCGGCGTTCCTTTCCCGATATGGTATTGCAAGAATTGTGGCCAGGTGATCCATGCAAGGGAGGATATGCTGCCGGTGAATCCCCTTGAGACACAACCGGATCAGCCTTGTAGCTGTGGATCTTGTGAGTATATACCGGAGACAGCCGTTCTGGATACATGGGCGACTTCATCCCTTACACCCCAAATCAATGCAAAGTGGGGAGGGGAGAATGATATCTCAGACAGGCTTTTGCCGATGAGCATGAGGACACAGGCCCATGAGATCATTCGCACATGGGCGTTTTACACCATCGTTCGAAGCCTTTACCTTACCGGAGAGATTCCCTGGAAGGATATCATGATTTGTGGTTTTGTTCTGGCGAAAAAAGGTGAGAAGATCAGCAAATCCAAAAGCAACGCAGCCCTGTCGCCCGAAACCCTCATCGAGAATCACTCGGCGGATGCCATACGATACTGGGCGGCCAATTCCAAGCTGGGAACGGATACCTTCTTTTCAGTGGATGAACTGGGAATCGCCAAAAGGCTGATCACGAAACTGTGGAATGCATCGAAGTTTTCCATATCCCATCTGCAGGACATCGACCTCACTGCAGAAGTGGAGTTGCTGCCTGTGGATAGCTGGATTATCGAACGGTGTAAACAGACCATTATGAGGGCCAAAGCGTTTCTGGACCAATATGAAATCGGACCGGCCCGGCACGAGATGGACAATTTCTTTTGGAAGGATTTTTGTGACTATTATCTGGAGATCGTCAAAGATCGTCTATATCAACCGGAGATACATGGATATAGGGAGCGTCGGTCGGGCCAGTATGCCTTGTTTGTTTGCATGTTGAATATCCTGAAGCTGTATGGGATCTATATCCCCCACATTACCGAATATATTTACCAGGGATTTTTCAGAAAGCATGTAGGGGAGCTTTCCCTGCATAAGCTGCGCTGGGAGACGGTGGCTTCCATCGATGAGGAGATCCTCTCCTTTGGAGAAGAGCTCAAAGGCATCATCGCCCAAACGAGGAAGTATAAAACCGAAAATGGGCTGTCCATGAAGGCGGAAATCCAAGAGCTCAACATATGTGCAAAAGAAAACCATGTGGAGTTGTTCAGAAAATCGATCAACGATATTAAGGCCTGCTGCAGAGCTAAGGAAATAAAAATCACACAGGAACGATGATTTTGTCACTGCAGATAGGAAAAGATGGATAGTTGTGTTATTTCTGAATATGTTAAAATGAATATATACTCTTTTTTTTTTCAAGAGCTTTACATGCTGGTCTGGATATATGTACCAGATATATCGATACAGCAGTTCGGACCGTACGGCTGTATGAAATGGAGTGAAGAATATGAAACTTAGCTCCCGTGAGCGCATCATGCGCGTATTTCAGAACAAACCCTATGACCGTCCCGTATTCAAGCTATGGGGCGCTGTTCCCGGACAGAAGCTGCTCCACCCTGATTATAAGCCTGTTGTTGATCGGGCTGCAGAGATCACCGACATCTTTGCCACAGCCGGTTCCCCCTTTCATATCTATGCAGGGAAGAGGGCCAAAGAGTTTTTTACCACGGAAACCCGCCCCACCGATGACCCCCTGTGGGTGGATGTGATTACCACCTGTCACACACCTAAGGGCAGTATGCAATCCATTGACCGGGTGAGTACCATCGGTGATCCCAACTACACCATTGAACATATGATCAAGACACCTGAGGATATAGAAAAGCTGCTGTCCCTTCCCTATGAACCTTATCCCATTGATCTGACCTCCTATCAGACCGAATGCGCCCGTATTGGTGACAGGGGTGTGGTCATGTTCAATCTGGACGACCCCATCTATGCTTTAGGCAGGCTGACCGGTTCGGAAAACCTTGCCATCTTCTCATATGATTGCCGGGACCTCATACGGGAAGCTGTAAGGATTTTCGCAGACAGGATCCATGCCCATATCAAGGCTGTTCTATCCCAGGGGATTGCACCCATATTCGCCTGGGTAGGACCGGAGATCTGTCTCCCACCCTTGATGGGGGTACGGGATTTCGAGGAATTTGTGTTTCAGGTGGAGAAACCATACTGTGATACCATCCACAACGCCGGCGGTTATGTCTGGCTTCACTGCCATGGAAAAGTAGCCAATTTTATCGAGCGATACATCGAAATGGGCGTCGATGTGTTGAATCCCCTTGAACCGCCCAAGAACGGGGATGTCGATTTGAGAAAGGTGGTAGAACGCTTCGGCCATCGGATCGGACTGGAGGGGAATATCGAGATCCAGCATATTCTCCAGTCGGACACCGAGACATTGAAGCAACTGATGCGGGAATGCGTCGAAGCGGGGGCTGCCGGTGCCCGATTCATCCTTTGTCCTTCAGCGGGCTTTATGGAATATGCCCGCCCGGAGCCTCGTTACATCGAAAACCTGTTGACATACCTGGACTATGGCTATGAGCTGGTGGAAGCCCAGCGCAGGTGAAAAGGAAACCTTGGAAACAGGATGCCTTATCCAAAGGAAGATGGTTGAAGAGGCATTTCCAGCAAAAAATGGACATAGAATGGTATAGGTGGAGGCTTGTCGTCCCCAATGGATCCCGGATATCAAATGTTAATAACACCTGAACGAGGGACGGTGGCTTTCATCATGTAAAAATTGGATTTCAAAGGAAAACGATAATGGGGGTTATGCGATGTTTAATGGAAAAAAACCGGAGAAGCTTCCGGAAAAGCCGGAATATCCTGTTGCCAAAGGACCTTTCAAACTCGAGTGGGATTCACTGAAGCAGTACAAATGTCCCGACTGGTTTCGAAATGCCAAATTCGGCATTTGGGCGCATTGGGGTCCTCAAGCTGTTCCGGAGGCGGGGGATTGGTACGCACGAAACATGTATATGGAGGGGCACCCACAGTATAAGTATCATTGTGAGCACTATGGACATCCGTCGGAATTCGGCTATAAGGACATTGTAAAGCTGTGGAGGGCCGAGGCTTTTGATCCGGATGCCCTGATCCAGTTGTACAAAAAGGCGGGAGCCCGGTATTTTGTTGCTCTCGCAGTGCATCATGACAATTTTGACTGCTGGAATTCACGATATCACAGATGGAACTCGGTGAATATCGGACCTGGAAAGGACATCGTGGGCATGTGGCGGGAAGCCGCCTTGAAGCATGGGCTAGCCTTTGGAGTCACCGAGCATCTGGCCCGCAGCTATAACTGGTTCAATACCAATAAGGGCTGTGATAAAAAAGGCCCCTATGCCGGTGTCCCATACGATGGCAATGATCCCGAATATGAAGATTTCTACTTTCCACCCCATGACGATACCAATCTCGCTTATCCGGTCAATCCTCCCGAATCTTGGAAGCAGCTTTGGTACATGCGGATCAAGGATTTGGTAGAGACATATCGGCCGGATCTTCTGTATACCGACGGTGGCGTTCCCTTTGGAGAGGTGGGCCGTGCCATGATTGCCAACTTCTACAACAACAATATCGCATGGCATGATGGGAAGCTGGAAGCGGTATACACCCTGAAGGATATGAGGGAACACGACAGAAGGAGTCATCTCAGCCATGGGGAGTATGTAGAGGAAATCGGCGTTCAGGATATGGAGCGGGGTGTCGTGGAGGACATCCGACCTGAACCTTGGCAGACCGATACCTGTATCGGAGGATGGTATTACAATAAATTCATCGAGTACAAAACAGCTGAAACTGTCATCCATATGCTGGTGGATATTGTGAGTAAAAATGGAAATCTCCTTTTGAATTTCCCCTTACGGCCGGACGGCACCCTGGATGAAAAAGCCATGAAGGTGCTGGAAGGAATCACCCAATGGATGGCCGTCAACAGCGAAGCCATCTACGATACCAGGCCTTGGAGAATCTTTGGAGAAGGACCCGTCCGTTCCAAGGGAGGACTTTTCAATGAGGATAAGTTGGCGTATACCTCCAGGGATTTCCGATTCACCAGGAAGGGAGATATCCTATATGCCACTTGTCTGGCCTGGCCCGAGGATGAAAAGGTCCGAATTGAATCCCTGGGACAGGGAGGAAATGCCGAAAGGGTCGAATCGGTGGAGCTGTTGGGATGCCCTTCACCGCTAGCTTGGGAGCAGGGTGTCGACGGATTGTGGATAAACCTGCCGAAGCAGAAGCCCTGTGACTACGCATGGGTCTTCAAAATCAGGCTTGCATAATTTTCAGGGGAAAGGTAAAGGTATACCACAAACAAACGTTTAAGGGGAGATTGCAAATGGGAAACAAGAAATTCGTCATGGCGCCCGATAGCGTCGATCCAAATCTGGTGCCTAAGAAGACATTGTACACGGGAGCCCAGATCCCGGCAATAGGATTGGGCACCTTTGGCTCCGACCGATTTTCGGCGGAACAGGTGGCCAATGCAGTAAGGGAAGCTCTCTCCATTGGGTACAGGCATATCGATTGTGCGGCTGTTTACGGCAATGAGCATTTGATCGGGGATGTGCTGCGGGAAGCGTTGGAGGGCGGTCTCAAGCGGGAGGAGCTGTGGATTACCTCCAAGCTGTGGAACGACACGCATGGGGAGGGTGATGTGCTCCTTGCCTGCGCCAAAACCCTGAAGGATCTGAAGCTGGATTACCTGGACCTGTATCTGGTCCACTGGCCCTTTCCCAACCATCATGCACCGGGGGTGGGGGTGGATTCCCGAGACCCTCATGCCAAGCCCTATATCCATGAGAATTTCATGAAGACATGGCGGCAGATGGAGAGATTGGTGGATGCAGGCCTGGTAAGGCACATTGGCACCTCCAACATGACCATACCCAAGCTGGAGCTTCTCCTGCGGGATGCCCGGATTAAGCCTGCATGCAATGAGATGGAGCTGCATCCTCATTTTCAGCAGCCGGAGCTGTTCCAATATGTGGTGGATCATGGGATCGTACCCATTGGCTATTGCCCCATTGGATCCCCCAACCGGCCTGACCGTGATCGGACCGCGGAAGATACAGTAGACATCGAGGATCCGGTGATTGTCAGGATTGCCGAAAAACGGGGTGTCCATCCGGCTGTCATTTGCGTCAAATGGGCAGTCCAGAGGGGCCAGATTCCCATTCCTTTTTCGGTCAAGCGAACTCAGCAACTCAGCAACCTCCAGTGCACCATCACCGAACCCCTGACGGAGGAGGAAATGAAGGAGATCGCCGGCATCGACAAGAACTGCCGCCTGATCAAGGGCCAGGTGTTCCTTTGGGAAGGAGCCAAGGGCTGGGAAGATCTGTGGGATGTCGATGGAAAGATTGCAGGCCTTTAGAACAGGGAGCTGAAAGGCAGCAAGGAGCGGCCGGGTAATGCCGATATGGATCTGATCTGTACATTCTATATAGTGTATATAGATATACACCCAGACAAGGTGAAATGGTTTAGATATCGGAGCAACAAATGATGAAGATTTATGAGGAGTGAAGATATGGAGTATAACCATCGAACGCCCGCGATCATCATCTCAGCAACCCACAGCGGAGCGGGTAAAACCACAGTGACGCGGGCGTTGCTTGCCGCTCTCAAGGCAAGAGGATTGGAAATTCAACCCTTCAAAATCGGACCGGATTTCATTGACCCGATGTATCATTCTGCCATTGTCGGCAGGCCATCCGTAAACTTGGATTATTGGATGATGGGTGAAGACGGAATCCGGGATGTTTTTTCTCGATGGAGCCAAAATGCGGATGTTGCAGTGATTGAGGGTATGGGAGCATTGTTCGACGGAGCAAAGGGGACAAACGAGGGTAGTGCCGCCCATATCGCTGCGATCCTTGGCGTACCGGTTGTGGTAGTCATAGACGTATACGGAATGACGCGAACGACTGCAGCGATTATGGACGGGGTCAGCTCATTTGACCCTAAGGTGAAAATTGCCGGATTTATTCTGAACCGCTGCGGATTCACGGAAAGTGTTGTCCACATGAACTTAATCAAAGACGCAGTCGGTCCGGAACGTTGGAGTCGTGTATTGTCAGTTGTCAGCAACAGTCCAGCCCTTGAAGTTGCAGAGCGTCATCTTGGGCTGATTACCACATACGAGAATGCTGCAAGCGATAACAGCGACTTGTATCGCGTCGCAAAACAGATGGATGTGGATAAGATTTTTGGATTTCCGTTAAAAGCGAAGACAATCCGGAAATCACAATCTGAAAAACCGGCAGTTAGACCCCATCGGGCTCGTTTGGCGGTCGCCCGGGACGGCGCGTTTTGCTTCTATTACGAGGAAAATCTGGCTGCACTGAAAGCAGCGGGATTTGAAATCGTCGAGTTCTCTCCCGTCAGGGGTGATCCGTTGCCGCCCGGTACGGACGCTGTCTATTTTGGCGGCGGTTATCCCGAGAGTTTCGCCGGCGAACTTGCAAACAACGTCCATCTGGCTGCTCAATTGCGTTGTGCAGCCGAACGGGGAATGCCGATTTACGGCGAATGCGGTGGGCTGATTTATCTTGGACGTTCACTGACTGACTTTGATGGTAAAACCTATTCCATGAGTGGTGTTCTCCCCATCGATTTTGTGATGGACCCGGCATACTTGCAAATTCGTTACGTCGAGTTGACAACCCGTTACGATTCGTTGCTCGGTCCTGCCGGAACCGTAATTCGCGGGCAGGAGTTCCACCAGTCGCGAATAACAAACTGTGAGCTTTCATCGGACTTTTATGCTGCTAAAACCAGCGATGGGCATGGGTACATGGACGGCTATCAGTATAAGAATGTCGTGGCAAGCTATACACATGTTTATTTTAATTCCTGTGCAAGTGCCGCCTCGAATTTTGTGAACATAGCACGGAGTTTTGAAGGTATTGGATGATGTGGAATTATATATTTAGCTTCGAAATTTTAAAAAGAAACTTCTATTTGAGCGAATTTCATATTCTACAGGCTAGTGAATAAGCGGGTTTCACATTTACAAAAGGACCGTTTCACCCTTGGAATATGGAAATACCATAACCAACTTTACATTTACATTGGTGGAACGTCTCAAGTCCGATCCGGTTTTCCGTTATACCTGCGGATTCCCTGTAGCAAGTAAGACGCCCAGTGAAGCCACCTTTTCAAGGTTTACGAAAAGTCTCTCGGATAACCTTGGTTCCCTGGAGGATATTTTAGAGGAATTGGTAGTTAAGGCGAAAGAGCTCGGAATGATTGATGGTGAACATATTGCCATTGATACCAGTAAGCTGGATTCATACGATGCTTCCGTACCTAAATCCAGGATTATCCATGACGGAGAGCATCCTGACTGGGGGTCAAAAAGAGGCACTCATGGCAGCCAGATAAGATGGTTTGGCTGGAAAATCCATGCTGCAGTGGATACTAAAAGCGAGTTGCCTGTCACAGTCAGAGTGACTCCTGCCAGCGTAAATGATGGCATTGTGGCTATTCCGTTGGTCGAAGATATCAAGCAACGGTATGCTGATATAATCGATCCCAAGTATTATATGATGGACATGGGTTATGATTATGACAACATCTATAGGATAATCCATGACCAATATAATGCCAGGCCATAAGCCCTCTGAATCGCAGAGGTGCCTATGCGCCACCGGAAGGCCTTGATTGGGATTGCACACCCCTGTGTTCCATGGGATATCGAATGGCCTACTGGGGCTATGATAATGGTTCTATCAAGTTCCGCTGTCCTCGTATGGCAGGTAAGGTTGATTATCCAATGGGTACTAACTGGTGCTCATCCAGCAGCTATGGCGCTGTGGTTAAGAAAAAGATATCTGATAATCCAAGATATTTTTCTTATCCATACAGAGGATCAGCCAAATGTCAGCAACTATATAATGAGAGTACCTCTGTTGAAAGAGCCTTTGCGAGGCTAAAGGAAAACTTATACCTCAACAATGTTACTGTGAAAGGTATCAGGAAAACCAAAGTTCATGTTCTCTTGAGCTGTATTGCATTGATTGCAGGAACCATTGCAGTTAATATACCTAAAGATAGTGAGAAAGCCGCTTAAGGGACATTTTTAAAACTCTGTTGTTTATTCAGGGGATTAGACTCCCCTTTTTTAAGATGATACGTGCTGGAAGTAGCCATATTCTCTTTTGATAACTACGGAATCAGCACTTCTTTCAGCATTTAGGGATATACTCCATTGTATCATCGTAAAAAGTGTAGTTATGAAATTCCCTCATTTAGGTAATCAGGGTGGATAACCTCCACCTTTTATTTTTAATAAAGAGACTGGGTGTAACTGATATATGGTGACTTTCATGGATATGCTTTTGCGTTAATCTTATATGATCATGAAGGAATAGGAAAAAGGAGTAATAACAAAAAGATATGATGAAGAATGTGTAGATGGTGCAGTTCTAAAATAACAAACAATAAGGTCTATGGATATGTTCCCTTATACACATCATGTGGAGTGCGTAGCGTTGATGTCAACGTCGTAACCCTTAATATTACTGGCTTTTCGCGTTTACATTCAACTTGTCTACTCGAGAGAAAGGGTAAAAATGCGTATGTGGAAACATATCGAGGGTATATTTTTGGATAAAATTTGAGCCCGAAAATTGGCAGGGTTGAGTTGACAAGTTAGATAATGACTGTTTTTGAAGGAAGTTGAGTAAGCAGGATAGATGTATATTTAATGCAAGTACATCTACTCTTGAAAAGGCTTTAATATATATAAAGTTGTAAAATATTGAAATTGTTCGTTTCTTCGCATATAATAAAAACTGGAATCTCATGTTCTGCGAGGTATTCATAATGGATTACTTAACGGCAAAACAAGCTGCTGAAAAATGGAATATATCCCCGCGCAGAGTTCAAGTTTTATGCGAGCAGGGGCGCATTAAGGGCGCTGTACGCCTGGGATGGGCATGGGCGATACCTAAGGATGCTGAGAAACCTGACGATTTGCGTGTGAAAAAAGATAAAAAATAGAGGAGTAGAGTAGAATGGCAAAAGTTAAAAAATCAAAAAATGAAGTAAAAGAGCAGCCTATTGAACAGGTACTTTGGGCAGCTGCGGACAAGCTCCGCAAAAATATGGATGCTGCGGAATATAAGCACGTTGTTCTCGGGCTTATTTTTTTAAAATACATATCAGACAGTTTTTATGATTTATATTATAAACTTAAAGAAGGCAAGGGCGAGTACGAAGGAGCGGACCCTGACGATCCCTATGAGTATCGTGCGGAGAATGTATTCTATGTGCCACCGCAGGCACGCTGGGATTATCTTCAAAGTCGAGCCAAGCTGCCGACGATCGGCAAAGATATAGACGAAGCTATGGAGGCCGTAGAAAAGGATAACCCATCCCTCAAAGGCGTTTTGCCGAAAGAATACGCAAAAGAAAAGCTGGACAAGCAGTCTCTCGGTGGTCTGATTGATTTGATTGGTACGATTGCGCTTGGTGACAGCGTTTCTAAATCAAGTGATATACTTGGGCAGGTATATGAGTATTTTCTTGGACAGTTTGCCCTTGCAGAAGGTAAAAAAGGCGGACAGTTCTATACGCCGCGTTCCGTAGTACAGTTGCTTGTTGAAATGCTGGAACCTTACGAAGGTAGGGTTTTTGACCCTTGCTGCGGCAGTGGAGGTATGTTTGTTCAAAGCGAAAAGTTCGTTGAAGCCCACAGAGATCACTATAACGGAAAATCACGTGAAATTGATAATCTTTTCGAGCGTGTTGTTTCTATCTATGGTCAGGAAAGCAACCAAACAACATGGCGGCTTTGCAAAATGAACCTTGCTATACGAGGAATTGACAGCACCAATGTTTTGTGGAACAGCGAAGGTTCATTTTTAAACGATGCTCACCCCGACCTTAAGGCTGACTTTGTAATTGCTAATCCGCCTTTTAATGACAGCGACTGGAGCGGAGAACTGCTGCGATCCGACGGACGCTGGAAGTATGGTGTGCCGCCGGTATCAAATGCTAACTATGCGTGGATCCAGCACTTTTTGTACCACCTTTCGCCCAAAGGAACCGCCGGCTTCGTTATGGCTAAGGGCTCCCTTTCGTCAAAAACAAACGGCGAGGGAGAAATCCGCAAAAACATTATTGAAGCCGGTCTTGTAGATTGTATTGTAAACCTGCCGGCAAAGCTATTTTTGAACACCCAAATTCCCGCATGTTTGTGGTTTTTGTCAAGAGAAAAGGAAACAGATCCGAAACACCCGCGCCGAAACAAGATTTTGTTCATTGATGCACGGAATATGGGAACTTTGATAAACCGCAGAACCCGCGAGCTCACCGATGATGACATCCGTAAAATAGCTGATACTTACCACAGTTGGAAAAAGGATGACGGCTCATATAAGGATGTCCCCGGCTTTTGCAAATCCGCAACTCTTGATGAAGTGCGGGAACTCGATTATGTGCTGACCCCGGGCAGGTATGTAGGATTGCCTGAAGAGGATGACGACTTCGACTTTGAAGAGCGAGTCAGAAAACTTACCGCCGAGCTTAAAGAGCAGATGGAAGCAAGCGCAAAGCTAGATGAGAGAATTAAGGAAAACCTTGAAAAAGTGGGGATTGAGTTATGACGGAGTGGAGAGAAGAAAAGCTTGAAAATATTTTTTGCATAGTAAAAGAAGTATTTAAACCATCAAATGAACAACAGTTTAAGTACATTGGACTTGAACATATTGAACAAGGTTCTTTGCGATTAAATGGGTGGGGTTATTCAAACAGTGTACAAAGTAACAAATATTTTTATAAGAAAGATGATGTATTGTTTGGGAAATTACGCCCATATTTTAGAAAAATAATAAAAGCACCTTTTGACGGGGTCTGTTCCACAGATATTTGGGTATGTAGAGCAAAAAATAATTTTGACCAGAATTTCTTATTTTATTTTTTAGCAAATCAAGAATTTGTTGATACTGCAAATTCAACTGATGAAGGTACAAGGATGCCGCGGGCTGATTGGAATTTTTTAAAAAAAACTATTTGGAATATACCTCCTCTTCCCGAACAAAAGGCCATAGCTGAAGTTCTATCCTCCCTTGACGATAAAATCGACCTTCTGACAAGGCAGAATAAAACACTTGAGGACTTGGCTCAGGCTTATTTTAGAAAATGGTTTATTGAGGATGCGAGTGATGAATGGGAAGTTGGAAAATTAGGGGATGAATTCAATATTACAATGGGACAATCTCCTAAAGGAGAAACATATAACGATTTAAAGATTGGATTGCCATTTTTCCAAGGGGAAGGCAGAATTTGGCTTCAGATTTCCATTAGAAAAACAGTATTGCAGTGAACCCATTAAAATAGCTGATAAATTTGATACTTTACTAAGTTGTCCGTGCTCCGGTAGGAGCACTGAATATGGCCCTGTATAAATGTTGTATAGGGCGTGGTTTGGCTATTCCAATACATAAAAAGGGATACAAGCATTATACATTCTATAAAATGAAATCATTACAAGAATTATTCAATACATTTGATGATGATGGAACGGTTTTTGGATCTATTAGTAGAGAAAAATTTCTTTCGATTGATAATGTTATTCCTCCAGAGAAATTGGTGTGCTATTTTGATAATTTCGCGAAATATTTTGATTTAAAAATATATGAAAATACCGTTCAAATTCGTACTTTATCAAAACTTCGTGATACTTTGCTACCCAAGTTAATTAGCGGTGAAGTTCGTGTAAATATCTAAGGAGGTACATAATATGGCAAAGCGAAAAATGATTCAGTATAACTTAATACAGAATTCTATCGCTGCCTATTTTGCTGCCATTGAGATCCACAATAAACCCAACATACCTTATCGATATGAAACAACTACATTATTGCTCTTTAATGCTTGGGAGTTAATTTTAAAAGCGTTTATCAGAAAATATATAAAGAACAGATCTATCTTTGAAAACGATGGGCGTACAATTTCATTTAGTAAAGCAGTTACGTATGTTAATGAATCTTTGAACAGACAAAAAGCAAACAGTTTTACTGCTATAAAAGAGAATCTTTCCTTAATAGAAGAGTACAGGAATAACATAGCACACTTCTATCGTGAATCTCTAGAACCGCAAGTTTTTATGCTACTTGCTCGCTGTGCGCTAAACTATGTTGAATTTGTTAAAGAATATTTTGGCAAAGATATAATTAATAAAGAAGGATTATTTATAATGCCTCTTGGGTTCAAGTTGCCGTTCAAACCCCAAGACTTTTTGTCGAAAAAAGCAGTCAGCAGTGTTTATTCTGAGGAGGCAAAAAAATTTATTGAAAAGATAATAAAAGTAGTTCAGGACTTAAAAGATCAGAATATTGAAGAATCAGTAGTTTTAGGATTTAGTGTTTATATGGAGAGCGTAAAAAAGATATCTAACAGTGATTTGCTAGTTGCAATAACATCACTAGATGAAGCAGACGCTAAATTTGTAAAAGTAAGTAAGTTTCAGTTGGTGAACAACCCCAATGCACAGAAGGTATATTTGTCTGATGAGGAAATTATTAATAAATATCCTTTAACTTATAATGATGTATTCGTTAAATGTAAAGAACAAATCCCAGGCTTTAAGCAAAATAATGAATTTTATGACATCATGCGTAAGCTAAAGCAGAATCCAACTTTCAGCTATCAGCGAAAACTAAACCCAATAAGCAAAAAAACATCAACAACATTTTTATATTCGGAAAAGATAATAGATGAGATAAAAAAAGAATATAACCAAAGAGGTGCAGAAAATGCCTAAGCTTTGCGAATCTGAAATTGAAAAGATGGCAATAGAAGAACTGGTGAAATTGGGCTATGC
>JBMNLC010000009.1:0-122463 GCA_050952525.1 Clostridia bacterium | reverse complement strand
TAAGAATATTGTAAAGTGGTGTAAAAGATGATGAAAAAAGCATTCACTGTATTTGTTATGTCTGTACTTCTTTTATATGGTACATCGTTGACTGCAAATGCGCATTCAATCGATTTGGATTTTTATGAGATGTTCGAAGAACATGGATCCGTCATGCTGATAATCGATTTAGAAACCGGTGCCATCGAGCATGCCAATCCAGCTGCTTCCGAATTCTATGGATACAGCGTTCAAGAGCTGGAGTCGATGAACATTCATCAAATCAATGTTTCATCGGAGGAAGAAACGAAAGAAAGGATGGAGGTCGCCTCTAAAGAGAAACAAAATTACTATATTCTTGAACATCGCCTTGTCAATGGAGAAATCCGAACCGTCGAGGTTTACTCCTGTCCACACATCTATGGAAATAGGACATTGCTTTTTGCCATCATCCATGACATTACCGAAAAAACCCGACTCCAGGAACGGAACCAATTGATCAACAATACATTGATTTCGGTTTTGTCAGGGGTGGTTGTTCTAATATGTTTGTTCAGTTTCATATTAAATAAAAACCTGAAGAAAGTAAAGGCGCGAAACCATGAAATTGAAACGCTTAATAGGCTGCGCAAAACTTTTGTCGACGCAGACAATAAACAAATATCTTAAAAAGATGAAGATTTAAAATATATCTTTGTCAATAAAGCCCTTGCTGATTTCTTTCAAAAGAAGGAATCCGAGATCATCGGAAAAGGTGATTTTGATCTGGCTGACATAGAATTTGCATCCATACAAAATAAAACCGATCAGGACGTTTTGGAAAGGAAAAGCCTTATCATCGATGAGGCAGTGATCGGAAACAGAGTTTACAATACAACAAAGTTTCCTGTCAAGCTGATGAATGGCAACTATGGTGTCGGTGCTTACATAGAAGATATTACGGAAGAACATCACAGAAAAATAAGGGAAGAGAAAAGATTGCTGCGGAATCAGATTCTTGTGGATGTATTGACCAGGCATTTTGATTCCACCCAAGAGCAGCTGGATTATGTGCTGAATGAATCTTTGCGGCTGACCGAGAGCAAATACGGCTATATCTTTTTATACGATGAAGACAGAAAGGAATTTACCTTGAGTTCCTGGTCGAAAGGTGTCATGTCCGATTGTAAAATAGCCGATAAACAAACAAAGTATAACATTCAGAATACAGGATTGTGGGGAGAGGCGGTTCGCCGGAGAGAACCCGTCATTATCAACGATTATAAAGCTTCCAATCCTATAAAAAAGGGATATCCCCATGGTCATGTAGGAATTCAGAAATTCATGTCCATACCCGTCATCATAGACGGCAGGATTGTTGCAACAGTGGGTTTGGCCAACAAGGAAGAAGATTATGACTACAATGACGTTTACCAAATGATCGCTCTCACGAATGGGGTATGGTACGCCAAGGAGAGGCGAGAAAGCCTCGATAACTTGGCAGTGGAGAGAAACAAGTTCTTGCAGATCCTGATGTCCATTGGCGACGGCGTCATGGTGATTGATGAAGAAGGCCGAGTCATCATGCTGAATCAAGTGGCCGAAAAATTGACCGGTTGGACGATTGATGAAGCCAGAGGCAAGCATTATAAAGAAGTCTTTGTATTATCCCATGAGGATGAGAAGTTGACGATCAATGATCCCATTGAGCAGGCGTTCGAGACCGATACGATTCAGGAATTGGGGAATCACGCAGTGCTTCGTTCCAAGGATGGTGCCAAATACCATATCGAAGACAGTGCCGCTCCGATCAAGGATGAAAAGAGGATGACTGTCGGCGTCGTGCTGGTTTTCCGAGACATCACGGAGAGAAGAAAGCAAAGGGAAAGAATTGAATACCTGAGCTATCATGATGAATTGACGGATCTATACAATCGCCGCCGTTTTGAGAAAGAGTTGAAACGGATTGATCTAGCGGAGAATCTACCCATTTCAATTCTCTCCGCAGATATGAATGGTTTAAAGCTGACCAATGATATCTTTGGACATGAAGCCAGCGATATGCTTCTGAAAAGTGCAGCAAAGGTTCTAAAAAAGGTTTGCAGGAAAAAGGACATTATTGCCCGGGTAGGAGGAGATGAATTTGTTGTGCTCCTTCCCGGAACAAGCTCAGAGGATGCAGAAAGGATCATGGAAAAGATTCGGGACGAATTCTCCCGGATAAAGGTCAAGGCCATTCACGGAAGCATATCCATGGGTTGCCATACGAAAACCCATGAAGATGAAGAGATTTTACATACCTTAAAAGCAGCGGAGAGCAAAATGTATTCCGTAAAAGCGATAGATCGCAGCAAGATAAAAAGCACCACGATACAAACCATTATTGAGGAACTACACAGGCATAACCCCGAAGAAAAGATCCATTCAAAGAACGTAAGCGAAATCTGTGAAAGCATCGACAGGCATATGCACTTACCTGAAGACGAACTGAGAAGGCTTAAAGAGGCCGGATACCTTCATGATATCGGGAAAATTGGCTTGGATGAAGGTATCCTGCATAAAGATGAAATGCTTGATCATACGCAGAATGAAACGAAAGAGCATGTTGTGATCGGTTATCGAATCCTAAATTCCTTTGATGATACCATCGACTTGGCGGAGCCTATACTGACCCACCATGAAAACTGGGATGGTACGGGCTATCCCAAGGGCTTAAAGGGCGAAGAGATTCCGAAAACCGCCCGAATTATTGCCGTAGCGGAAACCTATGATGCCATGATCAGTCAGAGAGGCATGCATGCCAAAGAAGCGATTCAAGAAATCAAGAAGCAGGCCGGCTTCAGGTTTGATCCCGATATCGTTGATGCATTTGTTGAAGTCATGACAGATAAAGATGGGAAGCACTACAATTAACAACACTTTTACCGATTTGGAGGGTCATGTATATGGCAGTCATCTTGAAAAAAATCGAGAGATTAAAGAATCTCTTCCGGTTAAGACAGGATTCGGAACATGGAAATCCACGTTATTCATATGAAAGTTCTCAAGATATCACAGAAACAAAGGAAATGCAAAGGGCAATCGAGGACAAGGAAAAAGAACTCTGGAAAATGCAAAGGTTATTCCAAATATTGGTGCAAAAATCCAATGATGTGTTTCAAATCATCGATCCGGACGGCACAATCCAGTACATCAGCGAAGCATCTGAAAGGGTTATCGGTTATAAAGCAGAGGAACAGATCGGAAAAAGAATATATGACTACTATTCAGGAGAACAAGTTCAAAAGCTGAAAAAGATGGTAGACGCTGTATTGCTTGGCCCCGATAAAGAGTTGCAAGAAGTTGTGCTTATGAAATCAAAGTCAGGCAAGAACATCTTTTTGGAAGTTCATATGCAGAATCTACTGCACGAACCGGACATAAAGGCAATCGTCATTCATTTCAGAGACGTTTCCAAAAAGGTAGCAATGGAAAAGCATATAGCTTATTTAGCCAGTCATGATGAACTAACCGGGCTTCCAAACGCCGCCTACCTAAAGAATGAAATAACCAATCGATGCCAACCGGCTAAAAAGAAGCATAACCAATTCGCAGTGATGATGCTGGATATAGACAATTTTAAGCAGATTAATGATGCTTTGGATTATGGTTTAGGCGATGAGCTGATTGTTCAAATCGCTAAGCGTTTAAGGAAGCACCTGAAGGACCAGATCATATGCCGCTATCTGGGGGATCAGTTTGTTATTGTGGTACCAGGATTAAAGGAAAAAATATATTTGGACATGGTTAAGGGCATCCTGGGTTTATTTCTGCGTCCTTTTCATGTAGGTATGTATGAGTTGTATATCACTGCAAGCATAGGAATCAGCACTTATCCCAGCGACGGCGAGGATTACGCTTCTCTCATTAAGCGTGCAAGTATTGCATTGCGCAGGGCAAAAGACGAAGGCGGGAATAAGTATATCTTCTACTCCTCGAATATGGACATCCATGATTATAAACGACTGATGCTTCGGAATGATCTTCACAAAGCCCTTGAAGAAGAGGAGATTCGAGTATATTTTCAACCCCAGGTGGTTCTGAGAACCAACGAAATTTTAGGGGCGGAAGCATTGATTCGATGGGAACACCCAAGCTGGGGCTTGGTATCGCCTGGAGAGTTTATTTCCATTGCAGAAGAATCGGGTTTTATCGTCGATCTGGGCAGCTGGATGTTGCGAAAAGTTTGTCAGACATACAAGGAATGGCTTGATGATGGCATGCCTACAATAAAGGTATCGATTAATTATTCCAGCATTCAGTTTTTTGAAAGCAACTTTGTCGAAAAAATAAAAAACACCATTGCTGAGTTTGGGCTCGATCCTCATTTTCTCATCATAGAAATTACGGAGAGTGTTTTGGCTAAAAGCCCGGATATGATCATTTCACACATAAAGGATCTACAGGCATTGGGTATACAGGTAGCCATCGACGACTTTGGCACATGGGTCTCTTCCCTGGGATATTTGAACATGTTTAATGTCGACATTATAAAGATAGACCGTTCCTTTATAAAGAACATTTGCTCCAATGAAACCAGCTCCATCATTACCAGGAACCTCATCAATATGGCCCAGGAACTTGAGATCAAGCTGGTAGCTGAAGGAATTGAAGACTGGGATCAATTATCCTGTTTATTGGCATTCAACTGCCGTTTTGGACAGGGCTATTTGTATAGTAAGCCGGTGGATGAATACGAGTTCAAGAAAATGCTGGCAAAAAAAGAATGCATACCTCTTCTGGAGAAGGACCCCAAAGTACAGCTTTATGAAGACAGAAGAAAGTTTTACCGGATCCAATTGAAACAATTGCTTGAAGCCGATATGACGATTCTGGAAATCCGTGGAGAAAAAGTGGATGCAGGACATTCAAAGATACTCATAAAAGACATCGGACCCGGCGGATTACGATTTATGTCCAATTTAAAACTCCCGGTTCGAAGGGATTTGGTGCTGCTGTTTGTAACAGAGCTCTTAGGGGAAGAGATAAGGGTCTTCGGATGCCCCGTATGGGCGGAAGAAACGCTGGACCAAATATATGAATACGGAATTGATTTCACCTTCGATGAAAATGAGCGGTCAGCATTAATAGCCATTTTAAACCAAGTGCAGGTGAAGCTTAAGCAGAATGCGAATTTTGTGGACAGTAGGTTTGTAGCCGACTCGCCGGCGGATTATTTTAAATCACAGCTCGCATGATCCTTTCCCTAGCTGTGCCGGCTTTGCAAGCTTGACATTGGACATTTTTTCTGCTATCCTGATACGGCATTTTGTGAGGAAAATCATGTATCTAAATACAATGTAGGAGGTTTTATCGTGAGAATTGAAAAGCTTGTCGGCGACAGGTTTAAGGAAAGGCCCTCCGATTGTGTGATTGACAGCCATGCCTTCATGATTCGGGGCGGCTATATAAAAAATGTGGCGAACGGTATCTTTTCGTCCTATACTCCCCTTCGCCGTATCACCGGAAAAATCGAACAAATTATCCGCGAGGAGATGGATGCCATAGACGGACAGGAAGTATCGTTCCCTGTTGTGCTGCCGGCCTCCCTTTGGGAAGAATCCGGACGATACTCCAGCGTCGGAGAAGAATTATTGCGTTTCCAGGACAGGAACGAAAGTCCCTATGTACTTGGCATGACCCATGAAGAAGCGGCGGTACAGCTTGTACGTGAGTATGGACAGAGCTATGCGAAGTATCCTTTCATGATTTATCAAATCCAGACCAAGTTCAGGGATGAAGCGCGCCCCGCGGCGGACTCATCCGGGCACGGGAATTTACCATGAAAGATGCCTATTCATTCCATACCTCCCAGGAGGATCTGGAACAATACTATGAAAGATGCTTCCGGGCCTATGAGCGCATATTCGCAAGGGTAGGTATTCCCGAAGTCATTTCGGTCGCTTCGGACTCAGGCATGATGGGAGGAGATATTTCTCACGAATTTATGTTGCTCACTCCCGCCGGCGAAGACTCCATCGCTGTCTGCACCGAATGTGATTACCGTGCAAATATGGAGGTAGCCGAAAACATTATCGAAAATATAAGGGATGAGATTTCCGAAGAGTTGACCCTTGTGCATACCCCCAATATGCAAACCATTGAAGATGTATGCAATTTTCTGAATGCACCGAAGGAAAAATCCTGCAAGGCCGTGATATATCAGAAAAAATCCAATGATGAATATGTGACCCTGTTTATCCGGGGAGATCTGGATGTCAATGAAACAAAGCTGAGAAACTACCTTGGAGAAGACATCTACCCGGCCGTGATTACAGAGGATTCCGGCTTGTGTGCCAGATATATCGGGCCATACAATTTAAAGGGAGACTTCACCGTCCTTTTCGACAAGTCCCTTAAAGGTTTGAACAATATCTGCTGTGGCGCCAACACTCCGGAATACCACTATAAGTCAAGTCCATATTAGTGTGTAAATTTACTCGGTTAAAAAAACTGCATCAAAGCGTTTATGCCGCGAAAGCTGTTGACGATGAGTACATGGCATGTTAGGCTGGTTGGCCGGGCATCACTACTCCAGCGTCAGACCTACCTATCATGGTGGAGTGATGGCCCTGATGCCTACAAACATGCCATGGGAGGCTCGTTGTCAACAGACCGTGGAATAAATGCGGCTATCCAGAGAAAACGTTTTAAGCAGCTGTGCCGTCTTCTGAATCATTACCTCGGACAGTATGGTAATAAAGCTCCATATCAAAATATCTGCGCCCTGTCTGCCATTTTTCGTCCTGCTCCATTAAAAGTGCTCCCATAAGCCGAATAACAGATGCCTCATTGGGGAAAATCCGAATGACCCGTTCCCGACGACGGATTTCCTCATTAAGTCTCTCTACTCCATTGGTGGTACGAAGTCGCTTCCGGTACCTAAGAGGCAAAGATAGAACGGCAGTAATATCGTCAAAAGCTTCGTCCAACAAATCTGTGGCTTTTGGTGCTTTGGCTTCATACTTTGCGATAATCTGGTCTCGAACCTTGCGGGCACTCTCGAGATCGACAGACTCGTATAGCCGGCCCAGGTCTTCCTTGATTTCTGGCTGCAATGCCTTAGGGGCATGGTCCAGCATGTTCCTGGAGAGTGGGTTTGACAACGCTGCCAGCTAGCTTCCTGAAAGTGTTTTCTGACAGCATTTACAAGGCCTTTGTGGTCATCCGAGGTCACAAGGTGGACATCTTTCAGCCCTCGTTCTTTTAAGGATCCAAAGAACTCGCCCCAGCTGTTTTCGGACTCACTGTTTGCCAGCTGAAATCCAATTACCTCCCGATATCCTTCCTCATTGATGCCGATGGCAATAAGCAGCCCTTTGGATTGTATACGCTTGTTTTCACGGACTTTTACATAAATGGCATCCACCATTACAAAGGGATAATGGCTTTTCAGAGACCGTGTTCGAAATGCATTCACCATTGGATCCAGGTTCTTGCATAGAGTGGAGATAGTCGATTTTGAAAACTTCTTACCACAGAGCTCTTCAGTAATCGACTCAACCTTTCGGTTAGAAACTCCGTTGATGACCATCTCCATCATCGCTAACACCAGTGCCTGCTCGCTCCGCTGATAGCGCATAAATAGCTCGGTGCTGAACTGACCATTGCGATGACGGGGTACCCTTAAGGTAAGTGTGCCAACTCGAGTAGTTAGTTGCCTTTCTCTGGTACCATTACGATAGGCGGTTCTTCCTTCCGTCCTTTCATAAGGTTCAGCACCCAGCTGTTCTGTAGATTGGGCCAAGAGTACCTGGTTGAAGATTTCATCCAACAGTTTGGAAAATGCTTCATCCCTGCCATTTGATAAAAAAAGTCCGTGCAAAAGTTCCTCGGTTATTGTAATATTAAACTGAGCCATGGTTCACCCTCCTCGGTTTGGTGGTATTTGTTGGGTAACTTATATTTTAACCGAGGTATGAGTTATGGCTCAACTCATTTTTACACCATTATATAGACTTAATCCGCAGAAGAATATTGTTTTTCCAAATCATATTCCCAAATTGGGTAACATGAACATTATATGCCTTTGGAAATCTCTTTAGAAAATATAGCCTTCCACGAACTCCTGCTTCACCAAGATATTCATAGCCCAGTTCTATCATTTTATCAATCAGGGATTCTCCCAGGGGGAAGGACTCTACACCTACCATAATGTCAACAATCGGTTTTGCCCAAATCCCTGGAATGGATGTGCTTCCTATATGTTCAATAGCAAGGACTGTGTCTCTCCAACAGCGTTGCATAGTTGTTCTTTTTCATATTCATACTGCCTAATCCATTCAGGGTTATATTCCTCAAGGTAAATTTTCTCGTTAATTTCCATTAGTCCACCGCCTTCATTCTCTATATGTTGGGGTATTCCTCCAGGGAAGCCAGCCGACTAAAGCATGTCTTTGGAATCCATTATGGCCGTCAATGGGTAGGGGTGGACGACTCTGTCCACCCAAAGAGTCGTCCTATAATCCTTCTCATCCTCTTGCCTGACTATTATTACATCTTGAAATATCTCCCCCTTTAAGCCAGATCAAACAGAAGTGTCATTTTTTGAACTGCCATTGACGATTCCAGTGACCGCTTTATTTTTTAATTGCTCTGGTTGCATAAAAAGTTGGGACATTGAATTCATGAAGTCTGCCTGTACCGTTTGTATCCTGATATATGTCTGTAAGGATAAATCCCGCTTTCAATTGTCCTCCAATTTGCTCTTCAATGGTATGTGAAAACTGAATTCCCCAATTATTTTTGACCGATTCTTCATATAGTTGTTTATCCTTTAGTGGGTTAAAAGGCAGTTTGCGAACCAGCATTTTTTCTTCGTCATCAAAAATATAATTTATACCGTTATCCAGTCCGGACAATAGGATTCCACCTTTCTTCAGTACCCTGTAGCACTCTTTCCAAACGGGGAAGACGTCCTCAATATAGCAATTCGAAACCGGATGAAAAATTAGATCGAAGGATTCATCTTCAAAAGACAGAGGATCTGTCATGTCGGCTTTCACGAGGGTAATCTCATAATTTTCCCTTTCTGCAACCTCTTTTTCTTTCAGCAATTGCAGGTCTGAATAATCCAGTACCGTACACTTTGCTCCTAATGCCGTAAATATTGGCATTTGCTGGCCACCGCCGGCAGCCAGACCTAATATTTCAGCTCCCTTCATATCGCAAAACCAATCTTTTGGCACGGGTTTTGTGGGTGTTAACAGAACAAACCAATCATTATTCTTTGCTCTTTCAAACAGTTCATGACTTATGGGTTGTCCCCACTCCCAGCCTTCTTCAACCCATTTATCAATCACCTTTGAGTTAATTTCAGTATATTTTTTATTCATACAAACATCTCCCCCATTTTGAAACATCGTCATTCTCCTTCCTGAACTTGAGCTTTATGCCCTATGCTTCTTCAAAAGATACAATTTGGTCTCTGGGTCTCTGCATAAAAAATCACCATTTTTTTATATTGCATTTGCCTTTATATCTGTAGGAGTACACCCCTTCCTTCAAGACAATCACATGCTCAATATTATAATAATCATCGTTTGGAACGCTTATTTTATGTTTTACTTTCCCTTTCTTATCTATTATTTCATATTTAACTTCCGTTTGCCCTCCTATCGCCGTGCGCTTTATCGCATAGCCATCAGAATAGTTTGATTCAATATATTCATTCTGTGAAAGCTCAAAACTCGTTCCGTCCTGCCCGTTAACGACAAAGGTTCTGTCTTCTAAACTGCATAGAAACATCTCACAACCAATACTATAAATGCTCAGGGCCTCATTGAACAGCAACGATCCATCTTTATTATATAAATCAGATCTGTTATAATCCGAACATATATAATATTTGCCCTTATACAGAAAGTCAATTTTATCGTATTGGGGTGTCATTGCGTTGCCTTCATCATCCATTATGCTGTATTTTTTACCGTCTTTTACAATAAATCTATCAAATAAAAAAGTAAAGCCGGAAGCGGAGGCGACTTGCTCTGCTTCAGAATTAAACAGTACCGTTTCACCTGTTTTATCATTATAATATGAAAAATACCCATTTTCATACAATTCAAAATCATAGTCTTCGTCATGAATTGAATAATCCCTTTCAGTTGGGTTAAAAAGGATCGTCCCATCTGATTTTATTGGTAAATGAATCCAGGTCAACATATCTACATTACCTATCAGGCTGGCAACACCATTATAAAATCCTTTTTTAAAATACAGTCCTTCCACAGAATCTGTTGTATAGACTGCATTCCCAGCACTGTCCAATACAGTTAATCTTGTTCCGTTTCCCATTGCCGCACTTAAAGCAATATATTCTCCATCACCTAAATACGCCTCATCATACAGTAAGTCCGCGACGAATTCTCCATCTTTCCTTAACACACCCCATTTTCCTTCTTTCTTAACGGTAATTAATCCATTGACGATCTCTCCTATTTCATCATATGCCTATTTCATCATATGTAGAATCAGATATTTGCGTCCCATCAACAGAATAAAGCCTGCATTGATAATCGTCGTAATCTTCCACACAATAAAATACCCCGTCGATGACATCACTTAGAGATTCATACATACCGTCACAAACGATTTGCACAGATTTGTCATAGTATGTTTGCTTATTCCCTTTTTGCACCCGTAATAAACCGCCGGTATAATCATTACACTCTATATCATCAAATTCAATCGGTAAGACCTCTTTACCGTCTATGGTATACAATCCTACTTGTCCATCGTCGTTTTGAAAGATCAGATACCGGCCGTCAATAAGATATTTGAATTCCGTATCTTCTGATGAATAGGCATAAAAATCATTATGCACACACCCATATACAGACTCAAGAATCCTGTTCGATGTAACATAGAGAGGTGTTGAAATCTGCGTTATTGCAACCGTTCCTGCAACGACCGCGACTGCTGCACCACTTGCTACTTTACCACCGGTAGTTTCAAAGAATTTACGTATCGTTTCTTTTATGCCTTTTATACCTTTCTGAACTATCTCTGCGGCTTCTATCCCTGCTGCTCCGGCTATGTTTACGCCTAAGGCTTCAGCTATTCCTTTCACCACAGAGGATAATACCATTTTAGGCACGGCAATATTAGCCATCTCATCCCGCAATAGCAGGGTAAACAAAGGCAAAGCAGATAGACTGTATAGTTTGACACCTTCCCTTTTCTCTGTATCCAGTACCGCTTTTTTTATTTGCTTTCTTGCATAATTTAGCCTTGACTTAACCGTTCCGGTCGAACACTGCATTGCCTGTGCAATTTCACTGACAGACATCTCTGCGAAATAATAAAACAGAACCGTTATTTTTTGTTCCTGGGATAAGTTATTGATTATTTCACGTATTTTCTCACGTTTTTCTTTATTTACCAGAATATCTTCCGGCAAAAATTTTTCTTTGTCATCCCTTGCATTTTCAAAAATAAAATCATTTTCTTCTTCCTTCAATAAAACATCTCTGCTATCCTTCTGGATAAATCTTAAAGTATTATTGGTGGCTATTCTGCCCGTCCATACGAAAAAGGCTTCTACATTTTTTAACGAATGTATTTTTTTGTATATCTGAATATATGTATCCTGCATCAGATCTGCAGCCTTCTCATTATCGCGGATTATTCGATATATGATCGCATAGATGTATCGCTCGGACAGCTTGTACACCTGTTCAAAGAATTTTTTATCATCTCTTCTTAAATTAATGATTGCCTGAAACAGCATTTGATTTTCGCATTCATATTGCTCCGTATAAGCGCGTAAAACATTCCCCATTTTTTCCCCTCCATTGCTGACATTGCTTTAATGTAAATTATCATATTTGGGTATTCAAAGGGCTTTCACAATTACTTCTGTGTTATATTCCCCTTCCTGTTTCACACTATCTATTATAACTACTTTCTTTTCCTCATAAATCCTCCTTTTGTCTCAAAATTGCGCAATTGATTTCCATGTTGCCCGCATAAATGGAATAATATAACATTTGTGTTGTTTGCTCTGAAGTCATCTAGCCTAAAAGCTATTTGGATGATGGGATGTCATCACATCGCAAACATATATTCAGAATCAAATGATCAGAAATCCTAATAAAAAAACATGGTCTAGAGGGATTCCCTTAACCCAAATAGACCACGTTTCCTAATAGTGTTATTTTTGCTTCACTTCTGACATGTACAGAGTGGAAGAAGTTTATTTGATGTACAACCGTTGTGAAATCAAAAAGCTAATCCCTGTAACCCTCAGTAATCCTCCACATCAAACTCACAGTTTTTATAATAATATTTTCGGTCTTCTTCTGTAATGTCACGAATAACCCTGCACGGATTTCCAGCTGCAATTACATTATCAGGGATATCTTTGGTCACAACACTTCCCGAACCTATAACAACATTATTACCAATATGAACTCCAGGATTTACAACCACATTTCCCCCAATCCAAACATTATCACCTATTGTAATACCAATACCATATTCATATCCAGAATTTCGAGAATCAGGATGTATTGGATGACCTGCAGTATACAAAGAAACATTCGGACCAAATTTTACATTCTTACCTATGATTACTCTTCCCACATCTAAAATAACGCAGTTGAAATTTGCATAGAAATTATCTCCTACTTCAATATTCTTTCCGTAATCACAATAAAAAGGGGCTTCAATATGAATACCTTCACCCGCCTTACCCAGAATATTCCTAATTAATTGTTCAATTTTTTCACTTTCATCAGGTCTGCAATGATTATACTCATATAACTTCTTTTTATTCTCCATTCGTTCCTCCGGTAATCCATCCAGCCATGCTTTATACGGAAGACCGGCCAACATTCTTTCTTTTTGATTCATAATTATCTCCCTCTGATTTTCCTTTTGATTTCAAGCCATTCGCTTGGAAGCATTTCAAAATCCGGTAACTCCCTCTCATACTTCTCCTTTACTGTAATACTGCGTTTTATCTCAATTGAAGGTTTGTTAGAAAACGCAAATGGCTTCCATCAAGAACCTTTCGATCCGATCACTTAATCTGGCTGCTTTTTGTGCAGATTGGGCAATCTGAATCGGAACTTTCCGGGTGGTTTACAATGGAATGATTTATGTACAGTTGAATAAATTTTTAGCATTACTTTTTCATTATCATTAGTCAAAATGGTCTTATATCATACCTGTTTTTCCTTTTCCGCCATAACAAGATAAATTATGCCGATCCCCAACGAAATTACACTTAAAACTACCGGTGTATTACCAACATAACTAAGCATATAAGTGAATAACTCACTATTCCACGAAGATACACCCGAACCAAAAATTGCAGCACTGATATATTTAAACAAAAATATCTTTACTTATACCTGCCCCTTTACTAGTAGCGTATATAGTTTTATGTCTTCGCTATTGCAATTATTTCTAGGGATGAGACAGGGCATGCACAATGCCCACGAATTTTTATAAATTAGAGAGTGTAAAAAAATTGCGTAAGTTCTAAATAATAAAATTTGCACATTTTGTTTTACACTCTCAATTTATTAAACTTTACGAAATTTTAACTGGTATTATTGACATAGACAAATATCCAATGGTTAGAAACAACACAGCAATTACAATAATACAAATAACAAAGACAACAATTACTGCAATATTACTCATTAAAGCATGTTTCAAAGATGTCCAGAATTTTTGTATAATTACAACATTAACAGCAAAAAAGAGAATATACACTGGGTTGGTTATTAAAGAAAACATGCTAGAAATCAATATATAACTTAGTGTAATAAACTCTACCGATTCAAAAATTATATTTATTGCTTTCGCTAACGAAGTCGGTTTTTTATTGCTCAACTTAAAGCCCCCTAAAAAATCATTAATTATATATTCGCAAGAAATTAATACCTCTGACTTAACATTTTTCTACCTATTCGCAACATATAAATGATACTATGTAACTCTAAAGTTAATTCATCACCAATATTTTTTACTCTCGGTATTCTATTCTTGTATAGGTTTTTCAAAGATTATTTGATAGCAATATGGGGCTGCTACTCCGGTTTTTTCGTTGGCTGGAATAACAATCTGCTTCAATCTCCATCCCTTAGCGGCCTCTTCAATAATAATTTCCTTGCATCTATCAAAACCTTCTCCAAATTTTGTTCTAAAACCTTTTTCCCTTAATGGAACTTCGATGAATTTGTATTCATATTTCACTTTTGCTACCTCCATATAAATTTTCGTTTTGGTCTTCCTCTATAAGAATAGAAAATCATAGTCTCGTGTTATCAAACTAATATGATGTGTAATATAAGACATTCCTTTATAATTCATATTTATCTTAGATTCTTTAATGATCATGTATAATTAAGTTCGCAAAATAAAAAGAAGGAAAAACCATCGGCCACTCCGAATTTGGTAAGTGAGAGCAAACCAAGGAGGAGTGAAAAACCGATGGCTTACTCTAATAATAAACTAAATTTAGAAAAAATGCTATTGAAATTTTTAGCGGATGAAGATCCGATGCTTTCTATGCTCAAATGGCTTTGTGAGCAGCTTATGGAAGTTGAAGTTACTGCTAAAATCAATGCCTCCAAGTCAGAACGCAACTCTCAGCGTACAGGATACCGCTCCGGCTATCGAGTTCGACGTTTTGATACACGTTTGGGAACCATGTACCTTTTTGTCCCTAAAATCCGCAAAGGTGGTTATGTCCCTTTCTTCGTCACTGAAAAAAAGCGATCTGAAGTGGCATTGATGAATGTTATCCATGAAGCTTACATCAACGGTGTATCGACCCGTAAGATTGAAAAACTGGCAAAAAGTCTTGGTATTGATTCCATTTCCCGCGGCCAGGTCTCTCAGATCACCAAAGAGCTAAATGACCAGGTGGCTGCTTTTAGACAACGACCTCTGCAAGAAACTTACCCGGTATTATGGGTGGATTCTTTATACGAGAAAATCCGTGTAGGTCACCAGGTTAAAAACCTGGCAATAGCTGTAGTAGTAGGTATCGATGAAAACGGTAAACGAGATATCTTGGCAATAGAGCCTATGTACGAAGAGTCTGAAGCAACTTACCAAAGCTTGTTTGAGAATCTTAAAGAACGTGGACTCAAGAATACCTGGCTGGTAGTCTCTGATGCACACAAAGGGCTTGTTAAAGCCATCCAGAAATCTTTTATCGGTTGTAGCTGGCAACGCTGTAAAGTGCATTTTATGCGTAACATCCTGGCTCACGTGCCGGCGAAGTGTAAATCAGAATTTGCCAAGAAACTGAAGCAAATCTGGTTACAACCTGATATAGAAAGTGCCAAGGCCTATGCAAACTCGTTCATGGACACATACGAGAATCAATACCCTGGAGCCATAGAGGTATTAGAAGAAGGCCTTGAGGACTCGCTGCAGTTTTATGCCTTTAACCGAATAGACTACCGGAAGATTTCATCCATCAATATCCTGGAGCGGCTTAACCGGGAGATCCGGAGACGAACAGCAGTCGTGGGGGTGTTTCCCAACATGGATTCCTACATTCGACTAATAACTACATATCTTATTGAGTATGCAGAAGAATGGTCCACAGGACGATCGTATATTAAGCCGGAAATCATTCAACTGACAAAAGAGGATCTATGGAAAGTAGCATAATTTGGGGCTCTGCCCCAAACCCCGTCCTCGCCGGAGGGCAGCCGGTCTGTCATAGCAGAACGGGAAACAAAAGGATGAATAGCAAATTGGAAATCAAGGGTCAAGATGAACTCGCTTACGCTCGCCCTTGATTTCCCCAAATACATTCAAATTTTTATATGCCATGCTTGCCATTCGGAGTTATTAAATAGATTTTGCGAACTTATATTGACACTAACTTCTTTAATTCTTGTTAAATTTTAGTATGTATTCATTATTATTCTTATCGGTTATTTTGATTCCTTGAAACAAACACATATCATCAATTTCCTCTTTACTTTTACCAGTAGTATCAAATACAAAACTACCTGTAATTTCTAAGTATGGATTTTCAATACCTTTTATCTGTGAGTTGTGAGGACCATTTATAATGATCCCAGGAATTTGTACAGACAAGCAGGTCAAAATAAGTTAGAATTGGATTATGGAAAAGCGAAGAAGATTCAAACCAGAATTTAAAGCAGAGGTAGTACTCGAAGTTTTGAGGGAAGAAAAAACGCTCAGCGAGATAGCTGCAGATTATGGAGTTCACCCAAACCAGCTAAGTCGCTGGAAGGCGGAATTCATTCGGAATGCATCAAGAGTTTTTAGCAAAGAGACGGATGAAGTGGAAAAGGTTAAACAGTCGTATGAAAAGGAGAAGGACGAACTGCTTAAGCAAATAGGGCAACTATCATATGAGGTGTCCTGGCTTAAAAAAAAATCTAGCCGATTCCTGTCCCCGAGAAACCCGAGTAGGCATGATTGATACTGATGAAAAGAAACTCAGCTTGTCGAGACAGGCAGAATTGCTTACAATAAGTCGGTCAAGTTTATACTATGTGCGTGTTCCGATAAGCAAAGAAGAGCTCGATATCAAGAGGATAATTGATGAATTGTATACGAAGCATCCTGAATTGGGTTACCGAAGGATGACAGTATTTTTAAACCGGGACTATGGCATAAAGATAAACAGGAAGCGGACAAGAAGGTATATGAGACAAATGGGTATTCATGGCTTTTGTCCTGGCCCCAATCTAAGCAAACAACTCCATGGAAAATACCTCTATCCATATCTGCTTAGGGGTTTGAATATAGATCATCCGGATCAGGTGTGGTCGGTTGATATAACTTACTGCAGGATGAATCATGGGTTTATGTACATGGTTGCCATAATTGACTGGTATTCACGATATATAATAGGGTATTCCCTTTCAAATACACTTGAAAAGAGCTTTGTAATAAATGCTATAAAAAAAGCAATAAGGGAACATGGTACGCCTGAAATAATGAATAGCGACCAGGGACCACAGTTTACGAGTGAAGAATATGTGAACCTTTTAAAGGCGAACTCAATAAAAATATCAATGGACGGGAAGGGGAGAGCATTAGACAATCAAAGGATAGAGAGGTTTTTCAGGTCATACAAGTGGGAGAAGCTGTATCTTGAGGAATGCGAAACAGGGCACCAGTTGAAGCAAATAACGAAGGAGTACGTGGATTACTATAATCATGTGAGGCCTCACGAGTCACTGAGCTACAAAACTCCTGCTGACAGTTATTATGGCAGTTCACTTGGTACTGAAAAAGCGGTTTAAGCAAAGGTAAAAGCATTAGAACGGGGACTCTGTCCCCTGGCACCTGTCCTCGCCGGAAGGCAGGCCGGTGTGTACTTTATTTAAAAGCCGGTCTTCGCGGGCAGCACCCACCGGTCATGCAAGAGGATGTTAATAGCAAGTGCTGTAAAGGCCTTTTGCGGCATAAACGGGAGCCCTCCCGGCAAAGAACAGCCGGGTCCCTCCCATTTATTCCACAGTTCCTTGACAGCACCCAGCCTTGACATATTAGTACCAATTAATACTAAAACGAAGGGAGGTCATCTAACTTAAAACTACTAAAAAATTTGTCTTGACAAAGGGGGGCACTGTAATTCTCTAATATCAAGTCAATATATTCAACATTAATTAGCGGTTCTTGAGCATAAATACTGTTGATATCTTCTTTTCTCCCACTGATTATAACATTGTAAGTAATTTTAGTTTTATTCAAATTATTATCATCTACAGCACCAATTGCAACAGAACCATTCATCGCAAATTTTTCATTATCATAATTAACCTTTGAAGTTATTGAACAGCCAAATAAAGTGAAAGCAAAAATAATTAAGATATATACCAAAACAAACTTATTCAAAATTTCTCACTTCGACAAATAATTCTTAATATTCAATATTATACTAATGTATACCAATACTTTTATTTTACACCACATCATCTATAAAGGTATCTACATTTCATAACCTATCTTCAAAAGTCTACTGACTTCAATAGACAAACTTTAAATAATCGATTATTTCTAAATGTGAATGAAAAACATTATTTTTATTTATATAGAACTTTATCGGTTCTGATTTTGTTTTTCTTTTTCCAGAATCATTATGTTCTCATTTTGGAAACAGAAAATACAACATATGTTCTATAGGGAATTCAAATAAAGTCCTTCCATGGGCTCCCTACAATTACCATTCACTTTATGCCCCAAACTCATACCAAATCCCGTATTTCCAATGTTCCCTCTTGCTCCTTGCATATTTCAGTAACATAACTTTATTTTCATAATAAAAGAACTATATAATCATTATCAAAAATAGTTTTCTCTTTCCTAAAATTTCTCCTTCACCTTTTTAGGAACAGAAAAAACATACCATGTTCTTACAAAAAATAAATAATGTCCTAATTCTTTTTTCCTCTTATTCCCTTTTCTCCTACATTTTGTATACTTTATCCCCATTCTTGTTTCAAGAAATGTGGATTAAATCCTTATACAAGAACTTTATTTTTTTTTGCAACTACTTTTCTGCAATAAAAGGACTTTTCTATTTCTTACAATTTTTTTAACATGCCATTTTTGGAAACAGAAAAAAAGGCCTATGTTATATAGTAAAAGTAAATAAAGTTCTTTTATGATTTTCCTTTAAATGCCACTTCCCTTTAACCTTAAAACTTAACTAAACCCTGTATTACCAATACTTCCCTGATTCCTTATCCCTCTTAATAACACTACTTTATTTTCTTTTTACAACAACTAATTATCACCCAAATTCCTACAAATTTTTATCCTATTTTCCTTATCCCTTTTTCCTTAATCCTAACTATGTGCACCCAAAACAAACCCCTTCCCTTTTTCAAATAAAGTCCTTTCACCAACACCCCTCAAACCCTTGGAAATACTCACTTGTTATTCTCTACCAATTTCCCACTTTATTCCTTTACCCTTGAACCTGACCTCCTAAAGTACTTACATTTTTGGATTTTTAGGGTCAAAAATGAAAATAAAGTGCTTTCAGGATTGAGGGTTTAGGGGGAAGGGTTAAGGAGAATATTATCCATTTTTCCTCTCCATTTCCCTTTCCATTAACTCTCTCAATCCGTTGATTTTTCTGGGTTTAAGCCTTATCCCTTGTCCCTTATCCCTACAAAAAATCCTAATAAAAAACCATAGTTCCAAGGCACACCTTCTACCTTTTCCCTATGGTTTTATGCAACAACTTTATTTGCTCCTTCTCAAACATTTGAAAAATGAAAGGAGTTTATTTGGTGTAGACAACCTCCCGATTGCCTCACATTTCGCGCCGGCCTTCCAATGCTTTCGAAAGGGTTACCTCATCGGCATACTCCAGGTCACCGCCGACGGGTATCCCGTGGGCAATACGGGTTACCTTGATGCCCAAGGGTTTGAGGAGTCTGGAGATGTAAACGGCTGTGGCCTCGCCCTCGATATCAGGGTTGGTGGCCATAATGACTTCCTTTACCTTGCCATCCTTCACGCGATCGAGGAGTTCCTTAATCCGAATATCATCGGGGCCAATCCCTTCCATAGGTGAAATTGTACCATGAAGGACATGATAGAGACCGTTATAATCCCTGGTCCGTTCCATGGCAATGACGTCCCGGGGATCCTTCACCACACAGATCACATCCGGGCTTCGGCGGGCACCGGAGCATATCCCGCAGGGATCCTTGTCCGTGATATCGCCGCATATAGAGCAATACCTGATTTTCTCCTTCACTTCCGAGATGGCCCTAGCCAACTCCTGTACCTGTTCCTTAGGCATGTTGATGATATAAAAAGCCAGGCGCTGAGCTGTCTTATTCCCCACCCCCGGCAAACGGGACAGCTCATTGATCAGCCGGGCAATGGGTTCAATATAGTAGTTCATCTATTAAAACATGCCTCCTAAGTTCAGGCCGCCCGTGATTTTAGCCATTTCACTTTGAAGCATTTCCTCCACCTTCCGAAGGCCTTCATTCACAGCAGCCAGAACCAGATCTTCCAGCATTTCCACATCATCGGGATCCACTGCTTCAGGCTTAATCTGAATGCTCTGAAGCTCCTTCTTCCCGTTAAGGACCACTGTCACAACGCCACCGCCTGCGGAAGCCTCTACTTCCCGGCTTTCCAATTCCTCCTGCATTTTCTGCATCCTTTGCTGCATCTTTTGGGCCTGTTTCATCATCTGCTGCATATTTCCTCCAAAACCTGGGAATCCACCTCTTGCCATGCTATATACCTCCGCATTCTTCCTTGTTTTCTTCTATTATATTATTCTTCCTCTGTATCTTCAACCACTTCGACAAACTCATCACCAAAAACCTCAATGGCCCTCTGGACTACCTCCTGGCCGTCATCCTGGGCCGGAGCGGGGGTTGAGTCCTCCGTCGGGGAATCACCTATAGTAAATTTGATCCGGTATTCCCGGCCCGTCAGTCTTTGAACGGTATCCTCAATAAATTTCCGGTTATCTTCCTTCTCCAAGGCTGCTACATAAAAACCTCCCGATTCCGGAAAAGCAATCGTCATGACGCTATCCTTTACGCTGTGCAGCTTCCCATCAACCATCAGCATATAAAGGCCCATTTTCTCTTTCCGAATGGTGTTCATCACATCCGACCATAATTTTGCCGGATTCTTCAGCTTCCCAGGGACATCCTCTTTCGATGAAGGAGCGGGATCTTCCTTGATGCTTTTAGTCGTCTGCACCGGAGCGGCCTTCCTTTGCTTTATTGGGGGTGTTTCCGATACCGGTTCGATCCTCTTCTTCTGTGGCAGGCCTCCCTCCCGCGAGGCCTTCTCCAGTAGTTCAATCCTCTCCAGCAGGGCTTCATGGGAATCGTCCCTGTCCGGACGGCAGATCTTGACTAATGCCACTTCCAGCAGCACCCTGGGTTGGGTCGACCACTTCATCTCCGTTTCCAAGGCTGTCAATTGATCAATGGCCCTGATCATCCTCTGACGGCTTGCGTCCTCGCCCTGCAGCCGGTATTCTTCCAAGGTTTCCCCTGTTACATCCAATATATCAGCACATTCACCGCAGACCTTTACCAACAGGAGGTTTCGAAAATGCTGTATCAGATCCCTTGTAAAAACGGCAATCTCGCGGCCTTCGTCCATAAGCCTGTCCACTGCCCGTAATACAGCAGCCGTATTCCCGGCCAGGATTTCTCCCGCTACTTCGAAGAGAAAGCTCCGATCCACCGTTCCCAAGAGATCGGTGATGTCCCTGGCGGTTACCTTTTCCCCGCAGAAGGAGATGCATTGATCCATCAGGCTCAAGGCATCCCGCATGCCTCCCTCTGCAGCATGGGCAATGATCCGAAGGCCCTCCTCGTCGAACTGGGCTCCTGCGCCCTCCGCCACAACCTTTAAACGCTTCACCATATCTCCCAAGGCAATCCTGCGAAAATCATACCGCTGGCAACGGGAAAGGATGGTGGCAGGAAGCCTTTGGGGCTCTGTGGTAGCCAGGATAAAGACCACATGGCCCGGAGGCTCCTCCAGGGTTTTCAGGAGGGCATTGAAGGCCCCCTGGGAAAGCATGTGAACCTCATCAATAATATATACTTTATATTTCCCCACTGTGGGAGGAAACTTTACCTTTTCCCGTAAATCCCGGATCTCATCTACCCCGTTGTTGGAGGCGGCATCAATCTCAATGATATCCATGGCATTTTCCAGGGAAAGCTTTTGGCACACATCACATTCTCCACAAGGCTCCCCCTCGCTGGGTGACATACAGTTGATGGCTTTGGCAAATATCTTCGCGGTGGTAGTCTTTCCCGTACCCCGGGGACCACAGAAAAGATAGGCGTGGGCAATCCGACCGCCGCTGATCTGATTCTGCAAAGTCTTTGTAATATGCTCCTGCCCCACTAGATCCGAAAAAAACTGGGGGCGCCACTGTCGATACAAAGCCAAATATGACAATCCGATTCACTCCTTATTCCTTTGCCATGAACGGCAGTCCGTCTGCGCTGTTCATCCGGTCGAAAGGACCGAAATTCCAGCTTTCCGACTGATGCGCATCCTCCGGCAAACTCTAGTTTATTATACCATATTCCCTTCGCTGCCTAAATAAAAAAACACAGAAGATCTTCTGTGTTTTTTATTGCAAAAATAAAGTCGTGCACCTACCTTCGATTCATACTTCCAGGCGGCACCCGGGCAGGTAACTCCGACCAGGCGACCCCACGGCACACGAAAGGGTCTACTTACTGCTGCTTCCTTCCGGACCTGACAGGGTTCATAGATTTCCATTGCGTGGGACCCAGCCATCTTCATCCCTTACACGGACCAGACCCTACAAGCAGGAACCTCAGAGTAGGGATTCAACCCTGCTATAGCGGATTGCAGGTTACAGGGCACCGCTAACTCCCCGTCTAGCACGACAAACTTGAAAACAATTTTGATTTGGGAGTAGTTTGCTCCCCTTGCCATGGAAATATACACCGATACCATGGCAACTTACATTCTACTATGATTGATAGGCTTTTTCAAGTGTTTTTTCTTTCCATGGGAAGATCAAGCTTCCTCCATGCTTTTCTCATGTCCTTCCGGAAGGACCGTAAAGGAAATGGAAACTTAGCGAACAGGCACAATCTCAATCCAATAGCCGTCGGGATCCTCTATAAAGTAGATGCCCATGTCCTTATTCTCATAGCAAATGCATCTCATTTTCTTATGCAGTCCATAAGCCGCATCAAAATCATCCACTTTAAAGGCAAGATGGAATTCATTGTCCCCCAAATCATAAGGTTCCTTTTGATCCCGGAGCCAGGTTAACTCCAACTGATGGGCAGATTCTCCGTCCCCCATAAAGACCAGGATAAAGCTCCCGTCGGCAGCTTCTTTCCTGCGCACTTCCACCATGCCCAGGGCTTCCTTGTAGAAGGCAATGCTCTTCTCCAGGTCCAATACATTGATATTGTTATGGTCCAGCTTGAATTTCATTTGAACTCCTCCTTTTTTATTTATGAAAATCAAAATGCTGTCCTGTATGGTTTAGGGTCACACACGTGACGCCCCTTCCTTCCATTTTTGCGGCAAAATCCCGGGTGACCCCATATTCCGTGCCAAAATGCATGGGCACGAAAAGGGTGGGTTTTAATTCCTGAATAAAGTATTCCCCGCCCCAATGGGCGCCATCCCCCAATCGGGGATCCACAGGAAAGAAGGCGATATCCAGTTTTTCCCCTTTTAACCGTTCCACTTCCACCTTAAACCAGCTTTCGGCTTCCTCCATCTCTTCCTCGGTGGATTCATCCTTCCAATGCCACCAGTTTAAGTCTCCAGCATGAAAGATATCCAAATCATCCACCCTTACTCGGAAGGACAAGCCAATATCCGTCGAACCGTAGGTCTTGATAGATACATCATCAACGGTCTTTTCCTCATACGGATCCATAAAGCTGATATTCGCCAAATCCCTTTCCCTTATCTTTGGCCAGATGTCGCTGCTGAAAATATAGCGAATATGGGGATTGTATCGTGACCAATCCAGGATCTCAGGATTATAGTGGTCATCGTGGCCGTGGCTGGAAAAGACAATGAAGCCCTTCTTTTCCCGGATTTTTTCGGAAGATAGGAGATCCTTCTCAAAATCCTTATAATAGTCAAACACCATAAAATGGTTCGCCGTTTCCACGGCAAAGCCGCTGTGGAATATGTAATGAATCCTACAAGCTCCCTTTTCCATGGCTGCCTCCTGCTCAATGACTTGCTTCATCAATCGCTTCATATTCTTTATCATTATACCAAAAAAGACCTGAGAAATATACCGTGAGTTTCCATCACGAAGTCTTCTCCGTCATATTCACAAGGAAATGGAAAAGCCCACTGAGAACCGAAAGTTTTTGACCTTTATAGCCTTGACATCCCATGAAATGCTTGGATATAATATATGGTTATATAGCATACCATATGTTAAGAGAAGGATGAAAGCTTTTTCGTCATTCCCTTGATGCGATTCTTAGTGTTTGTATTCCATACATCTCGAACAGAAAATAACCGAAGGAGGAAATAGAATCATGGCCTATTATATCAATGAACCGTCCAGGACTTTCAGTGAATACCTGCTTATCCCCAATTTAACCACCCGGGACTGTACCCCTGACAAAGTCAACCTGCAGACCCCCCTTGTTCGCTTTCAAAAGGGTGAAAAGCCTCCCATTGTCCTGAACACGCCCATTGTATCCGCCATCATGCAAGCCGTTTCAGATCACAACATGGCCATTGCCCTGGCTCGATGCGGAGGATTGTCCTTCATCTATGCTTCCCAGCCCATTGAGGAACAAGCCTATATGGTCAAAAAGGTGAAAACATTCAAGGCCGGCTTTGTGGTGAGCGACTCCAACCTGAGACCTGAAAATACCCTTCAGGACGTCCTTGCCCTCAAAGAAAAAACCGGACATTCGACTATTGCCATTACCGAGGATGGCACGGCCACGGGGAAATTGCTGGGCCTTGTCACCAGCAGGGATTACCGGCTGACACGGGATCCCCTTGATAAAAAAGTGAAAGATTTCATGACTCCCTTTTCCCAGCTCATCTGCGGGAAGGCCGGTATCACCCTCAGTGAAGCCAATGACATCATCTGGGACCATAAGCTGAACTGTCTGCCCATCATTGATGAGAATCAGAACCTGGTCTATCTTGTTTTCCGAAAGGACTACGACGACTACAAGCAGAATCCGCAACAGCTGATGGACAGTCGGAAACGGCTCATGGCGGGAGCCGGTATCAACACCCGGGATTATAAAGAACGGGTACCCGCCCTGCTGGATGCAGGTGTGGATGTCCTTTGCGTGGATTCCTCCGATGGATTCACGGAGTGGCAATACGACACCATCCGCTACGTGAAGGAGACCTTCGGCCCGGACGTGAAGATCGGAGGCGGCAATGTGGTGGACAGGGACGCCTTCATGTATCTCGTGGAGGCAGGTGCCGATTTTGTCAAGGTAGGTATCGGTGGCGGCTCCATTTGTATCACCCGGGAACAGAAGGGCATTGGCCGAGGACAGGCCACTGCGGTCATTGAAGTGGCGAAAGCCCGGGATGAGTACTATGAAAAGACCGGAATCTACATCCCCCTCTGCTCCGATGGAGGAATTGTCCATGACTACCACATTGTACTGGCACTGGCCATGGGAGCCGATTTCGTGATGATGGGCCGATATTTTGCCCGCTTTGACGAAAGCCCTACCAAAAAGATCCTTCTTGGCAACAACTATGTGAAGGAATATTGGGGAGAAGGTTCCAACCGGGCTCGCAACTGGCAGCGATATGATCATGGAGAATCCCAGCGGCTCAAATTCGAAGAAGGGGTGGACAGCTATGTACCCTATGCCGGAAAGCTGAAGGATAACCTGGAAGGCACCCTGGATAAGATCAAGTCCACCATGTGCAGCTGCGGAGCGAGCAGCATCCCCGAACTGCAGCGCACTGCCAGGCTGACCCTGGTATCCTCCACCAGTATCATCGAGGGCGGTGCCCACGATGTCATCCTGAAGGAGAGCGAATATTAATCGTCAAAAATATTAAAAAAATGACAAGGATGATTCCTTGTCATTTTTTTATTCTACACTACATCGGGATTGGCCTCCAGGATGGCTTCGGCAGTCTCCCAAAGCTTTGGAAGAAACGCCAGTACCTCTTGGGCGCGGTTGAAGATATCTTCAGAAGATCGGATGCCCAGATCGGCTGCCATTCTATGGAAGTCCGGTGTCAGCCTCTGCCCCAGTTCAGGTGCATCCGCCGCCAGGATGGTATGGCAGCGGGTAAAGGTAGCCAGCATCCAAAAAACCGCTTCCCGATGATTCCCCGCCCGGATAAGCTCACGGCTCCCATCGATGGCGATGGGCCGGGCTTCCGGGCTAATGTCAGTACTGAAAAGAAAGGGCGTTCTGGCCACCGGCGCCGTAGCGTCAAAGGTCCGGGTCAAGCCATCGAGATGCTGTTCCAGCTGCTGGGGCGTCATATGTAGGCAGCCCAGCAGCTCCAGTAGCCGGGGATAGAGGCCGGCAAAGCCGTACTCTTCCAATACTTCCCGCACCCTCAGATAGCGGAGCCGCACCGTGGGATTCCGAAGGGCAGCCACCAGAATAAGATGGGTTGTTATTCCGGTGGAAAACAGCCATGCCATGACCTGCTGATGAAAGGGGACGCCGGGATCGATGCCCTGCAGCCCTCCTTCGATCTTCTGTCGGACATTCCGGCACCGACGCAGCACCCATTCCCTTTCGCTAAAATGATGGGACACCTTCCTCTGAAGCTGTTCCAGATAACCGGTGGGATCGGCAATGACGGTGTTTACGCGAAAGCTGCCTGCCAGGTGATAGGAGGCCAATACTTCCTCTGCTGAGGCAAACAGGTCCCAGGGTAGAAAGGTTACCTCCAGCAAGGCGCCCTGATAGATAAACTTCCCCAGCTTAAGGGGGGGCTCGGCCTGGGCGGTGACCACCACCACGTCCAGATCCGATGCCACCGGCAGTTCCTGATCATCCGGCATCCCTACGGTTGAACCGCTGAAATATGCCCCCCGAAACCAATCCTCTCCGGAGGCATGATGGTTCACCCAACGGATGGCAGCCTTACGAGCAGAACCCACCTTCAATCATATCATCCCTTTCGTCTGTCCCATTCTCCGCTTTCGTTCATATCAGAAGGAAGCCTGTATCATGCTCCTTCTACGCATTGACGATACGGGCTTCCATTTCCTCCATAAACTGATTGGTATACAGGCGATAGTAGTAGCCCTTTTTCCTCAGCAGTTGGTAATGATTTCCCTCTTCCAGGATGCGACCATCCCGGATGACCAGGATACGATCCGCCGACCGGATGGTGGAAAGACGGTGAGCAATGATAAAGCTGGTTCTTCTCTTCAGCACCCTTTGAATGGCATCCTGTATGATCTGCTCCGTCTCCGTATCAATGGAGGAGGTGGCTTCATCCAGTACAAAAATCCTGGGATCGGCCAGGACGGCCCTGGCAAAGGAAACCAGCTGCTTTTCCCCGGTGGACAGCCTGTTTCCGCCTTCTCCTACCTCTGTATCATATCCGTTTTCCATCTTTTCGATGAAGGTATGGGCATTCACCAGCTTGGCAGCCCGGATAATTTCCTCATCGGTGGCATCCAACCGTCCATACCGGATATTGTCGCGAATGGTACCGCTGAAAAGATGGGGCGTTTGGAGCACATAGCCCAGGTTGCTGTGAAGCCATAGAAGGGGTCGCTCCCGATAGTCCACTCCGTCTATGAGAATCTGGCCCTCGGTGGGTTCAAAGAAGCGACAGGCCAGGTTGACAATGGTGCTTTTCCCCGCCCCTGTCTCGCCCACCAGAGCGACGGTTTCCCCTGCTTTTACCTCCAGATTGAAGTTCTCCAGGACCTTCTCTCCTTCCTTGTAGGCGAAGGTTACGTTCCTGAAAGTGACACTTCCCTTCATTTCCGACCAATTCTTTCTGTCCGCAGAAAGGGTGTCGCCGTATTTCTTGATCACTTCTTCACTGTCCTGAATTTCCGGCTCGGTCTCGATCATGGAGATGACCCGTTCAGCCGATGCCTGGGCGGACTGGAACTCAGCCAGGATATGAGCAATCTGCCGAATGGGATCAAAAAATCGCATCAGATAGGTGACAAAGGCAACCAGGGTACCATAGGAAATGGTTCCTGCAATCACTCCACTTCCACCAGACCAGATGGCCAAACCCGCTCCGATCACACCAAGGACGGAAACAATGGGCATATACATGGCGGAAAAAATTGCTGCACTTACCGACGAGCGATACATCTCCCCGGTGAGCTCCTTGAATTCATGGAGGTTTTCCCTTTCACGAACCAGGGTCTTGGTTGTTTTTGCTCCCATGATCCCTTCATTGAAAGCCCCGGTAATCCGGGAATTGGTCCTCCGCACCTGCCGGTATGCCCACAGAATCCTCTGCTGGAAATACATACTGATCGCTAACAGGAAGGGTACCGCTACCATGGCAATCAGGGTCAGCTTCCAGTTCAGGAAAAACATGATGCCGATAATCGCCAGCATGGTAGTCGATCCCCACATCAAATCGATAATTCCCCAGGAGATGGTCTCGCCCAACCGATTGATATCCGAGGTCATCCTGGCCATGATCCAACCTACAGGCGTCCGATCATAGTAGGAAAAGGACAGCTCCTGTAAGCGTTCGAAGCCTTTTTTTCGGATATCATAACAGATATCCATTTCAATTCTCCCGGAAAGGGCGATCATGAACCATATATTGATCCCCTGGAACACGATCAGCAGTCCATAGATCAGGCCAAACTTCCACAGGCCTTCCAACGACCTGGGCACGATATAATTATCAATGGCATATCTTGTCAAAAGAGGATTCACAGCATCGAAGGCGCTTGCCCCCAGGTTCACCAGCACCAGAAAGATAAAGGTCTTCAGATCCGGTTTGGCGTAACGGAACATTCTTTTCCATAAACCTAAATCCAGCTTCTTTTCATATTCCTGTTCTTGAAATGCGCTGCTCATACTGCTCTGTCCTTTCTTTCCCCAGTATCCCCCGTCCGACCGGGCTGGGTGGCATTTTCTCCTTCTTCTCCATCGACGGCAAAGCCCTCCAGCTCCTTTTCCAGTTCAGCCTCCAGGGCATTTTGAATGGACCAGATTCGCTGGTACAGGCCTTCCTGATTGATAAGTTCGTCATGACTTCCCATCTGGGTGATCCTGCCGTTTTCCAGGACAATGATCAAATCTGCCTCCGCCAAGGTGTTCACCCGATGGGATATGATAAAGGTCGTTGCTTTGTTTGTTCCCTCCTGTAAAGCCTTCCGTATGGCGGCGTCTGTCTCCGTATCCACCGCACTCAATGAATCGTCGAAGATGACAATGGGACTGTTCCGAATGAGGGTCCTGGCCATGGCCACTCGCTGCTTTTGACCCCCTGAGAGGGTTACGCCCCTTTCTCCAACAGCTGTATCATATCCTTTCTCGAATTGCTTGATTACGTCGTGAATGGCTGCAACCCGGGCGGATTCATATACCTCCTCATCCGATGCCCCCGTTCTGCTTAAGGCAATATTCTCCTTTATGGTCTTTGAGAAAAGGAAAGGCTCCTGCAGCACGATACCTACATGCTTGCGTAACCATCTTTTTTGTATCTTCCGGATGCCTACCCCGTCAATCTCAATGGATCCTTCCTGAAAATCAAACAATCGTTGTAATAAATGAACCAGGGAAGACTTGCCCGAGCCCGTTGGACCCAGGATGGCAACGGTTTGCCCGGGCTCCACACGAAAGGAAATTCCGTCCAGAATTTTTCTTCCTTCTTCATACTCAAAGTGTACATCCTTGAACTCCACAGCACCGCGGATGGGGGGCTGAAGCCCTTCATCCAGGTCTTCCTCCAGGGGAGCATCCAGGATTTCCTTGATACGCCCCAGGGAAACGATGGTCCTTCCCAGATCCGCCAGGATACGGCCCATCTGACGGACCGGCCAAAGCAGCATGCCTACATAGGTAGTAAAGATGACCACCGTTCCTAAGGTGATCTGTCCAATGGAAGCCCAGTATGCTCCCAGGACCAGCACCGCTCCGATCTGAAGCATGGATAGAAAATCCGACGTGGACCAGTAAGTGGCCATCAGCTTAATCAAGCGGTATGTCAGATCCCGATATTCGGCATTCCTCTCATCAAACTTCTCGATCTCAAAGCGCTGGCGGGCAAAGGCCTTGACCACACGGACACCCGTCAGGCTTTCCTGTAGTACCGTGGACAGCCTGCCTTCCGCTTCATCGGAGCGCTGGAAATACTTCCGCACCCTTTTAAAGAAAAACATGGAGAAGCCGAATATAAAAGGAACGACCGCCATGGATGCCAAGGTCATTCTCAGATCGATGGAAAGCATGACGTTCAAAGCAATCGATACCATTAAAATGGCACGACCCAATTCCACAAACTGCATGGATATAAATCGGCGAATGGTCTCCACGTCCGAAGTGCAGCGCTGTACGAGATCTCCCGTCTCTGCTTTCACATGATAATCATAGGGTAGGTTTTGAAGATGGTCATACAAGCTTTCCCGGATATTCCTGGCAATGGATTCCGATGCGACAGCCGACCATCTTCTCCGGAGGAATTGAAACAATCCCTCCCCTGCAGTAAGGATGAGCAATATCAGACCGCAAATCCAGAGATTCCGGATCAGCATACTCCGGCCTCCCAAGGATTCGATCCATGCGGCAATCCAATGGGGTACATCCATGGGTTTATCTCCAATGACGGAGTCAACCACAAAGCCTAATACCAGCGGTGTCACCATGGAGAAGCCCGTGGACAGGCCCACACTGATCAAAGCTCCCAGATAGTATAATTTGGTCCCCTTCATAAATTTCCATAACAAACGCAATTTCTCCAAAATATATACCCCCCTTAGTTCAACCCATACGACATGATTATTCCCTCTGAAAATGTCCAGACTTCTGTTTCCTGCCACCTTATTCACATGCGTAAAAAAAGCCCAGGGCATTATTCCTATGGGCTTCTCATTCGACACAAGGACAAGGCGGACCTGTAAAGCCTTGAAAAAGCAAAAAAGCCATAGGTAAATCGATCATTCGCTACCCTGGCTCCAGTCCTGCACAATATTTCCCTCGCCAAACGGAAGTGACGAAAAATCAGGCGAACCTGAACCAGGTCGCGTAATTATTCACCTTATCATTGGATGTAAAGCTAAGGTTGTCAACAAATCCCCTCATATTCATTACGCGACCTCCTTTCCATTTATATTAGGGGTATAATAAATAGTATAAACATAAATTCAAATTATTTCAAGTTATTTTAACATTTTTCCGGCTTAATTTCTGGTTCATTCCATATAAAGCTCTGACAAAGAAAGAGAGGGCTTCTCGCCCTCTGCTCCTACTTGATCCTCTGCCAGAAGTAGGGATTCAAAGCTCGTTCCTCTACATAGCCGCATGCCGTGCACATATACTTTACCGTTTCGGTCTCACCGATCATGCCATCATTCCGGCGTCCCACAAAGCGACCCATAGCGGTACTCTTCATCATCTGCTCCGAGCACTTCGGGCATTTCATCTCTCTATATATATCCATCCCGATACCCCCCTTTCATATCTACGATATGCAGGGGAGCGGCAAAAAGTGCTGCCCGATGCCCATTTACTCCTTGTCGCTTTCGGTCAGGGAATGGTATTCCGTGGCTGCAGACTCCTGGGCCTGGGCTCGGAAGGCATGAATCTTGGTCAGGTTACGCTCCAGGGTATGAACAACTATCCGATCCAGGGCATGTTTTTCTGCCATATCGTTAAGGATCCGGACAGCCTCCCTATCGCTTAAGCTCTTTCGGTAAGGCCTGTCCTCCGTTAAAGCTGTAAATACATCAGCCACCGCCATAATCCGGGAGCCCAAAGGAATATCCTCAGCCTTCAGATGAAAGGGGTATCCACTGCCGTCCAGACGCTCATGATGAAAGGAAGCCCAGGCATTGACCGTCTCCAGGCCTTCAATAGACTGGAGGGTCTGAAAGGTATAATAGGTATGCGCTTTCATGATGTTATACTCATTGGAGCTCAGCTTATCGGGCTTCTCCAGGTACTCGACAGGAACAGCCAGTTTCCCTAGATCATGGAGATAGCCGGCTGCCCGCATCAATTTGCATTCCTTTTGGGAAAAACCCGACAAAGCCGCCAGAGCTTCCGCAATCATGGCTACACTGGTGGAATGGGTAGCTGTAAAGGGATTCCTGAAATCGATCATTTTGGAGATGATTTTTCCAAAACTCACCAGACCGTCGATCCCCAGGGTAAAGGATTGAATATCGGTGATCCGGGAAAGGAGCTCGAACAAATTCTGGGATACCAGGTCCAACCAGAATACCTCCTTGATGGAAATGGCTTCAAAGGTCTTCACCAATAGAGGCATAAACATGCTTCCGCTTTTTTCCCGGATTTTGCTCCGGATGGCATCCACCTGGGAAAGGATGGGTCTTCTTTTATCGATCAGTACCGCAATTCGATCGGACAGATGAAGAATATGACTGGCGATGGGAACAGACTTACCCCGGAATTCGTTGCCTTTCCCCTCCGCCCAGGGTGTATGATGGAAGCGGATGGGGACGGCTGCTGATTCCAGAGGTTTAAAGATCCGTAAGAGAGAATAACCCGCCTCGGCATGTTTATGGGGATTTTCCAGCTCAAAGGAAAGGGCTTTCAGCTTTTCTTTCAGTGAAAAGGCTCCTATATCATGGAGGGCACCTGCCATGAGGAGCTCCCTTCGGAGTTCAGGAGCCAGACCCAGGGCTTCTCCAATGTGATAAGCAATATAAGCTACCTGCTTGTGGTGATTCACGATGGCCGGATCCATCAAATCCATGGTATTGGAAAGACACAAAATCAGATCAAACAATCGTATCCGGAACTCATTGCGCATTTTTCATCCACCTACAATTCATATGTATTTCCCTTGTCTTACTCGGCTTATTGTATTTTATTATACCCCTTCCAAATCCTTCCGTAAATCCACTTTTGGGCAATTTGTGAAAGCAATTGGGCTTTGACCGGTCCCACGGAGGAACCATTGGGTAGCAAGAATTCAGGGGCAGGCATATACTGTTAGCAAGGCAGGCTTTCATCCATATTTTCTATCGTAACACGCTGAGAGGAGGAATTTCCGTTGGCAAATCCAATTACAAGGACTGTCAAAGCCATTGTCAGGCTTTTTGAACCTCCCCAAATCGACGGATATCTTATCCTTACGGATTATTATGGATTTAGCCATGGCAGCGGCGGATACATCTATCCTATTCTGATCAAGCTGGACAAGGGAAGAAAAAACCATGAAAATGTCCCGAACTCTCCGACCGCCCCCACGCCCTTCAAAGCGGTTATCAAAACAATCAATCAGAAAAATACCTCCGACGAAAATCCCGGTACCATCTTCTTTCAATCCAAGATCACGTCCAAGGATTAATCCCATATTTTCCGGGTCTTTTCTCTATCTTTTCCCATCTTATCGACCTCTTTTCCATTAAGTCACTCTCCATGAGGATATTGCTTTGATTTCTAATAGATACAAGACATAAAAAGCGCTGCAGCTTTAAAAAATAGTAAGGCTTCTCCCATAGGAAGGCGATCCGTAGGAATCGTTTGTTCCGGTTTATGGCAGCTTGCATGCATCATATCCGGATCGCTTTGCGAAAAAGGAGGAATAATTATATGCTACATATTTTTATACTCTTCACCTTCCTGGCGAAGCTGATGCTGCCTCCCCATCATCGTCTTGCCTTTATGCTGAGCGCTTCCCTGCTTCTGGCTGTCTATTCCTATCGAACCCATAGGGGAAATGTTCATACAAGTTACAGGGGTTCCAATAAAGCCATTCGTACCATCCTTTGCATGGCCATTTTTGTCATGTTCTTGCAGCCTATATTTATGATATACGGCCCTTCCTGGGATAGCCCAGGTTTAGGAATCTTCCCCCTCCAAAAGAGAATCGCTTCCCAAGTTAAAGGAGGACAAGCCCTCCAAAACAGGGCATATATGAGCTCAGACCGTCCGATACTGCTCAATCCTTATTCCAGGAACCTGAAGATTCATTTCATCGATGTAGGCCAGGCAGACTGCACCCTGATCCATATCGGTGGACGTACCATGCTGATCGACGGAGGTGAGAACAATGATGCCCAAAGGATTGTAGATTATATCAAAGAACAGGGGATCAAAAAGCTGGATTACGTCGTCAATACCCATCCCCATCAGGACCACGCAGGCGGACTGGATGCAGCCATCAGAAGCTTTCAGGTAGGCCAGGTTCTTATGCCGGATGTGAACCATCACACAAAAACCTTCCAGGATGTATTGGCAGCCATAAGGGAGAAAAATTTAACCGTTAAGAATCCCGTCCCGGGGGAGGAATATGCCTTGGGAAGAGCCCGCTTCCGGATTCTCGCTCCCAACAGCAAAAACTATCGGAGATTGAACGATTATTCCATCGTGATAAAGCTCAGCTATGGCGAAAACAGCTTTCTCTTTCAAGGGGATGCGGAGGCAAAATCTGAAGAGGAAATTCTCAAGAAAGGATTTGACATCCGGGCGGACCTGCTAAAGGTGGGCCATCACGGCCATAAAAGCTCCACTACCCCCGCCTACTTTCAAACGGTTCAGCCCCGATATGCCGTCATATCCGTAGGAAGAAAAAATGAATATGGGCTGCCCCACGACGTTGTTGTGAAGCGGCTTCAGTCCGCCGGCATCAAGATTTACCGTACCGATCGCCACGGCACCGTTATCGCCGAAAGCGACGGAAAGAAAATCGCTTTTACTACGGAAAAATAGCAGCCGTGTTCATTTCTTTTTTCAACTATTTTATTATCAAATATTGTACAATCAATACATTTTTTGTATAATGTTGTACATATGTATAATATTGTACGCGCCGGTGTTGAATATGTGAAATATTTCCATAATTTGAGTAAAAATGATAAAAAGGAAGTAGTTCTCATGGAGTACCCTGAAGAAATCACGATTCTTCGCAGGAAGCTGGATCAGCTTATCAGTCGCAAGAAATCCCTGTCTGAAAAGGAGATAGTCGAGTGCAGCCAGACTTTGGACAGGCTCATCGTTGAATACCTTCAAGGAAAGACCCGCCCATCCCACCAAAATCCCAAAAAGTAAATGGGGACGGTGACTTTTGCGACCATTATATTCCAGTTAATTTCCCCCTACTCAGTCCCGTCACTTGGGAGATTTGTCTAATGCTGATGCCTTTCAACTTCAGCTCTTTAATAAAGGAGATTCTTTGTTCGAGGGATATTTCATCAATGTTCTGAATGCCCTGTATGGCCATTTCCTTTTTGATGATCTCCCTTGCTTCGTCATCCGTCCGCCTAATCTTTTCAGCCGAAAGATTAACGAATAGCTTTCCTTCCTTTTTCAAATCCTCCACAAAGAGTCTTTTTGACTTTTCCCTGTCATTGTCCAGCATATTCAAAAAGAAATCCGTATCTGTCAGTTCCTCTACCCCTATGTACTCGTGATAGCTGCTCCACTTGTATTCACCCGGTTCCCTGACCAGCTTTGCCTTCACAGGACAGGATTGTTCAGGATATATTTCAATACCACCCGGAAATAGCTGTCCGTTTCCACCCTTTCGCTCTTAAAACGGTCTTGAAAGAGATGACCCATCCTGCCATGTCGATAATTAAACCAGCCTGCGTAACTTCCACACAGCTTTTTCATTAACAGACTGACCGGCATTCCGGCTTCCTTGATCAAAAAATGGGCATGATTGTTCATGAGGCAATATGCATACAAGTCATATGCCCCTTCTTCCTTTATCATCTTCATGATGTCCAAAAACTTACCCTTATCCCGCTCATCGATGAAAATGGCTCCTTGATTGATGCCTCGGATCATAATGTGATAGATCCCTGTTTTACTGACTTTTCTTGCTGCCCTGGGCATTGATCATCACCTTACCTTTAGAATGATTGTATTATTAATGGAACATTTCCATATTATGGTCGCAAAAGTCACCGTCCCCGAATGAGGGGGGCAATGCGATCAATCCGGTTTGTCCATATCCCGCCCCGATAGTTGTAGGGCAGCTCCTTCAAATCCTCCGCTGTATCGAATCCCTCCGACCATTGCCCGTCACCCGACACAAGGACAAAAAGGGAGTTAACATCCTTCATCCGATCAATAAATCGGTGGGGCCATCCCCACAGGATGCGGGCATATTTTTGAGGCAAATGGAAGTACGCGTTCCTCATTGCAGCAGGTATATAACCTGTCCATCCTACGAGCATGTAAGATAGGAGGGCCTTCTTCATGCTTGACTTGGACATTACCTTCAGATCAGGAAGCTTTTTCTGAAGCACAGCGATGGGCTCGTCCCCTCCGTACACCGCTAGCTGCTTCCGGCGGCTTTGGGGCAGCTTCTCCAGAAATTTCGCCAGCTGCTCCCCCTCCTGAGGGTCATTGCTCTTGATGTGAATCAGAAATGGGCAGTCAGGAAAATGGTCCAGTACCTCATCCAATGAAGGCATCAAGCCCACACCCTTGCCGCGAAAAGGATAGCTTTTCCCGTTATCCGCAGTATAGCTATAGCCCACATCCAAGGTCTTCAGTTCCTCCATGGTATATTCCCTTATGCTGCCGAAACCGTCGGTTCGGTATTCCAGCCTATCGTCATGAAAAACCGCAAACTGCAAATCCCTGGTTAATTGAATATCCAATTCGACCATGTCCGCTCCCGCCTCAAAGGCCGCTTCCATGGACGGAAGGGTGTTTTCAAGATAGGGATGCTCCGGCTCGTATATACGTCGGGCGGTATTGGTTTCGGCTGTAATGCCTTCCATCGGAAAGGTTTGGGCCAGCCCCCTGTGGGCAAGCAGAAAAGCTTGTCCGCTTTGATGTCTGAGGAAAATGGAAGTGTTGTTTAGATATACAAAGACGGCCAACAAAATGAACAGCCAGATGATCCTTCGCCCTATTCCCTTTCTCTTCCCAGATGCTTTCGACTTCATAAACGCCCTCCTTCGGATTGTGATGAATGTCATGCAGTATTAAAACTGTTGTGCTGTATTTCCCATATTTTGGATGAAAAGGTTACCGTCCCCATTTTCGTTCTTATCTAATTATACCATCTTATTCCAATAACTACCATATTCTAGTGTAAAAACCATCCCTTCATTTGGCCATTTTCTTCAGTCACACTTTGTTATATATCTCATATTATGTATTATCAGGTATACTGCTGTATACCGAAATATATATGCAGGAGGAATGGTTATGAAGGTTCAAACTGATACCGTTGAGTTTGAAGATCTGAGGGTATCAAGACCCCAAAAAGATTCATGTCCCTCCCTTCCCGGAACGCTGCTAAGGATATTTATTCCTGCAGGGGCTGTGATCAACCTGCTGAACCTCATTGAGCTACACTCTCCCAGTGGTATCTGCCTCATCATTCGGGTCCCCATCCTTTCCGGTCTGTGTGGAGGAAATGATCTCAAAGACGGTTTCAAGCCTTTGCTGGATGCCATCAAGTCAGCCGGTGGAACCATCGAAATCGTCAACGAATAAGCCAAAGGGTGGTTCTCCGGAACCACCTTTACGTATGCCTCCATGGCTTCTTTGCTGATCCTTATCTGACAAACACCAAGGTCTTATACCTTATAAGCTCCTCTGAGATCCACACGCCCTTTAGAAAAAAAGGGCTTTGTTCTTATATGCCGAAATCCTCCTATAGAAAAAAATATGAAAATATGGAAAGATGATGTGAACTTTATGCCTGCAGAGTGCGACATATTGTATGAGCGCATTTATTAAAGAGGCATGGGATCCCAAAAGAAGCCTTTGAATTGCTCAGAAGGGGAGGTGGTAGCATTTGTGTTCAGCGAAAGTCGGATACAGATAACCGGCAGCTGCAAAGTTGGCTGAAGGAAACAGCCCATCAGAATAAAGATGCCTTCGCCTCCCTATATCAGGCGTTGATCCAACCGGTTTCCCATTACGTCCGCATCCATATTGATTCTTCGGAGGATGCCAAGGATGTGATCCAGGAAGTGTTTATCGCCATCTGGCGTGGTGCGGACAGCTATTCCGGACAATCGTCTGTCCTTTCTTGGGTATTGGCTGTTTCCAGAAAAAAGGTAGCCGACCACTATCGAAAGAAATACCGGCATGCCCGGTGGATGGCGGGGGAGAGCATGGATGATGGCCGTATGATAAAGGTGAAGGATGAAGCATCCACAAAGGAAATCGCCGAAATCGTACAAAAGGTCTATTGGGAAAGGCTCATGCAAAGGCCATCCCCTCAGGCCAGGGAGCTCATCTATCTCAGCTTTGTCTTAGGCCTGACCTATCGGGAGATTGCTGCCATCCAGGAGGTCCGGCCAGGTACCATCAAGAGTAGAATGTATGCCGTCCGCCAAAAATTGATGAAGCTCATCAGAGAGGAGGGTTCAACATGAAGGAATGGGAATGCAGGGAAATTATCTTGCTGCTTCCATGGTACGTGAATGAAAGCCTGACGCAGGATGAAAATGCACAGGTTGCCGCCCACGTGGCCGGATGTGCATCCTGCAGAAAGCAATTGGTCCAGCTTGTGCTCATCGAAAAGCCCATACAGGAGTATTGGAAAGATCCCCTCGCTGAAGACCAGGCGACTGAAATGTTTGATTCCATTACGACAACCATTGGACTGAATCAGGATTCACCCTCCTCTTTCACCGACCATATGCTGGAGGAGATTTATGAAAATCCCGTTCCCTCCCATTGGTTTCCCAGTATCCTCGCCTTCATTTGGGATCAAATTCTGCGGGATACTGCCGTCTTATGGAAATACAAAGCACAAATCAAGAGCCTGATACAGGAGTCGTCTAAATGATTCAGAAAGGAGAATGAATGATGTCTGAACACAAAAAAGATAAACTTCAGGAATTCAGGGATGTGATGTCCACCATGTCCGGGACAGTCCCCCAGCTGATTAATAAGATCATACAAACCTATTATTCCCCTGAAAACGCCGCCAACATGGCCCGATCCATCGGTGCTTTTTACAAGGAACTGGTGGAGGCAGGCATCCCGGAGGGCAAAGCCCTCAGAATGGCACAGAATTACACGATTTCCTTCGAGAAAATGACTTCCTCCTTTAAGGGTTGCAATCCTTCCTTCAAAGGTGGAAAAGAATGATTCCGTTCATCCGCACAGGAAGGCCAGTCGTATGGGTATGCGTATCATTCGTTCATCTGCCAGGGTTATATCGATATCAGGAAAGATCATGAAGCTCACCGGTCGAATGCTTCTTCTCATCCCCGGCTACGTTTATCAGAAGAAGAGAGGCGAGCTTCTATTTCGAAAAGAATTGTCTGATCTGGGTCTGCCATCCCACATGAGAGATGCTCTCCTGAAGAGCTATCGAGCCAATGGCATCAAAGACCTGCTATCATCCTCCTCCATGCTGATGAACAGCCAGACAAGGGAGCCGGAAGCATAAGCCGACTGACAGCGCATGAAGGAACAAATGGGGACGGTGACTTTTTATACCAAAATATGGTGTAAAAAGTCACCGTCCCCATTTGCCGTTTTGCCTGTCTTATGGCATAGGCTGCAAGCCTTCCCAGTTCACTTTCCAGTTACCGTCTTTAGGGAAACCCGGGGTATCACCCAGATCACAGCCATCCCAGCCAGCTGCCATCATGGCTACAGCAGTCAGCAAGCCTCCATTCCCTGGCAGGTAGAGGGGCAGATCCTTCCGATCGGCCTGTTTGTTATGGCCATTGGGAAGGTAGGTGTTTTTGGGCGAATCCATCAGCAGCGCATCCACCGCCAGCTGGGGCAACCCTAAGCGGGCCGCCGTCATGGCCATCATGGGAAAATCCCATCCCCACATCTTCTCAAACTGCCATTGGCTAAACACAGCACGAAGGGTGTTCTCCATGATCTCCCGGTCCACCTTGGATCCAGGAAGGATCCCTAAAGCTCCCAGCATGGAAGGATGATCGAAATTATATTTTTCAAAGGTGTCCGGACAGTTTTCATGGGCCAGATAAAGCCCATTTTTCACGGGAAGCTTGGCCAGATTGGCCGAAACCCTTTCCCACTCCGGATTCCTGGCAAGGCCCAATCGCTCCCGCCAACGATTGGCGGTTTTCAGCCCAAAGTGCCAGTACTCCAGCTCAAAGGCGGGATTCACAGTGCTTTGAGGTAGATGATTCTCCTGGGCAGGTATGACGGGAGGACCCAACACGTAGCGGTCATCCTCGGGTATATAGACGGCGTAGGATGCCATAAACTCCGCCGTCTCAAAAACAATGTCCCGATATTTTTCCAGAGTCGCCTGATCCGGATGGGCCCGGTAGCACAACTCTGCCAAGCTAATAGGATGGGGCTGCTGCCATATGATGAGGGGACCGATGGGAGAGGGCGAATCGATGCCGTCGGGCCCGGTCATTTTAGGCCAGCGGATCCCCCTATAGCCCTGGGATTCAGCCAATGCCCTGGCTTGGGGCAAAATGGACTGATACCATCCCATGCTTCTTTCCAGGAGGGAAACCCTGCCCCAAAGGGGAAAATGGGCGGCATGCCACCAGTGCATCTCATGATGGAACTTGCCATACCAGCTGTTGCAGCTAAGGCCTGTTTCCTGGGGCGGAAGGGAGCCTGCACACTGAATGGCCGTCAGATATTGGGAGAGCACGATCCTCCTCTCCAGCTCAAGAGCCCTGGAATCCCGGCTTTCAGCCAGTTCGATGGCTCCACCCTCCTCCCAAAAAGCCTTCCAGTGGATCCGGGATGCATGGAGGGTTTCCTCAAAGGAGGGGAGAGAAATATCCAACGGCTGGGACGAAAACAGACTACTGAAGGAAAAGAGGGAGGAGTCCCTTCCGGGGATCAGAGAGAACGCATTCCTGCCCGTCCGCTCCAGCCTGGCAGAGGAGGAATAAGCCAGCGCAACAGCATAGCGATCCCTGTCCAGTACCCTGGACAAAGTCACACGTCCGTCATCCATATGGATGATTTCCGTATTGTGAAGATGATCCCGGGACCAATCGGCAGCGGATTTGTCGGGTGATCCATAAGGGAAAGTCAGGGAAAGCCGCAGCCGGCCCTCCTCCAGTAATGTGGATTCTATGGAGAAGGCCAGAATATCCAGATCCGGATGACAGCAGGTGCTTACTATAACAGGAATCCCCCCCACCGAAAAGCGGCTCTTCAGGACCCCTGTCCACAGATCCAGGGTCTGACAGATATCCCGGATCTCCCCCTGCTCTACCCTCCTCCCGTCCGGCCATGTCATGTCCAGTCCAATCTGTCCCAGATGGAGACGGTGGGGATTGGTCCGAAGCCAATGATAGATCTTCTCCTGTCCCCTGCTTTTCGTAGCATAGCCAACCTCCCGTCCATAGGTGTCAAAGGCCTGTAGCTGCAAATCATGGATATCGTAGCTTCCCCTGTCGTTATCGGCAGGGAAGGTGTGCCAGCCCCATTGGGATTGGGTACACAGGGGAATGTGCTCCTTGTAGATTTCCGGAAAAGTCTGCATCCCCGTAATATCGGCGGTGAATGCCAATTCTCCATTTCCCACCGAAAGGGGTGAAGATGGACAGAAGTCTTCCAGTCGTGGGTTGTGACGGGTAACCAATGCATACCTGTTGATCGCCATTCTATGACCTCCCATATAGGATATGAAGGGGTGAAAAGAATAGCCCCTGCTTTTATTGTATAGAGGATGTCCGGGAAAGTAAACAGAGGAAAGCCTTGCCCGGTGCAAACTCGAAAAGCAGAATATTTGAGTGTTTTTCATATAGGAGGTATAATGGTATATGAAAAGAGGGGTGAACAGAATGGAATACAAGGATAATAAGGTGACCGATCTGCAAATTGCATATATTGGCGGAGGGTCCAGGGGATGGGCCTGGAGCCTTATGGGCGATTTGGCCGTGGAAGAACAATTATCAGGAGAGGTACGCCTGTATGATATTGATTTCGATGCGGCCCTCAATAATGAAAAGATCGGAAACCGTCTGTCCCAGCGGGAAGATGTAAAGGGCAAGTGGCAGTACAAAGCGGTGAAATCCCTGAAAGAAGCCCTGACGGGCGCCGACTTTGTGGTGATCTCCATCCTGCCCGGCACCTTTGATGAAATGGCCTCCGATGTTCATGCGCCGGAGAAATACGGTATCTACCAATCCGTAGGGGACACCACCGGACCGGGAGGACTGGTGCGGGCCCTGCGCACCATCCCCATGTATGTGGAGATTGCAGAGGCCATTCGGGATTATTCCCCCAATGCCTGGGTCATCAATTACACCAATCCCATGAGCCTGTGTGTGAAAACCCTGTACACCGTCTTCCCTGAGATCAAGGCCTTTGGCTGCTGCCACGAAGTGTTCAGTACCCAGGAGCTTCTGGCAGATATGCTGGGGGAAATGAAGGGAATCACCGATATCCCCCGCCAAGATATCAAGATCAATGTTGTGGGGATCAACCACTTTACCTGGATCGATCATGCCTCTTACCGGGGAATCGATCTATTTCCTCTTTACAGGGAGTTTGTCGATCAATATTATGAAGAAGGTTACGTGAAGGAGAATGACCAGCACTGGATGAACAGCTATTTCAGCTGTGCCCACCGGGTGAAATTTGACCTGTTCCGCAAGTACGGCCTGATCGCTGCAGCCGGTGACAGGCATCTGGCGGAGTTTGTACCCCCGTGGTACCTGAAGGATCCGGATACCGTCCGGGAGTGGAAATTCAGCCTTACCCCCGTAAGCTGGAGGGTTGAACATCGGAAGAAGCTAATGGAGATGAGCGAAGCCCTCGCTGCCGGCAAGGAAGAGGTGGCTCTCAGAGAATCCGGTGAAGAGGGTATTCAACAGATCAAAGCCCTGTTGGGATTGGGGGATATGGTGACCAACGTGAACCTGCCCAATGGAGGACAGATCAGCAATCTACCTGCCGGTGCCATCGTAGAAACCAATGCCCTCTTCACCAGGGACAGCATTCGGCCGGTCATGGCCGGGGATCTGCCCTCCGATGTACTGAGTCTCACCATCGGCCATGTGATCAACCATGAAATGATTCTGAAGGCTACCCTTACAAGGGATAAGGCCCTTGCATTCAAGGCTTTTGTCAATGATCCTCTTGTCACCATCTATCTGAAGGAGTCAGTCGAGCTCTTTGATCAAATGCTTCAAAACACCCGAAAATACCTGCCGGGATGGAACCTATAGATCGAAAGTAAAAATGGGGACGGTCGTCTTTTGTGCCAAATTATACCCACAAAAGTCACCGTCCCCATTTTCAATTTTTCATGGTTCCTTGACGACAGCTCTGCGCACCAGGAGGTAGATGCAGGCTGCAGCTGCAGCGCCTAATATGGTAAAGGTCAATATGGCCATATAGGGATTTCGGCTGTGCCAGCCAAATGCGCTGGCTATAAAATCGCCAATGGCATCCCAGGTCCGAGGCGGCATGCCTCTCAAGAGCCAGAGGAATATGAAGGGCGAAAAGGAGACGACAACCTTCATGACTTTGTTGCATCGATAATAGATCAGGGAGATAAGAATGCCCAGCATAAAGAACAGGCTGTATACGGCGAACTGCCATGCCATGGTCCCAAAAAGGGTGGCGAAATCGTTGGCCTGTGTCCATATAGCTGCACCTATTTCACTCAAATCCCCCAAACCCGTATCCCGATAGGTCCCATAGATCATGTCGAAATTAGTGGGAGACGGGACGTAAAGATTATAGACACGATTGATCGCCAGATCTATGACAGACATAGCAAGGGTAATTGGGAAAATAGCCAGGATGATGCCCTGAAAGAAGGATTTCCTCGATACATGATTGGCCTGGGAAAACCGGAAGCTGGTCTTGAAAGAGTTCAAGCCATTAACCAGTAAAAAGATCACCGTAGCCATTTCAAGGCCCGAGGAATGGATGCTGCCATCGGACGCCCTGTTCAGGGCGGCCAAGCCGCCGATCACCGCTACAAATATGGCATAAAAGACCATTATGGTCGGAGTAATGTTCATGATCTGGTATTTTACCATTTTCAATGCTTTCACTTTTCCCCACCCCCTGTATTGGTTAAATAGATAAACAGCTTCTGGAGCTCTACCTTCGATATCTCAAGCTTCAACTCTTTTGCAGCCATCCGATCCTCTTCCGATGCTTCCCCCAGGATGGTAGCCGCTTTATAGGAAGTCATTTGATCGAGGTTGATGCATTTTTTTCCGGCGATATACCTTTCCACCCCGTCGGCTCCACCGGAGACACAGTAGGCCCTTTTCAGCAGATCCTCCACCGGAGCATGGACGGCAATCTGCTTCTCCTTCAGAATGACAACCCTCTCCAGAATATCCGAAATCTCTTCGATGATATGGGTGGACAGGATGATGGTCTTTGGCTTTTTGATATAGCTGGCTAGGAGCTCCTTATAGAACAGATCCCGATGGTAGGCGTCCATTCCCAGGATAGGCTCATCAAACAGCAGGATCTCGGCATTGGTTGCCAGGGTTGTAATGATTTTTGAAATGGTGTTATACCCCGTTGACAGGGATTTGATCTTTTTTCTGGGATCCAATGCAAACTTATCACATAAGGCCAGGGCATATTCCATATCAAAGGAGGGGTAAAATTCCTTTGTCCATTGAAAAATGCTTTTTACCGTCTTCTCCTCCGGGTATAAATTCTGCTCTGTCATATAGAAAATCTTCCCGAGGACATGGTCGTTTTCCCCAATGGGTTCGCCGTCTATGGTGACCTCCCCCCTTGTAGGAAAAAGCCGGTTTGTAATGAGATTCAACAGGGTGGTCTTTCCCGCACCATTCCTCCCCAGCAAACCATATATTTCATTCCTATGGAATGTCAAAGACACATTTTCTAAGGCACAGACTTTCCCATAGTACATGGTTATATTTTTCACTTCGATTGCGCCCATACTCATTTACTCCTTTCAAGCATTTGAATGATTTCATCAATTCCAATGCCCAGCTTCTTCGCTTCCTCCACTAGACTGATAATATATTTTTGGTAAAAGCTCTCCTTCCTTTTTTCCATGAGCTTATTTCGTGCCCCCTTGCAGACAAACATCCCCACACCCCGCCTTTTATAGATAATCCCATCGTCCACCAGCAAGTTATAGCCCTTGCCCACCGTGGCAGGGTTGATCTTGTAATGAAGGGCTACCTCTGTGGTGGATGGAATTTGAGTTTCCTCTTGAAAAACACCCCTAAGGATATTGTCCTCTACGGACTGGGCAAGCTGCAGATAAATGGGAATCCCGCTGCTAAAGTCCAAATGCAATGTCCATCACCTCCCCGGTTAATCGGTTAATTACTCGTGTAATTAACTATATAGCAATGCAGCGCCTTTGTCAAACCTTTCCTAAAAAAATACAAAAAAATACCTGCCATTTTAGGCAGGTACCGGTGAAGGTCATTTCCTCTATTCTATAATTCAGGGATTTGTTGAATCAGTTCGGGAATGATTTCAAACACATCTCCTACAACGGCGATATCGGCAATCTGCATCATGGGAGCATCCGGATCCGTGTTGATAGCAATGATCAGATCACAGGACTGCATGCCCACCAGGTGCTGAATCTGACCCGAAATCCCACAGGCGATGTAGACCTGGGTCTGTACGGTCTGGCCCGTCTGCCCGATCTGATGGGCATAGGGGACCCATCCTGCATCCACTGCCGCCCTGCTGGCTCCCACCGCACCACCTACCCTGGCAGCCAGTTGCTTCAAGAGGTCAAAACCCTTGGGGCCTTTCATGCCTCGCCCTCCCGCGATGATGATTCGGGCGTCAGCGAGATTTACCGCCGTCTCACTGCTATGGAAAACCTCGATGATCTTCTTCATCTTATCGGCATCCGTATCCAGGACATCCTCCCGGATCACCTTCCCGGTGCGCGTGTAATCAGGCTCGGGAGCCTTCATAACCCTGGGACGGACGGTGGCCATTTGAGGCCGGTGATTGGGAGATCGGATAGTGGCCATGATGTTCCCGCCAAAAGCCGGTCTGGTCTGAAGAAGATCCCCATTCTCGGGATCAATGCCCAGCCCCGTGCAGTCGGCTGTAAGGCCGCAATTGGCCTTCACCGCTACCCTGGGGATCAGAGCGCGACCCCTGCTGGTGGCTCCACACAGCACCACCTCGGGCTTGTATTTCCTGATCAGCCGCACCATAACGCTGGCCTCCAGCTCATCCACAAAGCCAGAGAGCCGCGGATCATCCACCACGATGACCCCATCCGCTCCATAGGCAAATAAGGATTCGGCTTGGTCGGCAATCCCGGAACCCATGAGGACAACCCAAACCTGGCTTCCTCTGGCATCCGCCAAAGATCTCGCCGCTCCGATGAGTTCATGGGTGACGGGCTGTATCTCGACTGACAGAAGCTCCGCCACCACCCATATATTGCTATATTCTTTCCTTTCAACATCCGTTAATGCAATCATCTTCTCTACTCCTCAACTTTACAATATACTGCGGAGCCTGAGCTCTCTGATCAAAGCCCCGGCAGCTTCCTGGGCCGATCCTTCGATTCGTATGGTACTGGTTTGTCTCGGTGCCGGGGGCTGGGTCTTTACCACCCGTGTAGGGGACCCATCCAGGCCGATTTTGTCCGGATCAGCATCGATATCCTGGGGCTTCCACACAGGTATATCCATTTTCTCTGCAGCGAGTCGTCCCCTGAGGGTGGGAACCCGGGGGACATTAATGTCCTTCACCACAGTCATGACCGCCGGCAGCTCCATCTCACAGATGTCATAGCCATCCTCATGCATCCTTTTTGCGGTGATGGCTGCAGAAGTGACCTTCTCAACGGCCATCACATAGGTAGCCTGGGGCCAGTCGAGATGGGCAGCAATCCCGGGGCCAACCTGGGCTGTATCTCCATCTACGGCTTGCTTCCCGCAGATAACCAGATCCACATCTCCGATCTTTTGAATGGCCTTCGCCAAGGCATAACTGGTAGCCCAGGTATCGGAGCCTCCGAAGCCCCTGTCGCTCAGGAGAACGGCCTTATCCACTCCCATGGAAACGGCTTCCTTCAGGCTCGTCTTGGCCTTAGGAGGTCCCATGGATAAGGCAATCACTTCGCCTCCATATTTATTTCGGAGCTGGATGGCCTCTTCCACTGCATAGAGGTCAAAGGGATTGAGAACTGCCTTCTGTCCTTCTCGAATGATTCGCTTGGTTTCCGGATCGATCTTGGCATCGTTGCTTGCCGGTACTTGTTTGATACATACGACGATTTTCATTTGGGCCTCCTTATGCTATGGATACTCAGATCCATGTATCCTTAATTAGATGATACTGGGTCTTAAAACCTAGCAGGGATAGGTAAACCCCACATTTGGGATAGAGCTGATGGAGCATCTTCAGGGTGGATATAGGATCAAACGCGGTCGTTTCCGGGATTTCATATCCAACCGCTTCGGAGAGGAGATGGAGCTTTTTGCTCATCCAGGCTTCGATGATGACAGGCACATCGGGGTATTTTTCCAGGAGCCTGTCGACGACAGGATTTTTCTCGATCAAGGGCTGGGTTACAATGAATTCAGCCCCTGCCGCCATTTTCCTCTCCATCTTCTCAAACTCATGATCCTCCGGCTCGTAGGGGTTAAAGGCGACTCCCAGATTGAAGGTGTCGGGATACTCTTTTTTAATATACCTCAACAACTCTACGGAGGTGACCGCTTCTACCCCGGTCGCTCCTATATGGGAGGGTTGGAGCTTGGGCAGCCGTTCGGAGCCGTCACCGCTTATGATGAGAAGGTACCTGATACCCAATTTTATGCAGGAATTGAGGATGTTGTCCAGATCCTCCTTGGTATGGAAGGTGTTTAAATGGATCATGACCTGCTCCGGGAACACCGGAAGATTCAGTTCCTCAATCACCTCGGTGCCCTGGAAGGAGAGTCGCCCCATGGCATTATCGGTGATGCAGGCACAATATCCGCTCTCCATAACCCTTTTGTATTTATTCGCAAAGGTTTCCAGGTCCTTCTCAAGCTTCTCCGTATCCTGCTTCGGAGGTAAGATCTCCACATGATAGATTTTCTGTTGAATGTGATGAAGCATGGCTCTACTCCTATCCTTATGAAAATAATATAAGAATTGCATTCAGTTATAGTATTCATACCCCGAATTGAATTGTTTACACACTGATCTCAGAACGTCACAATAATTTGCAATTCCCTGCAATAATTTGCAATTGTTTAGAAATTCGCTTGGCAGTTCGTTTTCGCTATCAGATAATAATTTGGGGACGGTGACTTTTTACACCATTTTATTCCATTCCCCGTTACAGGAGTATTGGAATTCCATAATATGGTCGCAAAAGTCACCGTCCCCAATTGCAGGTTTGTATTGTATTAGAATGCAGGAACGATGGAGCCGCCGTAGTTCTCTTCGATGAATTTTTTCATTTTCCCGGAGGTCAGGGCTTCAACCAGGGCTTTCAGATCCTCCCGATCCGTTTCGCCCTTTCTGGCGGCAACGATATTAGCGAAGGGGGAATCGGCATCCTCGATGATGATGGCATCCTTCGTGGGATTCAGATCTGCCTGGAGGGCATAGTTAGTATTGATGACGGCAGCGTCCACATCCTCCAGGGTCCTGGGCAGCATTTCCGCAGCCACCTCCTGGATTTGAATATTCTTGGGGTTTTCAACAATGTTGAGCACAGTGGCTTCCATATTCTCCACATCATCCAACTTGATGACGCCGTTTCGATGGAGCAGGGCCAGGGCCCGTGCCTCATTACTGGGGTCGTTGGGTACGGCAATGACGGCATTTTCTTTGAGCTCATCCAAGGATTTTATGGTGTTTGAGTACAATCCCATGGGTTCAATATGGACCTTACCGATGGATTCGATCTCATAGCCGAATTCCTTGATTTGGGCCTCCAGGTAAGGCAGGTGCTGGAAGAAGTTTGCATCTGTCTCCTTCTCCGCCAGAGAACGGTTATGAATCGGATAGTCATCGGTTACAATGATCTCCAGATTGATTCCCTGCCCTGCCAGATCATCCTTAATGTACTCCAGCATCTCCGCATGGGGCACGGACGTAGCGGATACCTTCAAGGTTTGCTCCTGCTTCCCGCATCCGGTTAAAAAACCTACCGACAATACACCGACTACTAACAAGATAGCTAACAATTTTTTCATACTTCCTACTCCCTTCAATTTCATATTCATATTAATTTTTATTGATTCTTTTCGCGATATAATTGCCGAGATATTGCGTGGCCTGCACAACGACAATCAATATAATAACGGTGCTGATCATAATAAAGTTGTTATACCGCTGATAGCCATATTGGATGGCAATCTTACCCAAACCCCCGCCTCCGACGGTACCGGCCATGGCACTGTAGCCAATGAGGTTCACAAAGGTAAGGGTAATGCCCAGGATAATGGATGGCAAGGCCTCGGGCAGCATGACCTTGACGATAATCTGCCATGTCGTGGATCCCATGGAAACAGCCGCTTCAATGACTCCCTTCTGGATCTCCTTCAGGGAGGATTCCACCACCCTTGCTACAAAAGGTGCCGCCGCAATGGACAGGGGAACGATGGCAGCAGTGGTTCCTAAACTGGTACCCACCACCATTCGGGTAAAGGGGATGATTGCCACCATTAGAATCACAAAGGGAAATGAACGCCCAATATTGACGATGGTGCCCAGAATCCCGTTTATAGCCGGCCGCTCCTTAATGTGTCCCCTTTCGGTAATCACCAGAATGATTCCCAAGGGCAAGCCGATAATCACCGCAATCAGGGTGGATACGATGACCATATACAGGGTGTTCCATAATTCGATGGGCAGAAGCTCCAGAGCCAAATGTAAATTCTTTTCCAACTCCGTCAATGCTCAACCACCTCCCATTGGACACCGTTCTCCTCCAAATAGCCGAGGGCTTTTTGTCTTTCTGCCGGCTCTCCCGTCATTTCTACGATTAAATTTCCGACCACATTCTGCTGCAGGTGATCCACTCCCCCCAGCAGAATATTGATGTCCACATCGTATTGCTTCACCATACGGGACAGAACCGGCTCTTTCGCCTTGCTTCCCTTAAAGATGAGGCGCATCAGCTCGCCGTTGACCGTATTCCGGTTCAGATACTCCCCCGGTATATCATGGGTCACATTCTGCACAAAGCTTTTTGTGGTGGGATGGCTGGGGTGGGCAAACACATCCGTCACCAGACCGCTCTCCACTACCTCGCCGTCCTCCAAAACCGTCACCTTTGTACAGATCTGTTTGATGACACTCATCTCATGGGTAATAATCACGATGGTCAGGCCAAATTTTTCATTGATTTCCTTCAAAAGTTTTAGAATAGACTGGGTGGTTCTGGGATCCAAGGCGGAGGTGGCTTCATCACATAAAAGGACATCCGGTTCATTCGCCAAAGCCCTGGCAATCCCTACCCTCTGCTTCTGTCCCCCACTGAGCTGGGAGGGATAGGCATTGGCCTTATCCGTCAGTTCAACCAGTTCAAGGAGTTCCTTGATCCTTTTCTCCTGTACCGATTTCTTTACCCCACTGATTTCCATAGGGTAAGCAATGTTGCCGGCCACGGTCCGGGAACTCAACAGGTTGAAATGCTGAAAGATCATACCGATCTTTCTTCGCATCTCCCGGAGCTCCTTTGGTTCCAATTGGGTGACATCCTTTCCGTTGATCAGCACCTTCCCCCGGGTTGGCTCCTCCAGACGATTGATGCATCGCACCAGGGTGGACTTGCCGGCTCCGCTTAAGCCGATGATCCCATAGATATCCGATTTTTCAATCGTCAGGTTGATATCCTTCAGGGCATGCACCATTCCATTCGGGGCTTTGAATTCCTTATACAATCCTTTAATCTCGATCAATGCATTCCCTCTCTTCCTTCAATTTACGAAAATATTTCAGCCATCCCTCCTCCATCTCAGAATGGAGGCCATCCGCTGTTTGATATGCGTATACAAAAAAACCTCTTTCAAATGAAAGAGGTAGGGCTCCATTCTTTCATCTGTCTGCAACATATATTGCAGCTGGAATTAGCACCATTGCTCCCTTCTGGAAGCCGGTTGCCGGGTTTCATTGGGCCAGTCCCTCCACCTCTCTTGATGAAATTCAACTTATGCATTTGTTCTGTGTAGTAGTATAACAAGGAGACTATCCTTTGTCAAGAAAAAAATTGCCGAACGGCGGATTTCTGAACCGGTATGTTTTAAAAATGTACTGTCTTCACGACAGCCGATAAAAAGCGGGGCGCCCCGGGAACTAGGAGGCAGCCCCGCTTTTTTATATATTTCCTTATGGAATTCAGCGGATATCTTCAACGGTATAAGTCACCAGGGTAGTTTTGCCTGTCATACCGTAATCCTGGACTTCGGTCTTAACGGTTTCATTGCCTTCATCACTCATCGCGCTGAATATATCTGGGATCCTGTCATAATATCCCCTTGCCTTCAAGCGGTTATTGAGGGTGCTGGACACCTCCACCGTAATGGTATTCTCCCCAGGAACCAGCAGCCGGCTGATATCCACTTCCAGCCTGTCGAAATCGACTCCCGGGGCTTTCTTACCGTTCACGTATACTGCGGCGGAATTCCCGTTGGTGGAACCGATCTTCAGATAAGCTCCATTGTTTTCGGACCAGTCATCCGGCAGCCGGAAAGTAGCGGTGTAAAAGCCCACACCGGAGACTTCCTCGCCCACGGCCGGGATATCCTTCCAAGGCTTCAATTCTGTTTGGCCTACCTTGATCCTTGTCTTCCTGGTCTCGTAGTAGACCTCCCTGGTGACATAGCCGAGGCCTCGATCCTCCTCGATGACCACCTTGTCGCCTTCATTCCAGTCCTCCACTTCAAGATCCCATAGATCCAAATCGATATTCTCCGGTACCTTCAGCTCTTTGGACACCACGGGACCATCGCTGAGGCGGGTGGTATATACGCCGCTTTCCGTGACAGCAATAGAGAGTTTGCCGTTGGATTGCAACACCTTGCAGGCATCACTGGACACGGCGTGGATTTCATCCTTTTCAGCCAGGTTCAGGGCAATGACGGTAGCTTCTCCCGGCGCAAGGGTAAGTTCCACCACTGTACGACCATCCTCATGGTTATACAGTCCCAACTCCTCCACCGTGCCTGCCCAGCAATTGATCTGATAGGGCTTGCCGATTCCGTCGATGGCAATCTTGCAGCTAAAGGGCTCTTTCTGTGGATACATGTAGTTGTATACATACAGGTAGCGAACATCCCCATCCTCCCGCATAAATGTCAGGATATTTTTGTTGGGCTCTGTAAACCGGGCCCGGGGATATACGCCAAGGGAACAAAGGGCATCGTAGGTTTTGGATTGATCGTCAATCTCAACCACATTGGGTAAGGCCTTCATCTCGGCCATTAGCTCTGCCAGCTCCTGGTCCAGATGATCGTTGTAGGGGGTTTTGCTGGCAGCCTTGATGTGGGTCTTATCCACACCCGTACGGATGGTCTCGGTCACGCCGTTGACAATCACCACCGGCAGGCCCTGCTTCGCCCATGCAAGGATTCGTTTTGCACTGGACAGGGGCATGTTTTCCTGATAGATAATCAGGGCTTGATAACCGGGACCGTCGGGAGCAATGACCCCATCCCGGAACTGAATGTGCTCTTCCTCCAGAATCTGGGGAGCGAAATAGTCGTAGGTATAGCCTGCATTCTGCAGAGTCATATCCTTCCAGTAAACTCCCTCATTGCCCCGGAGCCACATGGATTCATACATCTCTTTCTCGTTTGGGTCAAAATACAGGTTGTTGAAGTTATAGTCCAAACGCAGGATTCCCAGATCCACCCGGGGAATACCCTGCCTCAGGATCATCTGATAGCGGGCAAGCATATCCGTCCAATCGTTGTAATGCAGGTAGGCCGGCTGCCGGCAACCAAAACGCTCGGAGAAGATGGGCCACATCCCTTCATGGCCTGGCCAGTAGGTGGAAGCCTCCGAACCGGCGATGCTGGAATAGCCATGCAGCACCGTACGGCTCACTCCGGCGGCAAACTGGGTGAAGATGATCTGGGTATAGAAGTCCAGACCCATCATGTAGTTCATGGTGGTGGCACCCGTCTCACTGGAGTAAAGCCTGTTATAGAGATGGGCGGGACCGGCCAGGTTCCGGAAGGGTTCGATCTGGGAAGCAAACTCCAAGGACTCCGTTTCGATGCCATCCACATATTTGCCGGGCAGGGAGATCTCAAAGGGCATACCGTAGGAAATCTCGGCCCGAAGGGTCATGCCGATGCTGTGCAGCCATTCCTGGAGAGGCTTCAGCATGTTATCCATATACAGCTCCGTCATAGTCTGATAAAGATCGTTGCGTACCTTGGTCATAAACTCGGTATCCCGATCTTCGTAGTAATACTCGAATTCCCCAAAGGTGAACATCCCTCCTCCCTTTTTCATCATAAAGGGCAGATAGGGGGTAAGGTCGTATCCACGGCGTTTTTCAAATTCCTCCAGGACATGATAGCCCCAGAACTGAGCGCCTTTTCCATAGGTGGACAGCTCCAGAGAGTCCATATACATCTGTACCCGTCCATTTTTCTTGATGTAATCCCTCAATTCGGGGGTAAGGACTTCTTTGTCCCAATAATCGATCAGGGCTTCCACACCGTACTTGTCCAAATAGTTGACGGTGTAGGAGGTACTCACGGAAGGGGTGGCGATCTGACCGGTGCCGTGCATCCAGAAGCTGATGAGCTCATATTCACCGTCGTCGGGTGCGGTCCAGCTGAGGCTTCTGTCGTTCCCCGTTCCCTCCACCTTGTCGGTGAGGACAATGGCCGATTCCTTCTCCAGGCAGACCACATCCTCTTCCTGGGTAAGCCGCTTTACGGCTACTACGGCAATCAGCTCCAGGACAGTATACTTCTCCTTATGTACAAAAAAATGAGGAGCCTCTGTCTGTTCCGGTTTTGGCAACAGTCCACTGCGGCTCTCTCCCGGACCAAGGGTCTCAGCCGTGAACTCCAGTTCCTTGGCAGCTGCCTTGTGATCCGGATCAATGGTGGTAAGGTTGGCATTGGACCAGTTGGTTCCGCTGGTGAAGCTAGCTCCCATCCCCCTCTCGGTGGTCTCCTTGACCACCAGTTGGGAGTCATGGACCCATTCCTCGGAGCCCCAGCCATAACGGGAAGAGTCGCAACTTTCTTCATCCATGGCCAGAAATTCCGCCGCACCGAATCCCTTCTCATAGAGCATTTGAATATCCTTCTTGAGCGTCTCATCGGTATGAAAGCCTTCTGCCAGCCACCATCGGACCTCCGGCCAATACTCGATGGGCGGCTTGGCAAGCATCTTCTTTAGCTTTTCCATACAACCCCTCCTCTTTTTTTGGGCAGCTATATCTCCATGATCCCTTCTTAAATTCCGGTTTTAGCCTAAAAGCACTACCGGAACCAATAAGGGGATGGCTCGTCCCGGACTGCTGATCTCAAGAATCAGACGATTGATCGCTTCCACCTGTTCACCGGCCTGGATGACAAATTCAGCCGTTTCACTGCCGTCGCTCTCGCCCCGCCATTTGACAAACAGATTGGTCTTCCCTGAAGCTTCAAAGCCCTCCGGCAGGATCCAATCCAGGGCATACCGGCGGTAATCGCCGCAGTTGCGGTGTCGTAGGGTTACGCGCACCTTGATTTCGCCCAAGGGCTGGATCTCCGGTGCTCCATCGAATTCAACCAGGGCACTGAGATAGACATTTTCCGCTGTGAATGAGTAGGGAGCGCGGCCTTTAAAGCTTTCAACGAATTCCCGTCCTTTGAAGAGCTCAGGTGTAACCTCATCCAGTTCATCGGGACCATCCGTGATTTCCACCCGGACAGACCGGCTCTGGAACGGTCCGGTTGCGATCAAACCTGGATAGGTGGTAACCGGCAGCAGATTCATCACACAATCCGTCAGTTCCGTACAGGTTCGGGGGAAATATGCGCTTCCTTGAATGACGGCGATGGTAATGATGCTGTCGCCGATATAGGCGCGCCAATCCTCAGGGATGATCCTGGTGCCGTGCATAATGCCCAGCAGGGCTCCAACGGTTGCGCCGGTGCAGTCGGTATCATCGCCGCAGTTGATAGCCAGAATCATGGATTTTTTGAAATCGCCTTCCCCATATTTCAAGCCGAGAATGGTAAAAGCAATATTGGCAGGAGCCTGGAACCAGCCAAGATCAGCACTGTCCTCCACGATCATGTTCCTTGCTGTCTTCCAATCAATCCCCTTTTCATAGCAATCCAGCACAATCTTCACACTGCGGGCAACGCGGCAATCCTCAGGTATCTTTGAGAGACCGATTTCGATCAGGGCATCCAGATCGTTGATCACAAAGGCAGCACTCTGCATGGCTGCTATAAAAATAGCGGCATTGGTACCTTCTCCGAAGCCATGGTCCACACAGGCATCCTCGAATGCGAATTTGATCGCCTTCTCCGGCATCCCAGGATGGGTGCAGGCCCAAATCTCGGTACGAATCCATGCCCCATTGGAATGCTTCCATTCCTCATTGTTCAATTCCCCTGACATGGGTGGTACGATGCCCATCCGCATGTTGGACTTGCAGACCCCGTATTCATTCCAGGGCGGTCCGATGTAGGTCAGCCAGTATTCACCCAATACCTTGGCATCCAGGTTTTGTGGGCCTACTTCACTGAGGGCTTTCAGCCAGACCAGCTGCAGGTCCAAGTCGTCATTGGGCAGCGGCGTACCCGGCTCGGAAGCAAAACCCTGGATATCGTTGATCTCTGTTTTGCCCTCGTAGGGGGTTCCCATGGTGCCTCCGATGTTCTTCCCCAGCCAGCAGGCATGGATCTTGTCCCGAAGCGTGTTTCTGTTCAGCTTCATCTTACAAATCCTCCTTTAACTTGAAATTTGGAATCAGCGTTTGATACGGAATTTCCTCTATAGTATAATTTTAACATTCTTTTCTACCCTGATCAATTATATTTTACATTGTGTAACAAAAAAACTGACTTTTGTAAATTTTCTGCTACACGATGTAAAATAGCGGGGTGGATTATGTTATAATTGTTACTATATAAATCATCGATCCATTGCCTAAGGAGGAGAATCATTGACCGGACAGGACAAACAACCGAAGAAAAGGAAAAGCAAAACCCGGGAGCGTATTATACGGGCTGCCCGGGATGTGTTTATGGAGATGGGCATTGATAAAGCCTTCATCAAGGAAATCGCTGACAGGGCCGGAGTAAGTCGCCCTACCGTATACCGGCATTTCAGCAGCATCTATCAGCTGGCAGTGGAAGTTGAGCTTCTCATGTTTGAAGAGGCATTCCAGGGCTTTAAAGGGCTTGACGGTATCGAAACGGACAGTGTATTCGGCTTTCGTCGCTTGCATCATGCCTGGCTCGACGTATTGATTGAACATCCGGCCTATATACGCTATTGTATCAACTTTGATCAGGTTTTTTCCGGCTCTGATTTCCCTGAGGCGCTTAGACAAGAGTTCAGAAGCAGGGCTGCCAACATCAGCTCTTTCCGGGATATGAACCGGACCTTGGGACGGATCCTTAAGCCGGGTATTGACCCTGAGGATGCAATCATCCTCTTGAGCGAATCCGTCATGGGCATCGTACAAAAGATGACGGTAAACCGCTTTCATCCTCTGTGGACCGAAAAATATCAGGTTCACAGGATCGCCCATCTGATGCTGGATTTACTGTTGGACGGCCTATGCAGAGAAGAGGAATGACCCCATTTATTCAGCCTATGATCAAAGGGTTCCGATCAATCATTGGTTAAATCTCCGCTTCCCCTTATGGGAATGGGTTCACCAAGATAGCGTGGCTTGGGCTGAATCATTCCATTGATAAAATCCTTTACCCGAGCCAGCACCTCCCTTATCTCCCTGTTCCGCTGACCTGCATACTGCCTCGGGTCCGAAGCAACACCATACGCCTCAAGACCCAGCCTTTGGGCTATATACAGGGCACGATATAAATGATATTTTTGTGTAACGATGATCGTCTTTTTTACCTGGAATACATCCCTGGCTCGAAACAGACTCTCATACGTAGAAAAGCCGGCATGATCCATAAAAACATGCTCGGAGGGAATCCCCCGGTCAATCGCATACTGCTTCATGACATTGACCTCATCATAGTCCTTCCTGCCATGATCACCGCTCATCAGCAGCCTGTCGGATACCCCGTCCTTATACAATGCAATGGCTTGAAGGAGTCTGTCCTCCAGCATGGGACTGGGTCTTCCACCGTCCCATACAGCTGCACCCAGAACCAGGATACAATCTGCATCCAGAGAAGCTGCTTCGCTGGCTGTAATGATTTTTTCCCTCACCGACGCCTGGACATGGACATTTATTATAAAAACCGATGCCAACAGGAATATAGCCGGCAGGACTGCCGTCAGCATCAACATAACCATTTTTTTGCTCCCTTCTTTGAAACTTCTTTTATTCATCATAGCTCCCACCCTGCTTATATATAAACTACACGACCAAATATATACAATTACCTCTTTATTATATCGTATAATGCTGTATAATAGCTTTATAATAGTAAGAAGAATTCAGGGGGAGAGCCTTTTTTGCTGCAAATCCATATCCTTGTTAAAGTCCCCAGGCCAGAATACAAGATACAGGTGGCATGAAAGCAGGCCACTTTTCATACGAATTTGCAGAGTTGTGGTTCTGTAAAAGCCCTTTGAAACATGATACATTATATATTAAATACTGGCAGACGGTTTACAAAGTTAGGAGCGTGATCGGAAATGATCTTTAGCAAATCGCAAAAACTTGACGGTGTATGCTACGATATACGGGGACCTGTCCTGGATGAAGCAAACAGAATGGAACAGCGGGGAGAGAAGCTGTTGAAGCTTAACATTGGAAATCCCGCTCCCTTCGGGCTCTTTGCGCCTGAAGAAACCCTCTCGGATATGATGGAAAATGTACGAAATGCCCAAGGATACTGTGATTCAAAAGGCCTACCGGCTTCCAGAGAAGCCATTGTTCAATACTATCGTTCCCAGGGGATCCATGGTATTGAGCTGGACGACGTCTATATCGGTAACGGAGTCAGCGAGCTGATTATGATGTCCATGCAAGGCCTGCTGAACAACGAAGATGAAATCCTGGTTCCCGCACCGGATTATCCCCTATGGACGGCAGCCATCAAGCTGTCAGGAGGCACCCCTGTCCACTATATCTGTGATGAGGAGTCGGACTGGAGTCCTGATCTTGCTGATTTAGAAAGGAAAATTAACGGCCGTACCAAAGGGATTGTCATCATCAATCCCAACAATCCCACCGGAGCGGTTTATTCGGAAGAAGTGGTCAAAAAAATTGTAGCTTTGGCTGAGGAGCACGGACTGATCCTTTTTTCAGATGAAATATACGACCGGATTCTTTATGACGATGCCGTTCATACACCAACGGCTTCCCTTACGGATGATATCCTCTGCGTCACCTTCGGCGGCCTTTCCAAATCCCATCGTATTGCCGGATTCAGGGTGGGCTGGATGGTGATAAGCGGTAACAAAGCATCCGCCCAGGGCTATATTGAAGGTTTGAACATGCTGGCCTCCATGAGGCTGTGCAGCAATGTTCCCGCCCAATATTGCATCCCTCGAGCCTTAACCCAGACTCCCGACATCTATCGTTTGACAAAGCCCGGCGGCAGGTTGGAAAAGCAGCGGAATATCGTCTATGACAAGATTCGGGATATCCCCGGTTTGTCCTGTAAGAAACCCATGGGAGCATTTTATGTCTTCCCCAAGGTGGATATCAAACGATTCTCCATCCACGACGACATGCAGATGGTTTTGGACCTGTTAAAGCAGGAAAAACTCCTCCTGGTACAAGGAACAGGCTTTAACTGGCCCCAACCCGACCACTTCCGCATCGTCTTCCTGCCCGATGAGGAGCTGCTGTCCCATGCCATGGAACGAATCGGCAGATTCTTTGCCGGATATCGCCAGGGAGCATGATTCCAACAACCTTGTTTCTTAATAGCTTAGCAAAAAATGCGAAGGGATCTATCATTTTTCCGATAGATCCCTTCGTTGCTTATCTCTTTTGCTTCGTCTTTATATGATGCCTAAAAACTACTTCCTAAAGAAGAAGGTTTCTCCGCTGAAGGTCACACCAATACCCCATGCATCCTTCTTGCCCTCTACATTGCCAAGGTTTTTGTTGACGATCAATGGTTGTTTTACCTTGCTCAGGTATTGGAACCACCATACATTTTCTTTCAGGTTTTCCTTCACATCTTCAAAGAGAACAATCGCATCTTCAGGCTTTGCGACAAATACGGCATCCAGCTTCCGGAATAAATCCTTGGCATTTTCCGGTGGCTCTACGCCATGCTTTCCGCCGGTCAACCACCAACGATACCATTGATTCCCCCAGCAATCAATCGCCCATTTTCCTAAGTTGTACCATATAATTTCTGTCCAAATGACGGTAGCCTTCAGCTCATTGGCGGCATTCCGTTGCTCCCATAAAACGAGATCAATGGTTTTCACCGTCACATGAAGGCCAACTTCCTTTAGCATGGCCGCAATCAATTCAGCAACCGGAGCCATATCAGGGGCCCTTTCGGCAAATTCAATAGGGATGGTAAAACGCTTGCCATCCGGCCCTATCCGGTATCCGTCCGATTCCATTTTCATTCCCATCTCATCCAACAGCTTATTTGCTTCATCAAGGTTGAATGTACTGTCAATGATGGTGGAAGGTTCACCGAATCCATAGTATACAGCATCGATAAATTCATCACGGTTCAAAGCGTAGTTGATGGCCTTCCGGAATCGAATATCCCCTGTGACTTGCTGCCATACCGGATCATCGTAGTTGAGATTCAGATAGAAATCGGCGGGGGTAACATGCCAGTCAGACATTACAATCTTGAATCCATTTTTGTCACCATTTTCTTTATACAGCGGCAGATTCTTCAGGGCTCCCTGGAATCCGTCATAATCCACTTCTCCCGCCAACATCTTCATTGTAATCACTTCCATGTCCTGCACAAGCTCACTCTTGATCTCGTCTATATAGGGCAGCTGATTTCCTGCAGAGTCCACCTTAAAGTAGTACGGATTCCTCTTATAGGTGCTGATTTGTCCATCAACACTTGACAGCAGCCATGGACAGAGGCTTGGAAAACCAATGGATCGTTTCTGATTCACGGCCCAGTTGGTAATGTCTTTGGAGTTGAAGAGATTCACCCACTCGCCTGGCTCATAACCGGCTTCTGCAATGAGGGATTCCAGTTCATCCTTGTCGGCATATTTCACATGGAATTTACTTAAATAATGCTTTGGTTTTAATAAGTCCGTATAACCCACCCAGCCTTTAATCGCCAGTCGCAATAGCAATCCTCCATAAGGCTTATCAAAGGATAGCTTAAAGGTATAATCATCAATGACATCAAATTTCACAGGCGTGCCGTCAGCCGTTCCGCCTGACCTTAACCATTGGGGGAAGGTAGGCGTGATCTCCTCGTTGAACCAGAAGTCATTCATCGTAAACGCTACATCCTCGGAGGTGACAGGCTCACCGTCGGACCATTTCAAGCCTTCCCGCATGAAGAAAGTAAACTCTTTTTCATCCGCACTCACTTCAAAACCTTTTACAACATTCCCGGTAACCTCTGCACCATAAATACCTGGGGTATTGATCAAAGGTTCATTATTCATCGCCCACACCGTCGGATCCCACTCTACATTGGAGGTAACAGTCCTTAATGTACCACCGTATGTGCCAATTTCATAGTCAAGAATTTCTTCCGGCATTTCGTTTACGATCTTTGGCTCCTTGGGCAGTCGGTCTTTCACCGGTGGGAGATTTTGTCCATCGAGGTAAGGGGATTGCTTATACTCGCCCGCCGTGTTCTCATCCTGCTTGGCTGTTTCCTCCGGAGCCTGGCTTTGTTCCGGTTCTTTCGTTTCCGTGGATTGGGTTGCCTCAGGCTTTTGAGAAGGTTGTACTGTCGGCTTGCTGCCACAGCCTGCAAGGAAAGCAGATAACAGCAATACACAGCATAAACTCAATAAGATTAAGTCTATATAATGGTGTAAAAAGAAGTTGAGCCAAAGCTCATACCTCGGTTAGAATATAAGTGCTAACAAATACCAAACCGAGGAGGATGAACCATGGCTCAGTTTAATATTACAATAACCGAAGAACTTTTGCACGGACTTTTTTTATCAAACGGCAGGGATGAAGCATTTTCCAAGTTATTAGAGGAAATATTCAACCAGGTACTTTTAGCCCAATCTTCAGAACAGGTAGGCGCTGAACCTTATGAGAGAACTGAAGAAAGAACGGCCTACCGCAATGGCTTTCGAGACAGACAGATGACTACTCGAGTTGGCACACTTACTCTGCGGGTTCCCAGGCATCGCAATGGCAAGTTTTCTACAGAGTTGTTTGCCCGATATCAACGCAGTGAACAGGCATTGATACTGGCCATGATGGAGATGGTAATTAACGGGGTTTCAACACGTAAAGTTGAAGCTATCACACAAGAACTCTGTGGCAAGACATTTTCTAAATCCACCGTTTCAGCTCTTTGTAAGCAGCTGGATCCCATGGTTCACGCTTTTAGGACAAGACCGCTTGAAAGTCATTATCCCTTTCTAATTGTGGATGCTCTTTACCTTAAGGTACGTGAAAACCATCGGGTTCAGTCAAGAGGACTACTCATCGCCGTAGGTATCAACAAAGAAGGTTATCGGGAAATTATTGGCTTTCAGGTGGCTAACACAGAAACTGAAAGCAGTTGGGGAGAATTCTTTGCATCCCTTAAGGAAAGAGGATTAAAAGACGTTCGCTTAATTACATCCGACAATCACAAGGGGCTTGTCAATGCAGTCAAGAGACATTTTCAAGGAGCAACCTGGCAGCGATGTCAAACCCATTTTTCGAGGAACATGCTGGATTACACCCCCAAAGCACTACAACCTGTTATCAAAGAAGATCTTCGTGAGCTGTATGAAGCTGTTGACTTAGATAGCGCTCGAAAGGTGAGAGATCAGATTCTTGGCAAATACGGGACGAGAGCGCCAAAAGCTGCTACTCTGTTAGACGAATCCTTTGATGATATCACAGCGGTTCTGGCAGTACCCCTGAAATACCGAAAGCGACTACGTACTACAAACGGCGTGGAACGGCTCAATCAGGAAGTGAGGCGACGAGAGCGGGTAATACGCATTTTCCCTAACGAGGCATCAGTAATCCGTTTAATGGGCGCCCTGCTTATGGAACAAGATGAAAAGTGGCAAGCAGGTCGTAAATACTTTGATATGGATTTATATTATCAAAGTATGGAGAACAAGAAAACCAAGGATAGCAACTCTGCTGCCTAGGGTACCTACTACTATCATCGCATTTATTCCACGGTCTGTTGACAACGAGCCCCCCATGGCATGTTCTCCGGCATCAGGGCTATTCACCCCTGCAGTTATGGGATTAAGCTCTGAGGAAGGGATGATGCCCGGCTATCAGCCTAACATGCCATGTACTCATTATCAACAGCTTTCGCGGCATAAATGCTTTGATCCGGTTGATAGTATTAATGTTCTTTATTATACTGGCTGGACAACCGAGGGAATTTACACACTAATTTGGACTTGACTACTCAATAACACTCTTCTTTTCATTCTTATTCCTCCCATTTACATTCATTATTTAATTGCAACGAAAGCATCTTATGCTCTAGTTGCATATTAAACAAAACAACATATCAGGTATAGCTATGACAGTCCTCCCCCATGCAACCAATGGCAGTACACATCGCCACAAAATTCTCAATAGGCATATCAACTTGCATTATGTTTGTAGGGCCAATAAAAATTCCTCCATCTGCAAAAAGTTTCTTTCTCCGTACAATCTCTTCTTGTATAGTTTCAACTGACCCATTCCGCAATAAGTTCTGAACGGATATACTGCCGCTAAAGACGATCTTTCCATAAAAATCTCGATGGAGCTCTTCAATGTCCATATTGGCCGCGTCCACCTGAACCACATCAAGAATGTCCAGTCCAATGTCGATGAACAAAGGAATGAACGCCTTTATACTTCCGCAGGAATGCATCATGGTCTTTGCGCCATATTGATGAACCAGACTAAAAAACTTTTCATATTTGGGGGCAAAAAGCTTCTCGAAGGTTTTCGGGTTAATGATCGGTCCTGTTTGTGTCCCCAGATCATCACCAAATCGAACAACATCAATCTTGCCTTCCCCTGCTTCCAGAATTCTTTTGATTTGCTCGTAAAAGAATTCATACCTTCGTTCTACAAAATAAAGATATACTGGATCCTCTACAGCAACATCTAGAAGGACCTGCTGAACTCCCCGACAAAAGGCAACGCCATTTAAGAAATCTCCATGTCCCATAGATCCCGCATACAGAGCATAATCGTCATATTTTTGGCATTGCTCTTTAACCACGGAATAATCGTACCAGTCTGGAGAAGGATACCGCAGCTTCTTCGCTTCATCGATCGACGTTATTGTCGCATAGGGATGGTAAACGGCTTCTGCATTGGCACTGCTACCAAATGATACCCATTTATATCGCTCTCCCCATATGCCTTCCCAAGACCCATCTTCGAAGGTTCTTAATCCGGGCCCGATATACCGGGGTTCAATACTTCGAAAATCTTCTCCCACTATCAGTTGGAAGTCTTCGTGAGTAGTTACTTTGAAGTATTCATAAAGCTTTTTCCATACATCTACCTGCGCATGTAATGGTGCAATAGGAGGTCTGTCTGGTTTCTCATAATGAATCGAAGCATAGAACCTTTGCTTTGAATTCATAGTGTACATACCCCCTCTTACCTTTCCTTTACATATCTCGCAAGGATCATCAATACCCGCTCCCATTGATCGACTGGGATATCCTCACTGACCTGCAGCATAAAAGGTCGCGTAGAACTGGCCTCCAGGAACAGCTCCTCCAGGAATCCTTCAATCTCCTCCTTGGGTTTATCGCATAAATTGGCTGGAAAATTGGGTATGATTACTTTGTCCGGAAAAGCTACCCGTGCCTCTGTCAAAGTCATGTCTCCGTTAATCTGAGGCAGGGACATGGACTCGATGCCATCCAACTCGGCCTGTTGGATCAGCTCCTTCAGTGCTTTGATTCGCCCGTCCATGTGAATGAGATAGGGCTTGTCTGCCGCCCTGACCTCTTTTCCATGCTTCTGATAAAAGGGCAGGCAATATTTCTCGAAATTCTTGGGCGGTGTCATGTCGGAGGTAACATTGTCCGGCTGCCAGATAACCTCCACCTTGGATTCCACAATCATCCTGAAGGCTTCATCCATCTTTCGATCCATAGCCTCCATCAGCTCCAATACAGGCTCTGGGTTCGTATAAAGATCAATCAGGAAGCGTTCTGCACCGGCCAGTTCAATCAGGATCTTCTGATACGGGCATCGATCCACCCTTCCGAGGACGACACCGTCGTCCCCCAAATCCTTCATTCTTGTTTCAATGTCCTTTTCATTGCTTCTGAAAACCGTATGCTCCACCAGATAGGTCATCACCTTATAATCCTCAAGGGAGGAAATGTAATATTTGCTGATATGTTCACTTCCCGCTCCTATATACTGGCTCACATCCTGATAAACCGTCCCAACCGGGGTATGGTATTGACGTCTCTCATACCGGGTGCCCTTGCTCCAGTAGTATTTGATTTCCAATTCGGCGCCCTTTACCTCGGAGATAAAACCCGAATACATGTGCCAAGGAGGTGCCAGAAAAGAGACCACAGGATAATAATCAATAATTCCCAAGCCGATATTCCGTATCTCCCGCTCCATGGATCCACGGGGCAGGTATCTGCTGTAAATCGAGACAGGAATGCGATCCGGGAGCTGATTGCGATATACGGAAAGCATCCGGTCATGCATTGTCATATCCTTCATTCGAATTGCCTCCTTGTTCTTCGTTATACAGCTGCCACGTTTGCGAAAGGCTTTCCATTCTGCCGTTGATGTCTATCATTTCTCCTGATCCATGAAGGCAAGAACTTCCGATAATTTAGGAATTGCTTCAATCACTCCTAATCTTGTGACAGACAGGGCTGCTGCATAGTTGGCAAAAACAATGGCTTCCTCAATGGTTTTTCCCTGGGATAAAGCCGCCATCAGTGCCCCGCTGAAGCAATCCCCTGCTCCAGTGGTATCCTTCGCTGTTACCTTTGGTGCTTTAAAAAATTGATATTGATCCTTCTGTACCAAAACAGCCCCCTGCTCGCCAAGGGTAATAATGGCAGTTTTGACTCCCCGGTTCAGGAACCACTCTCCAGCTGCCTTGGCGCTTTCCGCATCTGTCACCTTGATATTCGTCAGAATGGTCGCTTCATGTTCATTGGGTTTTATATAATCGATGCAGGGATACAAATCCTCGGGAAGCTTTGCCGCCGGTGCAGGATCCAATAGCGTCCTGATATCCATGGCATGAACCTTTCGGATGGCATAATCCACAACCTCCAGGTTGTTTTCCAGCTGGAATCCGACAATGCAGGAATCGCCGATCACTTTGACGGCGTCGTCAATATCCTCTTTGGACAGATGATAGTTGGCTCCTGGAACGACACAGATGGAATTCTGTCCGTCCTTGTCAATCAGGATGACACTAATCCCCGTATGAGTCCCCTCATCCACTTTGATCATATCTGTGCTGATCCCATACTTCCGATACATGGCGATGGCATCGCTCCCATATTTATCCTTGCCGATCCTTCCGATAAAACGAGTCCTGGCACCCATGAAGGAAGCAGCAACCGCCTGATTGGAGCCCTTTCCGCCCCCTCCTTCATAGAACTGATCCCCGATCACGGTTTGGCCGATGGACGGAATTACCTGGCCCTTCAAAAACAATCCCACATTGTAGCTGCCGATCATGCTCACTACGTTTTGACTCATATCGATCGCCTCCCAAAAGGATGGCACCGAATACATGCATTCACTGCCATCCAGAATATACTGAACCGAAAGCTGTTTATGGCAAATTCTTGAGCAGTGTCCTCATGGCCTTAGTCATGGCTTGTTCATAATTGTCCAAATCTTTCACCACAAAGATAAATCGATCGGTGGGTTCATCCGTCAAGCTCCAACTGGTGATGCCGTCCTTATCACAAGAAACGGTGATGGGCTCAAAGGCAAAGACGGAATCCACACCAGGTGTGGATAGCGGCAGAATTTCGCCATCCCGGGTGACGGTCTTGCCTACGGCATGCAAAAATCCCCCTGTACACCACATATTGCGGTAGAGCTTGCCAAAATGGTCGATCATGGTTTGATTTTTCTCCATCTCCAGATAGGTAAGCCATTTATAATCCGCCACCCTGCCCAGGGCATAGGCGAAATATTTCTGCACTTTATCGGAAAAATAGGGAAGTATCTCTCCCTGTCGAAATTTATAGAAGGTTCCGTATTTCCCCACCTCAAAGGGCGCCTTGACCTCTTCAAAACAGGGCATCCAATAGACCGGGCAGGGGAAACGAAAGATGGTGCTATAGGAGATTGGATCCAAGCCCACATTGTACTCCAACTGCTCACCGTTTTTCCCGGAGCCGGCATTTAAATAAATGGCTTTGCATTTTTCCCGGAACAGCTCGGGTTCCATCGTACCTGCAATGGCTACATCCCTGCAGGAGCCTACGATGTGTATGACGACGGGTTCCTGGGATTCCTTCAATATCTTCAGTACCATATTGACACCGCTTATATTGACGTTTTCTTTTACCTGAAGATCGATGATCTGTTCCTTGGATGCGCCAATGCCTGCCGGAACAGCCAAACCGGTAATGTAATTCAACTGATGGATGGCCTGAATGGCAGGATCTCCGTATTCAAACAGATCCGGCGGAAAATCCAGAAGAATTCCTTTGAGATCCAGCTCTCCCATATAGGCCAATGCAAACTGACAAGCCAGATCCCAATGATCATCCGGATCTGCATGATGGTGAAAAAGATCGGTCTGGTGAATAGTTGGTATTTTCATAAAAATGCCTCCTAAACCTCTTATGTACTTGACTTATGTAGACCATTTAATATAATATATGTATATAAATAACATCCCTCCCTTCTTATCATTTCATAATCTTCTTCGTTATATCTACTACGCATAGTCTATCCTCTTCTGTAAAAACAAACTATCAATATCTGGCTAATGTATGACTGTATTTGGCTAATCCAAACCAGGGGGTGAACTGCATGAATTGTTCCTTGGAGTTCCTATACTATGCAACCCATCCTGAATCTTCATATGTGGATTTCCATCGGCATAACTGCTATGAGCTGGTTTATTATATAACTGGGACAGGCTATATGAATTTGGATGGTATTGCCTATAGATACCAACCCAATACGATCACCATCACACTTCCCCAGTATAACCACGATGAAAAGCATCTTGAAGAGACGGACGTATTGTTCATTGGTTTTACATATGAAAAGGGGCCCATACAAATCAGGAATGGTCTATTTTTCGATGATGAGCAGCAAACCTTGCTACATATCCTCGAGGAGATGAAAAATGAACTGTTGGAAAAGAAACTTCATCACACACTAAAACTGGATTTACTCGTCAGTGAGCTCCTGATAGAATTTGATCGGATTCATCAGGTTTCGGATCATTATTTTGACGAATTGTCTTATATCAAAAAATTCATAGATGAAAACTATAACCAGCAGATTAATATTCAAACCCTGGCGGAGCTTTCAGGCTACAGCTACCACCGTTTTCGGCATGTCTTTAAAGAGAAAATGGGGCTCTCTCCAGGAAAATATATTATTACCCAAAAGGTAGAAAACGCCAAACAAAGGCTTATCACCACAAACCTGACAATATCTACGATTGCTCATGAATGCGGATTTTCAAGCAGCTCTCTGTTCACTCAGCAATTCAAGAAATTAACTGGGAAAACCCCCCTGGAATTTCGGAGGGAAAATGATTTGTATTCATATTAGGTATCTATAAAATCCTACCGCACGCTTTCCCTGCCTTTTCGATGACTCTTCTTGTTCAATCACAGAGGGCCTAAGGCATGAATACCCATTCCAGCCTATTGCGAAATCAGTGGATACCCCACCCGTTCAATCCCCGCCAGTTTCCCGATATCTTCATAAAGGCTGCCTTTTCTGTGATCTTTAAGCTTGACATACACCTCTCCTGAGAGCTCCTCCTTGATGGCCTTTTTCATATGGCCCAGGACCGGCGCCATAAGCTCGCCAGGAGAGTTTTTATAAAAGGCTTCGATGGTCAGTTTGGCCCTCGAGTGATTAAGTTCGATACAAACCTGCTCTTCCGTCAGCTTGTGGATGGTCAGCCTGCTTCCGTTATAGGTAGCGAACCGGTATTCTTCTCCATTTACCACAAGGTTTGAGATAAACCCCCTGAAGGCAAATCGCATCAAAGGAATATGGGCTGCAGAAAAGAAAAGGCTGGCATCAAAGTATTGAAAATGGTTGGACTGAATCTAAATATAGTCTTTTGGAAAGGATGTGCCCCAATCCTTCTCAATATATCCCTTCCCCCCGTTGAAATCAACCATCCTGCCATCGATGCAGAGACTTCCCTTCAGGCTGTGAACCATGCTAATGACGCCATGATAGCATTCCATCCCCGGAAGATAGGCAAAAGGGCCCATAATATTTAGCGCTGACGGAGATGCTTTTATGGATAGGAAAGGGCCTAGCTCAATCTCGCCCTGTATGGAGAAATTCTCCTCATGGGACCTTATGATCATTTTTCCCTCCCAGAAAAAATTCTCACCCACCTTGATGGAGAATGGGTCATTGGAGGCTTCAAAGCTCTCTAAATCATACCTAATATAACCCGTCTTCGTCCTTTTCCTGTCTTCATCATCCAAGGCCACCAGGATGTATTGAAGAAAACTGTGCCGATCTTTCTCAAAAAGGCTGATACCGGGGATAAAGCTGATGACGGTTTTCTCATCCCCGGAAGCCTGCCTAAAGTACCACCCTTCAAAATAGTTTCTTCTTTTTCGATTTCCCTGAAATAGAATGGGATAATAAATTTTTCTAAGCATCAAGTCTTCCTCTTCCTCAATAATCATCTGCCTCTACTTTTCCTATCTATATCTCCCTTTATTTGAAAACGTGGTCAATCAATATTGCTCGTTCTTATCCATATTCATTCGTCATTATGAAAGGTTCTGAGCAAAGAAGGGATTTCATTTGCTTTCCATTCGAAAATCTTTGCCCTTTATTCTGGATGAAAAAAACACAGAATCATTTATGAAAAAAAGTTGTAACCTTTTAATTTGTTTTTGCATATATAAATATTAGATATAAGCTAATATATCCTTATATCGCTTCATGCTTCTTTCCTTGTAACAAGATTAAAAGACATAACCCGAATCCTCTTCGGGTACGGATCCATGGTACGACGGCATCCCGCTACCATGGATGTCCATACAAAAGAATCTTCGGCCGAAGAATCGATACAAAGCAAATATGATATTACAAGAAAGGAGCATGACTGTATGGGAAAGGAAAACACAAATAGGGGCCGATGGGATCTTGCAGAAGTGCTGGCAACGGCATCTTGTCCAACCGAACGGAACATTGCCATTGAATTCGAATGCGGGGGGTGCTGTAAGAAGGTACTGAACGGTGAGTATATTGATGTGCTTGGCAGCTTTGTCATCCTGCGACCCCGCCGAAATCAAGACCTCATTGTAAAACTCTTCAGCGGCGGTGAGTTGGCAGAACTGCAGACTGCTGACGTCATCATCATCCCCGTCGACCGTATCTGCAGCATCGAATTCGGTGCCGTCGAACTGGATAATGCAGTAGAACCACAATAAGAATGGATTCCAGGCATCATCACAAAGACAAAGAAAGGGTCGTCTGACAGGACGACCCTTTCTTTATACTTTATGTTTACGAGCTATCATGTATTCTTCAGCCTTCACCCGTATACATCCAAAATGGGTAAAGCGCTTTATACGGCGGCTTTGTTCCATGCTTCCAAAACCGCTTCCCGCTCATCCTTCCTGCAGCTGAAGGTTAACAGAAGGATATTCCTGTCTCCCTTCTGGGCTGCCCTCAAGTATTTGGAGAAGTATTCCTCCAGGGATTCTGCCTCCCCACGGGGAATGGAGCCATAATATACCTTGTCTCTCTCGGCACAGTCCCTGAGGAGGGCTTCCATATCGTGTTTTTCAGGATTCCCCAGGTTGATTCCCAAGACCTTTGGCAAGCCCATGACGGCTTCCAGAAGATGGGGGTTCTTCCCGCAGAAATGGACATAGCCTCCTCCAAAGTGGTTAAGAAGCCTATCGAGGTATGGAACGATAAATTCCTGAATATGTTCCTTGGACAGGAGGGTGGATGTATCCTCACTGGTCTTTATACCTCCCTTATTCCGGGGGATGACCAGTCCATTGTAATGGGCCACCATGACATCGGGACGAGGGATCACCTTGAAGCATTCCTCCATCCCCATGAAAATGGCATGGCAGGAAAGATCCAGAAGATGATGGACAAACTCCGGATCATCATACAAATCATAGAAGATGGCATCCCCATACACCAGATGGGCGGTGTCAAAAGGCCCCTGCAGATCCATGGGGTATACCATGCAGCCTGTGCCCTCCAGCTGCTCTGCCATATAGGCCATATGCTCCAAACCGGCCTTGAATTCATCCCCAATCTTCAGGTCCTCCGGCCCCATAGCCATCAGCTGTTCCTTGGTCAGGTGCTCCTGTACCCAAGGCATTTTATCCTCAAACAACTCCTGCCGAATGCCGAACAGGCTGGGAAAGATGCCGCATCCCATATTGGCCCTGACAGATGGGACGGCTTGTGCTCCCCCATAGACTGCCGTCATCATAGCGCGAAATTGATGCATAAACATCTTTTGGGAATCGTAATGGACTTCCTTGGTATTATAATCGGGATATTTTCTGTCATCCTCCTCATCCAGGCTGCAGGACAGGAGCAGGGGCTGTCTTTCCACCGGTTCCTTGTTCCATACTTTCATCTGTAGTTTTGCAGCCTCCTCAAAGGCCGGTCTCCTCTCCCGCAGCATTTCAATGGTGTCCCCAATCGTTTTTAGCACGGTTATCTCCCTTCATTCCTTGGTTCTTTCATTTCCCCATTTGCTCTTTAGTTCCATTATCTGGTGACAAAAGTCACCGTCCCCTTTTGCACGGGGAAATGGAGCAGCTTGCCTTCCCGCCGATATGGTACCGGGTTCCCGGTCTCGTCGAAAACCCGCAGATTTCCTTTCGGATCCTTGACGGTGCAGGTCCTGTCCGTCTTCGATGTGATTTCGGCCTGAAGCAGCCTTCCCTCTTTCCATTCCAGATTCACCGTATATCCTCCCCTGGCCCTCAGGCCGGTAACCCTTCCTTCAGGCCATGCCGAAGGCAGAGCAGGCAAAAAGTGAAGCTCCTCATGGTAGCTTTGGAGCAGCATTTCAATCACTGCCGCCGCCCCTCCCAGATTGCCGTCGATCTGGAAGATCCTCGGAGGATGCAGATCCAGCAGGCTATCGGTGGCAAAGTCCACAATCAAGGCTTTCAAATGGTGCCATGCCTTGTCACCCTCCCCCATCCTCGCAAAGCAGCAGGCCGTCCAAGCCCGGCTCCATCCCGTATGACCGCCTCCGGTGGACAAGCGCTTTTCCAGAGATACCCGGGCAGCCCGGAACAAGTCCGGAGTCCTGTCGGGATCAAAAAGATCCCCGGGATACAGGCCGAAAAGATGGGAGATGTGGCGATGACCCGGCTCCACCTCTTCAAACTCTTCATTCCATTCCAGAAGTTGCCCTTCGCTGCCAATCTTCAGCTCTGGCAGCCGGTTCAGCATATCCCGCCATAAGGCCCTCTTGTCCTCATCCACGCCCAGGATCTCGGAGGCTTTCACGGCATGGGAGAGCAAATCCATGGCCAGCTCCACGTCCATAGCTGCCGATACGCCAAGGGAAACCGGCAGGTCTCCACTACCCACGAAGCGGTTTTCAGGGGATTGGGAGGGCACAATCTGAAGGGTTCCCTCTTCGTCCTCAATGAGGTAATCCTCGTAAAAGGCAGCGACCTCCTTGATGAAGGGATAAGCCCGCTCCCTCAGGAAATCCAAATCCAAACCATACTCATAATGCCACCACATGTGCTGGGCCAGCCAGGGTGCAGCTCCGATCCATACCGCCCAACCGAAGGATTCGGGTGTGGCCCTGCCCCATGCATCGGTCTGAAGGGGAAGGAATATACCCCTGCATCCGTATAGATCCCTGGTCGCCTTTCTCCCATGGGGCACAAAGCGTTCCATATGGGCGAACAAGGCTTCCGTGTATTCCTGCAGCTGTCCCGCCTCGGCTATCCAGTAATTCATCTGAAGATTGATATTATGGTGGTAATCGCAGTCCCAGGGAGGCTCTATTTCTTCATTCCATTTACCCTGCAGATTGGCCGGCAGCTCCCCATTGGCAGAGGATGCACATAAGAGATACCTGCCATAGTTGAAATACAAAAGGGGCAGGCCGGGATCCCGTTTCCCCTCCCTGAAGGCGGCGATCCGCTCATCGGTAGGAAGATCCCCTTCCTCCAGGGGAATTTCCAGCTTCAGTCCCCCGTAATGCTGACCGTGTTCCGTCACATGTTCCTCCAGCAGCTCTTCCCAGGCGGCATCGGGCACGGGGTACCTGGCGCATTCCTCCTCTGGCGCCTCCCCTTTGGCGGAGGTGCCGATATTGATGAAGACCAGAATTTCTTCAGCCCCCTTCACCCGGAACCGCTTGTTTTCTACGACGGAGATTTCTCCCCCTTTGCTGCGGATGGATGCCTCTACCCGAAAATCTATTCCGTCCCGGAAGGCTCCATCCATTGCCAAGGTTTGATCTGTGACGCCCCAGGAAAGCCGGCATTCCGGATCCTCCGTCCGATCCAGCCAGAAGGTCCCGTCAACGGTCCCACCCTCGACCTTTACACGAAGGATGATGAGGTCAAGGATCAAATGGGCAATGATTTCCCGAGTGATCTTTTTCCCGTCAGCACGATAGCTAACCTTTACCTTGGCACTGTCAAGGTCCAGCTCCCTGTAATAATCCTCCACCGGTCCGTGATCCAACTGAAACCGGAGATCACCGGCCGGCTGATAGGCATCCACACGGCCGGGAATTCCGCTCACCCCACCCGTTCCGCCAAAGGCCTGGTTGGCCAGAAGGGTTCCTTCCTCATATTTTCCTTCCAGCAGCAGCCTCCGCACTTCGGCCAGGTAGCCTGAACGGTCCTCCGTATCCCGAAACCGCGTCTTGCCCCTCCATAACCATTCATGATTGAGGGCGATCCGCTCCTCTTCGGGAGTCCCAATGACCATAGCCGCCAACCGGCCGCTTCCCACCGGCAGCCCTTCCTTCCACTCGGAAGCCGGCTTGGTATACCAAAGCCTGTTATTCATCTCAGCACCCCTCTTCTATCATATATACTGGGAGCTCTATCCTACTCCCTATAATATCATACTGGTGACCTCTATAAATATACCTATTCATGTCCTATCTCTCAAAAAATCTTGCCTTTCAACTGTCAATAGCTTTCCGTTTCTGACTGATGTGCTGTATAACACTCATATTTCTCATCCCTAAACCGATCGGATCAAAGCATTGGACCTACACCAAGACCTTTTTCGGCATCTTACAGATATAGGTCCGCATCGGATTGACAAACTGGGTGCATCTCGCTTCCATGACCTGACCCATCAGGAGATAAGCCTCCCTTTCGTCGAAGCCGTAATCATCCAAAATCCAGTATAATAGCTCCCTGGCAGCCGCATAAAAGGATTCCTCCATGGAACGGCAGCAGGCCACAGCCATAATATATTCTTCATTCTCGATCCTGATCCATTCCATCCTTCTGGGCCTCTTTTCCAGATCGACAGAAAGCCTGACTTTGGCTCTGCATTCCACTCCCCCAGCCAGATTGATTTCGCCGTCCCCTTGTATGGCATGCACATCCCCTACATGAAGCAGCGCATCTGCCACGAAGACCGGCAAATATACAGTGCTCCCGACGGTTACTTCATTGACATCCATGTTACCGCCGTAGGGCCCTGCCTTGCTGTTATCCAATACTTCCCTTTCAGGGGCGGTACCAAGGGTACCGATCATAGGCCTGACGGGTAGCTTGATCTTATCGCTCCATTCGATTTTGCCGTCCGCTATCCTGAGGGTTTTGGTAGTCAGCCCCCAATCCTTTTTGTATATTAAACCGGCCAATTCATTTGCATCGCCGTCGAAGCCGGTGTAGCCCAATTCATCCGGCTCTATATCCTTGATCTTCACAGCCAGGACATCCCCGGGCATTGCACCTTCTATACCGATGACAACACACGGGTTGGGACCCTTTGCCTTTTCCTTACTATAGGTATCCTCTATGGAGTGGAGCCAGTCCCCGGAGCATAATTCGGTTTCCACGATAAATTCTTCTCCCGGCACCACTGTGATACGGGGCTTGTTAAACCTGCTGTGCTCTGTATAAACCAGATCCCTCTTTGCTATCTGCATATGCCATCCTCCTATTTAACAAGATAAAAGCTCCTTCTATGCATAAAGTAACACCTTTGGTCCCACGATACAAGTCGTGAACGCAAAGGTGTTACGATCTTGTGTATAGATTTTTAAAATTAGTATCTGCCATAGTCGTGGGCAGACTGGTACATAGCCACCACATTTTCTACCAGCGTGTTATCCTGGATGGCATGGGTAGGTGCGAAATGATATCCCCGGCATGCCATCATGATCTCCAGGGTTTCCTTACAAACCTTTCTGACATCCTCTACCGTTCCATAGGCCAGGGGCCCTGCAGTGGATATGCAGCCCCGGAAGTTTAGCCTGCCTCCAAACTTCTCCGCCAGGTATGCAGGTGACATATTGACAGCTTCAGGCTGGAGGGTATCCACTCCCTTGATACCAATTTCGATAAAATCCTCGTAAGCCCAGGAGGAAGAACCGCAAGTGTGGATGATGGAAGGAATCCCATAGGCATTGGCCAGATCTGCGAACATCTTATGGATGGGTTTCATGACCTTCCGATATAACTGCAAGCTGACCATAGGTGCGATCTGGGTTCCCAAATCCTCACCCAGCCACATGAAATCGATGTATCCCTTGCATTTGTCCAGCAAACGTTCCAGGTTTTTGAGCTGAAAATCCGCACGGCGCTTGACAAAACTCATGGCTGCTTCATCTTCCGTAATGAGATAGCACAGGATGTCTTCCATTCCCATGATTCGACCGTTTGAATTGATGATATCCGGTACTCCTGCACTTCCCACATAGAGGGCATATTTTCCCCCGTAGGCCTTGGCTTGCTCCAGGGCGGCATCGTAATCAAAATCATCGGGATTAGGAACCGGGAAAGTTGCAAAGTCCTCGGGAGATGCCGATTTCAATGGGAAGTCGCAAAAGTCCCAGTAACCGCCCGATTGGTGTTCTACCCATCTCATGATGCTGCCCTCCAGCTGGTTGACCATCCTGCCTTCCGGCACTTCGAAAAGCTGAGGTCCGATATACGGCGCGCTAATGGGGCGATAATCTACTCCCAGGGCTTCCAGCAGCCCCTCGTGATCATTCTTCGCAAGACCCAGGGCTGCCTTCAGTTTGGCATCAATGGCGGCGTTTGCCTCATAACCGATGGTCACCCTGTCCGTCTTCTCGAAATTGAAGGTCCTGACTACCCTTTCCCTGGATGTCGTGGTTTCCGGCGCTTTCTCGATATTATACATCATCCAACCCCCTTTTGGCTAATACAGCATTCCTCCGAAGCCCGTCCCATAAGGAGAAAGACCGGCTTCAAGAAGTATTCCGTCATCCCATGATTTACTTATCCCCTATTATACTACATAAAGCCGTCCGTAACGAGGATTTTTATAAAAATTTTCGGAAAATTGAATGTTCCGTATCAGGGTTTCTGCAGAATATACACAATGAAATTTGGCACCCGGAGTTCATCATCCAGCTCCGGATATGCTTTTAGCTGTTCCATACTAACAGTTGGCTCTGCAATGCCTTTCAGAATGAATCCGGTCTGAATAAAGTAATTTATATAAGTAGAAAGGGAACGATGGAAATTGGTGAACTTCACCCACATCATTTCCCAATGCCGCTCTCCCTCATCGAAGTAGTCGTCCAATATAACATGGAGCTTTTCTCCGTCCGCATTTCGATACCATTTTCCGGCCGCAGACCTCATCGGATGCAGATTGGCAACGATAAATTTACCACCCTTCTTCAGCACCCGAAACACTTCTTTGGTATTCGCCTCAAAATCGGGCAGGTCGCATTGGTTCAGATAGGAGACTGCGAGATCAAAGCTTTCGTTTTCAATAAAGGCAAGGTCCTGCACATCCTGTACACGGTAGGTATCCCCTTCAGATTGCAGTTCCCGTGCAGCTTCAATCATTTGTTCGCACAGATCCAATCCCAGCACGTACTTGGCGCCGCGTTCAACAAGCATTCTGCAGAAACGGCCTTCGCCACATCCACAATCCAGGATACTGAGGCCTTCAACATTTCCACAGGCATCAAGCATGACTGCATCCAGCAGACCGTTGCGCGTAGGGTTTCTGCCCTCTCTGGCCTCTTTGATCCATGCAGGTGCAAGAGCCGCCCATTCTGCCTTCAGATCATCACGACTCCTCATGATTCATCATCCCCCCTTCGAAAATCCAAACATCATCCTCCGGCAAAAAAATAAGGAATTTCATAAGAATAAATATGTCTTAAAGCTTATGAAAGCACTGAGGAAAGAGCCAGATACTGCAACAGATTCCATGGCAGACAGAGTTTATGCATGATCAGGAAACGGTATGACAACTTTTATACCGTTTAGCTCTTGAATGGTAACGGGAACTCCGTAGATCGCTTTGATGTTCTGGGGTGTCATGACCTCCATCCCACCGTAACGGAAAATACGGTTATTTTTCAGGAGCAGAAATCTATCACAATAGCGCAAGGCCAGGTTCAGGTCATGAATGATCAGGATCACGCTGATCTGCTCTGTCCTGGCAATATCCTGTATCGCATCCAATACTTCATATTGGTTTCTCAGGTCCAAATTGCTGGTGGGCTCATCTAAGAGCAGCACTTGCGGTTGTTGAGCCAATGCCCGTGCCAGCATGACCTTTTGCAATTCGCCGCCGGAAAGCTCATCAATATAGCGCAGAGCGAAATCCTCAAGCTTCATGCGCTTGATGACAGTCTCGACAATCCGCATATCCCCCTGAGTCGGTTCGAACTTAATATACGGCTTTCGCCCCAGCAGAACCGTATCAAATACCGTAAATCTGGCTCCCGTATTATGTTGTGCCACGTAGGCCATACATTTAGCCACATCATTTCGTTTCATCTGCAAAGTGTTCTTTCCATTTACATAGACGACGCCTTGTTGCGGATCCAGGATGCGGTTCAGGCATTTCATTAGCGTGCTTTTTCCTGCCCCATTGTTCCCTAAAATGGCCGTGCATTGGCCTTTCGGGGCAGAAAAATGAATATCCTTGAGAACAGTCCGGTCCCGCTTATATGAAAACATTAACTCCTTCACATGAATCATCTTCTGCCCACCCCCTTAAACACCAGATAACAGAAACAAGGGAGCCCCCAGAAAAGAGGTGATGGCTCCGATAGGCAGAATGATCGGGGCCACAAGCAGTCGGGCCACTGTATCACTGAGCAGCAACAGAAGCGCGCCCATCAATGCGGATGCAGGCAATAAGTAGCGATAGTCGTTTCCAATGACCCGTCGTATGAGGTGGGGGGGCAATCAGGCCGATAAAATTGATGATCCCAACAAAGGAAACAATGGTCGATGCGGTCAGGGAACAGATCAGCATGCCGAAAAGGCACATACGGGTTGCATTTACACCCAGTCCCTTTGCCGTTTCACCTCCGTTTTGCAAGGCGTTGAAATTCCAGCGTTGAAAGAAAAAATAGATGAGGGATGCCGCAACCACCGCTGACATCATGATTACTTCATTCCATCCGGTGCGGCCCAGATCACCGAATGTCCAAAAAACGACCGCAGCTACTTTTACATCCGCCGCAAAATATTGCAGCAATGTCGTGGCGCCGGCAAAACATGGTGCTCAGGGCTACCCCTGAGAGCACCATGGCTTCCGGTGATACTTGTTTAAAATGTGACAGTCCCAATACAATAAGCGTAGATAAAATTGAACTGATAAAAGCACAGACAGAAACCAGATAGGGATTGGACAGGATGATGCCGTCCAAGGTTTGATTTTGCACGCCTGCACCTAAAACAATAATCGCAAAGGAAGCACCAAAGGCTGCCCCTTGGGCAATCCCCAATGTGGATGATGACGCCAAAGGGTTTTTCAAAATGCTCTGCATCACACAGCCTGTCGTAGCAAGACCTATACCTGCCAAAATTGCAGTGATGATTCTTGGCAATCGATGATTAAAGACGATGATGGTTGATTGTTTGCAGCCATGTCCTAAAAGGGTTGCAATAACCTCTTTCACAGAAAGCCCCGCAGAACCCGAACTGACGGCCCATAAAGCGGTCAGTACGACAACGAAGCCCATACACAGAATGAAAAGCTTTTTGTAGCGGATATAGTCTCTATATGTCATTGGATTCTTCATCCACTCTTATTCTCCTATCGTTATTTTCTCAAATCGATTGCCATCAGCAGCCAGTTTTCTCATAGAAAGGCTGACCAAGCAAGGTCGTAAATATTTCATCTGCCTTCTCGATGGGATCGATATCGGAAAAGCGATCCGGATAAATCACTTTGCCGGCATAATAGGCATTGGCGATGGCGATTCCCATATTGGTCCAGTTGTAGTTATACGACATCTGCGTGTATACCTGTCCATTCTGCACAGCTTTCAGACTCTCATAAAATTCTCTGTTTTTTGCATAGTGCTCATTGACAAGATGCATATTGGTGGGATTCAAAAAGATGATATCCGGATTCCACACCGTTACCTTTTCCAAATCAAAGATAAATGCCCCGGTTTCCCCCGTTTCATCCACTACATTTTTGGCGTGGATGGCAGTGAAGGGCGGATAATTGGCATAGGTACCTTCAAATCCATGGGGCCCCCGGAAACTGACGGCACCGGTATACACGGTGGGTTTTTCTTCATCCGGTATATCCTTTGTACGATTATCCAGATCCGCCTGGCATTCCTTTATATATGCAATGACTTTGGAACAATGCTCCTCTGTACCCATGACCTGTCCTATCAATTCCAGCGCCGAATAGAAACTTTCATCAAACATCCCCGTCGGATATATGCCGACGGTCGGAATACCGGTCTTGTCGGCGACATTCCTGATCGTATGTTCATCGGTTAAGCCAAAGATCACATCCGGCGCCAGGGTGACCAATTCTTCAATATAAAGCGTATCGTTGGAACCGCCGCTGCCAACCGACGGGAGGCTTGCAAAATGCTCCGCATTGACAACAGAATAGGGCATGGCCGGTATATTTTGTTTATCCATATCCGTCACCCCTACCAACTTATCCGCACAGCCCGCATATGTCAGGATGCGGGCAGCACCGCCAATGGCAGCAATGGTCTCAACTTTTTCCGGTATCTCCACCTGTCTGCCATATACATCCGTAACGACACGGGATGCTTGGGAAGCAAGTGACATCGACACATTCGACACACAACCGGTCAGTATTAAACTAAGTATCAGAATTGCTCCAAACAACTTTCTTTTCATCATGCTGATTTCCCCTTTTTATTACCAACCTCTGTCATAAGCCTTAAAGCAGTCGAGGCATACTTTTTTCCCGTCCTGCAAGCGAATCTTATGCTCCGGCGCACCCTCGCCGCACATTTCGCATATGACGGTCTGAAAAATCCTGGCTTTTTCGGGCAGCTCGTATTTGAGTTCGGAAAAAGAAAATATTTCGTCCACAGGCGCGTTCAATAAGTATGCCTGCCACTCAGCCCGCTCCATGTCCGGCTTCTTTTGCGCCTTCAGATACACACGCATTTTTTCTCCGTTCTTGCGATTAAAGAAAGAAAAAGCTTGCTTTCCCGTTCCCCGGTAGAGCAGGTTTCCCTTTCCTATCGTGCAACTGAAAATGGCCTGGACGGCATCCACTCCGCAGGCATCGTTTTCCGTCACACAGACGATTCCTTCGTCATCGGACAATCCAATCCCCATTTTTTCCATTGCAGCCTCACAAGCCCTTGCGCCAATCGCAAGTCCCGGACACTCATGTCCATGAAAAGCCAAAGCTTTGTCCCATAACTTCCTTATCACTGCTCATTTCCTCCTTTGCCTTTTTTACACATGCCAGTATAATGTAGTAACGGTGGTGTGAACATCCTCATGGATCACCCCATCCTTTGCAATGGATTGCAGGTATTGCTTTATTTGTTCTTCTTCATAGGAAGAGATATCACGATAGGTTTTTGCCCGGTTGATATACATGCCATACACCTGTTCAAGGCTTCTTTCCATTTTCCAATGCTGCTGTTCGTAGTCAAGATAAGGCAGCCGTCCTTACCGCCACAGCAGGCTGAAAGCATACAGGATGTCCATGTCGGCACTTTCACGTTTTACTGTGATACCGATCCGTTTTCTGATCTCATCATATACAGAATCAGTACGGCGGGTGGGTTTTGACAGCACACACCAGCCCCGGCTTGCCAGTGAAAGCTTTTGAAATGTATTAGCACTTTGCACAGCAGGAGTCATCCGGGCAATCACAAGATCAAATTTTCCTTCCAATCCGTGCTGCTTCAAGTCTATTTCATGCCAATCGGCCCATTGAAAATCGACATTCCTTGTATTCTCTTCAGCAGCCTTTTGTTTGGCTATCGCAAGCATGTCCGGGGAAAAATCAATGCCGACAACCCCCTTACAATGACCCGCAATGGCTAGGGCGTATTTCCCACTGCCGCAGCCTACATCCAGCACAAGGGAATCCTTCCTTAACATATGATGTTTTCGAAGAAGTTGTAAAAATCGATCATCGTCAAAGGTGGGCAAGGTCTGTTCTCCAAAGCTTGCCGCCATGGAGTTCCACATAGCCACACCGGCTTCTTTGTTTTTGCCATTCAAAGACCATTTCTCAAAAATCTCTTCAATTGTCATACAAACCCTCCGCGTAAAAGATAAGAATAAAAAAACCACAAAAGTTGCTGCCTCCATGCCAGCATCCCTTCATGGTTATGCGTTGTCCTACATATGTACATGCTTGTTGTCTGAAATCCCATCCAGCCGTTAACCTAGCAGTTCGAACCTTCGTGATTCGTTTCAATGGCTTTAATTTATCATATCATTCTGGCTGTGTCAACAAATCAGCTGTCTTTGATAGCGTCAAGATACTATGGGTTTTAAAAATAAAAGTAATCTCCTGTTTACCTGCTACTTTAAGCATCCCTCACTGACTTAAGGAACTGGGAAGCCCAAGTCCTTTTGCCAATATTCAAAATGGTTATGTTACCGATGGTTTCGCGCGATGCTGTAAGCTTTCTCTTCCTGATAATCTCCCGGTCTACTTTTACCTCACTTGCTTCATTTATTGCTGCTTTTTTCTTTCGCATAAATATGTCATACACATCTCCGCCATTCGCTACAAAGACCCTTAACCTGGCCATCTGGTCCACACCCGTTCTACTCCAGCCCAAGGGCCTTGAGCTTAACCTGGACGACAAGATATGGCTAACATGACCTTCTGCACTGCAGCCGATGTAATCCGACGCATACTGCCGCATTATCCCTTCCCAGTTGCCTAGTATATTTCTTCTTGCTTCCTGCACAGCTCTCTTCTTTGTTTCCGGCTCAGTTGTACTTATGATTGCTTTAAATAGCTCTTTTACTCTTCCCTTGTCTCCAGCATTTATATAATCCCACATAATTGGTGTGGTGTAGCTCATTTGCGCTGTAGCTTGAGTTACATACTTTGATAAGTGATAACGGTCCAGTACAAAGATGCTGCCCTTTATCCAGCCTAGCCCATTCTTTATCCATGCAGCACCATCCCCTGATAGGTATATCTTTTCAATAGAATCCATATCTTAAGTCTTATCTATGTAGTCCAAAACTTCCACCCATAGCTCATCACTGTTTGCATAAATACCGCTGAAATACCTTGCATTTATTAACCTCCACCGATTTTCCCCATCCTGTTCCCTACCCTCATGTACATATACAAGCTTTGGTTCTGCGTAGCCCCCAGTCTGAAGTGGTACATGATCTTCATCAGCTCCTATGTACAGTGCCTTTACCGCCTTTTTATCTTGCTTAACCTCTACTGCGTCATTGTCTACACTGCCAAGCTCACGGATACTGTTCATTACTGTCTGTGATGTTAGATCCACAGCTTCAGCTGCTTCCTTTGCACTCCTACTATAGGGCATAAATACTGCTCCCTCTATGAGCCTTGCCTTTAGTGAAGCATCCATTTTATCATGGGCTTTTATGCCCACAGCCTCATCTGACAGGTAGCTGTATTCGCCTGTCTTTTTATTCTTGTAATATGTCCTTTCATACCTGACTTCGCCAAATATTGTCATAAGGGTCTTTTCAGCTGCTTTCCCCTTTACTGTCCAGTTTCGTTTCCGGTCTTTACTGTTTCTATACGCCTCGTCTATTGTTTCCAAGGCTTCGGCCACTAGGGTTACTCCAATCTCGTCCAACGTCTTCTTAGTAGCTAGAATAAATTCGGATATGTCTCTTCTTTCACGTATCAGATTCTCTAGTTCCTTTTCAAAACTACTGCTGATTTTTTCTATGATTCCCTGTATAATTAGTTCCATAAGAGTATCTCCTTTCCTGTGATTATTGTGGTTCTTCACAAATTACATGATATCACAGGAGAGATACTCTTATCTTTTATTTTTTGGTTTTTTCCCAAAGTAATTTTACACTAACACGAAATTCTGCTTGCGTCAGGATATCATTGGTTTTAGAGAAAGGACAGGGGACGGTTCTGTGTCAAAGAACCGCCCCCTGCCCTACGCGATGGATTACTCTTCCAATTCTTCAAGGCGCTTTTTTACATTGCCAAGCTGTTTTTCAAGGAATTCAGCCTGTTTTTTCAGAAACTCTTTTTCATCAACTTCTGCCGGAAAATATTCTCCTTCGGTATATGGACCACCGAAGCGTGCCCATCTAGGCAAACCGGTCGCATAATACATGCGTCTGAAGCCTTTTCCTCTGCCAAATCCGCGTCCATAAACAAACAGATTTGCATAACCCGGAGCAGCAAATCCGGCACAGAAGCCTGCGCCTCGTCCTGTCATTGGTCCCCTTCCCATCGGTCCGGTTCCATCTCCTCTAGGCATCATGTCACCACCTTTCCTATTGACTTTTTTATTTTTGTTTTATGGCATTGATTCCTCTCTGTATAATTGACATATGTCATTTTCAGTTTATATTATACCATGTTTATGGCATATGTCAATAACTATTTTTGAAAAATATGCCGATCAAGAAAATTCCCTTTCCGATCGGCAGCTATCATAGATCCTTATTTACTGAATTGCCTTTTCCATTATCACCATAGTCTCCTGTTGCGCTATCTATATATTTATCTCTAATCCATCGTAAGCGATACGATATCCATTTCTCATAGCAAACTTTTCCAGAACATCATGAGTATCCGTGCCCTCATGGGATATATGCGTTGCATAAACCATGGATGTTTCATCAATGATTTCTTCTTCTTTCATTTTTTTGATCATATCAATTACTTGCCCTGCATCCAGATGTCCGCCTGCATTAAAACCCTCGCCATAGGTGTGATCCAGTATGACTATATCAAGTTGAAATGTTTTCAAAATATTCCATGCCCTATCAGATATCCTCAACAAGTCAGTTCCATACAGGATATTTTTTTGGTTGTACTGGATGACATATATTAGAGAGTTCTCCCTAAGGTCATGCAGGGATTCTATCGCTGTGACAGAATATTCACCTAGCTTTATGCAATCCCCATGATCTATGTACTGAATATCCATATGGAGCCTGTCTAAGCACTTTTGATCAAATAAATCAACATCCGGGTCTTCCGTTTTCATCCACCTATCCAAAGACTTCACTGTTTCTACCGATGCCACCAGGCGAATGTGTTCTACATTTTCCGCCGCATACTCTTTCAGCCGTGTGATGATGTGCCCTGCATCAAAGTGGTCAGAGTGCCCATGGGTTTGCAGAACATATTTGACCTTTGTCAAATCCACATCATACATCGCAACCGCAGTCACAACATCAGGGCCGAAATCAATTAGCAGATCATCATTTATCATCAGGGACGATCTTTTTCGAAAATCCTTCCCTTTATTGATTCTGGCATTCTCACAAACCCTGCATTTACAAAATACCAAAGGAACGGATGTGGCTGCAGAGGTGCCTAAAAACAGTATCTTCATACCTTAGCTCCCTTCCTTTTCAACTTCTTCGAAAGCAAAAACTCCGCTTTACGATCATCTCATCAGTCTCTTCTATGCATCTGCTAACCCTTCATGATCTTCACATAGAATTCCCTATTCCTAGGCCCGTCAAATTCGCAAAAGTAGATTCCCTGCCAGGTGCCAAGCAGAAGTTTTCCTTCCTGGATTATCACGGTGCAGGAGGAACCCATGAGAGAAGCCTTTATATGAGCATGGGAATTCCCTTCAAAGTGCAGGTATTCGCCATGTATGGGAAAGGTTTTGTCAAGGGTGGAAATCATGTCCCGGACCACATCCGGATCAGCATTTTCGTTTATTGTAACTCCGGCTGTTGTATGGGGCACGTGGATGACGGCGATACCGTCCCGTACATTGCTGTTTTTAACATCGGCCGCAATCAAATTGGTTATATTGATAAACTCCTGTGCTCTTGTGGTTTGAATTTTATGGCGCATCGTACGCTCCTCCTTTTTCGCTTTTGTATCAAATCCGGCTAATGCTAATACTTTTTCATTGTTCTTGTATTTTTAATGCTCAGAGAACTGAGGGTTCAGTAGTTCAGGTTCATTATAATCTAGCAAATAAAGTAAAAGCAATATATATAACAAAATCTTGAAAAAGCGTTGCTTGTATCAATAATATGAAAAGGTTATAGTGATATTAGAAGATTATGGCATGACTGGTGCATAGGGGGTGTGATGATGTCTTGTTACTATATTATCGGCGTTCGAATGGACAATAGAGTTGACAATGCTGTAAAACTCCAAGAAGTACTTACAAAAAACGGGTGTAAGATTAAGGCACGTCTGGGATTGCATGAAGTAAGTGATGATGAATGTGCAAATGATGGGATTATCGTATTGCAACCTTATGGCACTAAGGAAGATGTTGAGGACTTGGTTAAAGATCTTAACAGCCTCGAAGGCATTACGGCACGGTATCTTGATTTAAACTAAAGGATAACCCCCTACAGTCAGTTTCAATAATAACGACTGTAGGGGGCTTTTTTCTGCCCAGCAATCTTGAGATTTGCGTTCGTGTCGTCACCAACTCTAAAGCTTTTACACAGCTCTGTATATACGTATCCCGCTACCTTTATTTTATACCCGTAGAAAAGGAAATGGTGTGATAATCATTTGTTAATAGGGTATCTATCCTCATCCTGATTGTCGGAGGAAGTCGTAATCAAATCAGATAAACATTAGTCAATTATTCGATGCCGAGGGCAGCTTTCCAATCTGATCCATTAAATCCTACCAATACAAAATCGTTACCAAGGAGAATCGGACGCTTCACTAGCATACCGTCTGATGCCAGCAGGCTGTACTGTTCGACCTCGCCCATGATCGGGAGCTTATCCTTCAGTTTCAGTTCCCTATACAATAGTCCGCTGGTATTAAAGAACTTCTTCAATGGCAGGCCGCTCTTTTTATGCCATTCTTTCAATTCTTCGACTGTAGGATTGTTGTCTTTGATATGCCTTTCTTCAAAAGCCAGATCGTTTTTCTCCAACCAGTTCCTGGCCTTCTGACAGGTAGTGCATTTCGGATAACATAAAAAAATCATGAGATCCCTCCATTTTTAAACAATTCCATACATAAAAGAGGCTGTAGTTGCTACAGCCCCTTGAATTTACGTCTGCCTCCGAGGAAATTAACCAACTTGTGTTGTCAGGAATATAGGCAAAGTCATCTGTTCAATCTGATCTAAAAGTTCCTCAAGTTCGTCCATATGACGATCTTCATCATTCAGAATCTGTACAAGGATATCCCTTGTTGCATGGTCACCTACCTCGCCTGCAAGAGCAATGGCATCATTATAAGCTTTGATTGCGCTTTCTTCTGCAGCACGGTCATTTTCTATTTGCTTTGGAACGTCCTCTCCGATATGAATTTTATTCAGTTCGGTTACGATAGGTTTTCCGCCGAGAAACAGAATCCTTCCGATCAGTTTCTCAGCGTGTCTCATTTCCTGTATTGACCGCTTCTCAAAGCTTTCATGCAGCTTACCATAGCCCCAGTCCTCACACATTTCTGCATGTACAATGTACTGGTTGATGGCTGTAAGCTCGTCTGCTAGCAAAGCATTCAACGTGTCGATAAGTTTCGGATCACCTTTCATAAGAATACCCCCTTCATTTTAATTCATGTCAATCATTCCGTCCGGCTTTTGACTTGTGTAAAATTTTCCGCTATCTTTATTAGATCAACGCAATACTATGTAAAGTACAAATTGTCATATGTGCTCGAATACTATAACCTTTAGTATTATTTTACCTTTTTTGCTTCTTTTTTCAACCAATATATCCGATCCTGATTGGAAAAAGCAAAGGATATTCCGAATTATAGCAGTTTAACCTGTCATACAGCTGATATAAGCTTTGAATCTAGCATAAGAAAGAGTTGAGCATGAAAACTCAACCCTTTCGTTTCATCGTGTCTTATTTGTTGTCAATCTGAAAGGTTTTGCCTGCCCAGTTGCGGAAGACCGCCTTTTCCGCCCCCAGGTACATCAGGTAATTCGGCAAAATCGGCGTTTTCCCGAGTCCACCCGGCCCGTTGACAATGTATGTGGGAACCGCCATGCCTGAAGTACGCCCTCTCAACGACTCCATGATCTCCATGCCGTCTTCTATGCGAACCCAAAAATGCGCAGTGCCTTTAACCGTCTTCGGATGGAAAATATAGTAGGGCTTTACCCGAATTTTTAGAAGGCTCTGATTTAATTTCCTCACAATGTGTGGATCGTTGTTCACCCCGTTCAACAGGACCATCTGATTCCCGAGGGGAATACCTGCATTAGCCAGCCGCTCACAGGCTTCTTTTGATTCTTTCGTAATTTCCCGCGGACTGTTGAAGTGGGTGTTTACATAGACCGGATGATATTTTCTCAGTATGTTTACCAGATTTTCAGTGATACGCTGGGGAAGAGTCACGGGTGCTCGCGTACCGAATCTTATAATTTCCACATGCTCAATCTCTCTCAATGCAATCAGTAGCCTTTCTATCATGCTGTCACTGAGCATAAATGCGTCTCCGCCCGTAATCAGCACATCACGGATCTCCTCGTTTTCCCTCACGTATTCGATCGCCGCTTTAATCCTGTTCCAAGATATGTCGTTATCCGATTCCCCAATCAGGCGCCGTCTCTGACAAAAACGGCAATACATTCCACACACGTTTGTCACCTTTATAATCAAGCGATCAGGATATCTCCTTGTTACGAGATCAACAGGGGTCCAACCGGCCTCGTCCATTGGATCCAGATCTCCAAATGGCTTGAGTTCATCCGGCGACGGCACCGCTTGTCGCCGGATAGGGCATTCTGAATCGTCAGGGGTAATCAGCGACAGGTAATATGGCGATATGGCATAGCGATAAGTCCTGCCAACCTCTTTGATGCCCGCGATATCTTCAGGCGATATCCCTATGAGATCTGCAAAATCGTTTATATCGGTAAAGCGGTTAGCCATTTGCCATTTGTAGTCGTTCCACTGCTCCTCGCTAGCCCCCAGCCGGTCCATTATTTTTTTCTTTTGAAGCGCTATTCGCTCTTCATCTTCAAGACCTGTAAGGATTTTGTCCTTTTCTTGTAAGTAGTCCGCTATCGAATCCTTTAACAGGTTAAATCGATCGGTCTTTGTTTGATGTTCTACTCTTGCTGCTGAGTTCCTCATTCGATTGATCACTCCTTCATTTTAAAAAGCTGAAATTCGATTGAGTAAATAAAACAGTTTGCTGATCTGTTCGACAGTATTGGGGATAGGGATGATTGTCCATCTCAACATCCATGTCGGTTATATATAAATTTTCAAGGATATCTATAGGAATGATGCGTTCATTAACTGTTTTTACTACACTTCCCTCATATAAAACCTCCCTTCACTAAACATTCTGAAGTATACTAAATCCACCAAATATTGCAATTACTTACTTTTTTGTTCAAAAAAAGCGGTCTCACTGAATGTGAAGACCGCTTTAAAGGCAAAATACTCCCTTTCCCCTTCAAAGCTTCCGAGGTTAGCTGACGGATTCGGGCCGAAGGAAATTAGCCCTACCGGATTCCTCAACATGCGGGAGTCCGGATTCACCCCAAAAAGTGGTTCCCCCGTATTCTGTCTACACAGAAATTCAGCTCTTAGGTATTTTAACAGATGATAATATTTAGTTGTTCCAGGTAATTGGTTTTATTCCTGTATAGTTCAATTGTATCGTTTTCAAACTAAGCTGTCAACCAGGAATTTTGCTGGAGCAGTGTCAACTTGTTTTCACTTTAAAATACCTAACGGGATGTTTCGATCATATGACATTTTTCGATTAAGAATATGTAAGGCTTTATATCTTGTATATCTACGCCCATTTCTTCAAGATAATCCTTGGCAAGCCTCTCCCGTGTTTTTAGAAAAGTTTCATTCTCCTTCATTTCTCTAGGAGGTTTAGAATAACCTACTAAATAAAATGTACGGGCAATATCATATTCTCTTGGCCCACGGCATAGATTCATAAAGTCTATCACCTTAACCTTTCCATCCTTGTCAATCATAATATTAGCTGGATGAAAATCCCCATGACACAACGCGTTCCCATCCGGCAAGTCATCAAGATTAGATAGCAAATCCTTGTGTGTATCGCGCAATATACTCCTAATAAAATCCTTGTATGAAGGAAGCAGCTTACATTCATGATGAAGCCATTCTTTGTGTGTATTTGCCAAAATCGATAGCACAAAATCATACTTGTTTTGATCCATAAGATGCTTGATTAAATCTGTTCCTTTAAGGTTGTTGAGTAAATCTGTTCCTTCTAGCTTTTCATAGACCAGCCCGTGCCTGTTATTGATATATACCTGTTCATAACACTTTGGCACAGGCAACTTTAAATCGTATAAAAGCTTCGCATTTTGAAACTCCTTCTTAACACTTTCTACAGGATAGCCTAAATAGAAAAGCTTACATACCAAACCTTTAGCATAATCGAATACCTCGGCAGTATTTCCTTTCGCAATTAAATTCATCATATACATTACTCCATAATAATTATTTTCTCGTTTCCTTCTAATTCTAAAGTATAAATATAAATTGTCAATCAATTCAGATTTCTTTATCGTATGAAATCAGGAAGGATCATAAAGACGGTTTTTTAAACAGCTGGCTGATTGTGAAGGAGCCTCCTTTGGATCTTCAACAGAAGCCCAATCCCCAAGAAAACAAGCGCTTGCATAGGAAATGGAATTGCCGCTTTCCCTACGACGATTTGGATGAGCTTGATCTCTGTGTCCGGCTGGCGGCTGTTTCTGCACGCAATCCGGCCATCGGATATGAATCGTCGAACCACTATTTCTACAACCGACAGATGCTTTTAAAAAATACGTCAACTGCAAATATCTGCAAAAAAAGCTATGTCAGTCTGTAATCTTATAGATTCGGACACAAAAACTTCCTTCTTTCGGCACGGTTCTGGTCATGATGATTCTGTATATACCTTCATTTCCCCAGACTTGCCTGAGGCGCGCATCACCGGTGTCACAATGCTCAACGTCCACTTTTGTATTTTCCTTATTAAATTGCATACAAAAGGATGTATTTGCATTGATTTCAACTTTAATGAATCCATCTGAAGTGATTCCGTCGTTAATCATCTCTGGCTTTTTCCATACCATAAAGTTTAAGCTTAAAGTATTGCTCTCTTTTTCAAAAGCATAGGCATCGGTAATTTCGATATATGCTTTGTCATGTATATTTCCATTTAGCTTTTTGTCCATATTTTTCCCGTGGTACATCCGATACGTACGATTATAATATTTAGCCCCTGCTTCTTCCGGATAAGCTTTTTGAATGTCCATGGAGAAAGTAACATTCTCGTCTGTCATGGAGTATCGGACATTCGATGCACGGTATTCACTGCCCGCTTGTTGCATTGTTCCGTTTATTGTGGGTACATTGTGATACTGGGACTGCATGGTCCATATTTCATATCTTTGAGCGCTGAAAGTTTTCTTGGTATAAATCCCCACTCCTGCATCAATGATTCCTGGCAATCCATCTACAAATATAATGCAGGAACCTACATCATTGTGATTGTGACTTTCTGCATTATGTCCTCCCTTTGCTGCCAGGTATAACCCCTTAGTTGAGCCTTCTTTCTCACGGGCTGCCATGACTTGGATACCATCCATCCATACATCTCTGATATATGGAGCTTCCATCCCTTTGCTTGCCAACTCCTCATAATTAAAAATAGCCGGAAGAGCCCGTCGGAGAGCTCCTGACCTTAAGTCGGTATTCGAAGGTATACCAACAGCGAGAGATATCATATTCGGATCCTGAATTCTCTTACCATAGCGGTAAATCATATCTTTTGCTATATCGATTTTAGCACCGCCGTCTGCAAAGTTGATAAAATATTTATCTGCAATATGGCAGCGATATATATAGCGTCCAATTTGACGCACCAGTTCGTTTGAGAAGAAATCAATTTTTCCGTCAGAAGCCAGATATAGTTGATCGAGGCAGTCAAACAAAGCTCCGCCTGCTACATCCCAGTATGACGTACCTTCATCGCATCCGCCGTCATCGTGATAAGTATCCATAAAGCAGTCCAGACATCTCATCATTTTTTCAATCGCATTAGCCCTTCTTATCTGATCATATTCATTTAAGAGAAAAACACTCATTACGTTAGCGATGATCCATGGAGTCCAATTGTTCACGTTCTTCCTGACAATACCCATCCACCAGAAATCTTCACGATAAATAAAAGGTTTTTTAATGCGTTCTTCCAATTCTATGTCAATTCTTCGGGTTATCAAATGGGTTACCTTATTCAGTTCATCAGCCAGCAGGTATTTTGTCCATGCCAGCAATGCTCCTGTTTCTGCAGCAAACAGGTCTATGTATCTGTCTTCCACATCGGGCAGCGGTTCAGTTGCTCTTACGCCATTGTGAGCGGATACTCCCCAGAAAGATTCCTCACAAATGCACCATATTCCGTTAATGATATCATCTATAAATCTGCCCTGTCCCCTCCGCACATTCGCCAAGCACCAGAGCATCCAAGGCTCTTCTTCGTGGAAAATGGCGGTCTTCATAAGCTTTTCTGTCACCGGTTCTCATGTAAGCCATAAAACTAACGGCCGGAAGAGATGGCCATTGAAATCCAAGATATTTTTCTGCTTCCTGTATACAAGCTTTCGTCACTTCTTCCGGAATATTGTTCCACTTTTCCCTTTCAGTTGCTTTAGGATAAGGATGATAGCTCTGAGTGTCTTTAATCAGATCAATAATCCGATTACATTTTAACCATTCGATAAACATGAATATTCGCTCCCTCCTATGGAAATCACGGGGACCGTCCCTCCGGTTTACAGTTTTTTGTATTATAACAAATTCTATAGATGGAATAAAGATATTTCTACCCTATCTGTAAATATAATACTGGGAGCTTGCTGGGACGCAAATTCAATAAAATTACTATCTCTATCTATTCAATAATTTCAGCGATTGGATACCAGCGATGTAGTGCTTGAGATAATGCACCCGGCCCACAGCCTATTTCAAGAATTTCTCCATACTGAATAATTCCCTCAAGTATATTGGAATCATGGACTCACAGAGTCCAACCAATCTTTTATGTTTTACATATATGGGACAGGGGACGGTTATGCGTCCCCTGTCCTGTCGCTACACCTCCGTTTCTTTTTCCCGTTTAAAAAAATCATAATACGAGAAGCTAAGAAGCCTATTCGTGTCATCAAAGCCATCCGGAGCAAGTTCAATGGCAAATACGCATTCATCAGAATCTTCTACACTATCGTCCTTTTTAATCCCTAGCTCACGGTAATTCTTGAAACCCATTTTCTTTTGATAGACAGCTGGGTTTCCGCATGTCATACATGCCGTAAAGCCAAGGGATTTAGCAACTTCAAGCCCATGTTTGACAATGGTTGTGCCAATGCCCTTTCGTTGGTACTCGTATTTCTTCTCAACATGGTTATCTTTTTCTCCATGTCTTACAGCAAGGCTATTAAGCCACACGACATGATTTCCGGCATCACCCATCGGCAGTGCCGAGAAAATACCATGCCCAAGAATAAAACCTTCATGCGTAACTGCCACTAAATCAAGCTCCGGTATGAAATATGGCGACCTCCGAATATTGTCAGCAAATATTCTATGAAATTCTCCGTCATCGCCATGCTCGTTATATCTGAAAGCATCGCTGTCCAACTGTCTTACAGCTTCGTATTCATCCTTTTTTATTTGTCGGATGATATAACGATTCATTTCCTATACCTCCCACTTTTCTTAATTTGCTTGCTCCATTTCGCAAGGTCTTTATGCCATTGCTGTTTCTGATGTAAATACTCCTCTTTGTCGTCGGAAAATCTTGCTTCCCGCTTCAGTTTTAGATAACTTTCCCAGCGTTCTTTCGAAAGCTCGCCGCTCTCAATCGCCACCATGACTGCACAGCCCGGCTTCAAGTAATCTTCCAGCAAATCCAGCCCGAAACCGGTTTTTGCGCTGATCGCATACACGCCAATGCCTACTGCAACCTTTTGCGCTGCCCGCATTTGTTCCGAATAATCCTCGACCAAGTCAGCTTTTGTCAGTATGACCACAGAGGTTATTTCCTCCAAAACTAATTTACAAACATAGGAGTCAATGTTAGAATATAACATGATCTTATATTTGGAGGCTAGTATACACCTATGTATGGTATTTTTCGTATTCGTAAATAAAGGTGCACTGAACAAAAGATAGCTCATAGCAGCGTCTTTGTTTTCGTGCGCCCTTTTTTCGATTACAAAAAAACCGAAAGAGGTGTATTTTTTATGCCCCAAAAAAGAAGCAATGGGACAACTCCGCCCATTCGGGCCTCTCAGAACTTTTTGACAAGTCACAAAATCATCAACAGAATCATTTGCAGAACAACCCTTAACAGGGATGATCATGTTATTGAAATTGGTCCGGGGAAAGGTCATATAACAGGTATCTTGATTCAAAAATGCCGGAAGGTTTCAGCAATCGAAATTGACAGCCGTTTATATAACAAGCTGACGACAAAATTCAAGGGTGCCAAAAATATCCGTATATATCATCAGGATTTTATGAAGTGGAAGCTCCCTCAATCCGAAGATTACAAAGTTTTTTCAAACATCCCCTTTTGTTTCACTACGGATATTATACGAAAACTCACGGAGTGCAAAAATGCACCTTCTGAAGCATGGCTTACCATGGAAAAAGGCGCAGCCAAGCGTTTCATGGGTAAGCCTTCAGAATCATTGCGTTCACTACTCCTCAAACCCAGATTTGATTTGGATATTGCCTATTATTTCAGCAGGGAGGATTTTCACCCCAAACCGGGCGTTGACGTGGTGCTTCTTCACTTTAAGAAAAAGAGCCGGCCGGATATCTCTGCAAACCAATGGTTTGCTTATGAACAATTTGTTCCAAAGGCGCTAAAATATGGATTTCGCTGTTTGTTTTCAAGCAAGCAATTATCTATGGCATTTCGTCAGGCTGGCGTGCAAAACAACATCGCCCCTGCAGAGATTCTTTATGTTCAGTGGCTTTGCCTTTTCCGATGCTATTGGGAGCATGTTTTGGGCAGAAAGTAATTTGAGTATCTCATTAATCACAGATCCATCATACTTTTTTCAGTACAATGCACAATGTATCTGCTTCACCGGTATATTGACGACCACAGACGTCATCATAAATGCTGTGCATCTGAAACCCGAAAGGTGTCACCTCATTGAGCAATGTCTCCTGGGTGAACACAGTGTCCCAGATCAGATATTCGTGTATACTATCCTCCGTTATTACAACGGTCTTATCGACTTTAACCGTATTGTTCTCGTAATAATATTCAGCTTCCAGACATAGATGGGGTTTGTCACTCCAAAAACCACCGTTTTCATGATATGACCAGGATGTACGATCCCTTTTGCCCATAAAGGTTTTCTCGGTAAAGACATCAAAAATGAACAAGCCGTTGGGTTTCAGTGCACGGTGCACTTTTGACAGCAATATTTTTCTTTCATCCGGAATTAAGGCAGCGTAATCGCAGTAAATCAATGTGATTGCATCGAAAGTCTCCGAATAATCCATCTCCAAATAATTCCGGTATATATATTTCGTTTTATTGTCGTGTGCTTTTGCGTAAGCAATCGAGCGTCTGGAATAGTCTATACCGGTCACATCATAACCTGCATCTGATAATCGGATGGTGTAAAGTCCCGGTCCACAACCCAAATCAAGAATTTTACTGCCTGCCGGGATGATGCTTTTCAGCCACTCTACAGAACGGTCAATATAACTGTGCCTGCGGCTGGCTGCGTCCCAATCCGGATTAAGATGGGCTTCCAGCATCCCCTTTGAAATATGATCATCATCCCAAAACGGCTCATCACTTCGCTGCCAGAGGGCAGGTTTTTGTAAAAGTGAAAACAGTTTGTTTATCATATTTATCTGTAACTTTCTCCTTCCAAGTCAGTTTCCACCCAATAAAACAGATAGCTTTTTATGTTCCAATTGCCTGTATCCAACAGTTACTTGTTCACAGGGTCATTTACACATTCGGACATTACAGACTGTTTTTCTAAATCAGCCTACCTTTTCGGAAGCCTGCAGTCATAAAACGCCAGGCCGCTTTCCTGTTTGTCAGCCAGGCAATTTGAGCACCATTCCTGGTGTTACTAAGTATCCTTGGTACGAAGAATTTTGCTACCGTTTCAGGTTTGTCTGCCAATATATTGAATATCTTTCTGAACTTCTCATCTGCGATGACCTCGGACTGCTCTCCATCGGGTGTTTTTGTGATGAAATCGGTCAGCATCATGCCGGGCGATAATCGGCCTGCTATGATGCCTGTACCCTCCAGTTCCTTGGCCAGTCCTTTCATAAAGTAAGTTAAGGCACATTTGGTGGTCCCATAAAGAATTGTCTTTACCTGGATCATATTGTTGGAACCCAGCCCCTCCATACTGTATATCGCACCATATCCTTGTTTTAACATGCCTGCTGCTGCAATTTGACAACCGTATATCATGCCGAGAATATTGGTTCTTATAACATTTTCGGTATAAGATTCGCCCGTTTCCCAAGCAAACACATGCGGTGTATTCTGTCCTGCGTTGTTGATCCATATATCGATACTTCCCCAACGCTCCACAGAAGCATCCCAGAGATTTTGCAAGCTTGCCTTATCCTGGACATTGCAACGAATATAGATGAATTTTCCTTCAAAAGGCATCAGTTCAGCTTGAACTGCTTCCGACAATGCCTCTCCCCTCCCGGACAATGTAACATGACACCCTGCCTTCAAAAATTCCCTTGCCATTGCAAAACCAATGCCACGGGTACTACCCGTTATCACCACATTTTTCATAAACATCCCTCCTTATTTGGATTAAAGCATATCCCTTCAACTTCTCAAAATCTTCTCCATTGGCTTAGCTTTTGCCGATTCATCCATCAGTTTGTCCAGCCAAGGGATTTACTGCAAATGAGCGTCTTTAAAAAGAGTGATATAGTGCAAATCAGTTTGTTCTATGAAGATGGTACAGCAGTCAGAGTTTAATGTTTTGTAGGAGTATGTTCTGAATAAACTCGTTTGCCATGCAGGATAAGGGGACGGTTCTGTATCTAATGTGACACAGAACCGTCCCCTGTCACACCCTTTGGCAGGCAGGGCATATAAAAGAAGTTGTGCTGCCCGTCTTTATTGAAACTGATTGTCTCACCGCAGACCGGACAAGGCTGATTTTCTTTATAACCCACAAGGAAATAATCCATTGTGTAGCCTCCTTTTTGCCCAAAGAAATCACTTTCATAAGCAAATGTGCCTTTTTCACGCGAAAGGTTCAATATGTCCATTATGCTGTTATAAAGGAGTTCGATATCCCCCTCATTCATGTCCGATATTTTCTTTTGGGGATGCAGGCGAGCTTTGAACAAAATGTCGTGCATATACATGTTACCGATACCGCCAACATTCTTTTGGTTCATCAAAAAAGCTTTGATCTGTGTCCTTCTACCTTTTAGCAACGATGAAAAATAATCAAGGGTAAATCTTTCGTCAAAGGGGTCAATCGCAATATCCTTTGTGTTGGGCTCCGATGCCAGTTCATCATCCGATAACGAGCAAAGATTTCCCGAACCACCAAAAGCGGGCTGTATAGCCGCTTCCGTCGCCAAAGAAAACCTTTACCTGGTATTTCTCAGCTTGGTTCTTCTCATCCTCAAAAAACAAAATGTCCGCGCCCATACCGAGAGATAAAAGGATGTTTTCACCATTATCAAGCGAAGTGATAATCCATTTCCCTCTATATCCGACATCCTTAATCCTCGCGCCGATTACTCGTTTTTGAAACTCATCAGCCGGAATGTTGGCACATTTTTCTTGCAAGAGGATAACCGTTTGGATGGTCTTTCCGCACAAAGTGTCTCTCATTTGTCCCGCTAAGTTTAGCGATTTCAGGAAGTTCAGCCATTTTCCCCACTCCTTTTTTTTATTCGTTTTGGAATAAATTCATCTTGTTGGCATATGTTCAACTTGTCCGCAATATCCACAGTAGAACTTCCTCAATCATTTTATGGCACCGCTATTCTAAATCTGTACTGGCATTCAGCCCACCATGATCACGCTTATTGATCCAGTCTTTAAGGATAAAGCTAAAGACTGTACGTGATGGACTTTTTAACTTTCAGAGGGGAAAATCTCCCAGAATATGTGATTTCTATTTCCATGATACGTGAATAAGAAAAAATTTACAATAGAATAATATAAAATCGATTTAAATGATATAATGATATTAGAAGCAAGTCCTACAGATATATTACAATAACAGGGGGGATTAATATGAAATACTATGTAAATGCAAATGCTGTCAGGGATGGCGATGGTTCCATTGAGAGACCATTTCGACGGATCAGCGAAGCTGCGAAGCTGGCGCTTCCCGGTGATGAAGTACTGGTAGCACCAGGGGTTTACCGGGAATATGTAGATCCTGTTCATTCCGGTACTGAAGATGCCCGTATCACCTATATCAGTACCACACCTCTTGGTGCTTTGATTACCGGTGCTGAACAGGTGAAAACCTGGCAGCATTACAAAGACAATGTCTGGGTATGCCGAATCCCAAACAGTTTTTTCGGCGATTACAATCCCTACACAACGATCGTATATGGAGACTGGTATTTCGCTACACCCAATAAACATACCGGCTGTGTTTATTTAAATGACAAGGCGATGTATGAAGCGACAACTTTAGAAGAGTGTATCAAAGGCGAAGTGTATGAGTGCAGCTGGGTACCGGAAGAATCGATCTATAAGTGGTATACCGAACAGGACTCAGATACCGATGAAACAATCATTTATGCCAATTTCCAAGGTCTGAATCCAAATGAGGAAAATGTAGAAATCAATGTACGTCGCAGGTGTTTCATGCCTTCCAAAACAGGCGTTGGCTATATCACGGTCAGAGGATTCAAAATTGATAAAGCTGCCACCACTTGGGCACCGCCTGCCGCTTTTCAGGACGGCATGATCGGTCCCCACTGGAGCAAAGGCTGGATCATCGAAGACTGCGAGATTTCAAACAGCAAGTGTGCCGGCATTTCACTGGGCAAATATCTTGATCCTGACAACGAGCATTATTTCACAAATAAACATGTAAAGAGTCCTACTCAGATGGAACGCGATGCGATTTGCCGCGGCCAATATCACGGTTGGCTGAAAGAAAAAATCGGAAGTCATATCGTACGCCGCTGTAACATCCACCACTGTGAACAGGGGGGCATTATTGGCCGGATGGGCAGTGTATTCAGTATCATTGAGGACAATCATATCCACCATATAAATAATATGCAGGAGCTTGGCGGAGCGGAAATTGCCGGGATAAAATTGCATGCGGCCATTGATGTGCTCATCCGCCGCAACCATATTCACCATTGCACAATGGGAATTTGGTGCGACTGGGAGGCCCAAGGCACGCGTATTACCCAGAACCTGCTTCATGATAACCAGCGGCCGCCGTATGCCAAAAACCTTGCGGGAGGTATGATGTCTCAGGATTTGTTTGTAGAAGTCAGCCATGGTCCAACACTGATTGATCATAATATCCTGCTCTCAGACGTCAGCCTTCGCTTTGCAACACAAGGCGTGGCTTTGGTTCACAACCTTATCTGCGGTGCATTTACATCTGTTGGCGGGGGAACCGGTCCACGCTATACACCCTACCACATACCGCACCGCACAGAAGTAATGGGCTTTATGACCATTCTTCATGGCGACAACCGTTTCTACAACAATATATTTATCCAGAAGTGGCCATCGGAAGCCTATGTGATCCATCATGATCAAGACCCACAACGCACGTTTCGGGAAAACAGACTTGTCGGCACGCACGTTTTCGATGAGTATCCAACCTATGATGAATGGATTGCGCAGTTCGATTTTACCCAGCGTCCAAACATGAGAGCCTTAGAGCCTGTCCATTTTGGTCATCTGCCGATCTGGAGTGAAGGTAATGTATATCTGAACGGTGCGAAACCATGGAAAAAAGAAGTGAAAAACCTATTGGTTGAAAAAAGTGATCAGGCACTTAAGGTTGAACTGGTTGAAAAAGACAGTCAATATTATCTGAACACAAATATATTTGATTACCTCAAGGATTTCAACGTTCGGATGATCAACACCGAAGTCCTCGGTAAAGCATTCGAGCCGGAACAATACTTTGAGAACGCAGATGGAACACCCATACGCTTTGACACCGACTTCTTTGGAAATCATCGTGGTGTTCAGGTTATTCCGGGTCCATTTGCATCTCCTTCTGATGAAATTAAACTATAATCACAAATATAGGTATTCCATATAACCAATCGTGACGTCTCTTTCTGGCACACAATATCTAGATATTTTGATTAAATGCCAGAGGGAGACGTTCTTTTTTGCTATGTATTGTCATGAAACGCTTCTATACGGGTTTTCTGGTCTGGTATGCAATTCAATCATGGAATCACCTCAAATAAGGTACAATATCATGTGAAATAATCATTGTCAGAAGAACCGTCCCCTTGACAGGAAAAATATACATACATATCTAAAGTAACATCCGCATTGATAAAGAAAAATGATATAATAATGTGCAAAAGGCCTCAAAAAAATCATGTTGATATGATCAGACAGGAGATTCGGAAATGAGCGAAAAAGTTTTATTGATTTTAGTGGACGGAATGCGTCCAGACAGCCTTGACATATGCGGGCATCCATTTATAAGGAAAATGAAAGAAGCAGGATGTTATACAGCTGAAGCTCAAACGGTTATGCCCAGCGTTACGCTCCCGTGTCATATGTCACTTTTTCATAGTGTTCCACCGGACAGACACGGAATTCTTACCAATACCTATACGCCTCAGGTGCGTCCCATAAACGGTCTTTTTGAACAGCTTCGTCAAAGCAAGAAATCTTGCGGTTTCTTTTATAATTGGGGTGAATTGAGAGATTTGGCCAAGCCGGACTCCATTGCTTGCGGCTACTACGTTTCAGGTCATATCTACACCTACAAGACAGCAAATGAGCAAATCACCAATGAAGCGATTAAGTACATAAATGATTCAAATCCCGATTTTACATTTGTGTATTTAGGCTATACCGATGAGGCTGGACATGCTTATGGTTGGATGTCCGATGAATACATTCAATCTGTATACGAATCATGGGACTGTATTGAAAAGATCGTAAGCTCTATTTCTGATGATTATACAATCATCATCACCGCCGACCATGGAGGACACGACCGTTCCCATGGCAGTGATAGACCGGAGGATATGACTATTCCGCTTTTTATCAGGGGGAAAGGTGTTTCACCAGCCACAGAGCTTAAAAATGCAAACATCATTGATATTGCGCCTACTGTTACCAAACTCTTAGGTGTGGAAGCCGCGGATGAATGGGAAGGCAAATCATTACTATGAACTTAGAAATAAAACAAGATAGAAAGACCATCCTATTAGTCAAGTCCAAATTAGTGTGTAAATTTACTCGGTTAAAAAAACTGCATCAAAGCGTTTATGCCGCGAAAGCTGTTGACGATGAGTACATGGCATGTTAGGCTGGTTGGCCGGGCATCACTACTCCAGCGTCAGACCTACCTGTCATGGTGGAGTGATGGCCTTGATGCCTACAAACATGCCATGGGAGGCTCGTTGTCAACAGACCGTGGAATAAATGCGGCTATCCAGAGAAAACGTTTTAAGCAGCTGTGCCGTCTTCTGAATCATTACCTCGGACAGTATGGTAATAAAGCTCCATATCAAAATATCTGCGCCCTGTCTGCCATTTTTCGTCCTGCTCCATTAAAAGTGCTCCCATAAGCCGAATAACAGATGCCTCATTGGGGAAAATCCGAATGACCCGTTCCCGACGACGGATTTCCTCATTAAGTCTCTCTACTCCATTGGTGGTACGAAGTCGCTTCCGGTACCTAAGAGGCAAAGATAGAACGGCAGTAATATCGTCAAAAGCTTCGTCCAACAAATCTGTGGCTTTTGGTGCTTTGGCTTCATACTTTGCGATAATCTGGTCTCGAACCTTGCGGGCACTCTCGAGATCGACAGACTCGTATAGCCGGCCCAGGTCTTCCTTGATTTCTGGCTGCAATGCCTTAGGGGCATGGTCCAGCATGTTCCTGGAGAAGTGGGTTTGACAACGCTGCCAGCTAGCTTCCTGAAAGTGTTTTCTGACAGCATTTACAAGGCCTTTGTGGTCATCCGAGGTCACAAGGTGGACATCTTTCAGCCCTCGTTCTTTTAAGGATCCAAAGAACTCGCCCCAGCTGTTTTCGGACTCACTGTTTGCCAGCTGAAATCCAATTACCTCCCGATATCCTTCCTCATTGATGCCGATGGCAATAAGCAGCCCTTTGGATTGTATACGCTTGTTTTCACGGACTTTTACATAAATGGCATCCACCATTAGAAAGGGATAATGGCTTTTCAGAGACCGTGTTTGAAATGCATTTACCATTGGATCCAGGTTCTTGCATAGAGTGGAGATGGTCGATCTAGAAAACTTCTTACCACAGAGCCCTTCAGTAATCGACTCAATCTTTCGGGTAGAAACTCCGTTGATGACCATCTCCATCATTGCTAACACCAGTGCCTGCTCGCTCCATTGATAGCGCATAAATAGCTCAGTGCTGAACTGACCATTGCGATGACGGGGTACCCTTAAGGTAAGTGTGCCAACTCGAGTAGTTAGCTGCCTTTCTCTGGTACCATTACGATAGGCGGTTCTTCCTTCCGTCCTTTCATAAGGTTCAGCACCCAGCTGTTCTGTAGATTGGGCCAAGAGTACCTGGTTGAAGATTTCCTCCAACAGTTTGGAAAATGCTTCATCCCTGCCATTTGATAAAAAAAGTCCGTGCAAAAGTTCCTCGGTTATTGTAATATTAAACTGAGCCATGGTTCATCCTCCTCGGTTTGGTATTTGTTAGCACTTATATTCTAACCGAGGTATGAGCTTTGGCTCAACTTCTTTTTACACCATTATATAGACTTAATCTTGAAAATTCACGTGAAACCATGGTTTCAATTATATTGTCGTAAGAAAAAACCTTTGGTTCGATACTTTATAAATATTTTTTAAGAAAGGAAAACAACAGAATTGCATAATAAAGAGATTTTTTTAATACTCTTCCCTTCGATAATGCCCCATCTTTTTCTGAATACTTAAAAAACCAGCAATTTCATGGATCTCATCTATCTGTTCATTTCATCAACGATCTCCTGTGGTATCACTGTCATCTCCACCCAAGCCGGACTAAAGCCGCTTTTGATAGCATTTCGTGCCGACCTGATATTTGACCAGGCAGAACAATAGAACGGAACCTTGCCACGTCCCAATATTTCCATAGCTAATCTACTGGTGAGTGCAGATGCAACTCCTCTCCTACGATATTCAGGCAACACGTCCACGCCAATCTGCCACATCCGCTCGCAATCAGCAGAACATCCGGCTAGCCCAATAAGCTTATCTCTGTCGTATGCGCCAACCCCAAGTACATCCAGCTCCTTACGGTGTTCACATAACGCATTGCTCCATTCAGGCCTATATAAATATGCAAAATCAGGGGCTTCTAAAATTCTCATCTCATATTCACACGGTATCTGTTGTAATTTATCTACATCCGGCAGATAGTACTCAGCCATGAAACAGACTTTCTGTCCGCTTTGAGCTAATCTCTCATTTAGCCAGTATATATTCGGTGTTTCAAAGCAATGGTAGAACTCGAACTTATTGATGTATTCCGTCACGATTTCATAATACTCGTCTTTTACAGATGCCACAATATTATTTCCGTATGAAACCATCATACATACGATTGACTTTTTGTAGTATTTTTTGGCTGATGGCCCTAATTTGGAATTAACAACAACCACATGACTGCTTCGCAAAAAATCATCTGCTTTGCAATTGATATCCATGGCTGATTGTTCCATGGCAATTCGAAATATTTCTTTTTTGGTCATTTTTTCAAACCCCTGGTTCCTATTCGTATTTTGTCGTTCATACCGGAATAAAAGATCAATGGAATCCTTTGCATGACCTGGAAGGGCTGTGTAAAGCGAAGCTAATCCTTTAGGAAGTGCATATTAAGGTACAATATTATGTGAAATGAACAATATCAAAAGAACTGTCCCTTTAACATACTAATGGGATGTTTCGATGGCATGACATTTTTCAATTATAGATAGATAAGGTTTTATATCCTGTATATCTACGCACATTTCCTGGAGGTAATCTTTGGCAAACCTCTCCCGCTTCATTTGAAATTCATCAATGCCTTTCGTTTCCTCTGGAAGCTTAGAAAGCCCTACCAAATAATACGTACGAGCAATATCATATTCTCTTGGTCCACGGCATAGGTTCATAAAGTCTATTACTTTTACTCCTCCATCTTTATCCATCATAAGATTCCCTGGATGAAAATCTCCGTGACATAACGTGTTGCCATCCGGCAAGTCATCAAGAAAAGATATCAAATCCTTGTATCGATCGCTTATGGTATTCCTAATAAAATCTTTGTATGAAGGCAGTAACTTACATTCATGTTGAAGCAATTCTTTATGTGTATTTGTTAAAATCGATAGCACTACACCATACTTGTCTTGATTCATAAGATCGTTGAATAAATCTGTTCCTTCGATCTTTTCATAGATTAGCCCATGTCTATTCTTTATATAGACCTGTTCATAACATTTTGGAACAGGCAGCTTTAAATCGTATAAAAGCTTGGCATTTTGAAATTCTTTCTTAACACCTTTTACAGGATAGCCTAAATAGAAAAGCTTACATACCATACCTTTAGCATAATCGAATACCTCAGCCGTATTCCCTTTCGCGATTAATTTCATCATCTTCATCACTCCATCATTATTTTATCGTTTTCTTCTAAGCACTTCATATTCTAAAGTATAAGCATAAAGTGTCAAACAATTCAATATTTTTTTGCAGCCTTATATAATTATGCAGATTGCAACTTTAATTGCCTTACATTTTATGGCATATGTCTGATATGTTACGCTATGTCGGAATGGAAACTATCGCTAGGAATCAAGGGCGAACGAAGTGAGTTTATTTTGACCCTTGATTCCTGCACAAACCCCAAATCCTCTTGTTTGGTGGTCTGCTAATAGCAGCCACCTGCCTTCCGGCGAGGATGTCTCCTTGAAAGAAGATTTAGGGGTACTTTTTGACCAACCTTATTTTCAAGAGGATTGGACACCCATAGATATTGAAAAGGCTCTGTATCCATTCTATAGGCAGTGGGACAGTTCGGCGTTTCATCAGTATCTTAATAAATTTTCTCTTAATCCCAAACAACCATGTCGCGCGGTATGAAAATGAAACTCGGCCTAGCGGTTACTTTATCCTATAACGCTAAACTCCTGATGCTTGACGAGCCCACTTCCGGGCTTGACCCTGTTATGCGTGATGAAGTGCTTGATATACTTCGTGAATACATGGTTGAAGAAAACAAAAGCGTATTCTTTTCTACCCACATCACAAGCGACCTTGAAAAAATCGCAGATTACATTATCTATATAGACAAAGGCCGAATCGTATATTGTGAGCTCAAACATGAACTGATCGGTAAATACTCCCTAATCAGGGGCGGTAACGGGGACTTGCCACAGTCAAAACGTAAAAGTATTATAGGACTAAGAGAGCATATCGGCGGTTTTGAGGGTATGATTGAGGTTGCGGAAATCGGAGGTTTCCCGCCGGGCGTAATTACTGAAACAGTTTCACTAGATGATATTATGGTTCATATGAACAGGAAGGGATCGGAGTTATGATTGCTAAAATGATTGCCCTTGATTGGCGTGCAATGAAATATTACCAAATAAGATTACTGCTGTTGCCGGTTTTCATTTTCATTTTCGGGGTTTACTCGCCGTTGACAGTAATTCCCATGAGCGTAATCCTGTCATTAAGTTTCTCATTAAATCCTTTCGCAGTTGCGGAAAAGGGAGAGTTAAATAATCTTTATTTAACCTTACCTGTGAGAAGAAAATCAATCGTCTCAAATGCTGTTATGCGGTATAGCAATAGGTATTCTCATTATGCCGCTTGCGGATAAACTTTCTATATCAAAATGGTTTATCGGAATAGAAGGGTTTATAGTGGTCATATCATTGAGTTATCTTTTGTATGCCATTCTTAATCTTTTTATGTTTCTTATGCTATTCAGGCTTGGGTATCATAAAGGTAAATTTTGGGGCTTTTATTTACCTATGGGTTTTTTCGCTTTGCTTTTTGGAGCATACTTGGCAATTACACACTTGCCGGGGAATAAAACGCTTACACTTAATTTCATTGTATACGCTTCAGAAAATTTGTTAATGGTAAGCGGAAGCATAGTTGTTTTGGCAACTATGCTTTTAATCCTCTCTTATATGATTTCTCTTAAACTGTATTCCAAACGCGACTTTTAAACAAATGAGCCTGAGCCGTGCGGAGCAGGTATTTAAACTTATCACCGCTTTGACTTCTTATAATTCGTCCTGTTCTTTTTCGTCTAACTGTTTCTGAATTCTTGCCTGTTTTTTCTTGTTCAGATAATGAAAGCAATAGAGTACTACAAAAGAAAAAACAGTCGCGCTGATAAAAGTAATTGCCAACACGGCGATAAAATAACCTATACCATCTTCCTTATAGTGTTCTGCATACTGTGTATAGTTCGAAACACCGGTTATCGCTGTTACTACTATTCCGGTTACTATACCGTTCATAATAGGGATGGTTTTAGCACGTTTTCCTTCGCCGTATATATTGAGTCCCAAGGTCAGGTGCCGAATCATCAAGTATAAGGACATCCCGATGAAGCATATAAACTCAACGGCATACTGTTCAAACGGAGCGTTCAACAGAAACTTCTGTACGAGTATTGAACAGAAAAGCGCAGTCATTAAAATGCCATATGCTTCGCTATTTATTTTACGGCGTTGTGCTACAACTCTTTCGTCTTGCAAATTTTGCTTTTTCATTTCGATTCCTCCCAAAATAAATCATTTAATGTTTTGTTAAGTTCCTTACAAATCGCTATACAAAGGTTTAGCGTGGGGTTATATTCCCCTGATTCTATCAGACTAATAGTTTGTCGGGTAACGCCTACGGCTTTTGCCAAGTCCTCCTGTTTCATATCAACTTCCATTCGGGCAATTTTCATTCTCTTGTTTTTCATAAAATGCCCCCTTTCATAGTCATAGTATACACAATATGTTGCATGGTGTCAATTATATATTACATTTATATTTGTTAAATTTTTATGGCAACTACTTTCTATGTAAAAAAGAAAAAACCCACAGGAGCAATTCTGAAGACTCTTGTGGGGTTTATGTCACTCTAAAAAAATATAAATACCCTGTTACGCTGAAATATGCAACCTTGCTATAGCCATGTATTTATTCCTGTCCATTATTTAAATAACCCAAAGATCAAATCCTGCGCAACAATTCCATGTTTATTAACGATAAGCTGCATTTTTTACATGCGGTTATCAATCCTGACCACACAACCTCAAAAATATCCGAAAAAACATCTAACCTGACCACTCGTCAACGCTGACATCTAACCAGTACACTCACCGAGCTATGACATCTAACCTGACCACTTAACTATCAAAAAGTGCCTTTATGGACTTGTTTCCGCGAAGCGATATTTTCATGTTTTTCGCTCAATGGGTTTTGTGCCCATGTGTGCTAAAACCCTTGATATATAAGGGTTTTCAGCGCACTCAATCATTTTTCTTTGTTATCAATACTACCGTCTCAACGTGGCTTGAGCCGCTCGGATTAATGTCTTGGGCTGATTTTTTGCACCTTACGTTTACGGGAACATGTCAATGGATCTTTGGCATTTTTCCCGAAAACGGACGTTCATGGAAACATGCAATGCTCATTAATGTCTCAGTGCATTTCATTTCTTTTTTTCCAGTTAATCAGAAACAGAATACCTATTATAAATAACGGCCCCGCAATAATTAAACTCCATGATATAGCAAGATACCACTGTAATCCCGAATTTACAATATTGAATATCACAATTCCATTATATAAAAGGCCAGCCCCAAAATAACCAACTGCGCCAACGATCTCCTTCTTCCAAGCTATGACCAGCAAGACGGCCATAATAATAGATGGGATATTGTGCATAAGTAATCCTAGCATAATTTTTCCTGCGCTCATTCCCGACTCAAACACATCAAGCGAAAACAACGCCAGAAAAAAATGAACAAAATCGATATAACTCTCGGTGTCCAGTACAGTATTTTTCCCATTTTGGTCCTCCCCTCTCATATGTCAATTCCAAAACCGCAGGATCACCTTCAATGTTTTCATTGGGTTAAATCCGCTGGGCAATTTCTAACCCTGTTTCTGAGTTCGCCAATGGGTAACTATTTAAAATTTGCCCCTTTTTGTTCAAACAAAGGGACATTCGCACAAATCAGGATCCTGATGATGCAGGATGACATACTTAGTTTTTTCCAGATGTACAATGCTTAAGACATTTTCCCAACACATCTGCAAAATCCAGGACTGAGCCTGGATCAATCAAAACAGCTTCTTCTTCATCAACCAGAAGATAAGGATTACAGTATAAACCATCCTGCTGTCCCTTGCCCCCTACCCAGTAGATATTTTTGGCGATTTCAACAACTCTTGCGTTACTCATTGTCTCACTATACTTCTTCCTATTCACACTCATTCATACACCGTACACAATTCCTTCCGGCAGCCTTAGCCTCATACATCATGTTGTCTGCCTTATTCACCAATACTTTTTATCACAGTATATAATGTGATCCATCATGTTTCCCCTGTATTTGTTTCAATCCTTTTGAATCAGCCGCAACGCTTCCTCCAAAGCGTCATCAGCGGGAACCTGTACATCCGGAAGAAGCGGCAAATCGGACTTGGATGCATCAGGCCGTATAAAGTATTTATAAGATACCGTGAAGGCAAGCAATGCATTCGGCGTCTGAAAATGCAGAACATCACCATAGGAAGATGGCATATTGCCAGGAATCTCTCCAACCACTGTACATAGCCCGTTATCTGAAAGCAACGTCGCAAAGTCCATAGCTGCGCTAAAGCTGTCTGTACTAGTCAGCACATATACATCTCCTGAAAACACATACTCCGCTTGCTGGTTTTTCTGTCGTCCGGGCTGGTTTTCTCGTATAACCGGACCAAAGCGGACTGTAGATCCTCCGACCTGATAGCTCTCCACTGGAAGGTAACGAAGAAACTCGTTAGCAACCAGTGAATTTCCGCCTGGATTGCCTCGCAAATCCACGATAACGCTGTGGACTCCCCCATCTCGCACAGATGTAAAGAAATCCTTCAGCGCAGTCTTATAGGTTTTGTCAAAGATGCATTGACGAAGCGTGAAAATACCAACACCGGAATCCTTATCTACCGAATAGTCATAGAAGGTCTCATTGACTGCCGGTGCAGCCGTCTCATTCTTCTGCAGCATAAAAGTTTTCTTGACGGTGCTTCCGTCATCTTGCCGCTCCAGGAAAATCTCGACCTCCTGCCCGATATCTATGCCTACAAAAGCCAGATAATCGCTGCGATTGATGCGTGAGGCAAAGGCATGGCGAGCCCAGGCGTCAAGCTCATAGGAGAACATCCCCTGGAATCGTTCATAAAGCTGGGTAACCGAAACACCGCCTATCATATTAACAGTATATCCGTCAAATTCGCCGCCTGAGCAAATCAACTGATGCCCTTCCCATGAAAATAATAAAGGTAAAGACTTTGTATTCTCATAGTACGGCTGTACCCTGGTATGGGCATCATTAAGCTGTGCAAGAACCCGTGATGCACTTTGCCACAGTGATAAGACCGTAACCTCTGAAGATCGGGAAAGCTCTGCATACTCTTGCTCATATGCTTTCTGAACTGCCGGGGGCAAGCCGGATATACAGGCCGGGTGACGCTCTCGCAGACGGTTCACGATAAATTCCAAATCCTCTGCGGCTTGCATCCCGCCAAGAAAGGTATCAAGCTTTTCGGATTGCTTGAAAGTGCTTACCGTCCCACGATAAGGATCAAACCACATCCGCCACGCTCCATACGATGCAATGGTGCATATAACAAAAGTGCAAAGAAAAATCTTCAGATGCTTTGTCCATTTCTTTTTCATACTCAGTCTCTTCACTCTGCGCCGTTTCTCTTATCAAAAAGCATTAGCGCAATAAGGCCGATCAGTAAACCCGCAGCAGCACCGCCGATTATACCGATTATTAAATGGAAGCTGAACAATACCGAGGCCAGCGTCCCCACTCCGGAGCCGAATACAACACCCAGCCCGGGCAATAGCGTTTTTACAGACTTTTTTCTTGACATATTCTCACCCCTAACCTATTTCAGCTTTTCAATCTTCACAATGACATTCTGTTCATTTTCGTTGCTATAGTACTGAAACTTGATAACATCGCCAATATCAGGCTAATTTTCTTCATGAGTTTCCTCCTCGTATAATTGTTTTTGTTAAAGCATTTCTATTCAATTGCCAGTTAATATCTGGCAACGTCATAGCAATCATTTCATGAATATTCACTTCTTTTCGTCCACTCCGCCAGCTGGTGGACAAGCTGTCATTCTTGGCAGCTGATTTTCATAATTGATATTGCCTTAGCCCTGTTGCACAATAATCTCAGAAGGTTATTGAGGAATAGTTCTGTTTCCTCCTTGTTGAGCCTTTTAAGGGTTGCTTCTTAATAAGTCTGTTCCCCTGACCTTGAGTTTATCTTCTGACCGCTGGTTGTTTGTTCTCAAGTCATCTACCTGTTGGCAGGCAGGTTTCGTGCCTGGTGCTTGAGAAAGTGATTCTGATTGCGAGGGTGTCGACGCTCAAGGAGACAGGGCTTTGGTAATTCAATAACCTTCAAGTATTTTTGTGGAAAGGAGGTAATTTCTATGTCTGATAGTATTTTCGTTGGTATTGATGTAAGTACCAAATCAAACAAGGTCTGCATTCTTGATCAACAAGGTAATCGGCTGGCTAAGATGTCTGTGGATAACAATTCTGATGGCTCACGCAGAATCGTTAACCGCGTTGTTGAAGCTCTTACCAAGTTAAACTGCTATAACGTGTCCTTTGGATTGGAAGCTACATCGGTATACGGGGATGGCCTTATCTTCTTTTTGAAGCAAGAGCCGTCTCTTAAGCCCTATAATACCAAAGTCTATTTACTCAACCCTAAGCAGGTACATAATTTTAAAAAGGCTTATAGTGAGCTCCCGAAAACCGATGACGTCGATGCCTGGGTCATTGCTGATTGTCTCCGTTTTGGCCGTATCAATCTTCGCGAAATATATTTTGATGAACAGCATAAGGCTTTACAGAGACTGACGCGGGCCCGTTACTTCGTTGTTCAAAATATTGTCAGAGAAAAGAATCGATATCTTACCAACCTGTTTCTGAAATTCTCCGGAATGTACCAGAACCCCTTATTCTCAAACAACCTTGGCACAACCGCTATGGAACTCACAGGCAATGCCTTTTCTCTCGATGAGATTGTTCAGATGCCTGTGGATGAATTAGCTGCATTCATTAATGCAACAGGAAAGGGTAAGTTCGCAGATCCAGAGGCTCTCGCAGCCGAGATACAAAAAGCTGCAAGAAGTTCTTACCGTCTTCCGAAGACCGTGGAGAACTCGGTAAATCAGGTACTGGCTGTATCTGCAATGAGCATTCAAAGCTATTTACAACAGCTAAAAGCACTTGATAAATCCATCTCCGCCCTCATGGAAGCTATACCAAACACTCTGACATCCATAAAAGGTATTGGTCCTGTCTATTCTGCCGGTATCCTCTCGGAAATTGGCAGTATCAACAGATTTAAAGACCAAGCCTCTTTGGCCAAGTATGCAGGACTTTCATGGTCACGATACCAATCAGGTAACTTTGATGCCGATAAAACTCATCTAATTAACTCCGGTAATCGCCTACATCAGGTATTACCTCATTGAAGCGGCAAACCTCGCGAGAATGCACGATCACGAGTTCAAGCGCTTCTATGACTTAAAGTACAGCCAGACCCCTAAAACGCCTCATAAATGCGCACTTGCATTGACTGCCAGAAAATTAGTCCGTCTTGTCTATGCCCTGCTGCATAGCAACCGGCTTTGCATACTGCCAAAAGGAAAGTAATTTCCATTTGGTTTACCATTTCATGCCATATCTGTAAAGCTCACATGGCAGGGTTTTGTTGGGATTCCCCTTTTGTGTCTAAAACCCACTAAAAGCTATTAATTTTTCAAAAATTTTTTCCAATTATCTCTTGACATTTAACCACTGGACTCCTTGTAAAACTACTTTAAATTTTCCAGCCATGCTATTACTTCATCCTTACCGTTCTCCACTTCATTATGAAACGGAATAACCATCTTCATTGACATTGGCTTCTATTTGCATTTTTTCTAAGGTGCTTATCGCTCTTGAAAAACCACTTACTCCATATCTATTGAATGGAATAGCGGTCAAAATCTGGAATCCATCCCTCCTGATATCCGAAACCATGTGACTGTATTTCCAGCACATGGGATTTTATTGTAACACCCACTTTCTTAAGGAGTAAGCAGTCTTGTAAATGAGAGTGAGGCTAACATCCAAGTATCGTTTTGTTTCACATACACTTCGGTGACAACAAAAGGATTGGTAACCTCATTACCGCCAACGACGGCTACTAAACGAATTTTACTCAAAAGGATCGCTGTTGTCTCTCCAATGAACGGTACCGATGTTTCTTGAATATCCACATTTTTGTAATGAATCCTGCCGCTTCGAATGACATCAAGTTCTTGTTCCTTGGACATGGTTGCGCCCATATGAACAAAGACAGCTTTTTCGTGGAAGAGAGAGTTCAAGGAATTTATTTTACATTCTGACATCCAGCGCCACTTTTCATTAGAAAGAGAGATTAATTCTTGTTCAGATTTTCCATTATTCATCACTATCTATCTCCTTTGCAAATTAATATATTGATAAAATTTAACACTTGGAAGCAACCCAAAATCAAGGGGTTTGTATGTATATTCGATAATGCGCATGGATATAAGTATTATGCCGATTTTCTTCATAAGCACATACTTCTCATTCTGTTATATGTTTTTTCCAAAATTTTATAGCATCATTTATCCAGCCTTCTGCGACGGTTCCTTCCCCAAGCCCAAATCCATGTGAAAGTCCCTGAAAGACCTTTATTTCCGCATCGGTTCCATTTGCTTTAATCCTGTTGATTCTGTCTTCCATCGTTTTATAAGATGCAATTCCGTCATTCGTTCCCACGCACGCAAATGTCGGGGGTTCCTTTCCCGTCACTTCCGATAAACCGGTATACTGCATAATAACAGCCGCAGGACGCGGATATCTCTTTTCTCCAAAGCTCTCGGTACCGTAGCTTCCAAGCCATGCTGCCATACGCGCTCCGGCAGACCCTCCCCAGAGAGAATAGTCTTGCATGTCTATTCCGAGTTTGCCGGCGTTCTCATGCAGGAAAGCAATTGCCCTTGCAAGGTCCTCACAGGCCGTCTGCGCACCTGGACGATAAATTAAGGCAAATGCGTTATACCCCTTTTTGCTGAGTTCAAGAGCATGTGGAAAACTGTCCTGCCTGCATCGCGCCGACAAATGCAAATCCCCCGCCTGCATTGACAATTGCTGTTTTTGCGCCTTTATTGCCGCGGAAAAAGAACAGCCCTGTATCCTTTTTGTCAGGATCCTGCGCTTTTTCTTCATCGGAATAAATATCATAGAAAACAGTGCCTCCCGACAGGACGCGTTCTTTCAGGTAATTTGCGATTTCCACCGTTCTGTCCGGGTTGATGTTGCTATACCATGTCAGGGAGAGTTTTCCAAGAGTATCCCCGCTGTAGTACCCTTTATCTGCCGGAAATAAAAGCCTTCCGAAATTTCCGAAAGCTGAATCCTGTATCACATCTTCAATCCTTGTATCCGCAGTGAAAGCTTTATAGGATTGACCCTTTCCCAAGTCTGACCAACCTCCTGTTGTTCCTCCTGTGTCTCATCTTTACCGCTCCAGAATGCTTTCATCCCGTTACAGGTGTATTCCATCGCAGCGTTTCCGCCATGGGAATATTCCTTTTTGACACGATACGCAAAATTGCCGTCTGCCTTATCATCAACATCGGTAAAATAGGCAGATGTTCGCATCAGATCCGTTCTGTCTTTATCATAGCTGTATGCAAAATCATCGGTTCCTGTCATCACAAAGACGAAGTAATCATTCGGATCATGTCCGTCAGCTGCAGCAAAGATCTCTTTGTCATCCAGAGTTGTGCCGCAGCTCATCGGCAGGAAATAGTGAAAGTAATCAAGTCCGTATTGGAATGTCCGCCAGGTTGCGACCGATCCCATGGAAAATCCGCCGAATCCCCGGTGATCACGGGAAGCGATCAGTTCTTCTGCAGATGTACTTGCAGCATAGGTGCTGTACGTTCCTTCCACTGCGGGGATCAGATCATTTAATAACTCGTTATGGTAATTCCTCGTCAGCTGCATCGCCAGAGAAAAGTTGTCGGAATCCAGTCCATTCTCGTTTGTGTTGTTATAAGTCGGACATACTATGATCAGCGGTTCAATCTCGCCTGCAGCAATCGCATGATCAATGACGTCCTTAAATGAGGATGGATTGCCCGGTGTTCCAAGCGTCCTAGTCTCATCGCCCCACCCGCCATGCATCAGATAGAACACATCGTATTTTTGATTCTTGTTATAGCCATAGGGAAGATATACGACTGCGTGTTTCTTAATCTTTTCTGATTTTTTATCATAAGAAAAGGATTCATAGGTATCGTAATATAGATCCTTTCAATGTTCCAGGCTGCTCCGATCCTTTAAAATACCCATCAGGAATTTTTTCGATCTCCTTCGGAATCATGACATTCTGCTTTGTTTTCTGGGCATTCTTGTCCTGTGTCTTTGCTATTACTGTATCTTCCGTTGCCGCCTCACTCAAAGATTTTTCTGTATTGCCGCAGGCAACAAGCAGTAACGCCATGAGCAGAGCCAGTCCTGTAATTACGATTTTTCTCATGTACTCTCCTCTCTCATACACCTTTGAAAGGACTCTTTTTAAGGTCCTTTCAAAGGTACTAATTAATAATTTATCTCCTTAATGAACAAATCCATTTGACCATTTCAGGGTCCCTATGTGAAAAGAAAGCACTTTCTTTTTTATCCAGTGCTGCAATTTTATCCATATCTTCTGAAGAAAGTTCAAAATCAAATATGTTGAAATTTTCAATAATCCTTTCTTTGTGCACTGATTTTGGAATTGCAACAACCCCCCTTTGCAAAAGCCAGCGCAATATAATTTGAGCAACAGATTTGTTGTGCTTTTGGGCCAGCGCCATCAGCACTTCATTTTGAAACATGTTGTTTCTGCCCTCGGCAAAAGGACCCCAGGATTCTATTTGAACTTTGTATTCTTCCATTATTTTTTGACTGTCAATTTGTTGGCAGAATGGATGTGTTTCTATCTGATTAACCGCAGGAGTTATTTCATTATGAAGGATTAAATCAATAAGCCTGTCCGGGTAAAAGTTGCTTACTCCAATCGCCCTGATTTTTCCCTCACGGTACAGATCCTCCATAGCACGCCATGAACCATACACATCGCCAAAAGGCTGATGAATCAAATAAAGGTCGAGATAATCAAGCTGAAGATTCTTAAGCGATTTTTCAAAGGCTTTTTTGGTTTTTTCATAACCGGCATCCTGAACCCAAAGTTTTGTAGTAATGAAAAGTTCTTCTCTTGGAACACCGCTCCTTTTTATTGCTTTTCCGACAGCTACTTCATTGCCGTATGATGCAGCGGTATCTATCAGGCGATATCCTGTTTCAATTGCATCATAAACACAGCGTTCACACTGCTCGGCGTCGTTTATTTGAAAAACGCCGAACCCTAAAATCGGCATCTCCACACCATTGTTTAAAACTACTTTTTGCATACAAATGCTCCTTTCAGATGTTAATATTTTTCAACCAATCAGCAATATCTTTTTCCAAGTCGTTTACGTTCCCGCCACGGATTGCCAACCCTTTCAATACTTTTGAATTTGGGCACAACTTTTTTATATCGCTTTCACTGCGCCCCATGCCGCTTCCTTCGTGGGTGCATAAGGGAAGAATGATCTTGTCGGTAAAATCATATTTTTCGAGAAAAGTGAATACCGGCATCGGCATGGTTCCCCACCAGTTGGGATAGCCCAGGATGATAACTTCATAGTCACCAATACTATCAAGATACTCTGAAAGCTCAGGTCTTGCATTGTCACGCAGTTCCTGCTGGGCAACTTTGGTGGTTTTCGTATAATCCTCAGGATATTTCTTTATGTATTAATGCGGAACAGTTTGTCACCGGTTATTTTCTGAATCATTTCAGCGGCAGCTTCCGTGTTGCCAACCTGCAAATTTACAATGCGTCCATTGACATAATTGTTTCCTTCTTTTGAATAGTAGGTTATAAGAGTTTTTCCTTCTTTAAATTTATTCATTTTCACACCTCCTCGATTTCATTTCATCAGTTGACACATACACCCATATGTGGTAACATTATAATATACCTGAGAGTTGACTCTAAGTCAAGAGTCTTTTAAAAATTTGTTTTGCATTTTTAGGTAAAATTTTCTTTAATAATTATTTAACGATAATTTGTCGTATTTTGGAGGTAAATTATGTACTACACCATTGGTGAGATCGCTAAAAAAGTAAACATTTCCCCGCACACCCTGCGTTTTTATGCAAAAGAAGGGTTACTTCCATTTGTTGAACGGAGCGAAAGCGGCATCCGCATGTTTAAAGATGAAGATTTTCAATGGCTGATGATAATTGAATGTTTGAAAAAAGCCGGCATGCCAATTAAAGATATTAAAACCTTCATTGACCTGACAATGGAAGGCGATTCAACAATCGACCAAAGGCTTGAAATATTTAAAAAGCAGAAAGAAGCTGTTGAACAACAGATTGCCCAGTTGCAGGAAACGCTTAAACTTTTGGAATATAAATGCTGGTATTATGAAACGGCAAAAAATGCCGGTACTTGCGCAGTACTTAATGCAATTAAAATTGAGGATATACCGGAAGATATACGGCCTGTAAAAGAAAAACTTAAAAAAGTCCGCAGCCTGTATTAATTAAATTAAAATGCACATCTTTCTGTAAGCTGCAGAAAGGTGTGCATTTTTAGCTTTAAAATAAATTTATGCAAGTAGACATGTTCCCGCGAACATATCAAACCATTTCAAATCTCGTCTTTTCCGTCTACGCAACCCTGCCCGCCGAGAGCCGCCCCAAAAGGCTGTGGATGTGTTTCCGCGAACGGTTACGCGAACAAAAATACAGGGCTTTCCTGTAACCACCGCCAAAAACACATTTTCGGCAGATGGCAAATTACCGGAAAACCCTGTATTTAAGCCGTTTTTCAGGCGCTTATTTGTTTTTTTACATTTATCATCAATACCACGCACTCAACATGGGTCGAGTTGATGGAGTTGATGTCTGTGAGCCATTTTTTATAGCATCTGTTCGTGGGAACATATCAATAGGTTTTTGGCATTTTCTCCGTCAACGGACGTTCAGGGAAACAAATCGGCCGCCCGTTACACAGGTCTTCTATATATTTCATATTGTGTAATATATTACTCTCGCTTATTTTCCAGTATGATAAACGCGATCTCAAGGTTCTGACAGCAGTAATTAAAGCTTTGCCGGAAACCGAACGATACTTTATACTCATTTATTTTTATGCCGAAAAGCCTATAAGCAAATTAAGTAAATTTGCCACCGGCTACAGTCTGTGTGACCCTGTAGTAATAGTCATTTTTGACCAACAGTAGTAGTTTTTGCGCTGCCTTTAAACTCCATCAGGTCGCCGATTCCAATATCCGCATTGTTATCTGCATTATTTTCCAACACTTTTTTCACCGCGCACCGAGCCTTGAACACCGGTCATGCCCGGCAGGCAGATATTGATAAGCATTGTCGCGTCATAAGGCTTAACGGTATTATAGATATCCCTGAACAGCGCATTTGCCGTATCCTTGTTTTCATATCCGCCGCAGCGCTCCTTTGTAAGCTGAATTCATTTTTAATATCTTGCTTTCAGCATCCGTTTTTTTATTAGATGTACAAGAAAGAGCAAAAGAGGCAGAATCAATCCGTGTGTGGTAATATAGGGCAGCCAAACATGTTTAGTCCAGTTAGCTTGATATATGACATCCGGGAAAATAACCTCTGACATTACCAATGTAATAAGTCCCAGAGGTATGACGATCCTTTTATGGTCTTTTAGCCCGATAAGCTGCGATAGTCCGGTTGCACCTGCATAGAAAAACAACAAACCTATCATAAAGTGCGTTACGATCCAGGTACCGGCAACAATAAATTCAAGCCTTGTGAATATGGTGCCGAGACTTATTTCTTTGGCAAGCAGGTATGTCGGATACTGCGAACTGGCGGTAATCTTGCTTCCAAGTATCAGTGTGGACATGAGGATTGTTATGAAAGTGATGAAGCCGGCCCATAAAAAACCTTTAAATAGCGATTTCTTAGCTTCTGAATTATGATCTGTATTCGCCGGATATACCATCATCATGGTTATTATAGGAAATACAATAAAGCATGACAAAACGTATGCACCCTTAAAGATCGGAATCATACCGTTTTCTAAAACCGGCTGCAGGTTCTCAAACTTTATATTCGGGGAAACAAGAAGCGTTGTCAAAACAGCCAGAAATAAGACAAAACGGATGTACAGCTCGGAAGCGCGCGCGATTGTTTCTATTCCGTATAATACGGCTATTACGACCGCTGTGACAAACATCAAGTTTATGACATACGGCGGCGTTTCAGGCATGACTTGTGTTGTAATGAAATTGCTGAGATACCATGGCTGACGACATGCGCTAGTCAGACATAAAAATACATAACTGGCCGCGGCAACCCAACCGATCCATCTTCCAAAAATCTTTTTCATGATCTCAACAAATGTTAACTCTGGATACTGGCTGCCCAAATACCAATAAATCCATACCACCGGCATGCCGATTACAAGAGTCAGCAATGCCGAAATCCATACGTCCTGTTTTGCTATGGCCGCCATTGCAGAGGCGATAACGATAACCGAACCTCCGAATGCGCCGTTGGCAGTTAATGAATAAAGCTGATGATTTGTAATTTTTGTTCTTTGCATATCCCAAACCTCATTTTGTTATATTCTTCATAGTTTCCGCAAGCGGCGAATAAACCCAGGCAATAAAGTCTGAAGGGTTGGGTATCTCCACATCAAGGCTTTTGAGTACCGTCAATATCGTACCCGCGGCAAGCAGTATCGAGAACGTCCATAGTTCTCTATAAAGCCTTTGCTTCAGCATTTTTGGTATTTCTGTAATGCCTAACACGGTGCTGAACACCAACACCGCCAAAATAGATACTATAGCCATCTTACTCTTTCTCCTTCATAAAAAGCGGTTTTGTAATTTGTCCCAGTTGATTGGTTTCTGCTTCGACTGTAATATTCACCGGAAGATCCGTAAATTTATCGTTCCAGTCGTCTTTTAATTTTTCCCAAGTTTTAGGATACTTCCTGTGTATTGCCTCCCCGAATCCGAAAATATCGGTTTTCAGCTCTTTCTGCGCTTTGTTCAAGGCTTTCTCGCACAATAATTTAACTTTTCTTGCCAATAATTCATTTAATACCTGTTTGTTTTCCTCAGCGGAAACATCAAATTCCCCTTCCACAATTTCGATATTACACTTAGTTTTGATTTTTACCTCAATAGCAGGTTTATTTTCTAGAAAATATACTTTGGTTCTAGACTTGGCATTTAAGACTTCATACGTAATTTTCACCTTGCTGTCATAGTCTGCATATTCAATTGTATTTTTAACATTATCGGTAATATAATTATAGCCTTTGCTTTCATCCTCATCCAGCCAGCCTACGAGCTTATCCTTATTAAAAGCGCCCAGGCCGGTGTATTTCAGCTTTTTATATTCGCCGCTTTGTTTCAGGATATCTGTAGATTCCGGACTAATTTCATCCTGAGAAATTTCGATTCCTGTAAGCACGGGATTATCCCCGTCCGCAATGATAGAGTTGACCAGTTCTATAATTCTTATGGATTTCATAGCCGCCCATTTTTCTTCGGACATTTTTAGTGAAATATACATACTGAATCCGGGTACCAATTCGATAGGAGTCAATGTACCCAAAACTTCATTTGCAGTTGAATTTTTGGCTATTACAAAATAAAAATCAGTACGATATTCGTAATTGCGTAAAAAATAATCAAGTATATTTTGTATGCCGTCTTTTGCAACATCCTCGCCGAATACCACCATTCTTAAGTCCGCATTGTATAATACTCTTGATGATTGTGTCGTAAACCTACGGATTATCTCAGCCAGATCATTTCCCTCCGCTGTATATATAACAACCGGGGACTCCGCTGTCGCTTTTTTAGATGCTATGGCCCTCGGATTTAAAATCTGCTCTGTAACCAGATATCCGTTTTCTGTTTTGTCAATACCAATACATGCGGTAATCGCAAGAGTATTTATTTCACGGCTGCTCCAGCATCCTGTAAGAAATATGGTTGATAGTATGATCAAAATGAATAATAACCTTTTCAATTTCATATATCACCTGAATTCCGGTTTTTCTTTTGGCTTGAATTTACAGGGTTGCCCCCGCCCGCTCTTGCCGCATCAGTCCCGCTGATACCTACAGGCCTGTATTTCATTTTCCATAGTGGAAACCTGAAAATGGTATCTTTGTTTCCGCCCTCTATTTTTGGCGCAATCGGCGTTAAATACGGAACCGTTATGGATTTTATTTTACACAGGTGAAGCACCATGACAATTAATCCCATTAATACGCCGTATAATCCGAGCACTCCTGCCAGCAGCATAAAAATAAACTTTATCAGCCTTATGGCGTTCGACATTTCATAATTGCGTATGGCAAAGCTTGATATGGCGGTAATTGAAACAACAATGACCACGGCCGCCGATATAATGCCGGCTTCCACCGCCGCCTGACCTAGCACCAGGGCCCCCACTATGGAAATCGCGGATCCTATGACCCTGGGCATTCTTATGCCGGCTTCCCTTAAGATTTCGAAGGTTATTTCCATCATCAATGCCTCCAACAGGGCCGGGAAAGGGACTCCTTCACGCTGCGCCGCTATACTGACAAGCAACGGCGTAGGAATGATTTCATGGTGGAACGTGGTTACTGCTACATATGTTGCCGGCACCAAAAGCGTGAGTAAATAGGCCATTACCCTTAAAAAACGCATCACGGAAGATACAATGTAGTGATGGTAATAGTCTTCGCTTGATTGAAAAAATTCTATCATGAGGGCGGGGGCTGTCAATACATAAGGTGTGCCGTCGACCAGAATTGCCACCCTGCCTTCAAGTAAAGCTGCCGCAACAGAATCAGGCTTTTCGGAACTTAGAAAAGTTGGAAAAATGGAATACCTGTCGTCTTTAATCAGTTCTTCAATATATCCGCTTTCCAGTATGCCGTCAATTTCTATCTTGCCGAGCCTGGTTCTTATTTCCTGAACAATTTCATCTCTGGCTATTTTGTGAATATACACCAGACTGATTGTTGTTTTAGTTATACTGCCTGCAGATAAATATTCCACTTTTAAATCTTTGCTTTTTATTCTTTTTCTAATAAGCATAATATTGCTGTTTATTTTTTCTGTAAAACCGTCTTTGGGTCCTCTGACTATGGTTTGGGCAGAAGATGCTTCAATTGACCTGCCTTCATCGGAATTTGCGGCTACCGCAAGATACTTTTTGCAGCCGTCAATTAAAAACACGATATTACCCGATAACAAATCGGTATAAAGAGCCTCGTAATCAAAACCTTCTTTTGCATCTCTTAATCCGGAAAAATAGCTCATTAAAGCATCAATATTTATGCCGGGTTTTCCATTGCGGCATTCGCATTTTAATTTACCCAGTTCATTTGATAAACTGTTTATAGTGCTTCTATCCACCAAACTTTTGATGTATATATTTGCGCAAATTAAACCCCTATTGTTATCAAATTTAAAGTAATGAACTACAAGGTCGCTGTCATGGCCAAAATCATTTTCCAGCCTGGATATATTTTCTTTTATATCTCTACTTATACTTATTACAGGACCAGTTTCATTTATTTCATTGTTCTTCACAGCCGTTTTTTTAAAAAATTTCATTATATAATCTCCCTACTGTTGCCATATATCTTCTCATAGTTTTTACAAACACAGTCAATTTTATAAGTGAATTTAACTGAAAAATGTAAATTGTCATGGTTGTTTCTACGGATAAACCCGAAATATTCAGCGTGCAAATCAATGGTTAGATGCCTTTGATTTCATCAAGACCGATTCAAAGTCAATCTTCAAACCAAAATCATCCGCCAAATAACCGCCTTGTTTCCTGTAAAATGTTTAAATTCCATAAATTATCACATCATCGATAGTCAGCATCCACATCCACTTTGGTTTGGCCATTGTTGTCTGCATGGCCGTTCTCTCATTCACAGCCTTTCCGCTGCATGTGCCGCTGAAGAAAAAGCTGTATGCATTGCCGAACAGGCTGTTTTTCGGCGGGGAAAAATTCTCATAGGCACCACTCTCCTAAAATGGACAATAGAAAAGGACGACCATCTGATCGCCCTTTAGAAAGCACTTATTTCACGAATAATGCTCAACAAATTGTAATTTTATCTATTTCTTCTCCCAAATAAGCAAATATCGTTAAAACAGTTTTCGACGTACTTTTGCGCCCGGAATATGCTTTGCTGCAAGAGCAAGAATCTCCCGAAAGGTCATATAGGTATCGTGTTCTCCGTGTTTGCTCCATACTTCCGTTGCGTGTGGATTGTCCTTGCGTAGTCTGCCGTTCTTGATTAAGTTCATAATCACATTAGGCAACACAGCAAACCCCCAAAACACAAAGTCAGTCATTGAGAAGGGTTTCCTCCTCAACTGGCGGCAATCATATTGAAATCTTATAGTTTCACTTCTATTTCTAACCCAGACTTAAACTCAACCACTAACCTATCATCATATACAATCACTTTTTCAATCAGTTTTCTAACCAGTTTATCATCAAATTCCGTAATACCACCGGTTTGCATATTAAGGAAGTCCGTCATCTCAGCGATCCGATCCCGCTTATCTTGACGGAGAGCGTTTCTTGAAAGGGTTTCTTGCCTCAAATCCCGTAATCGATAAATCTCATTGACAATATTATCGTATGCTTCCTTTGAATTTGCTTTTCGGATCAACTCGGTTTGGAGTTCTTCCAGCCTTTTATCAATATCTGCTGTAGTCTCATCCAAATCCACGCTTAATACGGTTTCAATATTCTTCTTCAGTATGGCCAGAAAAGAGTTTTTTCCGCTGACCGCTACATTGATGGCTTCTACAATTTTCTCTTTAAGCGTATCTTCAAGTATAGTGGAAGCGGTACAAAATAAACCGGTGTTTTCCAATCTGCTGACGCATCTCCATACGATTGATTTCTTTCCTCGGTTATTCCAATGAACCCTTCGAAATATTTCATGACACCGTTTGAAACTGCGATTTTTCGCGCGTGACCCCCCGCCCGTTTCCGGGGTGAAAAGCGGTAGAGATTTAGACCCCCCTACCCTATAAACTGCAGAAAATCTCAAAAGCTAAGCAGTTCTTTGAATTTCGTGAGATTTTTTGCATCTATTTTAAGCCGTTTTTCGGCATTGTTTTCAAACGAGGTATTTGCCCCTGTTAAAAAAGAAGTGAGTGTTTTTATTTACTTGTCAGTCAAACGAACAATTTGACAATTGACCGTCATTCTGTCCAATAAAGTCTGGCAAAGATGCTTGTCTTCGGCTGCATCTATCCATGCCGACAGTTCACG
>JBMNLC010000008.1:0-90285 GCA_050952525.1 Clostridia bacterium | reverse complement strand
TTAGCGAAGGTTATCTACATTCCAGCCCATTTGATTTGGCCAAAAAGAGAATAGGCTGGCTCTTAATATTAATGCTATCCGCTACAATAAGCGGAGCCATCATCAGCAGATACGAAGATGCTCTCCAATCCGTAGTTGCTTTAGTGGTGTTTATTCCTATGCTCATGGATACAGGAGGAAATGCAGGCTCTCAATCAGCTACCCTTGTTATAAGAAGCCTTGCGCTAGGTGAGACAAGCACTAAAGATGTATTCAAAGTCATATTGAAGGAGCTCGGGGTAAGTATTCTGGTAGCAATCCACTGGCAATCGTTAATTTTTTGAGAATACATTATTTGCAAGGATATAGTATGCTTTTATCTGTAACAGTGGCCTTTACCCTGTTTGTAACGGTCATTTTTGCCAAGTTAATAGGTGGTACACTCCCTATATTGGCAGAAAGAATCAATATAGACCCGGCGATTATGGCGAGTCCACTTATCACTACAATTGTTGATGCCGTATCATTGATCTGTTACTTTAGATTTGCCGTATGGATGTTAGGTGTATAGGCTGACGACCTTTTGGCTTATCACAGGCAAACCTGTCTCAGGCCTCCTGATGCAGTTTTAGAATTCTGCATCAGGGGGATTTTTTTACGTTGCCCGATTCTAGACTCAATTCAATCATATATGCCTTTTATATCGGAAGGTTATATTTGCATCTTGTTTTGAATATGGATATATAAATTCAGGGTCGATGGTCTATGCCTAAGGAAAGGTTTTTTGTATTGTTAGGAAAATTGGAAACATTCAGAAAACTACGATAAGCGAAGAAGGATTTTCGATTTCCATGTCGTATAAATATAATTACAGGTGTCATTTACATCCATAATTTGGGTCGAATAAAAAATTCATATGAATAAAATAACCCAAGCCATTTTCCATAGCCTGTACGACAGTCCAGGATGGTGCACATATAGGCATATTACAATGGCGATATGGATGGGCAGGAATTCAGAATATTGTAAACAGCATGAGGAGGGGTTTGAATTGACGAAAATGACTTCAAGGGAGCGCTTTGCCCGTATGTTTGCCCACCAGGAGGCAGACCGTGTGCCCATTATCGATTCTCCTTGGAGGGGAACCATTCTGCGCTGGCAGAAGGAGGGGCTGGGGGATGCCGATTGGGTGGACTTCTTCGATGTAGATCGGGTTGCGGGAATCAGTGTGGATATTTCTCCCCGCTTTGAAAGCAGGGTCCTGGAGGAGACGGAGGAATTTATCACCTATTTCACCCCCTGGGGTGTAACCCTGCGGCAGCAGCGTGTCCCTGATTCCACACCGGAATTTCTCGACTTTACCGTTACCAATCCCGATGAGTGGAGGAAGGCAAAGGAACGCATGACCCCCAGCCGGGATCGTGTGAATTGGGGGTACCTTCAGAAGAATTACAAGAAATGGCGAGAGTCGGGGGCGTGGGTGGAGGGCCACTTCTGGTTTGGCTTTGATGTGACCCATTCCTGGTTCATCGGTACGGAACGGCTCCTGATGGCCCTTGTGGAACAGCCGGAGTGGTGTGTAGACATGTTCAATCATTACCTGGATATGTGCATCGCCCAATTCGAGATGATTTTGGATGCCGGCTATGAGATAGATGCCATCTACTGGCCCGATGATATGGGCTATAAGTATAATCAGTTTTTCTCTCTATCCATGTATCGTGAGCTGCTGCTACCGGTCCAAAGGAGGGCTATTGAATGGGCCCACTCCAAGGGGATAAAGACCCATCTCCATTCCTGTGGGGATATTCGCCCCTTTGTACCCGATCTGGTGGATGCAGGCCTGGATGCCCTGAATCCTTGGAGGTAAAGGCGGGGATGGACCCCTATGCATTAAAGAAGGAATACGGGGATAAGCTTGTATTCCATGGTGGCTTGAATGCCGTATTGTGGAATGACCCGGATGCCGTGGAGGCCGAGATGAAAAGGCTTATTCCTGTCATGAAGGAAAATGGGGGATATATCTTCAGCTCTGATCATTCCATCCCAAACTCCGTGAGCTTTGAGACCATGAAGCGGATTGTAAAGCTGGCGAAGGAATTAGGCGCCTATTGAGCAGTGTCGTCGTTCACCTTGTGCATTGGGTCTGTTTTTGGATCGTGGAGGCTTTTGAGGCTTCGAAGGTCATCCACGATCTTGAAACAATAAAATGAAATGAAAGGGGAGTTTAGTATGAAAGGCAGGTTTGTAAAATGGTTGACATTGACAATGTCACTGCTGCTACTGTTTACCACTTTAGTAGCCTGTCAGCAGCAGGCCACTACCACACCACCCGCTGAATCCCAGGGCCGCAGGGTGGAAGCGAAGATGCCCAGGAACCTTCCGAGGGCACTCCGTCTGGAGATACAGTCAAGGCTAGTGAATACGAACCCACCTCTAACAAGGAAAAAGTCCTTACCTTGACGTGGGGTACATGGCCCAAGCCTCCGGAATACCAGGGAAATCCCTTTACCCAAGGCGGAGTGGGGATGGCAGGCCAGTATGTTTTTGAGCCCTTGCTGCAGTTTACCCGGTCAACAGATAAGGTTCACAATCGTCTGGCTACTTTTCTGGATCATAAGGAGAATGAAACCACCATTACCCTGCGAAATGATGTGACATGGAATGACGGGGAGAAGTTCACCGCAGACGATGTCCTGGCAGCCCTGTACTTGAACCCCCGGACAGTGTGCAATTACATTTCCAAGGCAGAGAAGATCGATGACTACACGGTGAAGCTGACCTGGTTGGAGCCCGCTCCCTTTAATGAGCTGCGGGTCCTGATGATTGCCCAAGGCGGGAGCATGAACGTGCCCTATCATATTTTCAAGGAGTATGTGGATAAGGCAAAGGCCGTTTATGATGCCGCCGAAGACATGACCAAGGAAGAGATTGCCCAGGGACGTGCTGCCTTTGGTAAAAAGCTTACCGAAGCCCAGAACAAGGAGATTAGCGACAACTGGAACGAGATGATGAAGAAGACCTATCCCAAACCCATTGGGACGGGACCCTATGTATTGGATACCGTCACCGCTTCTGATATGATCCTGGTAAAACGGGATGATTATTGGGCGGCTGAACAGATTTTCTTCGAGAAGATCCATCAAGTAATGGCGACCTCGGAGGCCCAGCTGGCCATGATGCGGAACGCCACCACCGATTCCTACCCGGGCTCCCTGCCCAAGGATTTGGCGGAATCCATCCTGGCCTCCAACAAGGATATTGTATTCTATCCCATGTTTGACCCGGCCTGTCACGTCCTGTTCTTCAACCAGCGCCGGGAGCCCTTTAACGATGTGAATGTGCGCCGCGCCCTGACCTATGCCCTGAATCGCACCAAGATTCGTGAGGGAGCTAACTATTACGGAAAGGAATTCCCCATCTCCATTGCAGGTATTCCCCCATCCTCTCTTACCACCTATGTCTCCGAGGAGATGCAGGCGAAGCTGACCAAGTTTGAATACGATGTGGATAAGGCTGCCCAAATTCTCCAGGATAACGGTTGGAAGAAGAATGCCGATGGCGTTTGGGAGGATAAGAACGGCAAGACCTATTCCTTCACCATCGCCGTCAATGCTGGATGGCAGCCTGCCGGTGTGGTGGATACAGCCGCTTCCATTGCCGCCGAGCAGCTGAAAGCCTTTGGCTTCCCCACGGAAGTAAAGGCTGTCGACAGCTCCGTATACTGGAACAATGCAGCTGTGGAAGGCCAGTATGATATGGCCATTGACTGGGGCGATGTATCCTGGGGATTCATGTATCCCTGGAGCCCCCTGGAGAACACCTTTAAGGGCGGTCCCAGCGAGCTCATGGGCCTTCCCCGCAACGCACAGACCAACCGTGTGGAGTTGAAGGTTGCCGGTCCGGATGGACAGGAGGTCAACCCCGTTCAGCTGGTGGATAGCCTGCCCACCATCCAGGATGAAGCCGAGCGGAACAAGATTATCGATACCCTGGTATGGATATGCAATGAAAACGCTTATGGTGTCAACCTCTATCAAAATACCACGGGTGTATGGGAGAACCGGGGTCATGTGACCGGCCTGCCCATGGAGGACGAAATCGATAAATACGGTCAGTTTATGCCCGTAGGACGTACTCCAGAAGAAATTCAGAAGATTGCCGAATTGAACTGGGGCTTCTGCGGCATCCAGAAAATCTGGTCCGGAGACCTGAAGCCTCGTTAAGCCCTATTTGAATGATCACATCGGGGGTGGGTGGATTTCCGCCCTCCCTGATTTTTTTTCATTCCGGCTTCCCGGGAGATTGGATGGCATGGATCTGGAACCGGAATGGCCTGGGACATTCGGCGAATATTCTTGAAAGGGTGGGATGTATATGAAATACTTTGCTAAACGTCTGGGCTTTGCCCTGTTTACATTGATGCTGGCCAGCTTTATGACCTTCCTGATCCTGCGGGCCATGCCCGGCGATATTGTAGAAATGATGAGCCGTACCGAAGCCCAAGCCCGGGGAATCAATCTGGAAGATGCCCGAAAGATTGTGGTCAACATGATCAACTATGATCCCGATGAACCCCTGATCAGCCAGCTTGCCCGCTACTATGGAGGTCTTCTGAGGGGGAACCTTGGGATATCCATGTTTTCTCGGACCCTTACCGTCAACACCATTATTGCCAATACACTGCCCTGGACCATGTTTGTGCTGTCCATTTCCCTTACCGTCAGTTTTTTGATTGGAACACGCCTTGGCACCCTGATGGCTTGGAAAAGGAATTCCTTTATCAATCCCGCCATTTCTGTATATGCCATCATCACTACTGCCATTCCCAATTTCATCTTCGGTGTATTGCTGATCCTCATCTTTTGTATCAATTTGAACTGGTTTCCCATCGCCGGGGCGTATTCACCCGAAATAAAGCCAGGCTTTACCTTGGAGTTTATCGTGGACATCTTCTATCACGGCGCCCTTCCCATGCTTACCTATATTCTCACATCAGTAGGGGGATGGGCTCTGCAGATGAAGGGGGTCGCGGTAAGCATTCTTGGTGAAGACTATATTACCGCAGCTCGAGCCCGGGGCGTTCCTGATCGATTGATCATGAAAAAATATATGAAGAAAAACGCCATGCTGCCTATGGTAACCTCCCTGGCCATGAGTTTTGGCATTATGGTAGGGGGGTCCACTCTGATCGAGTCTACCTTCAGCTACCCGGGAATGGGTGCCTTTATCTCCCAGGCAACAGCCCAGCGGGATTATACCATGATGCAGGGGATGCTCCTGGCCACCAGCTTCGCCATCATCCTGGCGAATTTAATCGCTGATTTTGTATATGCCAAGCTGGATCCCCGTGTAAGGTTGGAGGGATGATGTATGCAAAACATAAAAAGCTTCTTTCGAATCATCTATCATAACAAGCAGGCCTTCATTGGTATGCTGATCCTTCTTGGGTTTATCTTCATGGCAACAGTGGGGGCTGCTGTCGTACCTTTGGATCTGAATCCCCATTATGAAAACCGCTACCGCCCCCCGGCGATTATCGAGATGATTTTTGGCGTGGGAGGTGCCCAAGCTGAGGATGAGGAGACGGAGATCGGCCGAAACCCCTTTATACAGGATGAGCCCAAGGAACCCCAAGAGGAGAAGGAGAACCCATATATCAATCAACGGTATATCCTCGGGACGGATTATATAGGGAGGGATATCTTTGCCCAGGTGGTCCATGGCTCCCGGGATGTGCTGCTGATTGGTTTCCTGGCGGCTACCTTTGCCATTTTGATCGGTTTTACCATCGGCGCCCTTTCGGGTTTTATCGGTGGATGGGTTGACTCCTTTCTGATGCTTGTAACCAATCTGTTCCTTACCGTTCCCAGCTTCCCCATTATGTTGATCCTGTCAGTGTTTATCAAGATACAGAATCCTCTCATTATGGCCTGCATCCTGGCCGTTTGGAGCTGGGCAGGGCTGGCAAGGGCGGTGCGGGCACAGATCTTTGCCATCAAGCAGCGGGAGTTTATCGTGATATGCCGGGTCATGGGCCTGGGCAGCCTATACACCATCTTCCAAGAGGTGCTGCCCAATATGGTACCCTACCTGGCCATCAATTTCATTACCACCATGCAGGGCTCCATTGTAGCCAGTGTAGGGATCATGATGCTGGGATTTGCCCCCTATAAACCCACCAACTGGGGTGTTATGCTCAATAGTGCCATCCGCCAGGGATTGTCCAATCCCGATGCCACCTATTATCTGCTGGCACCCATTGTGTGTCTGGGGCTCTTTCAAATGGGGTGCATATTCTTTGCCAGCGGAATCGACGACGCACTGAATCCACGCTTGCGGGATCAATAACGTAACGAGAGGAGAATGGATATGGAGAATTTATTTGAGATTCGGGACCTGACCATTGATTTCCCGTTACGTACCGCCACCATACGGGCTGTTAACCATGTGGACCTGGATATTCCCAAGGGTATGGTAACGGCTTTGGTAGGGGAATCGGGAAGCGGTAAGTCCACCTTGGCAACGGGCATCATTCGGGTGGTGTCCGCTCCTGGGAAAATCGTAAGCGGACAGGTGCTGTATAATGGAAAAGATGTGTTGAAGATGAGTGAGGAGGAGCTGCGGAAATATCGCTGGGAACAGGTATCTATGGTATTCCAGGCTGCCCAGAATGCCCTCAATCCCGTCATGACCATCAAGGAGCAGTTTCTCGAAACCGTTCAGCTCCATACAGAGGATTATGATGAAGGGGCTGCCCTGGAAAAGATTCGAGAGCTGCTAAGTCATGTACGGCTGGAAGCCGACCGGGTTCTCAAAGCATACCCCCATGAGCTGTCAGGGGGGATGAAACAGCGGGTCATGATCGCCTTTTCCATGATTCTGGATCCCCAGATGATCATTCTGGATGAACCCACTACAGCCTTGGATGTGATTACCCAGGATTATATCTTCAATATTCTGAAGCGTATCCATAAAGAGACGGGGGTAACCATGATGCTTCAGACCCATGACATTGCAGTGGTAGCCAAGGTCGCCCAGCGCATGGGAGTCATGTATGGAGGTCATCTGGTGGAGATCGGCGAGATCAGGGATATGTTTCGCAATCCCTATCATCCCTATACCAAGCAGCTGCTGAGGGCTGCTCCCTCCCTTCTGGATGAATTGAAGGAACGTGAGCCCATCATGGGTACTCCCCCCGATCTTTTGAATCCGCCTTCGGGGTGTCCCTTCCATCCCCGATGCATGTACAGAATGGCCATCTGTGACAAGGAAAAGCCTGAGATGGTAGAAGTGAAGCCTGGCCACAAGGTCATGTGCCATCAATGGACATAAGAGGGAAAGGGGGATATAATACAAATGGATACACCTTTGATGGAACTGAAAAATGTAGATATGTATTTTTACAAGAAAAGCGGTCTTTTTACCCGCCCCACAGGCATCGGGGCTGCTGTAGGCATCAATATGCGTATAAACGCCGGAGAGATTACCGCCCTGGTAGGGGAGAGCGGAGGAGGGAAAACCACCATCGGCAATATCCTCACCGGCCTCCTCAAACCCACCGCAGGAGAGGTATTGTTTCAGGGGAAAAATATCTACAAAATGAACCGGAAGGAATTTCAGGAATACCGGTATGGGGTCCAGCTGGTGCAGCAGGATTCCTATGCTGCCCTAAATCCCGTGCGGACCATTGAGCATTCATTGACCGCCCCTATCCTGTCCCGGAGGATCGCCAGGAACCATAGGGAGGCGGTGGAAAAGGCCAAGGAAGCATTGCTGCGGGTAGAGCTTTCACCCCCTGAGATGTTCCTGGAAAAGTATCCCCATCAGCTTTCCGGTGGACAGCGGCAGCGGATCTTAATGGCCCGGGCCATTCTCATGAACCCGCGGGTCATCGTGGCCGATGAACCCGTATCCATGATCGATGTGTCCCTGCGCATCGCCATATTGAACCTGATGGGAAGATTGAACCGGGAGCTGAATATCGCCTTCCTTTATATCACCCATGACCTGGCTACAGCCCGCTATATCGCCCAGAATGGGAATATTACGGTGCTGTACCTTGGCAAGATCGTAGAAAGCGGTAAAGCCAGCCTGGTGCTGGAGCAACCCATCCATCCCTATCTGCAGGCACTGCTGACGGCTGTCCCCATTCCCGATCCGGATATTGAGGAGAGAAAGCGGAGCCTGCCCTTGAAATCCGTGGATATGCCCTCGGTGGCCGATCCACCCTCAGGATGCCGCTTCCATCCCCGTTGTCTGTATGCCGATGAGAGATGCAGTCTGGAGGAGCCGGAGCTGATCTCCTTCAAGGGACGTTTATGCGCCTGTCATCATGTAGATCGTATTCCGGAGTGGAGTTATTTGAAATGAGCAAAAAAGACATATCCCAGGAGCGCCAGGATAGTGTTTCCCGGAGCATTCACCGTCAAACCATTGCAATGGCCTTGGTCATCCTCATATGTTGTATAATGATTTTGCCCTGGAGTGATCCTTCTCAGGCAGCCTTTATCCCATTGATCCTGTCCATGGCTCATCAGCCTGTTTACCTTGACCTGGGCTAGTGATCAGCCTTCGGAGGCAGGTGAAAAGAGGAGATGGCGAGGGAGAAGGCGGAGGATGACGAGGAGCCCTGGCCAGGGGTGAAGATGAGGTTTGTCGATAACAAGTTGTTGTAAGGAGGGTCTTTCATTGATGACGCCAAGAGAAAGGGCCGTGGCGGCCCTTAGCTTACAGGTTCCCGATTTCGTGCCCACCTTCGAGCTGGAATTTCAGCTGGAGGAGGAGGTGTTTGGCAAGCCCTTTCTTCGGGAAAAGGATTTGGAGGGAAAGAGCGAGAAGGAAAGGGGAAAGAATGCTCCGGGAGAATGCCGAATACATGGTGGAGGTGTATTCTGCCCTGGAATACTCCACTATTCCCGTCCACTATTTAAGCCGGGAGAATATCGGGAAGACTGCCCGCTATATCCGGGAGCTGACGGGCGATCACTTTATGCTGACCACCCATGGTGACGGCACCTTTTCCATCCCATCGGGGGATAGAAATGCTGGAGTTCGTGTATTGGCTGGCGGATAAACCCGAGGACGCCAAACGGGTTGCCCAGGAGATGGCCGATCAGGGCCATTGAGCGGAACAAGCGGATGATTGACGAGGGATTTGATTCCTTTATCCTGTGCTGCCGATTACTGCTTCAACGTGGGTCCTTTTCTTTCACCCGCCATGTTCCGGGAGTTTGTAACCCCCTACCTGTACCAGATTATCAAGGCTACGAGGGAGGCCGGGGCGTATGTCATCAAGCATACGGATGGGAATATCATGCCCATTCTGGACCAGCTGGTGGAGTGTGGCCCCCATGCCCTTCATTCCATTGACCCGATGGCCGGGGTGGATATCAAGGTGGTGAAGGAAATGGTGGGGGATAAGGTCGCCCTCTGCGGCAATGTCCACTGTGCCGCCCTGCAGACCGGTACGGATGAGGAGGTCATTGCCAGTGCCGAATACTGCCTGACCCATGGCAAACCGGGCGGCGGCTATATCTACTGCACCAGCAACGTGCCCTTCAAGGGAATGAAGCCGGAAAGGTATCAGCTGGTACTGGATGTCTGGAAACGGATGAGGGATTACTGATATCCGGAGAAGCCGCCGGTTAAAAGAGGAAATATAGGATGATGAGCATAGGATAGAGAGTTGGATATGCGACGATCTATCCTTTTTTTGTACCAATATGGGTTGATTTTTTTATATTGGGTTTTTTTCTGATTGGGATGATGCATGACTGGGTATCTTTCATAGTATACGGACATCCATAAAATAGCTTGCAGGATATGATAAAGGATGCAGCAAATGGGGCACAATACCCTTAACATGAACAGAAGCAAAGGAGGAATTGGAATGAGTTACAAACTGAACGACCGTGTGACATGGGTAGGCAAGATTGATTGGGAGCTGAGGCGTTTCCACGGGGAGGAGTATTCCACCCATCGGGGATCGTCCTATAACGCCTACCTGGTGCGGGATGAGAAAACGGTTTTGATTGATACCGTATGGCAGCCCTTCGCCAGGGAGTTTGTTGCCAATTTGAAAAAGGAAATCGACCTCAACAGCATCGACTATATCATCGTGAACCATGCCGAGGTGGACCACAGCGGGGCCCTTCCCGAGCTGATGAAGGAAATCCCCAGTACCCCCATCTACTGCACAGCCAATGGGATCAAATCGTTGAAGGGGCAGTATCATCAGAATTGGAATTTCGTCCCTGTGAAGACGGGGGACAAGCTTTCACTGGGGCAGAGGGAAATCGTGTTTGTGGAGGCCAGAATGCTCCATTGGCCGGACAGCATGTTCAGCTATCTGACGGGGGACAATATTCTCTTCAGCAACGATGCCTTTGGCCAGCATTATGCTTCGGAGTGCTTGTTCAACGACCGGGTGGATCAGGCGGAATTGTATCAGGAGGCCATTAAGTACTATGCCAATATCCTGACGCCCTTCAGCCGGCTGGTGGAAAGGAAAATCAATGAACTCCTGGCGATGAACCTGCCTGTGGACATGATCTGCACCAGCCATGGGGTCATCTGGCGGGACAATCCCCTCCAGATCGTGGATCAATATATGGAGTGGGCCCGGGATTACCAGGAGGACCAGGTGACCATCCTGTATGACACCATGTGGAACAGTACCCGGATCATGTCGGAGGCCATCGCCGAGGGCATCAAGGCATCCAATCCCGATATCGCCGTGAAGTTGTTCAATGTAGCTCGTTCCGATAAGAACGATGTCATCACCGAGGTATTCAAGTCCAAGGCCATTTTGGTGGGCTCTCCTACCATTAACAGGGGCATCCTTTTCTCCGTCGGCGGGATCCTGGAGATGATCAGAGGGCATGGGCTTCCAGAAGAAAAAGGCGGCTTCCTTCGGCAGCTACGGATGGGGCGGCGAGGGAGCCGGGATCATCCGAAAGGGCCTGGAGGAGGCGGGATTTGAAATCATGGAAGAGGGCTCTGAAGGTCCAGTGGAAGCCCGATGAAGAGCAGCGGCAGGCGTGCAGGGAGTTTGGGGAAAGAATTGGGAAAGCTCTCAAAGGATAGATTTCGTTGGACTGCTGTTCTAGACCAAACGTTTATAGGAGAAAATGGGAGGTTTGTCCATGAATTGTAATGATTCTGTAACAGATTTGTAATAATTAAATATATGCCGCTGTAACCATGGCATATGGGAGAATGGGACCTTTGCCGTTTTTGGAAGCCATATGATAAAATTAACACAAATTTGAAAGGGAGGTTAATCCTTTGATTGTGTTAAACAAAAAAAAGTGCGCCAAAACGGTAGCAGCCATCGGTGTGGGAACTATGCTGCTATTCTCCAATACCGCTTTAGCTGCACCTCTGCTGAAGCCAGGAAGCAGAGGTTCTGAGGTTTCCCAGCTCCAGCAGCAATTGAAGGGATTGGGATTCTATACATATCCCAAAATCACCGGTTATTACGGAACCATTACCAGAGATGCCGTCAGTCGTTTCCAAATAAATAAGGGATTGGCTGCCGACGGAATTGCTGGCCCTAAAACCTTTGCAGCCCTTGGAAAGGCTTCATCCGGAGGAGGTTCCTCTTCAAAATCAACCCTCCTCAAACGGGGGATGAGGGGTTCGGCCGTAAAGGATCTGCAGCAGAAGCTGAAGAACAAGGGCTATTATAAGTCCTCTGTGGATGGGATTTTCGGGAGTCTGACGGAAAAGGCCGTCAGGAGCTTTCAGAAGTCCGCAGGCATCGCGGTGGACGGCATCGCAGGCCCGGTCACCCTGGCCAGGCTAAACGGATCCTCCTCATCATCCAGAGGGGATTCCTCCTCTTCAAAATCGACCCTCCTCAAACGGGGGATGAGGGGTTCAGCCGTAAAGGATTTGCAGCAGAAGCTGAAGAACAAGGGCTATTATAAGTCCTCTGTGGATGGGATTTTCGGCAGTCTGACGGAAAAGGCAGTCAGGAACTTTCAGAAGTCCGTAGGCATCACGGTGGACGGCATCGCAGGTCCGGTCACCCTGGCCAAGCTAAACGGATCTTCCCCATCATCCAGGGGAAATAGCTCATCTGATCGGGAATCCGGCAGTAGCGGCCTGGCCTCCTGGTCCAAGGCCAATCAGTATTTTCCCCTGAAATCCAAGGCCAAGGTCACCGATGTGGCAACGGGAAAGAGCTTTTGGGTCTATCGGATGGGAGGAACCCATCACGCTGATGTGGAGCCGTTGACAGCGAACGATACGGCCATCATGAAGTCTATCTATGGCGGGAAATGGAGTTGGGCCCGCAGGGCTATCATCGTAGAGATCAATGGCAGAAAAATGGCCGCTTCCATGAACGGTATGCCCCATGGGAGCCAGACCATCCATAACAATAACTTTAATGGACAATTCTGTATCCATTTTCTGGGCAGCACCACCCATGGCAGCGGAAAGGTGGATCCGGACCATCAGGCCATGGTAAAAAAGGCAGCGAAATATATTTAATGTTTTTTCAGTGAAATGAAACGGTTTGAAATGCACCTCAAATGTTGGGTATTTTCCTGATATTTGAAGGTGTATTTTTTTATGCTTAAAACCTAGAAAATAGGTAAGAATACCTTTATTTTTTATGCAGCTTTTATGCAGACATGTTAAGATTTTATCAAGTTTATAAGGAAATCCTATTGTCATATTGTATAAAAAGATGTATAATAAAGGTGGATTGCTAAAAGTTCATCAAATATTCATAAGCAAGTCTTGTCAGATGAGTCAAGTCCATATTAGTGTGTAAATTTACTCGGTTAAAAAAACTGCATCAAAGCGTTTATGCCGCGAAAGCTGTTGATAATGAGTACATGGCATGTTAGGCTGATAGCCGGGCATCATCCCTTCCTCAGAGCTTAATCCCATAACTGCAGGGGTGAATAGCCCTGATGCCGGAGAACATGCCATGGGGGGCTCGTTGTCAACAGACCGTGGAATAAATGCGATGATAGTAGTAGGTACCCTAGGCAGCAGAGTTGCTATCCTTGGTTTTCTTGTTCTCCATACTTTGATAATATAAATCCATATCAAAGTATTTACGACCTGCTTGCCACTTTTCATCTTGTTCCATAAGCAGGGCGCCCATTAAACGGATTACTGATGCCTCGTTAGGGAAAATGCGTATTACCCGCTCTCGTCGCCTCACTTCCTGATTGAGCCGTTCCACGCCGTTTGTAGTACGTAGTCGCTTTCGGTATTTCAGGGGTACTGCCAGAACCGCTGTGATATCATCAAAGGATTCGTCTAACAGAGTAGCAGCTTTTGGCGCTCTCGTCCCGTATTTGCCAAGAATCTGATCTCTCACCTTTCGAGCGCTATCTAAGTCAACAGCTTCATACAGCTCACGAAGATCTTCTTTGATAACAGGTTGTAGTGCTTTGGGGGTGTAATCCAGCATGTTCCTCGAAAAATGGGTTTGACATCGCTGCCAGGTTGCTCCTTGAAAATGTCTCTTGACTGCATTGACAAGCCCCTTGTGATTGTCGGATGTAATTAAGCGAACGTCTTTTAATCCTCTTTCCTTAAGGGATGCAAAGAATTCTCCCCAACTGCTTTCAGTTTCTGTGTTAGCCACCTGAAAGCCAATAATTTCCCGATAACCTTCTTTGTTGATACCTACGGCGATGAGTAGTCCTCTTGACTGAACCCGATGGTTTTCACGTACCTTTTAAGGTAAAGAGCATCCACAATTAGAAAGGGATAATGACTTTCAAGCGGTCTTGTCCTAAAAGCGTGAACCATGGGATCCAGCTGCTTACAAAGAGCTGAAACGGTGGATTTAGAAAATGTCTTGCCACAGAGTTCTTGTGTGATAGCTTCAACTTTACGCGTTGAAACCCCGTTAATTACCATCTCCATCATGGCCAGTATCAATGCTTGTTCACTGCGTTGATATCGGGCAAACAACTCTGTAGAAAACTTGCCATTGCGATGCCTGGGAACCCGCAGAGTAAGTGTGCCAACTCGAGTAGTCATCTGTCTGTCTCGAAAGCCATTGCGGTAGGCCGTTCTTTCTTCAGTTCTCTCATAAGGTTCAGCGCCTACCTGTTCTGAAGATTGGGCTAAAAGTACCTGGTTGAATATTTCCTCTAATAACTTGGAAAATGCTTCATCCTTGCCATTTGATAAAAAAAGTCCGTGCAAAAGTTCCTCGGTTATTGTAATATTAAACTGAGCCATGGTTCACCCTCCTCGGTTTGGTGGTATTTGTTGGGTACTTATATTTTAACCGAGGTATGAGTTATGGCTCAACTCATTTTTACACCATTATATAGACTTAATCAATATTCATAAGCGAGTCTTGTCAGATGAATGATGAATGGGCTGTTCTGTGAAAAGGATTTTTTTCCGATTCTATGTTAATTATTTAACGATTTCCTGCTTAACCATACTGTATATTTAAGGTATAGTTCTTAGGCAAAACAGAAAATAATGAGATGCAAGCACAAAGAAAATAATAGAATCACATCTACAATGAGAAAATATAAAAGTAAAGAAGGGATGATATATGCAGAGTGCTGTAAATGAGGGGGTTCTCCGACTGGAAATTGATGTTGGTGAGAGAATTAATCTGTTATGCAGGAAAAACCGGGTCAAGAAAAAAGACCTGGCCAAACATGTAGGGGTGACACCTGCCCACCTGAGTCAAGTGATATCGGGACGGGAAAATCCTTCTCCCGCTTTGTTGGAGAAAATAGCTAATTTCTTCAATTTGGATGTGGAATGTCTGAAGCGTCCATTGTATGACGAACCCATTGTACAGGATGAGGCAGCCTTGAAGCATCTCCCTGAAAGCCTGAGGAAATGGGTGATGCGGAAGGATAAAAAGCCTTATCTGGTGTTGGCAAAAATGATCGACGAGAAGGATATCACCGCCGAAGAGATTGCTGCCATGGTGGAAGTCCTGCGATGTAAGAAGAACTTTTAGCAAAACGGTTTCAAAACCGTTTTTTTTTTTGCCCATTTCCCGGTGAGGCAGGAATATTTTCGAGACCTGGGAATATGAATGGAAGAAAAGGAGGCGGTGGGAATGTTGAATGAATTCATTACCTTTGAAATTTTGTCTTCGTTTCCGGGGATGGTGCTGGTTGTTTCCCTGCTAACCCAGCTGACAAAGGGATTGATTGACAGGCTCATCAGGCACCATACCGGTGTCCTGGTTGTCATCTATTCCATTTTGCTTGTTTTTTTTGTCAGCTACGCCAAGGGGGAATTTACTGGGGATCTGAAATCAATCCTGGTCCAGCTGGTAATGAATGTCCTCAATGGACTGGTGGTTTCCCTGGCAGCTATGAAGGGATATGAGAAAACCGTGGAGAGCTCCTATGCGAAAAAGCTGATGGCCCGCAGGGGGAAGCGCCCCTGAACCGGGAGACTGGGTCTTCAGACCATATATTGCGAATCTGTAACAAAAGTGAAAAGATCATTACACCTATGTAAAATAACGATGGAATCGGTTGACATGGGAAATACTAGCCATTATGATAATGTCAGGAAAGCCATGAATGGCAAATGACTTTCTGATCAGGAGGATACTGTACGTTATGAAACGAGTTTATGCATTGCTTCTCATCTTAGTTGTACTCATGACAGCCTGCATCGCAAAATTTCCTGAGAAAACATCCGAAATTCTCCCTTCGGAAGCCGAAGCCCTTCCTTCGGAAGAGCTTGCATGGGAAGAAGAGGAAACAGAGTCCGAGCCGGAGCCGGAAATCACCGCTACGCCTCTGCCGGAGGATGTAGAAGAGCTGGAGGATGATGCTTCCTTGGAGCCGGATAAGGAGGAGGAAGAGGAAGCTGAGAAAAAGAAAGAGGAAGCGAAGAAGAAACCCTTGCCATATAAGATTCAGGTGGATGTGACCAACCAGGTGGTAACCATCCTGGGTTTAGATAAAAACGGAGAATATACCAAGGTGGTGCGGCGCATGATCTGCTCCACCGGAACCTCCGCTACCCCCACGCCTTTAGGCACCTTTACGATGCCAGGTTCAAGGGGCCGCTGGGGCTATTTCAAAAAATTCGATGTCTGGGCTCAATACTGGTCCAGGATCCGGGGCGGCATCCTGTTCCATTCCGTGATCTATAAAGAGCCGGATGAGTCCACCCTGTCCGTTGGTTCCCTGTTGAAGCTGGGACAGCCTGCTTCCCACGGCTGTATTCGTCTTCAGGTAGCGGATGCCAAGTGGATTTACAACAACTGTCCCGGGGGAACCCAGGTGACCGTCATGAAGGGGAAAAAGAATCCCAAGCTGACGGCGAGTCTGAAGCCCAAACTGAAACCCGTAAGCATTGCATTGGACGTAAAGGATTCTTTTAATTTACAGGTTGGCTCCAGCAAGAAGCTGGTAGCCAGGGTCACTTATGAATACGGTGTGGTGGAGAAGAATCCTTCCGACCTGACCTGGACGGTAAGCGACAAAAAGATCGCCACGGTGAAGGACGGTGTGGTGGAAGCCATGGCACCCGGGACTGCCAGCGTCAAGGTCAGCATAGGGAAGCTGTTCGGTCCTTCAGTGAAGGTGAATGTAAAGAAGGCAGAGCCGGAGCTGACCGGTCTGGCTATCTCACCTTCGGATGCTTCCTTCACCCTGATCGTTGGGGATAAAAAAGACGGTCAGAAACAGTTGGCGGTCAAGGCCCTGTTTGACGATAAATCCGAGAAGTTTGTCACGAAGGACGCAGCCTGGACCAGCAACAATGAAAAGGTCGCCACCGTCAAAGGTGGGCTGGTGAAGGCGGTCGGTAAAGGGCAAGCGGAGATTACCGCAAGCTACAAGGGGCAGAAGGTGACCGTGAAGGTGATTGTGAAAGAGCCAGATCCGACGCCTACACCGAAACCGTCACCGTCACAGAAGCCTACACCAACACCATCACCGACGCAGTCACCTACACCGACACCGGACCCTTCTGATGATCCTAACCCAAGCGAAAATCCGGAACCTACAGAGTCACCCACAGCTACGCCCACTGCTACGGCTACTATCGAACCGGAAGACACCGAAGGAGAAAAGGAATAAGGGTGAATCCGTCATAGGAATAAGACAGTCAACAAAGCGGTATCCCGTCTCGGGATACCGCTTTTCGCATTGCATCCCAAAGGAACAGGAGGAATATGGCTGCAGCGGTTTATTTGTGGTAAAATGGACGTATAATGATTGATGACTGGATTGTTTGTACCGGCCGGCAGGTCGGAGGAATCAAAGGAATGATCACATGGATTATTTGAGCGGCATTGTAGAGCGAATCACCTATGTCAATGAGGAATCGGGTTATACCGTTGCAAAAATCAGGAGCAAGGGTTTTTTTGACCTGGTGCCCATTGTAGGGAATATGCCCACCATCAATGTTGGCGCCACGGTAAGCCTCAAAGGTCAATGGAAAGTGGACAAGAAGTATGGCAGACAGTTTCTAGTGGAGTACTTTGAGGAGAAAATCCCGGCAACATTGGCCGGCATCGAAAAATACCTGGGAAGCGGCCTCATTAAAGGGATTGGCCCTGTCAATGCCAAACGGATTGTAAAGGCCTTCAAGGAGGATACCATCCGGATCATCGAGGAGGAGCCGGAACGGCTGTTGGAAGTGGAAGGGATTGGGAAAAAGCGGGTGGAAATGATCAAAAAAGCCTGGCAGGAGCAGAAGGAGATTAAGAATATCATGCTTTTTCTCCAATCCCATGGGGTATCCACCTCTTTCGGTGTGAAGATCTTCAAAGCCTATGGAGAAAAAAGCATTGAGATTGTCAGGGAGAACCCCTTCCGCCTGGCCGACGACATATGGGGAATCGGTTTTGTGACGGCGGACAGGATTGCGGAGAAGCTGGGCTTTGACAAAAGCTCCTATGAGCGGTGTCGAGCCGGCATCCTCTATGTATTGAATCAGCTGTCCAATGACGGCCACTGTTACGCCACCAGGGAACAGTTGGTGGAGGAGACCGTCAAGATTCTTGACCTGGACAGGGAAAACATAGAAAGAACCCTGAACAGGATGGTGGAGGAGCGGACCCTGATACAGGAAGGAGAGGATGCTCTGTATCTCCCCGCTTTTTATTACAGCGAGAAGGGGGTAGCCAAAAGGATCCTGGAGGTTGCCTCTTCCCCCAGCCTCTTTCAATCCCATCATCCCGATGATTTGATTGAACGGATTGAGAGAAAGAACCGGATTCGATATGATGAAGTGCAAAAGGAAGCCATCCGGACGGCCCTGCGGTCCAAGATGATGGTCCTGACAGGAGGGCCGGGTACGGGGAAAACCTTTACCACCCTGGGGATTATTTCTGCCTTTAAGGAGCTTCATGCCAGGATTTTACTGGCGGCTCCCACGGGACGGGCGGCGAAAAGGATGACCGAGGCCACGGGCATGGAGGCCAAAACAATCCACCGCCTGCTGGAATACAAGCCTCCCGAGGGCTATGCGCGGAATCAGGACAATCCCCTGGAATGTGATGTGCTGATCATCGATGAGACTTCCATGGTGGACATCATCCTGATGTACAATCTTTTAAAGGCTGTCCCTGATGAAGCCGTCCTGATCCTGGTGGGGGATGTGGATCAGCTGCCTTCGGTGGGGGCGGGAAATGTATTATTGGATATCATCGATTCCGGAAGGGTGAATGTGGTGCGATTGACCCGCATTTTCCGCCAAGCCCGGGGAAGCATGATCATCACCAATGCCCACCGCATCAACGAAGGGCAATTCCCCTACCTCAGGGGAGGCAGGGGCCGGGATTTCTTCTTTATCGAGAAGGATGATCCCGCAGGTGTGGTGGAGCAGATCCGGCAGTTGTGTGCCGAAAGGCTGCCCGGGTATTATAAGGTGGATCCTGTGGATGATATCCAGGTCCTTTGCCCCATGCAGCGGGGAGAGACGGGGGCCCAGAATCTGAATATGGTTCTCCAGGCAGCCCTCAATCCCAGCTCCTTATCTGTCAAATACGGTGGGACCACCTTTAAGGTCCGTGACAAGGTCATGCAGATCAAAAACAATTACGACAAAAATGTCTTTAATGGCGATATCGGTCGGATCACCGCCATAGATCCCGAGGAGAGGGCCCTCATTATCAACTTTGACGGGAATCCGGTGGAATATGACTATACAGAGCTGGATGAAGTGGTCCTTTCCTATGCGGTGACCGTCCATAAAAGCCAGGGCAGTGAATATCCCATCGTGGTGGCACCTTTGACGACCCAGCATTATATGATGCTTCAAAAAAATCTCCTTTACACCTGTGTGACACGGGCAAAGAAGGTATTTGTCCTGGTTGGCTCCAAAAGGGCCATTGGCATCGCCGTTCGGAACAGCAATATCTCAAAGCGAAATACCATGCTGGCGAGACGGATCGCAGCGGAACTTTAACCGGTTGGGCCCATTTGAAAGCCCAGCGAAAGAAGAAGGGGGTACTCAGATCATGAAGGAAAAGCCGTCCATTCTTGTTGTAGGCAGTATTAATATGGATTTGGTATTGAAGATATCCCGCGTTCCCCGGGGTGGGGAGAGCTCCATCGGGGAGAGTTATCAGTACATACCAGGAGGTAAAGGCGCTAACCAGGCCGTTGCAGCAGCCCGATTGGGGGCGGATGTGACCTTTGCAGGCAAGCTAGGAGCCGATGCAAACGGGGCTGTACTGGCGGAATCCTTGAAGAAAGGGGGGATTGCAACGGAATTTTTGGATGTCAGCCAGGATGCCCAAAGCGGATTGGCCGTCATTCTGCTGGAGGATTCCGGTCAGAACCGGATCCTTGTCTATCCGGGAGCGAACATGGAAATCCAATTGGAGGACGTGCAAAGGGCTTTTACAAAATCCTATGATGCCGTGATGCTTCAATTGGAGATCCCCGAGGAAATCGTCCTGGAAACCTGCCGACTGGCCAAAGAAAGGGCTATTCCCGTGATTCTGGATGCCGGTCCCGCCCAGGATTTTCCCCTGGAAAAGGCGATGGGCCTTGAAATCCTCAGTCCCAATGAAACCGAGACCCTGGCCCTCACCGGCATTGAAGTCCACACACCGGAGGATGCGGAACGGGCAGCTCAAATCCTGCAGGAAAGATCCCAGGCTCCCTATATCGTCCTGAAGATGGGAGAACACGGGGCTTACCTCTACCATGAGGGCAAGCTGGAACGCTTCCCGGGATACAAGGTCAGGGCCGTAGATACCACTGCCGCCGGCGATGCCTTCACAGCAGGGATGGTGGAGAAGTTTATACGCTGTGGAGATATCCGGGAGGCCATCCGCTATGCCAATGCAGTAGGAGCCTTGACGGTAACCCGCCTGGGCGCCCAGCCCTCTTTGCCAACAGCGCAGGAGGTGCAGGACTTTATTTTATCCTAGGGTATTCCTCTGGGGAGGCCAGCCGCCAGCCGCTATCCGTTAGCCGTTGACCTTGGGGCATACCTATAGGGTAATTTAGATACATGGTTCCGGTTAACGGATCTCATATGAGAATAATTGAACGAAATTTGGTAGGGGCAGACGACCCTGTCTGCCCGCATATTACCCTATAGGAATACAACAATACCCAAAAACGCAAAGCCCATATCTTCCAATGGTGAAGGAGGATATGGGCTTCTTTTATGTATCTCACGTATCTTTTGTGACACCTTTGTAGATCCTGAACAGGATATTGGCCGGGAACAGGCCCTGGCGGGACAGGATCACCGCTGACAGGGCAGCCTCTACCAGTCCAATTATAAAATATCCTTGTCCCTGTTCTTATGAAATGGAAACCCCTTGACCGGCCTTTCTGGTTATGGCGGCGGTGATGGCTGCGCCGGCGAAGCTCATCATACCTGTTGCCCAGAAACCCCATACCATTCCGATGGTATCACCGAAGAATCCCACAATGACTGGCCCCATAAACATTCCCAATCCGTAAATGGCCTGGAAGAAACCCATGGCTGTCGCCCTCCGTTCGCCGGGAACCGCCTTGATACTTAAGCCCATCAGAAGGGGGAACAGGATTCCCCGGCCAAATCCACCGATGATCTGGGTGATATACAGAATAAGCATATTGCCTGCGTAAGGGATGGCAATGCAGGCCAGGGCGGATATGAGGAAGCCCACCGCAATGGTCTTTCCCTCTCCCCAGTGCTTTACCAATACCGAACCGCTGAAGGCAGATGCAAAGACCACCGGCAGGGTAGAGAGGAGAGTAAGGAGTCCCAGCTCGAAATTGGATGCCCCAAGCTCATTGGCCACCACCGGCGTGAAGCCATATACCGTTCCGAAAGTCACCAGTTGGGAGAGGATGGCCAGGCCGGATACAATCAGAAGCTGCAGATCCTTTCCAACCTCCAGAAGCTGATGAATCTTCAAGGGCTTCCGGTCCTCTACGGGTTTGTCCACCACCCAGAGGCTGGCCATAAGGCCTATGGCTCCCCCAATGGCAGCAACCCAGAAGGTAATTTCCTGGCGGAAGAACTGGGCTGCTATCATGCCAAAAGCCATGGCCAGTGCCTGACCCAGAGATGTGAAGGAATTGATGATGCCAATGGCCTTGGGCGCTTCATGGTCCTCAAAATAACTGGAGAAAAGCACGGAATAGGCTACCCAGGCTGCCGCCGAAGCCCCTGCCAAGGAGCGGAAGACCAGCAACCAGCCGGGATAGGGGAAAAGGGCCATGCCCATGCTGCTGACAAATCCCAGGAGCACCCCTCCGATGACAAAGATTTTTCGCCTGTTGAGGGTATCAGAGACGATCCCCAAGGGGATCCGGAGCAGCATTTGCGTGAAACCGTAGGAGCCCACAATCAAGCCCACCATTTTATAGGATGCACCAATGGAGGATGCATATGGAGACAGATAGGGTACATAGGCGTATAGGGCAAACCAATACAAGGTGGTCACCAGGCAGAACAACGGAATACGATATTTGTTTTTAGACATATTTAACCCCCCACTTTTTTATCACATAGATCCATTTTACAACAGTTGACTCCCGAATGCCATTGGGAATATTTCATCTGGGGTATTCCTTTCGGGTTTGGCCAACCGCCTGCCGCCGGCCGTTAACCGTTGACCCCAGGGTAGGCTTCTGGAGTCTCCCGTTGGGCGTTTTTCGTTTAGCGATCTCGATAATCGTCGAAGGGTAGGGGTGGACGACTCTGTCCACCCGAAGAAAATGAACAACATACCATGGATTTGCTTAAGCAGTAGACAATTCCGGGCAGACAGGGTCGTCTGCCCCTACAATATTTCGTTCAATCATTTTCAGATAAGATCCTTTAGCCGAAATCATGAATCTAAATTACTATATAGGAATACCTTAGGGTTATCGCCCTCCGCCCTCCGCCAAACGGGAGGCTCCAGAGACATACCCCAGAGTTTTCTTCAAAGGAATGCCCCAGGGCCAAACGGCAAGCGGCAAGCGGCCGGCGGCTGGCCTCCCCAGAGGAATACCCTAGGGTCATCACCTTGTCTCCGAGGGGGAAGCCCCCTTGATGGATCTGTACACCCGGTTGAAGGTTCGGATGCTTTCAAAGCCGCACTCAAAGGCAATGTCGGTAATGCTGAGATCGCTGTTTTGAAGAAGGGCTTCGGCATGATTGATCCTTACCCGGTTTACATACTTTTTGAAGGTCATGCCCAGGGTACTTTTAAATAGACGGGAAAAGTGGAAGGGACTCAGGTTCTCCTGGCTTGCCGCTTCTTCCAGGGTGATCCGCCGCGTATAGTGGTTATCGATGTATTGGAGCACAGCCTGTATCCGTTTCAGGTTACGCAGGCGGCTCTGTTCCATCCGGGTATCGATGGAAACGGAGGGGAAATAGCGTATCAGGGTGGCGCAGATGTCGTAGATCCGGCTTTTTATAAAGAGGGAATATCCCTCCTTAGCCTCCTCCTGCTCCCGATAGATTCTTTGTATACTTTGTCGGAGGGACTCCAGGACCTGGTTGTCCATGGCTCCCTTATCAACCAGGCTGCTGACCAAAAAGGGGGAAAGGAATCGCTTCTCCGCCGGCCACCCCGCGGGATGACCTATCACTTCCGGATGGAAAATGACCAGATACACCTCTGTATTTTTCTGGAGATTTTCAAAATAATGAATATCCCGACTTCCGGCTACAGCCATATCTCCTCCGTAGAGAACATAGTTTTCCTGGTTGATCCCCATCTTGAGACTTCCGCGGCTGACATAGACAAGTTCTACGTCTCTGTGCCAGTGGGGCATAAAGGTCAGGTTGTAACTTCTGGCGATGGAGATGGGAAAATCCGGATTATAAGGACGATGTTCATGGAATGCCTGCATGAGGACACCTCCTGTCATCTTTGATTATAGAGAGAAGAGCAATTTTTGTCCACTTAATCACAAAGCCTGGCTAGTAAATCATTCCCCGTGGTGTATAATTATAGGTAGGATGATCATCAAATCAAATACATGATAGAAAAGGGGGATATTATGAGAAAAGCATTAATTGTACGTGGCGGTTGGGAAGGCCATGAACCTGTTGAGGTTTCCGAAGTTTTCCGCAAGACCTTGGAGAAAGATGGATTTGAGGTAGAGATTTCCGAGACCTTGGATGCCTTCCTGGACCTTGAGAAACTCAAGAGCCTTCACCTGATTATTCCTATCTGGACCATGGGGAACATCACCAGGGAGCAGGTAGGTCCGGTTTTGGAGGCTGTAGCAAGCGGAGTAGGCTTGGCCGGATGCCATGGCGGCATGTGCGATGCTTTCCGCGAATGTGTAGAATGGCAGTTCATGACCGGTGGCCAGTGGGTTTCTCATCCCGGCGGCGATGGAGTGGAGTACACGGTCAATATCAAGAAAAGCTCCTCCAGTCCTATCGTGCAGGGCATAGACGATTTTGTGGTGAAGAGTGAACAGTATTATGTCCACATTGACCCTGCCATTGACGTGCTGGCTACCACTTGTTATCCCGTTGTAGATTACTATCATTCCTCCAACGGTGAGGTGGATGTGCCGGTTGTATGGACCAAAATGTGGGGTCACGGTCGAGTATTTTATAATTCTCTGGGCCATCATGCAGATGTGTTTGATATTCCCGAAGCCCTTGAGCTGATGCGCAGGGGATTCCTGTGGGCAGCGGAGGGGAAGGATATTGCCGTAGAACAAAACCTTGATCCCGATATTTTCAAGAGCGATCTGCAAATGTTCTGATGATAGGAGGGGAACCTGAATGAAAAAGGTAAAGGTGGGTATCATTGGCTGCGGAAATATCAGTGGGATTTATCTGCAAAACTGCAGCCAGACCTTCGAGATCCTCGATCTGGTGGCCTGTGCCGATCTGATTCCCGAAAGGGCCCAGGCCAAGGCAGAGGAGTACCAAATCAAAGCCATGAGCGTGGAAGAGCTGCTGGCAGATCCGGAGATTGAGATCGTAGTGAACCTTACCATTCCCAAGGCCCATGCAGAGGTATGTACGGCAGCTTTGGAGGCAGGAAAACACGTCCATGTGGAAAAACCTTTGGCCATTAGCCGGGAAGACGGGCAAAAACTGTTGGAGCTGGCAAAGGCAAAGGGACTTCGAATCGGAGCAGCTCCCGATACCTTCCTGGGTGCCGGGATTCAGACCTGCCGCAAGCTGATCGATGACGGCTGGATCGGTGAACCCATCGCTGCAACGGCATTCATGACCAACCACGGACATGAGAGCTGGCATCCCGATCCGGAGTTTTATTACAAGGTAGGGGGAGGCCCCATGTTTGATATGGGTCCCTATTACCTGACAGCCCTCATTGCTCTGATGGGTCCTGTCAAGAGGGTGACGGGCTCTGCCCGGATTACATTCCCCGAAAGGACCATTACCAGTGCACCGAAATACGGGACCAAGATTACCGTGGATGTCCCCACCCATGTAGCGGGCGTGATGGATTTTGCCAACGGCGCCATCGGTACCATCATTACCAGCTTCGATGTGTGGAGCGCCCAGCTACCCCGCATTGAAATCTATGGAACGGAGGGAACCATAAGCGTTCCTGATCCCAATACCTTTGGCGGGCCTGTATATGTCCGGCGAGCAGGCGCCAGTGAGTGGAGTGAAATCCCTCTGACCCATGGATATGCAGAGAACAGCCGGGGCATCGGTGTGGCAGACATGGCCTATGCCATCCGAAGCGGCAGGCCTCATCGGGCCAATGGCGGACTGGCCTATCATGTGTTGGATATCATGCACGGATTCCATGACGCGTCTGACAGCGGCAGTCATTATGAGCTGGCCAGCACCTGCGAGCAGCCCGCACCCCTGCCCTTGAACCTGCCAAAAGGGCTCTTGGACGAATAGAATAAACTTCGAACCCAAAAAGGCTTCCCATCGTGGAAGCCTTTTTCTTATGGCGTATCTTTAGTCTGGGGTATTGCTATAAGGAGGCCAGTCGCCAGCAGGCAGCAGCCAGCCACTTACCTTGGGGTATTTCTCCAGAGCCTGGGGTTTGGCGTTTTGAGAATCTAATGCTCGTCGAAGGGTAGGGGTGGACGACTCCGCTCACCCGAAGAAAATGAACACCATACCATGGATTCGCTTAGGCAGCAGACAATTCCGGGCAGACAGGGTCGTCTGCCCCTACCATATTTCGTTCAATTATTCTCACATGAGATCCGTTAACCGGAACCATGTACCTAAATTACCCTATAGGAATACCCCAAGGTCAACGGCAAGCGGCCGGCGGCTGGCGGCTGGCCACCCCAGAGGAATACCCCAGGGTTAGATCCGCCCTCCGCCAACTGATAACCGCCAAAAAATGTAAAACCGAACAAAGCTGTTCGGTTTTAACAAAGGAGGAGAATTATGAAAAAACCAAGCTGGACGCATGCCACTGATGCCTTTGGACCCTTGCCAAGTTTCTTAAGTTTTATTATAAAAGCAAAGTGTGAAGAAGAAATGAATAATTTGTAAACAATTTATAAACAAACGGGTGACGCCTTTATTTCCCTTTGGCCAGCGCATTCTTGGCTGCCGTTTTAAATTTATTGGTCGTACCCGTCGCTTTGGAAACAACATCGGCTTTGTCTACATCCTGTTTCTCTTCAAGGGCTTTGGGCAGGCTCTCCATGGCTTCCAGGGCGGGTTCATAATCATAGCCGTTTTCCCTGGATTTCGGTTTATTGTCCTTCCCGTTGATCTCGGTATATTCGACATCCTTGATTTTTCCGCCCTCAATGGTCAGTTTGACAATGCCATAGCTGCCACGCTCATCTGTATCGCTCTCCCCTTCATAGCTACCGTCCTTCAGGCCTTCCCCTGTAGTGGGTTGGTCTCCCGCCTCCAAAGGCGGATTTTCCTCCTGTTTTCCGGGGTCATCTTCTCCCAGCTCCTGATCTTTTTCCTCTTCCCCGGCCGTAGCCGTCGGTGTGGGAGAAGGCGTGGGGCTGGCTTCCGGCTGTGGTTTGCCTGCACATCCCATCATCCATATGAAAATCAGCAGTGCTATGATGAACAATGTAATTTTTTTAGCCATGTATATCACTCCTTTCCCTGATTAGTTTGTGCATTTTTTCAAAAGCGATACCCGGAACAGGCTATGGATTTCTTCTGTACGATGCGGTAGAATGAAACTGATAGCAGCCGCCTGAAGAGGGATGAAAAGAAAGGAAGCGGGTGCGGATGGATTGCAAAGGAGGATATGTGGAATGAAGGAAATGTTTGAGACAGACCGATATCTGGAAAATCTTTACAAGAAAAACGTTCCAAACTGGGATTTTCATGCCCGGACGCCAGAGGAGTGGCAAACATGGCGGGAGGGATTGAAGGAGCGTTTTATCCGAATAATGGGGGGATTTCCAACGAGGAAGACCGACTTAAATCCCCGTGTGATAGAGGAGAAGGTTTTTGACAGTTACATACGGCAGCGCATTGTCTACACCACGGATGAGGAACTCCATGTCCCTGCTTATCTCCTGATACCTAAAAACGCGAAAGGCAAGCTTCCTGCCGTCATTGCCTGTCATGGCCATGGCTATGGAAGCCGGGAGATTGTGGGATTAAAGCCCGATGGCAGCGAAAATGAAGGAGATCCGGGATACCAGAAAAACTTCGCATTGGAGCTGGTCAAGAGGGGTTTTCTGGTCATCGCTCCCGATCTTTTTGGATTTGGTGACCGACGATTGAAGGAGGATCGGGAGAAAAGCTTGGAGCAAAGCTCCTGCGACAGGGTTTCTACCTTTCTCCTGATGTTGGGGAAGACCACAGCAGGTGTCCGGGTATGGGATATTATCCGGACGGTGGATTATCTTACGACCCGGGATGATGTGGATCCGGAGCGTATTGGCTGTATGGGCATTTCCGGAGGAGGATTGGTCTGCGGTTTTGCCACTGCCGTCGATGAAAGGATCAAGGCATCGGTGGTCAGCGGCTACGTCAATACCTTCCGGGACAGCGTCATGGCCATGCATCACTGTGTGGATAATTTTCTGCCGGCTATGTTGGATGCTGCCGAAATGCCCTCGATTATCGGTTTGATTGCTCCCCGGCCCCTTCTTATAGAGGCAGGTACCCGGGATCCCATTTTCCCCATTTTGGCTGTTCGAAAGGCCTATGCGCTTTTAGAGTCCATTTACGGTGTCCTAGGTGAAGAAGAGAAGCTGGACATCGATATCTTTGAGGGGGATCATCAAATCAGCGGTCGCAAGGCGTATGCCTGGTTTGAGAGATGGCTGGGATAAGGCAGGTCCCTTTCCCTTGCATGGGAAATGTGTTAAAATCGTATCGTGTCTCGATGGGACCTTTCGAATTGAAAGGGCAACGGAAGATGATTATATAGCGTAAGGGAGAGGGGTCCATGTCTTTTTTTGAGAATCTGTTATTGATGCTTGCTTTGATTGGGGTGGGCTTTGCTGCGGGGAAATTTCGTATCCTTGAAAAGGATGATACCAGGGTTATTTCCAACATGATATTCTACATAACCACACCGGCCCTGGTTTTATATAACCTGACCACCAGTTTTGAAAAGGAGCAGCTCCTGGAGGGGGCTGTTATTCCAATTGGAGCGGCAGTTCTGACCGTTCTCTTTTCCCTGGTGGCCAAGGCGGTGGGAAAGGCTGTGGCTATCCCCGAGGAGAAAGCCGGCCTGTTTCGGGCTGTTTCCACCTTTAGCAATACCGTGTTTTTAGGCCTGCCCATCATCGTATCCATCTATGGTCCGGAAGCCACTTTTTATGTGGTTCTGTATGATTTGGGGGCTACCCTGGTGCTATGGATACTGGGCGTTCTCCTGATATCCGGGGAGACGGAATTGAAGCCCAAGGAAACCGTCAAGGCCGTCCTGAATTTTCCTCTGGTGTGCTTTATCATAGGCCTCGGGGTCGTGCTTTTGGCCCTGCCGGTTCCCGGATTCATCTTGAGGATCGCGCGGGATTTGGGGACCATGACCACCCCCCTGGCCATGGTGTTTATCGGTCTGACCCTGTCGGGGGCTTCCTTGGGCTCTTATCGGTCGGACAAATCCCTGATCACCGTTTCGATTCTCAAGCTGCTGGTGATGCCCATGATTGCTTTGGCATGCCTGTATTTCCTTCCCTTGTCTCCTTTGGCGAAAAAGATTATGATTTTGGAGGCTGCCATGCCGGTGATGATCACAACCGCCATTGTCGCCAAAAAGTATGACAAGGATTACGAGTATGTCACCAGGGCGGTGGTGATGACCACCTTGTTGTTTTTCTTCACGGTGCCCGCCTTTACCCTGTTGTTGAATTGGATTTTTTGACATATAAAAGGCTGCAGTCCCTTTGGAGGCTGCAGCCTTTTCCATGTAACCCCTGCCGTCCGATTCCGTCATTTATCGATAGGGTTTGTTAAGTAATGGAATGAGGATGATAAAAAGAAGCAGCAAAAGAAGGATGTCATTGTCGCCCTTCTTGCCAAATCCGCCATAGCCCATGCCTTCACCTCCCTTCATCTGCAAAGGTCTGAAAATCCTTGGCCTATCCTGGCAGAGCCGTCCTGGCTGATCATAACCACAACTGCTGCGGTTGCAGAGGCAGACGACCCTGTCTGCCTGAAAATGGGTACGGATTGAGAATAGTTTCAGCTACTACACCATATGCAGCAATTCCGAAGATTGCTATACCCAATGGTAAAAAAAGAGAATCCCATGTTATCCGATAAAATAACCGGATACATGGGATTCACCGTTTCGCTTAGCGCCCTGTCGTTGCTGTCATGAAAAGCCTTTAATAGTAGGTCTTGACGAATTTGATGGAATAGAGATCGCACATCAGCAAATCGTCGGTTTGGGGCTCCTGGAGGACCACATAGTTGGTCCCTACCTCAATGATGGTACCCTCCCGGTCTACCAGCATATTGGTGCCCAAAATGAACTCGATTTTTGCATAACGTCCGATGTTTCTGGCCAGATATGCCTGGATGTAGCCCGGATCCATGACGGTGGTGCCGCCTTCCTGATAGGGGACTCCGGGAGGGATGGTACCGGTACCTGTCGGCAGAGGTCTGCCTGTCACCGGTGAGATCACTGGAGGTTGGACAGGAGGTGTTACGCCTGAGGGTAATCCGGGAGTTGGGGTAGAGGGTACAGCAGGCTGCTGTGGGTCCCCGATATTTTGGTAGGGACTCATCCAGGGCATGTAGGGTGTATGGTAAGGACTTCTCCCATTCATTTTATTTCCTCCTTTATTTGATGTGCTATGTTTCACGGTAAAGGGGTGTGGGCCTGTAAAAGCAGTGTTGATTGATCCTGGTATAGAAATAACCTGTTCCGTTATATGGGAAAGCCTGAGGACAGTTGGGGTTGAATGGGTTCATATACCAGAGACATTCCGCCACCGGCCAGTGGATGTTTCCACCAAGAGCCCAGTCGGCAACCTCATAGTGGATCGCCTCCGGCGTCATATTGAAAATATTCTGCAGGTTCTGCTGGCCGGCAACCCGGGTTTTATAGCAGGTAAACTGGCATGCCTGTGAAAGGACCTTTCGAAGATCCCCCTGGCAGACCCGCAAATATTCGCCATGGGGTGCATGGACCCGGTTCATGATGACGGTAGCCACCGCTTTCATGCCGTCCACTCCTTCACCTTCGGCTTCGCATCGGATCATTCGTGCCAGCATTTCCCTTGCTGACATTCCCATATTTCATCACCTCCAAGTGTAGAGCTATGGGCAAAGCGATTCAAACCCTGCCAAAATCCGTGATAGTATATCATATTAAGATATGGGGCGAGATGATACCCAATTTATAGCTATTTATATAAAAGAATATATTTTCCGGCTTATCGTATTTTTCCCGCTGCCCGGAGAACCATGCGGATATGATCGGGGTCTAAATGATGGGAGTGGGTGGTGCTTTTGTAAAAGTGGATACAGAAATGTCCGGGGAAATTGTTGTCTTGGATGGCACCTGCCCCATGGGGCTGCCCGTTCATGGAGGCGGCTATCCTCCGGCTGCCCGTATCGACAATGATGGCACGACGATTCCAGCTCCATACTCCTCCAAAGATTTTTTTCATGATTGCTGTATCCTCCCGGGTCAGGGGCTGGACATCGGCATGGTCGGGGCCTGCTCTTCGCTGCACCCGGAAAGACAGCCTTGTATTAAAATCGATCACAGTCGCATATCCCATCAGTGGGAATAACTCCTTGGCTTCTTCCCAGGGGATGAGCTCTCCGTACTTTTCGCGGATGGCCTCTTCCAGATTGTCCAGCTCCTTTCGAAGGAGTTCCTTTAGTTCTGTGCCGGGAAACAGATGCCAGATAGGTTCATAGCTGTATAAACTGCCATCCTCCTGAATATCGTAGCGGTAGCTAGAACGGCCTGTTCGGACATACAGATGATGGGCAGTTTGCATGAAATACTGTTTTCGATTTCCCCAGAGGGCGCGGGTTTTTCGGAGGACCTCTATCAGCCTGCCCTCCCGAAGGGACAGCCGGAAATAGGGATACCCATCTTTCTTCAGGATAATCTCCTTGGCCTGGGAGAAGGGAGTGGGGTATAGATGGCGGTATATCCATAAGGCAACAGGGCTGAGACATATGAGGATGATAATAAAGATAACAAGGGTTTTTATCAGCTTGATATTCCCATAAATAAACCTCCTTTGGGATAAGGGATTCATCCTATACTCTCATGTATATTCCTTCCGTCCATTCAAGATGAATCAGAGGGAAAGGGAGCTGGATAAATGATTTTCATAAAAATCCCCCTTCCTTTTTCAGAATAAATCGGGTAAAATATGGGCTATATAGTAGAATGGCTGAGCATGGTAGGATAGGGGAGACCCGGAGGGGTTTCAATCGGCGCATTTCATTTCAAAATCAAAATTGTAGTATGGAAGGATGGTAGTATGAAGTTTGCCTTTTTGGGACTGTATGTCCTCATTATGGTGGCCATTGCCTTGTACAGCATGAAACGGGTCAATTCCTTGCAGGATTTTTTCCTGGGGGGACGTAACGTGGGCCCGTGGATGTCTGCCTTTGCTTATGGCACCACTTACTTTTCTGCAGTCATTTTTATCGGCTATGCCGGCTCCATCGGATGGGGCTTTGGTCTTTCCGGCGTATGGATCGGGATAGGGAATGCCCTTCTGGGAAGCTATCTGGCCTGGGTGGTATTAGCCCGCAGAACCCGCCGCCTCACTCATCATCTCAATGTTTCCACCATGCCCGAATTCTTTGAAAAGCGTTATCAAAGCAAGAATATGAAGATTTTCAGCGCTCTGATCATTTTCATCTTTTTAGTACCCTATTCGGCTTCCGTTTATCAGGGGCTTGGCTATTTGTTTGAGCAGGTGTTCAGCGTACCATACATTTACTGCATGATAATCATGGCTGTTGTAACGGGATTTTATCTCCTTCTGGGGGGCTACCTGGCAACAGCCCTTTCGGATTTTGTCCAGGGCATTATCATGATTAGCGGTGTTATCCTGATGATCGGCTTTATTCTTATTCATCCCAATGTGGGAGGCCTGGCGGAAGGCTTGGTTAAGCTTCGGAGCATCGATCCAAGATTGATCGCTCCCGTCGGTCCCGGGGGGCTGGTACCCTTGATGTCCCTGGCCGTTCTTACAAGCCTGGGGAGTTGGGGCCTGCCCCAGATGATCCATAAGTTTTATGCCATCAAGGACGATAAGGCTGTTGTCCGGGCTACGACAATTTCCACCCTTTTCGCTGTCCTGGTAGCCGGAGGTGCATATTTTACCGGTGCCTTCGGAAGGTTGTTCCTGAACAACACCATGCCCCTGGATCCTGTTACCGGCGCAGCCAATGCGGATATGATTATGCCCCAGGCACTGCAGATCGCCCTGCCGGAATGGCTGTTGGGCATTATTGTGATTCTGGTGCTTTCAGCCTCCATGTCTACCCTGTCATCCCTGGTACTGGTATCCAGCTCCGCCATTTCCATGGATCTGGTTCATGGCGTCATTGCTCCTCAGATGAAAAAGGAAAGGGTCGTTCTGCTCATGCGGGGTCTTTGCATCCTCTTCGTAGTCCTGTCATTTATCATTGCCGTCGGTAAAATATCAGCCATTCTGACCCTCATGTCCTTCTCCTGGGGAACGGTAGCCGGTTCCTTCCTGGCACCCTTCCTGTACGGCTTGTACTGGAAAGGGGTAACCAGAGCCGGTGCATGGGCAGGCTTGATCTCGGGCTGTGGAACTTCCCTGCTTCTGGCGGTGACGACGGGATTGAATACCGGTCAGGCGCCTTTGATCGGTGCCGTGGCCATGCTGGTTTCGTTGATAGTTGTGCCCGTGGTGAGCCGGTTCACTCCTAAATTCTCCAATGCCCACATTGAAGAAATCTATGGCTCTGACAGGGCAGGCAAGCTGCCCGATGCGCCGGGCATTAAGGCGGATCCCGTATAAGCTTAAGGGTATTCCTCTGGGGAGGCCAGCCGCCAGCCGCTTGCCGTTTGGCCCTGGGGTATTCCTATAGGGTAATTTAGGTACATGGTTCCGGTTAACGGATCCCATATGAGAATAATTGAACGGAATATGGTAGGGCCAGACGACCCTGTCTGCCCGGAATTGTCTGCTGCTTAAGCAAATCCATGGTATGTGCTTCATTTTCTTCGGGTGGACAGAGTCGTCCACCCCTACCCTTCGACGGGTTGCTAAACGAAAAACGTCCAACGAAATGCCCCAGAGGAATACCCTGGGAATAGCGGCTGGCTGCTGGCGGCCGGTGGCCGGTCAGACCCAAGAGGAATACCCCAGATCAAGATCCGCCCTTGACAGTCGCTGAAAAGGGACTTACACTTAGTAAGAACGAATGTTCTGATAATGTGCAACAGGAGGAGAATAAAATGCAAATGTCCATATTCGAATCCGGCTCCAAGGATGGGCGAATAGCTCCTCTGGCAGATCGAATGCGTCCCCAAAGCCTGGATGAATTTATCGGTCAGGAACACCTCCTGGGGAAGGGGAAACTGCTTCGCAACCTCATTGAAAACGACAGCATTACGTCCATGATTCTATGGGGGCCGCCCGGTGTAGGGAAAACCACCCTGGCGATGATCATCGCTAAGCATACCAACGCCCAGTTTATCACATTTTCCGCTGTCCTGTCCGGGATCAAGGAAATCAGAGAAGTCATGGAAACGGCTAAGCAAAATCGCTATCGGGGACAAAGAACCGTTCTTTTTATCGATGAAATCCATCGTTTCAATAAATCCCAGCAGGATGCCTTTCTACCCCATGTGGAGAAGGGGAATATCATTCTGATCGGTGCTACGACAGAGAATCCGTCATTCGAGATCAACTCTGCCCTCCTGTCAAGATCCAAGGTGTTTGTAATGAATCCCCTGACAACGGAGGATCTTGTCACCATGATGAAAGCGGCTATCCGGGATCCTGAAAGGGGATTGGGTAAGGATAAGATTCAGATTGACGAAGATCTGTTCCGGCAAATTGCCGTTTATGCCAATGGAGATGGCAGGACCGCCCTGACCACCCTGGAGATGGCCGTCTTAGGTACCCGAAAGAATGCCGAGGGAGTACGGGTCATTACCACGGAGATCGTGGAGGAAGTAATTGGACGGAAGATGCTGCTTTACGACAAGGATGGGGAGGAGCACTACAACCTTATATCCGCTCTTCACAAGTCCATGCGGAACAGCGATTGCCAAGCCGCAGTCTACTGGCTTGCCAGGATGCTGGAGGCAGGGGAGGACCCTCTGTATATTGCCCGACGGGTGGTTCGTTTTGCATCCGAGGATGTCGGTCTGGCGGATCCTATGGCCCTGCAGATGGCCTTGAATGCCAAGGATGCCGTTCATTTTATCGGGATGCCTGAGGGAAGCGCCGCTTTGACTCAGGCCGTCATCTACATGTCCCTGGCACCCAAATCCAACGCTGTCGATGTGGCTTATGCCCTGGCCAGGAAGGATGCGAAAAACACCATCGCTGAAGGGGTTCCCCTCCATCTTCGGAATGCAGAGACCGATCTGATGGCCAGTGTCGGCTATGGCAAGGGCTACCAGTACGCCCATGACTATGAGGAGAAGGTGACGGCTATGGAATGTCTCCCCGAAAACCTAAAGGGCAGGAAATACTATCAGCCTGCGGGTTTAGGTAGGGAAAAGGCCTTCCTGGAACGCATGGCGGAGCTGGACGAACTACGGGAAAAAATGAGAAAGAAATAAAAGGACAGCCAACAATAAAGGGATAATCCGATCAGGATATCTCTTTTTTTATCCAACGGTCAGGGTTTCCCTTGCAGCATAATTTGGATTAACGGATCTTATGTGCGAATGATCTGAACGGAATCTACCCCTACCCTTCGACGGTCATGGAGGTCGCCAACCGAAAAACGCCCAGCGAAATGCCCAGGAGGAATACCCTGGGACCACCAGGTATACCTTCCTCTCATTTTGGGAAATATCTTTAGTATAAACCGTTGAGGGGGGTAGAGGATGAAAAAGCTCTTTCTGGCTGCTTTCGCACCGTTGTTCCTGGCAGGCCTGATGGGATTCAGAGGATGGTTTATTCCTGAACAGGCCGGCAGTCAAAGGGACGATGCGCCCATCGTCCTGGCCCGCGCCTTTACTGAATCCGGAGCCCGCTTTGTCTTCCGGAATACAAACGGCTGGCTGAGGGTTGACGAAGAATATCATAGCCTGGAGGAACTCGAGCGTATGGCATGGGAGGCCGGCCGCTTCTTTGAACTGGAGGAGGATGTCCCCATCGATTCGACGGAAATAAACGGAGTCAGGCAGGTTCTTCTAAGGGGCAGCAATGCCAAACAACAGACTATATCCGTTATCATCCACAGTGCCCGGGAACAGGGAGGCTTCGGCACCTATCTGGTGGTGGATGCGGTTGGCAGGGATTCTGTCTTCGGGATGGCGGCCATGGAGGCGGATATGCTGAAATACTTTCAAAGATACGGCGGGAAGCCCATGATCAGCCACTGCATCCACGGTGTCCTGGATAAGCTTCTGGACAGCGATGAAATCACCGCCCTTCAGAAGAACATCTTTCAGGCCGTAGCTGCCCGGGAGGTGGAAGGTCTGGATCAGGATGGCTTCATCAGCATGAGCGGCTATACGAAAGAAATTGTCTCAAAGATATCCTCTCCCCAGGGTGACATCAACCTCCAGCTTGCCTTGCGCAGAAATGAATCGGAGGGCTGTATCTTTATATGGATTGGTACCCCTGTCATCACCCTGGAATATTAACACCCCGTTCTTATCAATCATATAGTAATACCGGAGTCAGAGAAAATACAGCCCGGCTGTATCATTCAGCATGATCATGATTCGAGGAGAGGGATTTGTTTTGGCAGTGATACGAGTACAAAAAAGCCCACCTCTTCGGGGAAGAGTGCGTGTGAGTGCAGCGAAGAACTCCGTTCTTCCCATTATTGCCGCCTCCCTTCTGACGGAAGATAAGGTCATCATCGAAGAAATTCCCCAGTTGGAGGATGTGAAGGTCATCTGTGAAGTCCTGAACCAGCTCGGTGCCGACATCAACTGCCAGGGCGGCCGCCTGGAGGTAAAGAATGCCCAAATTTTGACGGAACAAGCCCACCATGAACTGATCCGAAAGATGCGGGCTTCTTTTCTTGTGATGGGGCCTATGCTGGCCCGGATGGGGAGAGTAAGGATTTCACTGCCGGGAGGCTGTGCCATCGGTACCCGCCCCATCGATCTTCATCTGAAGGGTTTTAGTGCCCTGGGGGCAGATATTACCCTGGGATACGGCTACATTGAAGCCAGGGCCGACAGACTAGTAGGGGATCGGATCTATATGGATTTTCCCAGTGTGGGAGCGACCGAAAACATCATGATGGCAGCCTGCCTGGCAGAGGGACTGACTATCATTGAGAACGCTGCGGAGGAGCCCGAGATCGTCGATTTGGCCAACTTTCTTAACGCCATGGGAGCCAATATCAAGGGGGCGGGGACGGACAGCGTCAAAATCGAAGGAACAGGTTACCTCCATGGCACCACCCATACTCCCATACCCGATCGCATAGAAGCGGGAACCCTGATGGTGGCTGCAGCCGCTACAGGGGGCGATATCATCGTGGAAAATGTATTACCGGACCACCTGAAACCGATGGAAGCCAAGCTCAAGGAAGCCGGAGTAGAGGTGGTGGATGATGCCGACTGTGTCCGGGTCAGGGCCGGGGGGAGGATCATCCCTGTGGACATCAAGACCCTTCCCCATCCAGGATTTCCTACGGATATGCAGGCCCAAATGATGGCTTTGATGACAGTGGCTGACGGCACCAGCATGATTACCGAGACCATCTTTGAAAATCGCTTTATGCATGTGAATGAACTCAAGCGAATGGGAGCCAGAATCAAAATCGAAGGACGCAGCGCCGTAGTAGAAGGGGTAGAGAAGCTTACGGGAAGCAAAGTAAGGGCTACCGATCTGAGGGCGGGAGCAGCCGTCGTCATCGCCGGACTGATGGCAGAGGGCGAAACGGAGATAATGGATGTGTACCATATCGATCGAGGCTATGATAGAATTGAAGAAAAGCTGCGTCGCCTGGGAGCTGTCATTGAGCGGGTGGAAGATTAAAAAAGAGGAATAGTACTGAAAAAACAGGCATAGTATGGTATGAAATGTTTTTTTACGGTTTTCCGGCTGAAATACAAAAGTGAGGAGTGCCTGTATGAGAAGAAGACGCTCTTTGAGACGATGGCGGTTTTTTACATATGGACGAATACAGGATTACTATTGGCTGATCAATATCGTCCTGGTTATGCTCATTGTAGCCATCATTTTTCCCTCTTTGATTGTCCGGGGCTGTCAAACACCGTCCGAAACCAAGTCTGATACCATCAAAATCAGGAAACAGCCCGTAAAGATCCCTACAGAGGATATCGAGATCCGGATGTATCATCACGGCAGCCGCAAACTGATGACCCTCCCCTTGGAGGAATACGTGAAGGGTGTCCTGTCTGCGGAGATGCCTGCATCCTTTGAGATGGAAGCCTTGAAGGCTCAAGCCGTTGCAGCCCGGACCCTGGCCGTTCGGAATGTACGGTCCCTCGGGGGAAGAGGAGTGTCCTGCTATAAAGGGGCGGACGTATGCGACCGCCACGACCACACTCAGGCCTGGGATTCGGAGGAGGAACAGCGGAAAAAATGGGGCGGCAGATACAAGGAATATGCCGCCAAAATTGCAAAGGCTGTGGAGGAGACCCGGGGCGAGATCATTACATACAAGGATGAGCCCATCGAAGTATTCTATCATTCCACCAGCGGGGGGATGACGGAGAATGTGGAGGACGTGTTCTCCAAAGCCTTGCCCTACCTTCGCAGCGTCTCCAGCGAAGGAGAAGAGGATGCCCCCTATTTCAAGGATCAGCTTAGCATGACCGCCGCCCAGTTTGTGAAGACCTTCAAAAAGCATTATCCCAAAGCCAAACTCAGCACCTCCAACCTGAAAACGGCCATCAAAATCCTGGAATATTCCGAAGGAGGACGGGTAAAGACCATCCGCATCGGCGGCGTGACCGTGAAGGGCACCGATGTCCGCAAGATCTTTGGCCTGCGCTCCGCCAACTTCTCCATTGTATTCAAGGGCAACAAGGTGATCTTCAATACCATCGGATACGGCCATGGGGTAGGCATGAGCCAGATCGGGGCCAACGCCATGGCGGAAAAAGGGAAGACTTGTGTGGAAATCCTGGCTCACTATTATCAGAACACAGAAGTTGTGACATTTCAGGAGCTTATGGCGAAGAAATAAAACAAAAATCAGGAAAAGATTAGCAAGAAAATACAGCTAGCCTGTATTTTTTTTTATTTTTTGGAAAAAATCTTGTATGGAGGTGTATGTAATGAATTTCGGGGATAAGATGAAAAAGGCATTCAAACGGGAAAAAATCATAAAGTTTTTGGACAAACAGGGCTTTTATATCGTGCTCTTTCTCTGTGTTGCCGTGATTGGAGGAACGGCCATTTGGACTTCGAGGAATCATATCAATATACCCTTTCCCGGACTGGACAATCGTGAGATAGAGGAAAAGCAAGGGGATGAGGAACCCCCTATTGTCCGAGAGGAAAAGGATGATATGGATATTAAGGTGTCCGATAAGGAGGATCCTTCTACGGAAGCTTCCAAACAGGATCAGGAGAAGCTGGAGGAAAAGAAAACGACGAGCAATCAGGCAAAGGCAGCAAGTAAGCCTGCTGCCGCCAAGTCTACAAATCAAGTGCCAAACCTGATTCAGCCCACAAGCGGAAAGGTCATCCTTCCATATGCGGAGGATTACCTGGTTTACTCAAAGACCCTGGAGCAGTGGACCACCCATAATGGAATCGACATCGCAGCCAAGGAGGGTACCGAGGTCAAAGCCGTTTTGGGGGGAGTCGTAGAGGAAGCAGATGAGGATGTGGCCATGGGATACTATATCCTGATTGACCATGGAAACGGCCTGAAGACCAAATACGCCAACCTGTCCACCCTGGACCTGGTAAAGGTAGGGCAAAAGGTGGAACGGGGCGATGTCATCAGTGCCGTAGGCAAAAGCGCTACCTTCGAAATTGAAGATGAAGCCCACCTGCATTTTGAAGCGATACTGAATGGAAAGAATGTAGATCCGAAGGAGTATATGATCGACTGAGCACCCCTTACTCATGAAAAAGCCCCCGGAAGGTTTGCTTCCGGGGGCTTTTTCGTTATTCGTTTGACGGCTCAAACATACCCCTGGAGCCTATTATGATCGGTATGAAGGTAGGGGTGGACGACTCTGTCCACCCGGGGCAATGATCGTTATCCCAGGGGTATGCTCATTATGCAGCAGACGATTTCGGGCAGACAGGGTCGTCTGCCCCTACCATATTTCGTTCAATTATTCTCATATGAGATCCGTTAACCGGAACCATGTACCTAAATTACCCTATAGGTATGTCCCAAAGTCAACGGCAAGCGGCCGGCGGCTGGCGGCAGGTCACCTCAGAGGAATACCCGAGGGTTATCGCCCACCGCCCACCGGGAGGCTCCAGCGGCATGCCCCAAGATCAGACCCGAAAGGAATACCCCAGAATAAGGAATCACCTAAATAAAGCAAGGCCTAGTCCTCCCAAAGCTCATCCATCAACTGCTCAATCATTTCCCTTCGCCTTGCGGTTTCCCCCCTGTCAATGGCAATGCTGCCGTCTTCAGCAAGGATCAACACATCACCTTCCTTTGCGTTGGGAGGCAATTTCGTCCTCTCAATGTCGATCATTTCCCGATTCTCTTTTTCACAAACCGCATAATCGCCTTCAAAGCGATCGATGATAAGCTGCATGCTTCTCACACTCCTTACGTATCAGTAGCAAACGCCACATGGACTATAGCCTTTGGATTTCGCTTCTGACAAGGATATCGGTATCTTGCTCTTGGACAGATGGCGGCATCCGTCCCTGTGATACTTGCTGCCCGTTTTCGTGATATAGACGGTGCTTTCGTTCCCCTCTTCGGTGGGTGCAGGTTTGACCTCCTTCTTGGGTGTAGGCTTGACCTCCTGTTTAGGTGCAGGCTCGACTGTCTTTTTGGGTGTGGGAGAAGGGCTAGCCGTAGTTTTGGGACTTGATGTCGGCTTGGACGACTTCTGAACCTTTGGCTTAGCCGTCGACGTCGGAGCTGCCTTGGCTTTTAAGGAGGATGCCTTCTTATTGAAGCTGATTTCGCTTCCGTCACTCACTGCAATGATGGTTCCCTGCTCATCCGTCCGGTATACCTTTACACCTGCAGCAGCCAACTTGTCCAGAACTTCCTGGGAAGGATGCCCATAGGTGTTTCCCTTGCCTACGCTGATGACGGCATATTTAGGCTTTACCTTCGCCAGATAAGCTGAACCGGTGCTGTATTTGCTTCCATGATGCCCCACCTTCAGGACATCCGATTGAATATGAAAGCCCTCCTTCAGGATTTCCCCTTCGGAGACGTCCTCGGCATCCCCTTGAAACAGGAAGGAATTCTGTCCATGGGTCAGCCTGACCACTACGGAAGCATTATTCAAGTCGGAGTAGCTGCTGCTGTTGGGAGCCAATATGGTAAATGCGGCATCTCCCAGTTCATATTTCTTACCAGGCACAGGACGGGTCACCTTCATCCCTTTTTCCTGGATGGCGGCCAGCACATCCTGAAAGGTTCTGGTCGTGCTGCTTACCTTGGGCATGATGAGGGTTTTGATATCAAAGCCCTTGATGACGGCATCCAATCCTCCGATATGGTCCTCATGGGGATGGGTGCCGATCACATAATCCAGCTTTGTAAATCCTTGGCCCTTTATATAATTGACGACCAGGGAGGCGTCTGCGTTGTTCCCTGCGTCAATCAGCATCGCCTTGGAGCCGTTTTTGATAAGGATGCTGTCCGCCTGTCCCACATCGATAAAATGAACCTCCAGCTTCCCCGAGCCGGTCTGATCCGTTTGCTTCTCGCTTCGCTTTTCGCTGGAATCGGACTCCTGTTCCTTACCCTTATCTTTCTCCGATTCCGTCGTTTCTTCCTCTATTTCTTCCGTTGTGTTATCCTTCGACTCTTCGATTTTTTCCGTTTTCTCCGGGGAGGCCGGAACCGTTTCCTCCGTATCTTCTTTCTCCTGTTTGGAAACCACCACTCCGCCTGCTTCAATGGCTGCCCCTCCCAGCTCTGCTTCCTGGGCAGGTAAGGTTCCGCCAAAGATGATCAGACAAAGCAGTAGGGCAATGGCCTTCATCCACCAGGAAAACTTGAGTTTTAACCTGTTCCGGATAAGGGATGTGACCGGTGGCAGCAGGATCAAGGCCGCCAGTATCATGGCCATACCCGGAACAATTACCTCGGATAAAGCGGCTAAGCCGGTCAGTAAGAATAGAATGCTAAAAAACCAGTTGAGAATCTTCATTGCTTTTGCCATACCTGATGCTCCTTATGTAATTGATCTAGTGCATGACAATCATTATAGCAATGTTTACATAAATATCAAAGCCTATAAAATTCCATATTGGCTTCTGTTGATTATTGTACAAACAAAACTTTCCCAGGAAATATTTATGTAAAATAAAAACTTCGATCTGTCCTTTCTGGATTGGAATAATTTGTGTTTAGTTGGCATAAGGCCTATTTCTCTTTCATACAAATGTAGAAAGATAGAAAAAGGGGGTTACTCAAGTTGAAAGATTATATTGAAGAAAGGGCCATAGAAATAGCCAACTATATCATCGATACCAACGCTACGGTAAGAGAAGCTGCAAAAGTATTCAAAGTTTCTAAGTCTACGGTGCACAAAGATGTGGCGGAGCGACTTCCTAAGATAAACCCTGGAATTGCGAATGAAGTGAAAAAGATACTTGAAAAGAACAAAGCAGAAAGGCACATCAGAGGTGGAAAAGCCACCCGCATGAAGTATCGCAAGCAAAAATCGTAACCGTCCTCCCGCTTTCTATCGATCTTCTGAGAAAAACCTCATCTCCTGTATAAAAAGCGAAGAAGAAAAACATTGATGAAAAAAAGGATTTCGAATATTTACATAGAAATAATGGAATGGTAGAATATTCGTGTATATCTACCTGATGAAAAGCAATTGACGTAACGACGGATAAAGGCTCGCAGGATAAAATATAGGAATACGGAAGAGAAGGGAAAGATAAACATGTTTGGCTTTCAGGATATCGGGATAGACCTTGGTACAGCCAGTGTGCTGGTGTACATAAAGGGCAGGGGGATTGTGTTGAAGGAACCCTCGGTGATTGCCATTGACAAGCACACCGGAAAAATGCTGGCGGTTGGCGACGAAGCCCGTAGAATGCTGGGGAGAACGCCCGGCAATATTGTAGCCATCCGGCCTCTGCAGGATGGAGTAATATCCGATTATGACGTTACGGAAAGAATGCTTCGCTATGTTTTGCGGAAAGTAGCCGCTAAGAGAATTCTGTTCAAGCCTCGTATTGTGGTATGTGTCCCCAGCGGTGTCACGGAAGTGGAAAAAAGAGCCGTCATGGATGCCACCTATGAGGCAGGTGCCCGCCGTACTTTTTTAATTGAAGAACCCATTGCTGCCGCCATTGGTGCAGGCATTGACATTGGCAAGGCCTGCGGAAGTATGGTGGTGGATGTGGGGGGCGGAACGACCGATATCGCCGTGATTTCTTTGGGCGGAGCCGTGGTAAGCGACTCCCTCAAGGTAGCAGGGGATCGATTCGATGACGCCATTATCCGTTATATGCGAAAGAAATACAATTTGCTGATTGGTGAACGGACAGCGGAGGACATGAAGATCAACATAGGATCGGCCTTCCCGCGGAAGGATGTCGTCACCATGGAAGTGACGGGGCGGAACCTGATCTCCGGCTTGCCCCGAACGGTTACAGTGGGATCGGATGAGATGATTGAGGCCCTGGAGGAGCCTGTTCAAGCCATTGTGGAGGCCGTCCATTCCGTGTTGGAGAGGACACCGCCTGAACTGGCTGCGGATATCAGCGACAGGGGCATCGTCATGACAGGTGGAGGAGCCTTGCTTTATGGCCTCGATAAGCTGATCCAGGATCGAACAAAGATCCCCTGCTATGTGGCAGAGGATGCCATTTCCTGTGTGGCCATAGGCACGGGAAAAGCCCTGGAGGATATTAACGTCTACTCAGAAGGTGCCATTTTTAATTATAAGCGAGGTTTAAACTATCAACAGTATTGAATAAATCTGATAAGTAAAACGGCCGGTGGATCTCAACGGATCTTCACCGGCTGTTTTTTTACATTTCTTTTAACATTCTCTAACAAACCTCCCTTTTCAATTGACAATGACGATAAATATTGTACAATAAAAGATAGATTTCTTAAGGAGGACAGCCGTGGATATTCAGAAGATCATGGAAATTATTCCCCACCGGCATCCTTTTCTGCTGGTGGATCGTGTGATTGAAATGGAACCTGGAAAAAGAATTGTAGGAATCAAGAATGTGACCATGGATGAGCCCTTTTTTGCCGGTCATTATCCCGGAAGCCCGATTATGCCCGGGGTGCTGATTGTGGAAGCCCTGGCCCAGACGGGCGGGATTCTGGCTTTGTCCATGGAAGCCAATCGGAATAAGATCCCTGTCTTTACGGGGATCGACAAATGCCGCTTCCGCAGACAGGTGATTCCCGGAGACCAGCTTCGGCTGGAGGTGGTGCTCACCAGGATGCGCGGCACTGTGGGAAAAGGTCACGGTATTGCTTATGTAGGGGACGAGATCGCCGCCGAGGCAGATATCATGTTCGCCCTGGTGGACAAGGTCTGAAGCCCGTTGAAAGCTGAAAATTGAGCATTTTGTAAACCCCCGGACGTTCCGCCCATGATGACCGGCGGCCCACATCGGTGGTGAAGAGGAGGCATGCCAGGGGGTGGGAAATAACACGGGGGTAAATTCTTGTGAGAAGATTAATGATAAAGTTTTTATCGGTCCTTATTGTGTTCCTTTTAATGGGCGCAGGGGCCGTGGGAGGATTCACCTATATGATGCTGAAGGATCTGCAGCAGGATCCTACTGCAGCCTTCAAGTTCCTGAACGAACGCTCCAGGGACCTGCTGGTAGAGGTTCAGGACGACAGCGGAAATTTGGTGGAGAAAACCTACCAATTCAATAAGGATGTTATCAGTATGGTCTTTTTGGGCCTGGACAGCAATGCGAAAAGAGAACAGAAGGGGATGGGATACCGGACTGACACCATCATCGTGGCGGCCATCGACCTGGTGAAAAAGGAGGCCACCATGATCAGTGTGCCCCGCGATACCCGGACCATGGTCAAGCGCCTGGACAGTCAGGGGAATGTCATCAGCCAGAGTTATAACAAGATCAATGCGGCTTATGCCTTTGGCCCGGGACGGAGCGAATACTCCTATCGGAATTCCCTGGATGCCATCAGCCATCTCTTTGGAGGGGTGGAGCTGGATTACTATGTGGGCATCGATATGGACGGCATTATCCCGATCACGGATGCCGTAGGGGGCGTCACCCTTACCATGGATGTCAGCATTCCCAAATATGGCCTGGTGAAGGGCGAAGAAGTCCTGCTCAAGGGCAAGAAGGCCCATGGATATGTCCGGGAGCGGCATGTACCCGGAACGGATGGCAGCGACATCTCCCGTACCCAAAGGCAGCAGCGCTTTGTGAAGGCATTCCTGGCTAAGGTAAAGGAGATGGGTCCGGTGGATGCCGTCCCCAGGCTGTATGGTCAGCTGGCCCAATATGTGGAAACCAATCTGAATCTGGAACAGATGGCCGCTCTGGCACTGGTGCTGAAGGATATGGATCTGGATACCATCAGGACCGTCAGTCTTCCCGGCAGTTCCCAGTGTATCAATGGGGTCAGTTATTGGATTGCCGATGAAGCGGAGGTCCGGAATCTGATCGCCGAAACCTTTTACAAGGAAAAAGCAATCGATGAATAATCCATTCACCCGTCGGATAATGACGGGTGGATTTTTTTCTTTTCAAAGGAAAGGATATGGAGTAAAATGGTAATTAGCCCAGGTTCATCTTCTTATGAATGGAGTTTGGAGTATGGGAAAGCTGCGCTTTGTCCTGCTGCTTATGCTGCTCATCGGAGGATGCTATCTTTTCCGGGAGGACATCATTGCTTTTTCTATGGCCCTGGCGGAGAACAGCCAGGTCCTGATGGATACCCTTGTCCTGGGAGAGGGGCAGGTCTTGGCAGAGGAAGAGCAGGAGATGCTGGAACATATCAATAACGAACGGATGGATCAAGGCCGGAGCGTCCTGACCAGGGAGGAACATTTAGTGGAGCTGGCCCGCCTCTTGGGGAAAAAGATGCTTAACCGGGAGGGGATGGATTACAGCCAGAGGGAGCTGGAGGAGCTGGGTGAGGAGCTCCTGGAGCAAGGCTTTGATTTTGTATCCATTGCCGTCAATCTTGCCACGGGATTGCAGGGGAAGGAAGTCCATCAACAATTGATGGAAAGTCCGGAGAACCGGGACATCCTGCTGAACGCCTTTTTCACCCATGTGGGTGTGGGGGTGGTGACATCGGCAAAATACGGGAAGGTGTGGGTCCAGATCTTTGTCCAGGAGGTGGACAAAAGCGCTGAGGTGGATGAGGAGGACGAGAAGACCATGTTCCTGCTGGTCAACCGGGAGCGAAGGAGCCACGGCCTGTCGCCTTTGAAGCTGGATGAAAAGCTGGTGGAGCTGGCCCGCTTAAAAAGTAGGGACATCGTCGAGAATAACTACTTCAGCCATCAATCCCCCACCTATGGATCGCCCTTTGAAATGCTGGAGACCTTCGGAATCCGCTACAGGATGGCGGCGGAGAACCTGGCCGGTCACCAGACGGTGGAGCTGGCCCATGAAGGGCTGATGAACTCGGAGAACCATCGGATGAACATCCTGACCCCTGGCTTTACCCATATTGGCATTGGTGTGGTACGAGGCAGCAGGTATGGGAAAGTATACACTCAGTTGTTTGTGCAGAAACGTTAATGGCTTGATCAGAAGTCAGTGGCTTTTATTGGCCAGCCGCCAAGCCCCAGGGTATTCCTTTGAGGTTAGGCCAGCCGCCAGCCGTCGATCCTGGGATATTCCTCTTGGGCCGCCCGTTTGCCGTTTTTCGTTTGGCGTTGGGCGGAATCCATACCTAGGGTATTCCTTCAGGGCGGACGTTAGCAGGCCTCTGGGGGCAACTTCGAAGGCATACTAAAAAATAGCTGCCGGCGGCCAGCGGCTAGCGGCCGGCCTCCCCAGAGGAATCCCCCAGGGTTACATATATTTGTCCCACAAATTATACTGTTTTTTATTGCGCAACGCACTGAGCACCCGTTCCTTGGCCCCGGGTATATCCTGGCAGATGGAGGCCATCAAATCCTTCATATACTGCCTCTTGGTCAAACCGTTGGCCGGGCAAGGATTGTAGACGACCGGGAGTTCTTCCTTTCTGGCGTAGGAAACAATTTCTTTTTCCGGCACATATATCATGGGACGGATCAGGGTGATCTTTTTGCGGTCCAGATAGGTAACGGGTGGAAAGGTATTCAACCGCCCCTCATAGAACAGACTAAGAAAGAAGGTTTCGATCACATCCTCTCGGTGATGACCCAGGGCAACCTTGTTGCAGCCGAGCTCCAGGGCAACATTGTGGAGAGCGCCCCGGCGCATGTTCGCACAGAGGGAGCAGGGATTTTTTTCCTTCCGCACATCAAAAATGATTTTACCGATCTGGGTGTGGCGAACGGTGTAGCGAATCCCCAGATCAGCACAGAGTTTTTCAACCCCTGACAGATCAAAGGGCTCCAGACCCATGGTCAGGGTTATCGCCTCCAGCTCGAAGGGCGTTTTGCTGAAATATTGATATAAGCGGAGGGCCTTCAGCAAGGTCAGACTGTCCTTACCGCCCGAGACCCCCACAGCGATGCGGTCTCCTTCCTGTATCATGGAAAAATCCTGATCGGCGCGACGGATGCAGCCGAGAATTTTCTTCATGGCAGATCTCCTTTTCCTTTAAATTTAATGTTCATTATAAAAGAAAAAAAGGAAATTGTATAGGTAATGATTTTCCAGTATAAAATGAAAATGATAACAGTTGACAATTTCAATTTCTTTAAGTATAATAATAAATCGTGACGAGGATTTCTGATGAGCAGTCATCGATTCTTTTCAAAAGACAATATGGAGGGATACCCAAGTGGCCAAAGGGAGCAGACTGTAAATCTGCCGTCGAAGACTTCGGTGGTTCGAATCCACCTCCCTCCACCAAAAAAGGAGACCGAAGGTCTCCTTTTTCAATAGTCATGTTTCCTGAAGATGATTGACGAAGCATGAATATTATGTTATATTTACATGAAAAATCGAATAAGACCTTATCAAGAGAGGTGGAGGGATGGGCCCAATGAAACCCGGCAACCAGTCTGTTCGACCAGGTGCCAATTCCCACAAGATACCATATCCCATGAGGGCATATGGTTTCTGGCAGATGAGGATACCATACACGAAAACCCCGTTCTGTCAGAGCGGGGTTTTTTCATTTCCCAAGGGCTTGATTCATAATTTTCTCGATAGCTTGGGCACGAAAAGAAAATTGTGGAGAAGCCCCGCCAACGGCTGATTAAAAAAGGAGGAACATATCGAAATGCCAAAAAAATTGTTTACATCCGAGTCCGTCACAGAGGGACATCCGGATAAGATTTGCGACCAGATTTCGGACGCTATATTGGATGCCATACTGGAATGCGACCCGTATGCCCGTGTAGCCTGTGAAACGGCGGTCACCACCGGTCTGGTCCTGGTCATGGGAGAGATTACCACCGATTGCTATGTGGATATTCCGAAAATTGTCCGTTCTACGATAGAGGAAATTGGTTACACCCGTGCCAAATACGGTTTTGACTGTGATACCTGTGCCGTCCTTACGTCCATTGATGAACAGTCTCCGGATATTGCCATGGGCGTTAACCAGGCGCTGGAATCCAGAAAGGGCGAGAGTACGGGCGAGGACATTGGCGCAGGGGATCAGGGGATTATGTTCGGTTTTGCCTGCAATGAGACCCCTGAACTGATGCCCATGCCCATTTCACTTGCCCATAAACTGACCCGCCGATTGGCGGAGGTACGCAAGTCCGGCATGATGGCATACCTTCGTCCCGACGGGAAGTCCCAGGTGACGGTGGAATATGACGGGGACAAGCCCCTGCGGGTGGATACCATTGTCATCTCCACCCAGCACAGCCCTGATGTGGATTATGCCACCATTGAAAGGGATGTGATTCAGCATGTCATCAAGGCTGTCATCCCTGAAAATCTCCTGGATGACAGGACCCAATTTCTTGTCAATCCGACGGGCAGGTTTGTCGTGGGAGGTCCCCAGGGGGACGCCGGTCTCACCGGCAGGAAGATCATCGTGGATACCTATGGGGGATTTGCCCGCCACGGCGGCGGCGCCTTTTCCGGGAAGGATCCCACAAAGGTGGACCGTTCCGCATCCTACGCCGCCCGCTATGTGGCCAAGAATATCGTGGCTGCCGGCTTGGCCGACAAGTGTGAAATCGGGCTGGCCTATGCCATCGGAGTGGCCAGGCCCGTCTCCATCATGGTGGAAACCTTCGGCACCGCTAAGGTGAGTGAAGAAAAAATTGTGGAGCTGATCCAGAAGAATTTTGATCTGAGGCCTGCTGCGATCATCCGGACCCTGGATCTCCGCAGACCCATTTATAAACAGACGGCTGCCTATGGTCATTTTGGCCGCACGGATATCGACCTTCCTTGGGAGCGTACCGATAAGGCCGAACTGCTTAGGGAACAAGCCCTTTAGGGCTGGGGTATTCCTTTAGGGGGCCAGCCGCTAGCCGTTGCCCCTGGGGCATTCCTCTGGGGTCTTTCGGGCAGACAGAGTCGTCTGCCCCTACAATAAAATATAATAACCTATGATCCAGGATAGGGGTGGACGAGACTGATTGAAATTCAATGATATGTTTATTTGTGAAAGCTGATCTAATTTAGGTCGGCTTTTTTTTATTCGATTTTTTGGCAGATCAGTTACCAGCCGTCTTTGAATAGGACAGGCATATCATTCCTCATTCTTTGAAGCCCCTTCCATCTCGCCCTATACTGGACCTGTGCACAAAATGAAGGATGGCCGGCCTCCTGAAAAGGAGGAACATAATGGAATATCTGCTGAAAGAATGGGTGGAGAAGAGCCGGTCGGGAGACCAGGACGCTGCCTGTATCCTGTTGGATAAGCTGAATCCCCTGATGATCTCCATAGTTTCTCGGTATGGCCGGGGAGAGTGGGAGGACCTGATGCAGGAGGCCCGGGAAACCGTTCTCCGATGCATCCGGGAATACCGGGAAGACAGGAATGTCCCTTTTGTCGTCTTTGTACGGAAAGCCCTCTATTATCAGATCCGCAATCTTTCAAGGCCGGAGCCTCCGGTTGATTCCTTGGATGCGCCATTGCCGGGACAGGATATCTGCCTTATAGACAGGCTGGAAAGCCAATTTCCATCAGTCCAGGAAGAACTGGAACGGGAGGAGCTGTACTCCCTGCTGAGAGAAGCCTTGCAAACCTTACCTCTGGATCAGAGGGAGGTTCTGCTTCTCCATTTCTATAGCGGCATTTCCTACAAGGAGATCGCCCTGGCCAGAGGTGTCCATTATCAGACTGTCAGGGGATGGAAACAGAAAGGGCTTATACAGTTGAAAAAGATCCTGAGTTCCTATATCAATCCCTGAAACTGTTGATATCTATATCATGTACCCCGGGGACAGGCAAACAAAATTCCCCGGGAAACAGGATACGATGAAAGGAGGTGGAAGCATGGCACTTGAAGTAACTGCAATGGATGCCCGGTTGCAGATCCAGTTCGATCTGGGACTGAATCAGGATGGCAGGAGGATCCTTCGATCCAAATCCCTTAGCAGGGTAAAGAGCGACGTTTCCGATGAGGATATTTACGAGGTTGCCCAGGCCCTCATCGACCTTCAGAATTATCCCGCTGCCTCCATCCGCAAAATCGCCACATCCGAATATGTGAACGCCTAACGCCAAAACGAATAACCCCAGAGGAATCCCCTAGGGTCAGCGGCCGGCTGTCGGCGGCTGGCGGCTGGCCAGACCCGAGAGGAATACCATGGAAGCGAGGAAAGGAGGTGTGAAGTATGGAGTTGAAACAGGTATTGGAGATGGTCTTCAAAACCGGTGAAGGGAGGACCTTCCGTCTGACCCTCGATAGCCCCCGGGAGGATGTGACGCCTGCTGAAATCCAGGCAGCCATGAACCTCATTCTGACCAAAAACATCTTCAACATCGAAGGCGGGCTCACAGAGATCGTGGAAGCGAATATCATCGATACCCAGGTCAATCCTGTGGTGTTCGTCTAATAAAAAGAGGGGTCATCCCCTCTTTTTATTCTTTCAGCATCAAATCCGTTAGACCTATTCCGTTATTCGTTTGATAAACCATGTGTGCGTCGTCTGCCTCTACCATATTTCGTACCGAACACTCGCACATAAATCCGCCTAACGCCAAACGAGACCCCAAAGGAATCCCCCAGGGCAGCGGCTGACGGCTGGCGGCTGGCGGCAAGCCAGACCCGAAAGGAATCCCCAATAGCAAAGGAAAGGAGGTGTCCCCATGGACCAGGTGCTTGCTCTGATATCCAACCTCGGCTTCCCCATCGCCGTTTCCATCTATCTGTTGGTACGGATAGAGTCCCGCATGGAGGAGCTGTCCCGTTCGATCAATGAACTGGCAAAGGTAGTGGCCACCTTGAAATAACTGCAATTCGCTCCCATTTTCCTCTTGAAAAGGCCTGTTGACACCGAACATATGTTCGTATATAATGAGAACAACGGTAAGAATAACCAGAATCGACCGCATCAACAGGAAGAAAGAAGGTGTTCACAATGACGTACAGGATGAAGGACTGTATCCAGCAGGGAATCTGCGCGCTGCTGCCGGTTTATGACGCTGAAGGCGGGAATTGCACCCGTATATTGTGTTCGGATCAGCAGGAAAGGATGGAAGGGAGGGTAATCAAGACAGTCCTTCGCGATATTGCCGCCTTTTATCATATGGATATTGGCTTGATCCGAAGGAAATACGGTGAGCTCATCGGCTGCCGCAATACCATTCCCCTCCCTTTCACCCCGGAGCTGATCCTTGTTCCCTTTAAGGTCCGCCAGCCCCTTGGGACCAATGACGGGGCCTATGGCTATTTTTCCTATCTTACCATAGAGGGTGCGCTGGCCAAGGGAGCTACCGTTTTTATTCAACTCACCGACGGCAGGGAGATTCCTATCCTGGAGAGCATGCGCTGCTACCGGAACCGGATGAAGAATGCGGATATCATCCGATCGAGGTTTTTGGAGAATTTTTTATCCGGCTCCGTTAAGGAAGTCCTATGGTGGGAAGGGGGGAATGCCTATCGACAGCCCGCAACCCGGGGAGACATCCTTTTGATGGCCAGCAACCTCATGAACCTCATGGCCCAGGACAAGAACGGCAAATAAAGAGGGCTTTGCACTTTTTTAATTGAATGGTCTTGACGATCAAAGAGCTTCACGTTATAATCTTGATAATTAAAAGGGATGATTATCCCTATATGGAGAAAAGCAAAGAACGGGAAAAGTAGGCATTGGATTTTTTCAAAGCGAGCCGGGGGCGGTGGGAGCCCGGTATCAGGTCCTTTGTTGAAGTTCTCCCGGGAGCTGCAGGCTGAACGTAGAAGAGTAGGCTGTGCCGGAAACTTCCACCGTAAAAAGGAAGCTGATATCGAAGGAGGAATCCTTCCGTATCATGGAATGAGTGGGTACAGCATTGCTGTATCAACAAGGGTGGTAACACGGGAACAACTTCTCGTCCCTATTCAGGGATGAGAAGTTTTTTTATATATTGGTGAATCACAAGGAGGTTTATATCATATGATCATCGTCATGCAATCAGGATCGACGCAAGAAGATATAAAAAGAGTAGAAGAAAAATTACAGACTTTGGGGTTTAAAACCCATCCCATCCAAGGGGAAGTGAAAACGGTCATCGGCGCCGTGGGCGACAAGGATCGAATCGATCCCCAAACCCTTATGAGGCTGCCGGGAGTGGAGGCCATTGTCCCCATTATGAGGCCCTACAAGCTGGTTTCCAGGGAGCTGAAGGGCATCAACACCGTGATCCAAATCGGGGATGTGAAATTCGGCAACGGCCATGTGGGCATCATTGCCGGTCCCTGTGCCATCGAGGGAGAGGATCAGCTCCTCAAGGTAGCTCAGGATGTGAAGAAAGCGGGAGCACACATCCTGCGGGGCGGTGCTTATAAACCTAGAACGTCTCCCTACTCCTTCCAGGGACTGGAGGAGGAAGGGATGCGCATCATGAAAGCCGTTGCCAGCGAAGTGGGCATGCCCATTGTCACGGAAGTACTGGACACCCGGGATGTGGAGCTGGTAAGCGAATATGTGGACATCCTCCAGGTGGGGGCCAGGAACATGCAGAATTTCCGCCTCCTGAATGAAGTGGGGAAAAGCGGAAAGCCTGTTCTGCTGAAAAGAGGTCTGTCGGCTACCGTAGAGGAGTGGCTGATGGCAGCAGAATACATCCTTTCAGCCGGCAATCCCAATGTCATCCTGTGTGAGCGGGGCATCCGCACCTTCGAGACGGCTACCCGCAACACCATGGACATCAATGCCATTCCTTTGGTGAAGCAGCTCTCCCATCTGCCCATTATCGCAGACCCCAGCCACGGGACGGGTTCATGGAAGCTGGTGCATCCCGTTGCCCTGGGGGTTCTGGCGGCAGGTGGGGACGGCCTGATGATTGAAGTCCATCATGACCCGGCCAATGCCACTTCCGACGGCCCCCAATCCCTCCGCCCCGAGAAATTTGCCTGCCTGATGGAAGATGTCCGCAGCCTGGTTTCCGCCCTGGGCAAATCCCTTTCCTGAGATGACCTCCCCTCCGCAGGTATGATATAATAAAATTAAACGAATTGTCCCCTGTGGGGATAAGGTCTGCCAAACGAAATCGTTTAACGGATCTTATCCATTAATGATCTGACGGGATATGGTAGGGGCAGACGACCCTTAATGATCTGACGAGATATGGTAGGGGCAGACGACCCTGTCTGCCCGAAAGACCCCAGAGGAATACCTTAGGGTCAACGGCTGGCGGCTGGCCTCTCTAGAGGAATACCCCAGTATAAAAACTGCGAACCAATCGACTTCGTAGGCATGCCAAAAACAATTTCTGTGGCGGAGGTTGCCATATGGTAGAACTGGAAGGAGTAATTGAAGAAATCGTATTTCGGAACGAAAGCAACGGCTTTACCGTTCTGGAATTAAAAATAGAAAAGGATCTGATTACAGCGGTAGGCTGTATTCCTTTTGCTCATGAGGGAGAACGGGTCAAGCTGGGAGGCGAATGGACCCAGCACCCAGACTACGGTAAACAGCTCAAGGTGAGCACTTGCGAAACGGTAGCCCCCGCCACCCTCACGGGAATGGAGCGGTACCTGGCTTCGGGCCTGATCCGGGGAGTGGGCCCCGTCACCGCCCGCAAGATCGTAGAGTGTTTTGGCCTGGATTCCCTGGATATCATCCAGTTCTACCCCGACCGATTGACGGAGGTGGACGGCATCGGCCCCTCTAAGGCAGCCACCATCGCAGAATCCTTTTCCGAACAGCGGGACATCCGGGAGATCATGCTGTTTCTCCAGTCCTATGGCATCTCCACCAACTATGCCATCAAAATCTATAAACTCTATGGCAATGAGACGATTAACAAGATCCGAGAGAATCCCTATCGCCTGGCTGACGATATTGTAGGGATCGGATTCAAGAGGGCTGACAAAATCGCCCAAAGCATGGGTATAGACCCGTCTGACAAGTACCGTCTGACGGCCGGCACAAAATATGTCCTGTCCCAAGCGGCCAGCCATGGCCATACCTATCTGCCCCGGGAGGAGCTGGTCCAGAAGGCTGCCGCCCTCCTGAATGCGGATGAGGAGCTTGTCGACCATGCCATTGTCACCCTTGCTGTCAATCAGGAGATTATCCTGGAGGAGAGGGAAGACCATACGGCTGTGTATCAGGCGCCTTTTTATCAGGCGGAGGCAGGGGTGAGCATGAGACTGCCCCAGCTCTCCATGACGCCGGTGGACAATCCCCTTTTGAGGATGAGGGAGGAAATGGAGCGCATCCAGGCAGAGGAAGGGATCCTGTTTGCTCCCGAGCAGCAGGAGGCCATCATCAAGGCCATGGAAAACAGTGTGGTGGTGATCACCGGCGGACCGGGTACGGGAAAGACTACCATCATCAACTGCATCATCAAACTTTTTGAAAAGCTGAATATGGAGGTCACCCTGGCCGCGCCCACCGGCCGGGCCGCAAAGCGCATGACCCAGGCCACGGGACGGGAGGCCAAAACCATCCACCGGCTGCTGGAATACAGCTTTGGCGATGAAGGGGAGGATAAATTCCAGCGGAATGAGGACAACCCCCTCTACACCGATGTTCTGATCGTGGATGAGGTATCCATGGTGGACATCCTCCTGATGAATCATTTGATGAAAGCCCTCCTTCCGGGAGCCCGCCTCATCCTGGTCGGAGACGTGGATCAGCTTCCCTCCGTCGGACCAGGAAATGTCCTTCGGGACATCATCGACAGCAAAGTGGTGACGGTGGTATACCTCAGCCAGATTTTTCGCCAGGCCCAGGAAAGCATGATCGTCGTCAACGCCCACCGGATCAACCGCGGAGAACCCCCTTATCTCAACGTGAAGGATAAGGATTTCTACTTAGAGCGGAAGGAAAGCCCCGAGGATATTCTCCGTACCGTGATTGATCTGTGCGACCGGCGTCTTCCCGATTATTACGGCTTTGACCCCATGAAAGATATTCAGGTTCTGGCCCCTATGAAAAAGGGGACGACGGGGGTCTACAACCTGAACGTCGAGCTCCAGAAGGCCCTGAACCCCAAATCCCGGAGAAAGAATGAGAAGACCTATGGCGATACCGTCTTCCGGGAAGGGGATAAGGTGATGCAGATTAAAAACAACTATCAGATGACATGGACCAGAACCACGGAAGAAGGGGCCTTCCTCGAAGAGGGGGAGGGGGTCTTTAACGGTGATGTGGGCTTTATCGAACAGATTGATCCGGAGGAGCAAAAGGTCATCGTCCTTTTTGACGACGACAAAAGGGTGGAATATGAATACAGCCAATTGGATGAACTGGAGCTGGCCTATGCGGTTTCCATCCATAAGAGCCAGGGCAGTGAGTTCCCAGTGATCCTTCTTCCTCTGACCTGGGGTCCTCCCATGCTCATGACTCGGAATCTCCTCTATACGGCTGTCACCCGGGCTAAATCCCTGGTCGTCATCGTGGGACGTGACCAGAGCATCTATTCCATGGTCCGGAACAACTATATCAGCAGACGCTATTCCGGCCTGCAATGGCGCCTGCGGGAAATGCTTTAGTTTATTAGCGACTACTGGGGTAATTTAGGGTCCGGGTGGACAGGGTCGTCCACCCCTACCCATTGTCGGCTCTTGGGTTCGTTGGGATGGAATACAAATCGGGCTACAGAGGCATTCTTGAATCGTAGCTACGCAAAGAACTGGTTCTAATGCGGATGTAACGAGATATTGTAGGGGCAGACGACTCTTAATGATCTGACGGGATATTGTAGGGGCAGACGACCCTGTCTGCCCGAAAGACCCCAGAGGAATACCCTTGTGAAAAGCTACTGGCGGCTGGCGGCCGGCCAGACCCAAAAGGAATACCAAAGGAGGTGCAGCATGTTTCGCAAGCTCCTCTTCGATCTCAAGGAAGGCTTTCTCGATATCCTCTATCCCCCGGATCTGAGCTGCATCCTCTGTGGGGAGGAGGCTTTTATTGTGCCCGGATACAGTCTCTGCAGGCCCTGTTTCGATCAGTTGCCCTTTATCCGCTCCTCCGTCTGCGGGGTATGCGGAAGGCCCATGGATAAGGGAGAAATCTGTCCCGACTGCTCGGTGCAGGATCATCACTTCCACCAGGCCTGTTCCGTCTTTGAATACAGCCCCGAGATCCAGAAGCTGATCTATCGTTTTAAATACGGCGGTCAAACATACCTGGCCCCCTTCTTGGGACGCTGCATGGCCGAAAAGCTGGAAAGCATGGAAAACCGGCCTTCCATCCAGGGTCTGGTGCCCGTTCCCCTGCATCCCAATCGCCGCCGGAAAAGGGGCTTTAATCAGGCAGAACTGATGGCCAGGGAAATGGAGAAGCGTACCGGTATTCCCGTACTGGACCGGGTATTGATTCGAAAGAGGGATACCTCTGCCCAGGCAGGCCTTCGCCGTCTGGAGAGGATGGAGAACATGGCGAATGCCTTTGCCTTTCGAAACAGGGAAGAAATCCAGAGCAAGATCCTGCTCCTCATCGACGACATCTACACCACGGGGGCTACCGCCGAACAGTGCAGCCGCGTTTTAATGGAGGCTGGCGCATCCAGAGTGTATGTCATGACAGCTGCAACGGTCCGAATCACATAAAATCTTTTTTTCCTTGATTTTTTATGTTATAAAGCGTATAATATAGCACAGTAGGCAACCTATATTCTAGGTCTGTGGTTGAAAATCGATGCCAGTCGCAGGCGAAACGATCCACGTAAGTCAGCCAAAGGCTGATGATCATGGTGCGGCTTAGATGTAAGCCCGACTTGCAGCTAGTAGTCTATCGCAAAGGTCTTATCATTGGTTAGTAATGGTCCAGGAGTTTTAGCATACCGATTCTTAGGTTAGGAATTATCCCCTAGTTATCGATTCGTAACACGTGTCACCCAATGCTGATCACTGAATACTTACTAGAAACTGCTAATTGTGGAGAGAAGGAGTAGTGGGAAGGTAAACCCTTGAAGCAAAACTTCCAGTCGGCGAGTGTGGGGGCAAAGACCAGGTCAGCTAGAATTTGGGTGCACGCGAATTATTTAAAAGCGAGGAGATTAGTTCCATGTATGAAGACAAAACCTTAGTATGCAAAGAATGTGGCAAAGAATTCATTTTCACCGCCGGTGAACAGGAATTCTACGCAGAGAGAGGCTTTCAGAATGAGCCTGCACGATGCAAACCTTGCCGTGATGCAAGGAAACTCAGCCGCAACGGTGAAGGAAGAAGAGAGATGTATGAAGCCGTTTGTGCGGATTGTGGTGGGGTAGCAAGGGTTCCCTTTGTTCCCAAGAACGACAGACCCATCTACTGTAGTGAGTGCTTTCAGAACCATAGGGAATAATCCCCGAAATGGTTTATCCTCAGTAGAAATTTAGACCCGTGTATCATGCACGGGTTTTTTTATTTTTATGAATCAAAGAAAAAATCCTTGTCTAATTTTTGGGAATCATGGCGAAAGGGAAGGGATTATAAAAGAGCGTTTTGGGGATAGTTTTCCCTCATTCACAACTTTATACACAATTTAAACTGTCCAAATATGGGTTATACACAGACTTATTCACATTATCCACAGTTTTTGTTTCCACATATTCACATGGGAACACCTGTTTTTTTCCATGAAAACTGCCAAAAAAGTCGAATAAAAGAAATTGCTCGAATAGATTGATTTTTTATTAACAGGTGTGTATAATTATACCTAAACAGACAGATACTAAATGTCTATGTTATAGAGGAGGAAAAGAAAAATGAAAAAAATCCTGAAAGTGACCTTTGCGCTAATGTTAGTACTAATGATTTCAGCCCCTCTGATGGGTTGTGGTTCTAAAACACTGAAGATGGGTACCAATGCAGCATTCCCGCCCTTTGAGTATAAGGAGGCCAACGGCTTTGCGGGGATTGATATAGAGCTGGCTGAAGCCATCGGCAAGAAGCTGGGCAGGGAAGTGGAAATCGTGGATATGGAGTTTGATTCCCTCATTCCCGCGGTGAACTCCGGAAAAGTCGACTTCGTAGCTGCCGGTATGACGGTAACTCCTGATCGGGAGAAAGAGGTAGACTTTACCATGGATTATTACAAGGCAACTCAGGTTATCGTCGTAAAGAAGGACAATACCGAGATTGCCACCAAGGACGACCTGAAGGGCAAGACCTTAGGAGCCCAAAAAGGTACCACCGGTGAGAGCCTGGCCAAAGAAATAGAGGATGCCACGGTTGACGGATACGCCACCGCGCTGGAGGCTGTGATGGATCTGAAAAACGGAAAGATCGATGCCGTTGTACTGGACTTTGACCCCGCAAAATCCTTTGAAGCTCAGAATGATGATATCAAGGTAATTGAAAGCCAGTTTGAGGATGAGTACTACGCCATTGCTGTGAAAAAGGGCAACACCGAGCTCCTGGATCAGCTCAATGACGCTCTGAAAGAGATCATCGACAGTGACCAGCTCAAAGAGATTGTTGACAAATACACCACGAAATAATAGTATAAATGAGTACGGCAGCGGCTAGCTATTGGCTGTGACACCAATTGCTAGCCCTGTTTCTTGTTTATTGTCACCTATCGAAGGGTAGAGGCAGACGCCCCTATCTGTACATACTACGAAGGGTAGGGGCAGACGACCCTGTCTGTACATCCGACGAAGGGTAGGAGCAGACGACCCTGTCTGTACATCCGACGAGGGGTAGGGGCAGACGACTCTGTCTGTACATCCGACAAGGGGTAGGGGCAGACGACTCTGTCTGCCCGAAAGACCCCAGAGGAATACCCAAGTGAAAAGCTGCTGGCTGCCGGCGGCCGGCCTCTTTTGAGGAATACCCTGGAGGCAAATTCTGCGAACCAAAAACACGGGAGGTTTTTATGGACTTATTGAACGGCATTTTCCGACTATTTAGCAATAAGCTTTTTTATAATTTCATAAAAGAGGACCGCTTCATCTTTCTGGTCAGGGGATGGATCGTATCCATCGAGGTCACCTTCTTCGCGGCCGTTTTGGGAGTGATCATCGGTCTGTTCATTGCCATTGCAAAGCTGAGCGGGAAGGGGATCATCAAAGCCATTGCCGACTGGTACATCGAGGTCATTCGAGGTACCCCTACCGTTGTACAGCTCACCATCACCTATTTCGTTATTTTTGCCAGCGTGGATATACCCAAGATCGTGGTGGCGTCCATCGCCTTCGGCATCAACAGCGGCGCCTATGTGGCAGAGATTATCCGGGCAGGGATTCAGGCCGTGGATAAGGGACAGATGGAAGCGGCCCGCTCCGTGGGCCTGTCCTATCCCCAGGCCATGCGCTACGTCATTATTCCCCAGGCTATAAAAAACATCCTGCCGGCAATCGGAAATGAATTTATCGTCCTCTTAAAGGAAACTTCCGTATCGGGATATATCGCCCTGGACGACTTGACTAGAGGAGGTACTACCATCAGAAGCCTGACCTATGATGCCATGACGCCCCTCTTGACGGTAGCCTACATCTACTTTTTGATGACGGCATCCCTATCTGCATTGCTGAGCAAGTTCGAAAGGAGGCTGCGTCAAAGTGATTAAGGTGGTCAATTTGCATAAATATTTCGGAGATCTCGAGGTCCTCAAAGGAGTGAACAACCACATCGCCAAGGGCGAGGTGGTGTGTGTCATCGGCCCCAGCGGCTCGGGGAAGAGCACCTTCCTCCGCTGCCTGAATCTCCTGGAAGTCCCTACAAAGGGCGAGATCTACATTGAAGGGGTTCCCGTTATGGAGAACATGAAGGACATTGACAAGTTGCGCCAGAAGGTGGGGATGGTGTTCCAACAGTTCAACCTTTTCCCCCACATGACGGTGCTGGAGAATATCACCCTGGCTCCCACCAAGCTCAAGGGATTGGGGAAGGCAGAGGCTGAAGAAAAGGCTATGGAGCTTCTCCGCAAGGTAGGCCTGGAGGAGAAGGCCTCCAACTATCCCAATCAGCTGTCCGGAGGCCAGAAACAGCGGGTGGCCATCGCCCGGGCCCTGGCCATGGATCCGGCCATTATGCTTTTCGACGAGCCCACTTCCGCCCTGGATCCCGAGATGGTAGGAGAAGTGCTGGAGGTTATGAAGCAGCTGGTGGCTGACGGCATGACCATGGTCGTGGTTACCCATGAAATGGGCTTTGCCCGGGAGGTAGGGGACAGGATCCTGTTCATGGACGAGGGAATCATTGCAGAGGAAGGAAAACCCGAGGAACTCTTTGGCAATCCAAAGAACGAACGGACGAAATCCTTCCTGAGCAAGGTACTGTAAAGGAGGGAATCAGGTGCAAACGGCAAAACTGGTTTTTACGATAATGATACTATTGATTGTATTGCCTGTCATTGGCTTTAACCTGAAGTCCTTCGTGATCACCGTTCCCGGGGAAAAGAAGCGTTACAACAAGGTCCGTATCGGGGTGGTTGCCCTGGCAGTTGTTCTGATTACCTGGTTCTGCATTTCCCTGTACTACTTTACCATCGATTTTCAGCCCCTGCTGGTGGCGGAAAGGTACAGTAGCTCCTTCAACCAGGCCGCCCAGGGAAAGATCAAATATGAGGAATTCGAGAAGTGGACGAAGGCTTTGGCTTCGGACGGCATAGCGAACGCCGCCCAGTTTATTGAAGAGGCCAAGGAAATGGCGGCAAAGGGTGGCCGCTTTCAGCTGGGTGAAGAAATGCTTCCCCGCCATTATATCAGGGCGGAGATCTTCCCTGTACCGGAGGGGGTAGGGGAATACGACAGCAGTCCCATCTATATGTTCCAGATTTTTGAGTTTGGCGGACAGAAGGTCCATTACCTTCTCCTCATGGAGCTTCGGGGGAATGAATGGAAGATCATCGATCAGGTGAAAGCAACACAAGAGCAGGTGGAATACGCCGAGAAGAACAACTTCATCAAGGCGGAGCAGACCAGCAAATGGTTTGAGTAATGTAGAAAAAGCAAGGAGCAACATTCCTTGCTTTTTTGTATTATTCGGTCCCTTTTTGAAGTCGCTGCCTGTTTCAGACTTGTCCCCCAAGGGTATACTATATTATAAGAAAATAATACTACAGAATTATTAAAGAACATTTGTAGGAATTATTTACTGCCATATCGAATACAATAAGTATACTATGCTTCAGAGGAATTGAGAAAGGAGTTGGCCAGTATGCGTATTATGGTGAGTGGAAAGAATCTGGAAATCACGGACGCTCTTCGTGAACAGGTCATGAAGAAGGTGGGAAAACTGGAACGCTATTTCAAACCGGACACGGAAGCCCAAGTCACCATGTCTGTTGAAAGAAACCGCCACATCGTTGAGGTCACCATACCCTTTGACGGCATCGTCCTCCGGGGTGAGGAAATCACGGATGATATGTACGCCTCCATTGATAAGGTGCTGGACAAGCTGGAGAAGCAGATCAACAAGCACAGGACCAAGCTGGAGCGGAAATTGAGGGAGGGTGCCTTCAAGTACGATCAGCCGGTTTTCAGCAAATCCTTTGAAGAGGTCCAGGATTCACCACGTCCCAAGCTAGTACGCACCAAACGCTTTGCCGTGAAACCCATGGATTTGGAGGAAGCGATCCTGCAAATGGAACTCCTGGGGCACAGCTTCTACGTCTTTACCAATTCCGAAAGCGATGAAGTCAATGTCCTTTACAAACGGAGAGATGGCAACTACGGTTTGATCGAGCCTGAATTCCTGTAAGGTTGGTTCGCGGACTTTACCCTAAGGTATTCCTCTAGGGTTTGGCCGGCCGCCAGCCGCTAGCCGCTATTTGAGTATGATTTTAGTAAGCAGGTTGAGAGGGATTTTGCCCCTTCCAACCTGCTTTTTTACGCATCCCTGTCTCTGTCCACCCGTGAAAATGATCGTTATTCCATGGATATGTTTATGAACCAGGCAAATTCGGGCAGACCTCTACCCCAGGGTATTCCTTTAGGGAGGCCAGCCGCCGGCTGCCGGCCGCCAGCAGTTATCTGGGTATTTCTAAGGGTGGATCTATTCAGATGATATAAAATGCAAGATCCAATGGACCAGGGTATGCCTCCGGGAGGCTCCAGAGGAATACCCTAGGCTAATTAATCGCAAAATCCCTTGACATCTCCATGCATAAAGACTATACTGTACATATACACTAATAACAGTTATAACAACTGAAGGGATGATATGTTTGAACATTATTATCGCGAATTCATCCGATAAACCCATCTACGAACAAATTGCATCCCAACTGAAGGATGCCATTATCCGGGGGGAGCTGGCAGAGGCGGATGCACTGCCCTCCATAAGGGCTTTGGCCCGGGAGCTGAAGATCAGTGTCATCACCACAAAAAGGGCTTATGACGAGCTGGAAAAGGAAGGATTCATCGAAACCGTTCCCGGGAAAGGCTCCTTTGTGGCTGCCCAGAACAGGGAACTTCTTCGGGAGACCAGGATACGGATCGTGGAGGAGAAGATGCTGGAGGCGGTGAATGCCGCCAAATCCGCCGGCATATCTCTGGCGGAGCTGAAGGAAATGCTGAGACTGCTTTATGAGGAGGTATAATATGGAGCCTATTTTGGAGATTCGAAATCTGCGGAAGGATTTCAAGGACTTCCAACTACGGAATATCAATCTGACCTTGGAGCGGGGCTATATCATGGGATTTATCGGTCCCAACGGGGCAGGGAAGACCACCACCATTAAACTGATGATGAACCTGTTGAAAAAGGATGGAGGGGAAATCCGCGTCTTTGGCCTGGATCATATCGCCCATGAGCGGGAGATCAAGAATCGGATCGGCTTTGTATATGATGAGAATTGCTTCTATGAAGAACTCACCATCATGGGGATGAAAAGCATCATCGCTCCTATGTACAAGGCTTGGGATGACAGGCAGTTTGCTCAATATATACGGGAATTCGACCTGCCTCCCCGGAAAAAGATCAAGGAGCTGTCCAAGGGCATGAAGATGAAGTTCGCCCTGGCGGTTGCCCTGTCCCACCATGCAGAGTTGCTGGTCATGGATGAGCCTACATCCGGCTTGGACCCTCTGATAAGGAGTGAGCTGTTGGATATCCTGTCCGGCCTGATCCAGGATGAGAAGAAGGCCGTCCTGTTTTCCACCCATATCACCTCTGATCTGGATAAGATCGCCGACTATGTTGCGATGATCCATCAGGGAGAGATCGTGCTGCACACTACCAAGGATGAGATCATTGAGCGATACGGCCTGGTCAAGGGTCCAAAGGAAATTCTGGCTGAGCATAGCGGAGAGGATTTTATAGGCATCAGGGAGAACCGGTTTGGCTTCGAGGCTTTGACAAAGGATAAGGAGGCTGTCAAAAAGCATTACGGAGATCGCATTATTATCGAAAAACCATCCCTGGAGGATGTCATGCTGTATTTTACAAGGAGGGATCGGTATGTATCATCTCATTCTTAAGGATCTTTTGCTTCAAAAAAAGACCGTAGCCATCAGCCTGGTCTATATCATCTTTTTCATCTTCGCCCTTCAGCAGGTGGGACCCGTCGCCTATGTAACTGCGATCATGGGTTTTAGCTACATGCTGGTGGTGACGGCTTGTGCCCACGAAGACAAAAGCAATGGTGACACCCTGATGAACAGCCTTCCCATTCGCCGTAGCCAGGTAGTCCTGGCCAAATACCTGTCTGTATATATCTATATGGCCCTGGGCACCATTGCCTATGTACTGTTCATTGCCCTGATAAGGAATACTGGTATAGCTGTGACCACCCATCCAATTACCCTGGAGAATTTCATCACGGCTTTGATAACTGTTACTTTGATGATGGGCATTTACTTCCCCATCTTCTTTAAATTGGGCTATATAAAGTCCAGATTCCTCCCCTTTATTCTTTTCTCCGCCCTTTACACAGGAATGTCCGCCCTGGGACAACTGATGGAGAAGAATCGTCATAAACCATGGGCTGAAGGGATCTATCGCTTCCTGACCAGTCAATCGGACACAACGGCACCCCTCATGCTTTTGGCCGGTGTGCTGATCCTCGCCTTGATTTCCTACGGCCTGTCCCTGCACTTTTATAGGAACAGGGAATTTTGATGGAATTCTTTTGCAGGAAACTGGAATTTGATATACTGAAAATGGAAGACAGCTCCGTTAAAAGGAATGAAAATGGGAAAGGGGGATTTGAGATGAACAGAATTCGGCTGGTTCATGTCGATACGCTAAGCTGTGAGCCCATCTTGCGGAGGACACCCAATGGAGAGCTTCTGTGCATTTCCCAGTGCGGCGGGACATACGAGCCCGCTTCGGAAAACCGGGTATACGCCTTTCACAGCAAGGACAACGGTGAAAGCTGGAGTGAACCGGAAAGCATCTATCCTGAGGACGGCAACGCTGTCTATGCTACGGAAGTCATGGTGTATGACGGTGTCATCACGGCCTTCCTGACCATCCATCACGGTCATTTTCTCAATTGGAAATGTGTCATGATGAAAAGCTATGACAGCGGTTACACCTGGGAGAATGCCGGCGCTCCTCCCCACCTGCCCACATATGCCTTCATAAGGGGGAAGATCCAGCTGGAGAACGGTCATATTTTGATACCCTACCATAGCTATCCCGTGACCCAGGAGATGAACGACCGGGTGCTAAAGGAAAGGGGATTTGATGGGGCCTGCTGGCATACCAATGCGGAATATGTGGAAAACGGTGTCCTCATCAGCACAGACAAGGGCAAAACTTTCGACCGATATCCAGCCAATCGGATGGATATGTCAGAGGGCTGGATATGGTCCGAGCCTACGATCGTTGAGCTTGGAGACGGGACCATTGCCATGCTGATGAGAAAGTGCCGGAGCGGCTGGTTGTGGCGATGCGATTCCAGGGACGGGGGAAGGACCTGGAGCGAGGTCTATAACACCCATATTCTCAATCCATCCAACAAGCCAAAGCTGATCAAAATCCCTGACGGCAGGATCGCATTGATCCATACCCCCAACAATGAGGGAATGGGGAATGGAAAATGGGGTAAGCGGTTTCCCTTGAGCATCTGGATCTCCAATGATGACATGAAAACATGGGGATACCGGGAAGTGGTGACGGATTTTCCCGGCAGTTATTCCTATTCTGACGGCTTCTATGAAAACGGTCATATTCTGTTCACTGTGGAATATAACAGGCATGATATCCTGTTTATCGACCACGAAATAAGGGAGTAAAAAGAAAAGCAAAAGGGACGGTCATCGGCCGTCCCTTTCCACTTCCTGCTATTCAATGTTATCCTGTTCCTTTTTCCGAAGGCTGGTTTCCCGCACTTGAAGAACGGGATCCAGGACCACCACCTTGTAATCTTCTTTTTCTTTGGGCGGGTTCTCTATGGATTCCAATTGCAGCTTAGTGGAGATGACTCCCATGTCGTAGATCGACTGCCGGACGGTGGTGAGAGAGGGTCGTAACACCTTGGTCAGGGGTAAATCGTCAAAGCCCACCACGCCAATATCCTCGGGAATTCGCAGCTGATGCTCCAAAATGGCGTGAATGGCCCCCAAGGCCATCAGATCGTTGGCGGCAAATACGGCGTCGGGTGGGCTGGCAAGGGCCAGCAGTCGGAGCATGGCTTCATAACCGCTTTGAATCTGATAATCCCCCGGCTGCACCAGGATGGGATCATAGGGGATATCCCACTCCTGCAAAGCCTCCATATACCCCTGATGACGATTTCGGGCCGTGGATGCCCTCCATTCCCCTCGAATGTGGGCGATCCTTCGATAACCCTGCTCCAACAGATGGTTCACGGCTATTCGTGCCCCCAGGACATTATCGGTGAATACCTGATGGACAGGGGCATCTCCCACGTTGGAGTCAATGACCGCAATGGGAATATCAAACTGGGATAAAACCTCTATATGGTCCTGGCTCAAATCCCCGGCGATGATCATACCGTCCACCGACCGATCCTTCAGCAGCTTGAAGCTTTTGGAAAGCTTCAGGATATCATTATCGGAATTGCAGTACATCACGCTGTATTTATTCTGCTGGGCGATATCCTCAATGGCCCTGGCCAACAAAGGAAAAAAGGGATTGGTGATATCCGGAAGGATCAAGCCCAGGGTTTGGGTTCGCCGCTTGATCAGGCTACGAGCAAGATGATTGGGGGTGTAATTCAACTCCTGGATGGCGGAGAGCACCCTTTTTTCCGTCTCCTTATCGATATATCCACTTTTATTGATTACTCTGGAAACTGTGGCAATAGATACCCCGGACAACTGGGCCACATCTTTTATCGTAGCCATTCTTTTTTCCTCCTTGATTGAAACGATATATGTAAAATCGAATCGATGTATGTAAACGTTCTCACTTTTTTTTACTGACCCCAACTTATTGTAACGCATTTCTATGGGGATGTAAACAGAAAACTGCGTTGACAAGAGATGCCATCTTTTGTATGATATGCATGTAACATATATGTAAAGGTTTACATATGGTGTGTTTCGTTAACGAAAACCGAACAGGGGGGAAAATTGTGAAGAAGGTACCTATTATACTGGATACGGATATCGGGCCGGATTGCGATGATGCCGGAGCCCTGGCTGTTCTCCACGCCTTGGCTGACATGGGAGAGGCAGAGATCCTGGGTGTTATGCACTGTACGTCCAATCCGTGGGGAGTACCCTGCATTGATGCCATCAACACCTACTATGGCCGACCCCATATTCCCATAGGCACCCTCAAGCGGGAAGGCTTTCTGGATGGTGAACCCTACAGCAAATACAACCGCTGGGTTGGGCAGCATTTTCTCAATCAATACAAGGAAAGGCAGCAGGAGGCTCCCGATGCGGTGGATGTGTACCGGCAGATCCTGGCCGGTCAGCCCGACGGGAGTGTGGTGATTGTTGCCATTGGTCCCCTGCCCAATCTACATAACCTGCTGGTATCTCTGCCCGATAGCCACAGTCCTTTGAATGGCCGGGATTTGGTGGCTCAAAAGGTTCGTCAGCTGGTCATAATGGGAGGATGCTTTCCACGGGAGGGTGTGGACGGTCCTTCCATCGATGCAGAGTGGAATTTTCAAATGGATCCTGCCGCCGCCCAATATGTCATGGCGAATTGGCCCAGCCCCGTGATGCTCTCCGATTTCTATATCGGCTGGCCGATCCTGACCGGAGCCCGGCTCCTGAAGGAAACCTCGGAGGACAACCCCGTTCGCAAGGCCTATGAGCTCTATACCGAGGATGGAAACCGGATGAGCTGGGACCTGACAGCCGTCCTGTATGCCGTCAGGGGCCTTGGTGAATACTGGAATGCGGTAACGGGCGGCTATATAGAAGTGGATGAAAAGGGGAAAACCCGTTGGCGGCCTTCACCCAACGGGAAACACGGTTATTTGACGGAAAGGATGGATACGGAACGGCTGACCCAGGTGCTGGAGGATTTGATGGTAAAGCCTCCAATGAATAAAATCTAAACCTGTATCACTCCTGACCTATTTTATTGCCGAATAGGTAATATGTGAATAAAGGAGGATAATTATGCAAAGAGTGACGTCATTGCTCTTGGTCGCTATGTTGGTTCTGATGGCGATACTGACTGGATGCGGAGCGAAGGATACGACGACAACACCGGATCAGTCAGTTACCCCGGAACAAACGAAAGCCCCGGAGGAAACCCAGGCGCCGGATGAAACAGGGGAATCCGATACGGAAGGAAAGGTGGTCTACAAGCAGTCGCCCTTCCTGGATAACATGGATCTTCCTCCTGTAGAGGAGAGGTTACCTAAGGAGCCCAAGGTGGTCAATGAAATGCCTGCGGACCTGATGGACTATGAAATCGGGACCTACGGCGGCACCCTGCGAACGGCTATCCCCTTTGTAGAATGGGATCCCAGTGTATGGGCCATGCATACGGAGCCCCTCCTGAACACCCCTGGTATTCTGGGAGAGGAAGTGACAGGAAATATTCTGAAGGGCTATGAGATGAGCGAAGACGGGAAGGAATTCACCTTCTACATGCGGGAAGGCTTGAAATGGTCCGACGGAGAGCCCGTCACCGTGGATGACATGGAATTCACCGTCAATGATGTATTATTTAATGAAACCCTGACCCCATCCATCCCCGTCTGGTTAAGGGCAGGAGGTAAAGCGGAAGGCAATCCCTTCAGCTTTGAGCGGGTGGATGACTTTACCTTCAAGCTGAAATTCGATGAGCCCTATGCAGGCTTGCCCATCCGTATGGCCATCGAAGGCTGGAGGAACTACACGGAGTTGTTGAAACCCAAGCACTACATGCAGCAGTTTCATGAGAAATATGTCGATCCCGATGAGCTGGCTAAAAAGGTGGAGGAAGCCGGCTTTGAGAAAGATGAATGGTACAACCTGTTCAACAATAGGAACCTGGACAGCTGGGCTGTGAACCAGAAGAGGGTCATCGGCATCCCCAGCCTGCACCCCTGGCTGATCAAGGAGAGGAAGGAGAACGTAGCCATTTTTGAGAGAAACCCCTATTATTTCAAGGTGGATGCGGCAGGGAATCAGCTGCCCTATATCGACAGAATTGAAAGCACCCAGGTTCAGGATATGGAAACTTTGAACATGAAGATCATTTCCGGTGAGGTGGACTTCAACGGATTTGAAACCACCCTGGCCAATGTGCCTCTGTATAAGGAACATGAGAAGAAAGCTGGTTACCAGGTCATCCTGACCAAGAACCATCTCGATCCCACGGACGTCTATCTGAATCTGTCCCACAAGGATCCGGTATGGCGTCAGGTGGTCCATGACATTCGTTTCCGGAAGGCTTTAAACATGGCCATCAACCGGGAAGAGATCATCGACGCTATTTACTATGGATTCGCCAAACCAAGCACCATCATGGACAGCACCTATGACTTGAACAAGGCCAATCAGCTGCTGGATGAGATGGGCATGAAAAAAGGCGGCGACGGTTTCCGTGTCGGTCCCGATGGAAAGAAGTTCATTATCCCCATCGAAGTGGGCGGCCAGGCAAGCGATATTGTGCCTGTGGCAGAGCTGATCATGGAAATGTGGCGTGAACTGGGCCTGGATGTTCAGATGAAGCAGATTGACTCCGCCCTGTGGCAGACTCGTCAGGATGCCAACGAGCTGAAATGCACGGTCATGTGGACCGAAAATATCTGGTACAACCTGGGAGACTGGGCTCAGTTGGTATGGGGTCCCGAGTGGCTCAGCTGGTGGAAGTCGGGCGGCAAGAAAGGCGAAGAGCCCCCGGAAGATGTCAAGGAATTCTACTCTCTGCTGGACAGCCGATGGACCTCGGATCCCAAGGAAGGAATCGCTCAGTATGAAAAGATCAAAGCCCATTTGGGTGAGCATATCTGGTGGATCAAGCCCATTGAAGAGGTACAATTCCCCATCATCGCCAATGCCAAGCTGGGGAACGTGGTGCCCAAAGGGCCTGCCATCGATATAGCCATCGCCTTCAACGGAGAAACCTTCTTCTTTAAAGAATAAATATAAAAATGCAAACACAAAAAGAGCTGGATGCCCGTCCAGCTCTTTCTTATTATTTTCGACTGCCAAAAGGTTCTCTTACCTTAAACAACGGGAGGCCCCAGAGGCATACTCTGAAGTCAACGGCTGGCGGCTGGCGACCGGCGGCTGGCCTCCCTAGAGGAATCCCCCAGGGCAAAATCCGCGTTGAATACCATTTCATATCGTGGTATAATAATACAACGTAAATTCAGATTAAACTTTTTTTCACATTATATGTAAAAATCTAGCAACACATTGGAGGTAACAAGAGTGAGCAAAGAAAGCTATAACGCATTTAAAACGGCGCAGGCCCAATTCGATGCCATCGCCGAGAAGATCAATCTGGATGAAGCGACCCGACAGCTGCTCCGTCAGCCCATTCGGGAGTATCATTTTTCCATCCCCGTCCGCATGGACGACGGCAGTGTTCAGGTCTTTCGAGGCTTCCGGGTCCAGCACAATGATGCCAGAGGTCCTGCCAAAGGTGGCATCCGCTTTCATCCCCAGGAAACGGTGGATACCATCCGGGCTCTGGCCATGTGGATGACCTGGAAATGCTCCGTAGTGGATATTCCCCTTGGGGGCGGTAAGGGTGGCATCATCTGCGATCCCCGCACCATGTCGGAGCGGAACAGGAGCGGCTGTGCCGTGGCTGGGTAAGGCAGCTGGCCCGGGATGTCGGTCCCGTCATCGATGTGCCGGCTCCGGACGTGATGACCAATGGCCAGCACATGCTGTGGATGCTGGATGAATTTGAGACCATCCACGGCGGCAAATATCCCGGCTTCATCACCGGAAAACCTGTGGGCATGGGAGGATCCCTGGGAAGGACGGAGGCTACGGGCTTTGGTGTCATCTTTGTCCTCCGCGAAGCCCTGAAGGAATTGAACATCAGGCTGGAGGATACCACCGCCAGCATTCAGGGTTTCGGCAATGTGGCCCGGTATGCCGCCAAGAAGTATCAGCAGCTGGGCGGAAAGATCATCGCCATTTCCTGTTGGAACAACAAGGATAAGAAAGCCTATACATTCCGGAAAGCCGACGGCCTGGATGTGGATGCCCTGGAAAGCATCACCGATTCTTTCGGCAGCATTGACACCGACAAGGCAAGGGATTTAGGCTGTGAGATTCTGCCGGGTGACGTATGGATCGAGCAGGATGTGGATATCCTGATACCTGCGGCCCTGGAAAATCAGATCACGGCTGAAAACGCTCCCAGGATCAGCCGGCAGGTCAAGGTCATCGCCGAGGGTGCCAACGGCCCCACCACATCCGATGCCGACAGAATCATCAATGAGCGGGGTATTTTTGTGACGCCTGATTTTCTGTCCAACGCAGGAGGCGTAACCTGCAGCTATTTCGAACAGGTCCAATCCAATATGAACTACTTCTGGGAGAAGGACGAGGTCATGCAAAAGCTGGATACCAAGATGACATCCGCCTTCAGGTCTGTGTATGACCTGGCTGTAAACCAAAACCTGAAGACGCGCGACGCAGCCTATGTCATCGCCGTGAATCGGGTAGCCGAGGCTGTGAAGAGCCGTGGTTGGGTATAATGATTCCATTTGCGTTCAGGGTCTACTAATGTTATAATGTGCTTCAATAGATTGCCGGGGATTCGGAGCTTTCTTCGGATCCCCGTTAGGTGGTGTGTAAATCTTGATTAACCTGCTTAAAAAAGTATTTGGTGATTCAAACGAAAGAGAATTGCGGCGACTGGGGAAGATCGCCGATCAGATTGAAGCTCTGGAACCCCAGATGCAGAAGCTAAGCGATGCCGAACTCCGAGCCAAGACGGATGAATTCAAGGAGCGGCTGGCCAGAGCGGAAACCCTGGACCAGATCTTGCCGGAAGCCTTTGCCGTGGTGAGGGAGGCTTCTGTTCGTGTTTTGGGACAGCGCCCCTTTAGGGTGCAGCTCATTGGCGGTATCGTCCTCCATCAGGGACGGATCGCCGAGATGAAAACCGGTGAAGGAAAAACCCTGACGGCCGTCATGCCGGCCTATTTGAACACCCTGACAGGGGAAGGCGTCCATATTGTCACCGTCAACGACTATCTCGCGAAGTTTCACAGCGAATGGATGGGAAAGATCTACCGGTTCCTGGGTCTGTCCGTAGGGTTGATCCTTCATGACATGGACTCAAAAGCCCGGAAGAAGGCCTATGCCGCCGATGTGACCTACGGCACCAACAATGAATTCGGATTCGATTACCTGCGGGATAACATGGTCATCTATAAGGAGGATATGGTCCAGCGGGGCCACTATTTTGCCATCGTGGACGAGGTAGACAGCATCCTCATCGACGAGGCCCGTACCCCTCTGATCATTTCTGGAGCGGGAGACAAGTCCACGGAAATGTATTACCTGGCAGACCGTTTTGCTGCCCAGCTGAGGAACGAGATCGATTATACCATGGATGAAAAGGCCAACACCGTCAACCTGACGGATGAGGGTATCGCCAAAGCAGAGCGGTTTTTTAATGTAGAAAACCTGACGGATATTAAGAACACCGAGCTCAACCATCATATCCTCCAGGCCCTGAAGGCCCATGCCCTCATGAAGCGGGACCGAGACTATGTGGTCCAGAATGGTCAGGTCATCATCGTGGATGAATTCACCGGACGTCTGATGACGGGACGCCGCTACAGCGAAGGCCTTCACCAGGCCATCGAGGCCAAGGAAGGGGTGAAGGTGGAGCGGGAGAGCAAGACCCTGGCCACCATCACTTTTCAGAACTACTTCCGCATGTACCGGAAGCTTTCGGGTATGACCGGTACCGCCAAGACGGAAGAAGAGGAATTCCGTGGCATCTACAATCTGGACGTAGTGGTCATTCCCACCCACAAGCCCATGATCCGGAGGGATCTCAACGACGTCATTTACCTGACCGAACAGGCCAAATTCAGGGCTGTGGTGGAAGAGGTGGTCCAGCGCCACAGCGTCGGTCAGCCCGTCCTGGTGGGTACCGTATCGGTGGAGAAATCCGAGCTTCTCAGCCAGATGCTGAAGAAGCGGGGCGTTCTCCATGAAGTCCTGAACGCCAAGTACCATGAGAAGGAAGCGGAGATCGTGGCCCAGGCAGGAAAGCTGGGGGCAGTCACCATTGCCACCAACATGGCCGGCCGTGGTACCGACATCCTCCTGGGCGGAAACCCTGAATTTTTAGCAAAAAAGGAGATGCGGAAAAAGGGCTACAGCCATGAGCTGATCGAAGAAGCCAGCGGCCACCAGGAGACGGATGATCCCGAGATCCTGGAAGCCAGGCAGGTTTATAACGAACTGTATCAGGAGTTTAAAAAGCAGTGCGATGCCGAGCATAAGAAGGTAGTTGAGATAGGCGGCCTCCACATCATAGGCACCGAGCGCCACGAAAGCCGCCGCATCGACAACCAGCTCCGGGGCCGCGCCGGACGACAGGGAGACCCGGATCCTCGCGATTCTTTATCTCCTTGGAGGACGATCTCATGCGCCTCTTTGGCTCCGACCGCATCAAGGGCATCGTAGAGCGGTTAGGGCTGGAGGAAGACCAGCCCATCGAATACAGCCTGCTCTCAAAGCAGATCGAAGGGGCCCAGAAACGGGTGGAGGGTAAGAACTACGACATCCGGAAGCACGTCCTCCAGTTTGACGATGTCATGAACCTCCAGCGGGAGATCATCTACTCCCAGCGCCGTATGGTCCTGGAGGGAGAGAACATCCGCCAGTCCATCCTGGATATGATGCGTACCCTGATCGAGAATATAGTGGCTATTTATGCGGGCCAGAGCAATCATCCCGAGGATTGGGATATAAAAGGTCTGATCGAATATCTGGAGCGTATTTTCCTGCCCAAGGGTGCCCTGCAGATTTCAGAAGAGGAACTCTCCCACATGAGCCGGGAAGACCTGGTCGAAAAGATCTACGAAGTCGGCCAAAGAGCCTATGCAGAGCGGGAAAAGGAGCTCGAAGCCTCCGGAGCCGATATGCGTGAGCTCGAGAGGGTCCTTCTCCTGCGGGTGGTGGATCAGAAGTGGATGGATCACATCGACGCCATGGATGAGCTGCGCCAGGGAATCGGCCTGCGGGCTTACGGCCAGCGCGACCCGGTCATCGAATATAAATTTGAAGGCTTTGAGATGTTCGAGGAAATGACCCGAAGCATCCAGGAGGAAACCCTCAACCTCCTCTTCCACGTCAGCGTAGAACGGGTACCCGAACGGAAGCAAGTCGCAACCCCCATCGCTGCCTCCCACGGAAACGAAGCCAAAAAGAAACCCGAAGTCACCGGCCCCAAAATCGGCCGAAACGCCCCATGCCCCTGCGGCAGCGGCAAGAAATACAAACACTGCTGTGGCAGGTAACGGCTGACGCCGTTCCCTGCCGGCCAGCCGCCAATCGCCAGCCGCCAGCCGCTAATCGCTGGCTGCAGAGTGCGAGGGGATAAGCTTATTAAACCGGAAAAGACATATTCGTGTAATTTGAGAACAGATATTCAGATGTCGTTATACGATATGTGGGAGGCCGGATATGAGTAAGTATGAGAACCTCAAGGTTTGGAAATTGGGGCATGAGCTTACGTTGGAAATATATCAGGTAACTTCAAAGTTTCCAAAGGAAGAGCAGTATAATTTGGCCTCCCAGATGAAAAGGGCGGCTTACTCAATACCTATGAATATTGCTGAAGGTACCGGAAGAATGCATGTAGCCCAAACCTTACAGTTTATTGATATTGCCAGGGGATCGGCAATAGAATTGGAATATCAGCTTATGCTGGCGAGAGATTTAGATTATATTAGTGCACAGCAGTACTCAGAACTTCGGTGCAGAATTATTCGAATCATCCAGATGTTGAATGCTTTTATGACTTCTTTAAGAAAGCAGAAACAATACAAAGGCAGAAACTGATTAAACAATATCTTATTAGGAATACCCAAAAAAGCGACCGACGTTTGGCGGCTAGCTGCTAGCCTAAATCCCAAGAGGAATACCCTAGTACAAGCGGCTGGCGGCCGGCGGCTGGCGGCTGGCCAGAATGAAATGGGCGCAGGAAAAGACCGCGAACCGTGAACTGCGAACCGCGAACCAAAACCTGTGCTTCGAAGGAGATGAAGTTATGGTTGATTTGATACAATTCAGGCAAGAGCTTGATGAGCTCCGAAAGACCATCGCCCAGGTCGGTGACTCTCTTTGACATCCCCAAACTTTCCGATCAACTGAGAGAGCTGGAAGAAGAAATGTCCGCTCCTGATTTCTGGAACAACCTGGAGCGGGCCCATAAGGTGAACCAGAGTATTAAGTCCCTCCAGGACAAAATCAAGAAATATAACGACCTGAAGAGCCAGGTGGAGGATTTGGAGGTCCTCATTGAACTGGCCATGGAAGAGGAAGATTCCTCTGTCCTTGGGGATGTGGAGCAGGAACTGGAGAGCCTCAAGGAGGCAGTGGAAGCCATGCGCCTCCAGACCCTGCTGAAGGGAGATTATGATCAAAGCAATGCCATCCTCTCCCTCCATGCGGGGGCGGGCGGCACAGAAGCCCAGGACTGGGTATCCATGCTGTACCGGATGTACACCCGCTGGTGTGAAAAGCACGGCTACAAGGTCAAGGTCCTGGATTACCTGGAAGGGGAAGAGGCAGGCATCAAGAGCGTCACCTTCCATGTGGAAGGGGAAAATGCATACGGCTATCTGAAGGCGGAAAAGGGCGTCCACCGCCTGGTACGCATATCTCCCTTTGATTCATCCGGCAGGCGCCATACCTCCTTTGCATCCCTGGATGTGATGCCGGAATTCACCGATGATGGGGAGGATATCGTCATCAATCCCGATGAAATCCGTATCGATACCTACCGCGCCAGCGGTGCCGGAGGCCAGCACGTGAACATGACGGACTCCGCCGTCCGGATCACCCACTTTCCCACGGGTATTGTGGTCCAGTGTCAGAATGAACGCTCCCAGATCCAAAACCGGGAGATGGCCATGCGGATGCTGAAATCCAAGCTCCTGGAGCTCCGGGAGAGGGAGAGAGCGGAGAAGCTGGCCGAGATGAAAGGGGAGCTCAAGAAGATCGAATGGGGCAGTCAGATTCGCTCCTATGTCTTCCATCCCTATAACATGGTCAAGGATCACCGGACGGGTGTGGAGACGGGGGATATCACCGCCGTCATGGATGGGGATCTGGATCCCTTCATCAATGCATACCTGCAGAAAATGTAACAAAGCAAGCTACAAAGGGGCAAGCGGCCTGACCGCTTGCCCTTTCATATTTGTATATACAATTTAAAACGAAGGGTTTGACGATAGAAAATGCTTGTTGTATAATAGTGATAGAATTGTCGATTTTTTAGAATATTTGGTAATAATATGTCAATTTGCATCATGTCAAAAAGCGGGATATATAGATATTACCCGTTTCATATAGGCATAGGGGGGGATTGAGATTGTGAGAGGGGGACCTTTTGATGGGGGTAGACGAACTACGCAGTCAGATCAAAGAGCTCCGAAAAAAGCTCAATGACCTCATCCAACAGTATGGTGACGAATTGTCCCATCAAGCGATTCTCGATACCAGCCATGATTTGGATGAATTGATCGCCGAGTATAGCCGGCTGCTCTGTCACGCAAAGAAGTGACGGGCTGCCGTTTTCCGGCAGGTTCATCATTTTTTTATTCTTGCCTGTTGGGCAAGCTTTTTTTTTTTTTTCGATTATGGTATAATGATAAAAGTTTACAGTGTATCATCCGTATTGGGAATATTTGATGGATGGAGGGCACCATGGAATTAGAGTTACGTGAAATATTTCAAATCATATTTAAAAGACTATGGATTATCGTGATCATTACCTTTTTCGCGGTATTGATCAGTGGCCTTGTCAGTTTTTTTGTTTTAGATAATATTTACCAGACATCCACCACTCTGATTGTGAACAAGCCAAAGGATGGGGCAACCCAGAACAGCGACATCATGATGAATGATATCCTGGTCAGTCAGAAGCTGGTGAAAACATACAGTGTCATTGTAAAGAGCGATACCGTCCTGGAACAGGTCATCCAGGATCTGCAGTTGGACATGAAGCCGAGCGATCTGCGGTCCCACATCACCGTCGCCGCAGAAGGGGAGACGGAGATCCTCCGCATCACCGTGGAGGATAAAGATCCTGAACTGGCCCAGAAGATTGCCAACACCATCGCCAAGGTGTTTCCGGAAGAGGTAAAGCGCATCGTTCAGGCCGACAATGTTCAGATCATAGACCCGGCCAAGCTGCCGGAGAGTCCCGTCAAGCCCAGGCCGTTGCTGAATATTGCCATTGCAGCGGTGATCGGGATCATGGCCGGATTGGGTGTTGTCTTTCTGATCGAATACCTGGACAACACCATCAAAACCCCCGAGGATGTGCAAACCTATCTGGATCTTCCCGTTATGGGGGCTATCCCCGATTTTAACGAGTAATCTTGTAGAAGGGACAGAGGTGCAATATGCTACGATCCACGAAATTAATTACCCATTCCAACCTGAAGACTCCCATTGTAGAGGCTTATAAAATCTTGCGGACCAATATCCAGTTTTCCAGCCTGGATAAACCTCTCCAGACCATCCTGATCACCAGCTCGGGTCCTTCGGAGGGAAAGAGTACCATTTCCTCCAACCTGGCCATCACCATGGCTCAGTCGGAATTCCGGGTCCTCCTGGTTGATTGTGACTTTCGCAAGCCTGCTCTCCACAGGGCCTTTAATCTGATCAATGCCCGGGGGCTCACCAACATCCTGGCCGAGCACCTGGACTATAAGACCTTTGCCAATGAGGTGGGAGTGCCCAACCTGGATGTCATCACCAGCGGCCCCAAGCCTCCCAATCCCTCGGAGCTTTTGGGCTCGCAACGGATGCAGGATTTTCTCGCGGAAGTGAAGAAGGACTATGATATTATCATCCTGGATACACCGCCTGTGGTGCCTGTCACCGATGCTGCCGTATTGTCCCGCATCGCCGACGGTGTCCTCCTGGTGACGGCCTATGGCAGAACCACCTATGAAATGGCGGCCAAAGCGAAGGATAACCTCCAAAAGGTCAATGCCAACATCCTGGGTGTGGTCATCAACAGCGTCCCGACCCAGGGGAACACCTACTACTATTACTATTATTATGAAGAGAGTCCGGATGGGAAAACCAGAAGAAAGAAGGTACGCCGGAGCACGAGCTATTATGCGGATATCCATTCCACGGATGGGAGGCAGCAGGGATGATCGATCTGCACAGCCATATTCTACCCGGATTGGATGATGGGGCTCGATCCTTTGATGAGGCCATATCCATGGCTGGAATCGCTGTGGCGGAGGGCATCCATGACATGGTCGCCACCCCCCACTATACAGGGGAGGAGATGACGGAGGCCTTTTACAGCCGGGTCCTTCAACAGCGGGATCAGCTGGACGGGCTGCTGAAGGAAGCTCATATTGATTTGAAGATATATATTGGGGCTGAAGCATGGATCAGCCCTTTTTTGATAAGTAAGGGGGATGTGCATTCCCTTTGCCTGAATGGCAGCCGGTATCTCCTGGTGGAACTGCCCATGATGGATATGCCCCAGTACACCGAAGCCGTCATCTATCAGTTGCAGCTCAAAGGGATCGTCCCCGTCATTGCCCATCCGGAGCGGAACCAAGCCATCATCCGGGATCCCAACCTCCTTGGCCGCCTCATTGACCTGGGAGCGATCGCCCAGGCCAATACCGGCAGTATCCTCGGTAAATTTGGATCGGCTGTTCAGAAGTGTGCCCGCATCCTTCTGGAGCACGACATGATCCATGCCTTGGGAACGGATGCCCACTCGGATCGGACCCGTTCTCCCCGATGGAAGGAATGCCTGCCCATCCTGGAGAAATGGATCGGCTGCACAAAAGCAGAGGCCATCCTCCACACCGTTCCTCAAGCCATCCTCCAGGACAGACCCCTGGAGCTTCCTCCACCCAGGGAATACCGGCGCCGGCGCTCATTGTTCAGCTGGCGGCGTTAAGCCCACTTTCCTCCAATAGGTCCCAAAGGTGAAGTTCTTGGGGCCTATTTTTTCAAATACATGTTTTACCAACTCTATATATGTGTATGTATAATATAAGGAATTATATATACTATTCAAAACATTCTGTAAACTATTTCGGGCTAAATGGGGGAGGTGTGGCGTTTATAATGAGATCGAATGAAATGATGGCGCTGTTGATGAAAAAAGTAGAGGATCTGCGGGCGGATTTGATACGTACAATCAAGGAAAATTCCGGATCCCTGACGGATGAAGAGATCGTCAAAAAAAGCCAGGAGCTGGATGAATATATCGCCCAATACATCGCAGATCATCACAGCCGTATGAAAATGGACGAAGAAGGATCGGACAAGCCTCCGACATAACCAAAGCCGGTGCCCACCAAAAGTCGAACTGTGTTAGATATTGGCGAATTGTAATATTTGACTTAAAAATAATATCGGAATATAATAAAAGAATAGAACAATATGTAAATTTCGGTAATTAAAAAGGCAAGCAACAAAGGTAAAGGACTGCTTATAAAAGCAGCCTTCTTAAGGGGGTAGTATGAAGGGGGTAGTCGTGCTTTTCTAAATATCCGTACAAATTCGCAGCGATCCGGTATATAGGTCGGACATGCTTTTATGCCTATAAACAGATTACATATATATTATATACACAGCAAAGCCACCTGCCCATGGTACTGGAGCAGGGAATATTAAGGAAAGAATAGGTCTGTGTACCTATTTTGCACTCACCCATACCCTATCATAAAATATCCGAGCCCTTTACCTCACGATTGTCCATAACTTCTTCATTCATCGCTTGCTTATATCACCGTTTGAATGGGGGAATAGGCAGCATGCTCCTTTTTCGTCGTTCTCTATTGATGATATCGGATATTATCATCATTAACTTAGCAATTTTTCTCAGTTTTATAATTCAATATGAAGGGATGTATTCTCCATATTCAGATAAGGTCCAGATCATCATCCACCTTGTCATTACGTTGACCAGCTTAATGGTATACCTGCTGTTCGACCTGTATAGCAGCCTTTGGAAATACGCCAGCCTGGATGAAATGTTCTGGATTGTTTTTTCCTGCTGTTTTTCCATATTGATCAGCAGCGTCATCCTGTATTTCCATGGCATTCACCTGACCGCAAGCCATTACGTGAATATGGCCTTTATCAATGTATTCCTCCTGGGAGCTATCAGAATCAGCTACCGGGTGGCCCGGAGGATCAGGATACTCTTCCGTTTGAACGGCATGAAGGAATATCGCAAGGTGATGATCATTGGTGCCGGGGAAGCAGGCGCCATGGTGATCCGGGAGCTTCAGAGGCATCCTGAGATGGGCTTGAAGCCTGTGGTGATCATTGATGATGATCCATTGAAACGTCATTCCAGCCTATCAGGTATCCCGATACGCGGATCCAGAGAATCCATTGTCAAGATAGTGGAGGATAAGGAAATTGATGAGATCATTGTGGCCATTCCCTCCGCACCCAGGAGTGAGATCCGGGAGATTCTCAATGAATGCAAGAAAACCCGGTGCAAGCTCAAGATCCTTCCTGGTGTATATGAACTGATCGACGGAAAGGTGACGACGCAGCAGATACGCGACGTTCAAATCGAGGACCTGCTGGGACGGGATCCCATCCAGGTGGACTTGTGTGAAATCGCCGGCTATCTGGAGGGGGAGGTCGTCCTGGTAACCGGCGGAGGGGGTTCCATCGGCTCCGAGCTCTGCCGGCAGATCGCAAGATTTCATCCCAGGCTGCTGCTGATCCTGGATATCTATGAGAATAACGCTTATACGCTTCAGCAGGAGCTGCTGCGAAGCTATCCAGATCTGCAGCTTGAGGTATTGATCGGCTCTGTCAGGGACAAGGAAAGGCTCGAATCCATCTTTGCCCAATACCGGCCGGGAGTGGTCTTCCATGCGGCTGCCCACAAGCATGTCCCCCTGATGGAGACCAGCCCTGGGAAGCTGTCAAGAATAACATCTTCGGGACTTTATATACCGCCGAATGTGCCGATAAGTACAAGGTAAAGCGATTTGTACTGATTTCCTCCGATAAGGCCGTTAACCCCACCAATGTCATGGGCGCTACCAAACGGGTGGCGGAAATGATCATCCAAGCCATGGACCGCGTCAGCGAAACGGAATTCGTCGCCGTCCGCTTCGGCAATGTCCTTGGAAGCAATGGCAGTGTAGTTCCACTTTTCAAACAGCAGATTGCGGAGGGGGGCCCTGTTACCGTCACCCATCCTGAAATCAACCGCTACTTTATGACCATCCCCGAAGCCGTTCAACTGGTGATCCAGGCCGGAGCCATGGCGAAGGGTGGAGAGATATTCATCCTGGATATGGGGAAGCCGGTACGGATCGTGGACTTGGCAAGGGACCTGATCCGTCTGTCCGGGTATGAACCGGATGTGGATATAAAGATTGAATTCACCGGTCTCAGGCCGGGAGAAAAGCTCTATGAAGAGCTCCTGCTGAAGGAGGAAGGGCTGACATCCACAAAGCATGAGAAGATCTACATCGGGAAGCCCGTTTCATGATATTCATACCTTGAAACAGGAGCTGGAAAAGCTCAAATTTGCATTAATCGGTCCTCAAGAAAATCTGTATGATTTTATCGAAAGATTGGTGCCTACATATCAGAGGGCTAGTGAATTGACGGCGGCTGCGGTTGATTATAAAGGGAAATAGATGAGGAAGGTGTTATGAAATAACATCATACATACGTAATTGGAATAAGTCTATCATCTGTATATAGTTGAGAAGGATATCAGTTATCAAATGTGCATGTGTGAAAGATATATGTGAGAATACAAAAAAGATATGTGTAAAGTTAAGTGGGGTATTAGAAATGTCATACTTGATAGTAGTTGCACATCCAGATGATGAAGTTTTAGGGGCAGGAGCCACAATGTACAAGCTTGCGCAAGAAGGACATTCAGTAAATGTATGCATCCTTTCTGGTGAGGTTAAAGCGAGAAGTAACCGTCCAAGTACAGATGAACTAGCGATTGCTGTCGATAGTTCTTTAAATATATTAGGTGTTGATAGAGTTATAAAAGGAGATTTTCCAAATATCGAGTTCAACACTGTACCGCATTTAAATTTAGTACAATTCATAGAAAAAGCAATAGTAGAAACTAATGCCGAAGTTGTATTTACCCATCATCCAGCAGATTTAAATAATGATCATTTACATACCTCACTTGCATGTCAAGCTGCTGTGAGGTTATTTCAAAGAAGGCCGGATTTAACACCTCTTAAAGAACTACTTTTCATGGAAGTTCCTTCAGCAACTGAATGGGCATTAAATAAAGCAATGAATCAATTTAATCCAAATACATTTATTGAAGTTGGTGAAATAGCAGTAGATAAGAAAATAGAAGCTCTGGCTCAGTACCGTGGTGTTATGAGGGATTATCCTCATCCAAGAAGTAATGAAGCATTAAAAGGGTTAGCTGCTTATCGTGGTGGACAAGCTGGTATGGTTTATGCTGAAGCTTTTGAAAGTGTATTTAGGAGAGGATTTTAACCAGAGAGGGGAATTATTGTGAAGATGAAAATGGCATTTGCAACTTGTGTTCAATTAGGATTGAGTTGCATTGAAGAGATATATCGAATTGGTGGAGAGCTTGATTTACTTATTACCCTAAAAGATGAAAAAGCAAAGAACAAATCAGGCAGAATTTATCTTGATGAAATAGCAAATGAACATAATGTACCACTCTTAAAAATCAATAATATCAATGACCAAGAGGTAATTGAAGCTTTAAAAGAGCATGAAATAGATTGGCTATTTATCATCGGTTGGTCACAAATTGCTAAGAAAGAAGTTCTTGAAACACCAACAAAAGGTTGTATTGGTATGCATCCAACTCTTACTACCAGTTGGTAGGGGTAGAGCAGCAATACCATGGGCTATTCTAAAAGGATTAAAACAGACTGGTGTGACTATGTTCAAGCTTGATGAAGGTGTTGATACCGGTGACATTATTGGACAAGGAACAATAGATTTAGATGAAAATACTACAGCAACTGAATTATATAAGAAAGTTGATGATATGCACATTACACTAATCTCAAAATATTGGGATGATATCGTGAATGACAGCATTACATTAACTAAACAGGATGAAACAAAAGCCACTGAATGGCCAGGAAGAAAGCCAGAAGATGGTGAAATTTATAATAGCATGACTATGGATGAAGCAGATAAATTAGTTAGAGCTGTTACACATCCCTATCCAGGAGCTTTTTATAAGGATAGAGATAAAACTATAAGGATATGGTCAGCAAAAACAGATGCAAATAAAGGTGAAATTAAATTAAAAGATGGATATTTAACTCCTATTAATTATGAAATAGAGGGATAGCAATGCAGAATAAGAAGTTACAAAAAGCTATAAAGAGATTAATAGATATTATTCTTTCTTTAATAGTACTTATTGTATTTCTTCCTATATGGGTTGTAGTTGCTGTTTTAATAAAGGTAACTTCCCAGGACCAGTTTTCTTTTTGCAAGACAGGCCTGGACAGCATAAAAAGATATTCAAAGTTTATAAATTTAGAACTATGAAAATTGGTTCAGAGAAAATGATTAAAGGCCAAGAAGTAATGAAAGATGATGACCGAGTTACTTCAATAGGAAATTCTTAAGAAGAACTAAGATTGATGAAATACCACAAGTGCTAAATGTACTTAAAGGAGAAATGAGTCTAGTAGGGCCAAGACCTGAAAGAATAGCATCACTTGAAGACTACGATGATGAAATTTCTAAAAGGCTTAATATGAGACCAGGTATGACAGGACTTGCTCAGGTTAGTGGAAATATTTATCTTGATCTGCAAGATAGGTACAAATTTGATGTTTATTATGTAGAAAACTACAGTTTGTGGCTTGACATAAAAATTATTTTTAGAACTATAGGTGTTGTTCTATTTGGTGAGGACAAGTATGTAGATAAATGTTTAGTTGATATAAATCAAAGTACCTATACTGCTCAAAAGGAGACTATATCATCATGAAAAAGATACTTATTACAGGAGCAAATAGTTATATAGGTACATCCTTTGAGAAATGGGTTAGTAAATGGGCAGATAAATATAGGGTGGATAGCATAGATGTAAAAACTGATGCATGGAGAGAAAAATCTTTTCAAGAATATGATGTTGTTTTTCATGTAGCTGCTATCGTTCATGTAAAAGAGAATGATACTAATAAGTACTTCAAGGTAAATAGGGATTTAGCTTTAGATATAGCAAAAAAGGCTAAACAAGAAGGTGTTAAACAGTTTATCTTTCTAAGCACTATGGGGGTTTATGGGGCTGAAGTAGGGCATATAACAAAAGATACTGAACCTAGACCTAAGACTCCTTATGCGAAGTCTAAGTATGAGGCTGAGAAATTATTAAATGAACTCAATGATGATAGTTTCAAAGTAGCCACTCTTAGACCGCCAATTGTATATGGTAAAGATTGTAGGGGTAACTATCCAAGACTTGCTAGCATGGCGTTGAAGTTACCTTTTTTTCCGGATGTTAAGAATGAAAGAAGTATGATTTATATTGATAACTTGTCAGAGTTTATTCGACTGATTATAGATTACTGAAGTTGATGGATTGTTCTTTCCACAGAATAAAGATTATGTTAATACAACAGAGCTGGTAACTACAATTGCAAGAGCTCATGGAAAAGCATTAAAAGCTACAAGCCTCTTTAATTTTGGAGTTAAATTGGGGCTTAACTTATCAGAAACATTCAGGAAAGTATTTGGATCTTTTGTCTATGATAAAGAGATGCCTGGTGGACCTGGTACTTTAATAAATGATTGGGAATTAGATTATGAGACGGTGTTCGTTTGAGGAGTCAATTATTAAAACTGAAAATTAACGTAGGGAGTAATGTTGATGAAGCAAAAAAAAGACATATTATTCTTATGCCAATATTTTTATCCAGAATATGTATCATCGGCCACTCTTCCCTATGATACAGCAGAAGCTTTGGTGAAAGCTGGTTTTAGTGTAGGAGCTATGTGTGGTTATCCAAAAGAATATAACAATTCAGGAGAGGTGCCTTTAAAGGAAATCCATGAAGGGATTGAGATTAAAAGGCTAAAGTATATTCAACTCAAGCGTAGTAACTTTGTTGGAAGACTTATAAATTATTTTTCATTTACTTTTTCAGTTGCACTTAGATTTGGATATTTACGCAATTATAAATCTATTATAGTTTATTCTAATCCTCCTATACTACCACTAATAGCAGCGTTAGCAAGTAAGTTTTTTGGAACAAAGATGGTTTTTGTGAGTTATGATGTTTATCCTGAGATGGCACATATTACAAATAGTATTTCAGAAGGAAGTATCATAAGTAATCTGATGAAATTTATTAATAAAAGAGTTTTTAAATATGTGAATAAAGTAGTGGCTTTATCAAGTGAAATGAAAGACTTATCTACTTGAACATAGACCATTATTGAAAGAGCAACAAGTAGAAGTTATTCCTAACTGGTATGAAGACAAGGGAATTAGTCGATATCTCTAAATCCTATGAAAATGAGATGTTTAAAGATATAAAACCTAAGGAGAATCTTATAATTTCTTATTTTGGTAATATGGGTATTTGTCAGGATCTTGAAACTATATTAGGTGCTATTAGAGAGTTGAAAAATGATAATAGCATAAAGTTTATGTTTGCTGGTCATGGCAATAAGATGGCAATACTTAAATCTATAGTTAAAGAAGAAAAGCTAGAAAATGTTACTATATTTGATTTTCTTCATGGGCAAGATTTTCAAGATGCATTAAATATTAGTGATTGTTTTTTAGTAAGTTTAGCTGATGGTTTAACAGGACTTGCAGTACCTAGTAAAACTTATAGCTATATGATGGCAGGAAAGCCTATAATTGCAATAATGGGAAAAAATTCTGATATAGCAAAGGATTTATTAGAAAATGAAGCTGGGTATGCAATAGAAGTTGGCCAGGTGTCCGAATTAATTAATGCGATAAATGAACTTAAAAATAATAAAGCAAAAAGAGAACTGATGGGGAAAAATTGCAGGAAAGTATTTTTAAAGAAATATACAAAAGAGAAATGTACTAAGCAGTATGTAGATATGATGAAAGAATATTGGAGGCGTAATAATATGTTCAAAAATAAAACTTTATTAATTACAGGTGGAACTGGATCTTTTGGTAATGCTGTAATGAAGAGATTTTTAAATACAGATATAAGAGAAATTCGTATTTTTTCTCGTGATGAAAAGAAACAAGATGATATGAGAAAACTTTATAAAAATGATAAGCTTAAGTTTTATATAGGTGATGTAAGAGATATACAATCCGTAAAAAATGCTATGCATGGTGTAGATTATATATTTCATGCAGCAGCTCTTAAACAAGTTCCATCATGTGAGTTCTTTCCTTTAGAAGCAGTAAAAACTAATATTCTGGGTACAGATAATGTACTTACAGCTGCTATTGAATACGGTGTCAAAAAGGTTATATGCCTATCAACAGATAAAGCTGCTTATCCAATTAATGCAATGGGTATTTCTAAAGCTATGATGGAAAAGGTTTTTATAGCAAAATCCAAAACTGTAGATCCAAACAAAACCCTTATATGTGGAACCCGTTATGGCAATGTAATGGCTTCAAGAGGCTCTGTTATACCATTATTTATAGAGCAAATAAAATCTGGACAACCACTAACTGTAACTGATCCCAGTATGACTAGATTTTTGATGAGTCTTGAAGAGGCAGTAGAACTTGTAGTATTTGCATTTAAAATGCTGAAGCAGGAGATATTATGGTGCAAAAATCACCTGCTTGTACAATAGGGGATTTAGCACAGGCTGTTAAAGAACTTTTCAATGCAGACAATGAAATTAAGATTATAGGTACTCGTCATGGTGAGAAGAGATATGAGACTTTATTAACCAAAGAAGAGTATATAAAAGCAGAAGATATGGGTAATTACTTTAGAGTACCTGCAGATAAAAGGGATCTAAACTATGATAAATACTTTGTAGAAGGAGATCAAAAGCTTTCTACTGAAAAAGAATATAACTCTGATAATACTGAGCGGCTAACTGTAGAGCAGATAAAACAAAAATTATTAAGTGTGGAATATGTAAGGAGAGAATTAGAATCCATTAGTGCTAGAAGTGAGGCTGCGGTTGGGAAATATAATTAGAATACACTAAGAAAGGCTGGAATAAGTAGTGAAAATACTTATAACAGGTGCAAAAGGGTTTATAGGCAAAAATCTTGTTGCAGAATTAAAAAACAGAAACTATACTGATATTTTTGAATATGATAGGGATACTGATCCAGATTTACTTGATAAATATTGTAAAGAAGCTGATTTTGTATTTCATCTTGCTGGGGTAAATCGTCCAAAAGATGAATCTGAGTTTATGGAAGGGAATTTTGGATTTACCTCAACTTTACTTGAAAAACTTAAAAAGTATGGTAATATATGTCCGGTAATGATTTCATCTTCAATTCAGGCAAAACTGGATAATCCTTATGGGCGAAGCAAGAAGGCTGGAGAAGATTTATTGTTTAATTATAGCCAAGAAACAGGTGCTAGGGTCCTTGTTTATCGTTTCCCAAATGTATTTGGAAAATGGTGTAGACCAAACTATAATAGTGCCATAGCTACTTTTTGCCATAATATAGCTCATGATTTACCTATAACTGTAAATGATCCAAAGGTTGTATTAAATCTTGTGTACATAGATGATTTAGTAAATGAACTAATCAATGCTTTGGAAGGCAAAGAAAACAGGATAGGAGATTTTTGTGAAGTACCAGTAGTTTATACTGTTACCCTTGGAAAGATAGTTGAGCTAATTTATTCATTTAAGAAAAGTCGTGAAGAACTCTCTATTCCAGATATGTCTGATGAATTTACTAAGAAAGTTATACAGCACTTATTTAAGTTACTTGCCAGAAGATCAATTTAGCTATGAACTTAAAATGAATGTAGATAATAGAGGTTCTTTTACAGAATTTATTAGGACATTAGATAGGGGACAAGTTTCTGTTAATATATCAAAACCGGGAATTACAAAAGGAAACCATTGGCATCACACTAAAAATGAAAAGTTTCTAGTAGTTAGTGGTAATGGAGTTATTCGCTTTAGGAAAATTGATTCTGATGAAGTTATAGAATACTTTGTTAGTGGAGATAAGCTTGAGGTGGTAGATATTCCTCCAGGTTATACTCATAACATAGAAAACCTTGGCGATACAGATATGGTAACTATAATGTGGGCTAATGAACCTTTTGATCCTGAAAATCCGGACACTTACTATTTGGAGGTATAGACCTATGAAAAAATTAAAAGTAATGACAGTGGTAGGAACAAGACCAGAGATTATAAGGTTATCGGCTGTTATTAATAAATTAGAAGAATCAGAGGCAATAGAGCATGTATTAGTGCATACTGGTCAGAACTATGATTATGAACTTAATGAAGTATTTTTTAAAGATCTAAATCTAAAAAAGCCAGATTATTTTCTTGGTGCAGCAACAGGGAATGCAGTAGAGACCATAGGAAATATTTTGATAAAAATAGATCCAATTATGGAACAGGAAAAGCCTGATGCATTCCTAGTACTTGGAGATACCAATAGCTGCTTATGTGCAATTGCTGCTAAGCGAAGGCATATTCCTATATTTCATATGGAAGCGGGTAATAGATGCTTTGATCAAAGGGTACCAGAAGAGACAAATAGAAAGATTGTAGACCATATAGCCGATATCAACCTTACATATAGTGATATAGCTAGAGAATATCTTATAAACGAAGGATTCCCAGCGGATAGAGTTATAAAGACTGGTAGCCCAATGTTTGAAGTACTGAATTCTAAGAAAGAGGAAATTGAGAAATCAGATATACTTGAAAGGCTAGGTTTAGAAGAAGGAAAGTACTTTGTAGTATCAGCTCATAGGGAAGAAAATATAAATTCTGAGAAAAATTTTTATGATTTGGTCGAAAGTTTAAACGCAATAGCAGAAATATACGAATTGCCAATGATTGTAAGTACCCATCCTAGAACTAGGCAAATGATAGAGGCTAAGGGAATTAAATTTAATCCTTTAATAAAAACTATGAAACCTCTTGGCTTTATTGATTATGTTAAACTTCAAATTAAATCAAAGGCAGTGCTTAGCGATAGCGGAACTATAAGTGAAGAATCTTCTATACTAGGATTTAAAGCACTTAATATTAGAGAAGCTCATGAAAGACCAGAGGCCATGGAAGAAGCGGCAGTGATGATGGTTGGGCTTAAGAAAGAGAGAATACTTCAGGGGCTAAAAGTGTTAGAAACGCAACAAAAAGATACATTGAGAAGAGTTGCAGATTATAGTATGCCTAATGTATCGGATAAGGTGCTTAGGATTATTTTGTCATATACAGATTATGTTAATAGGGTTGTTTGGGGGAAATAAAATGAAAGTATTGCATTTATGCTTAGGTAATTTTTATATTGATAATTATTCTTATCAAGAAAATATATTATCCAAGTTTCATAAAAAAATGGGTTTAGATGTAGAAGTAATTGCCTCTCTCGTTTCATTTGATGAAAATGGAGAACCCTGTCTTTTAAAGAAAAGCGGAAGTTATATTAATGAATATGGTATACCGGTTACAAGATTAGAATATAAAAACGTAAGATTTAGCAAAAGATTGCGTTTATACAAAGGAACCTATGAAGCTATTTCAAAAGCTAATCCAGATATAATTTTCATTCATGGATGCCAATTTCTTGATATAAAGCATGTAGTAAGATATTGCTAAATTAAACCCTGATGTAAAAGTATATGTAGATAACCATGCCGATTTTTCTAACAGTGCTAGAACTTTTTTATCCAAGAACTATTTTGCATAAAGTAATCTGGAGATACTGCGCGCATTTAATAGAGCCATATACCACTAAATTCTACGGTGTATTGCCAGCAAGAGTTGATTTTCTTAAAGATGTGTATAAAATCCCAGAAGAAAAAGTGGAATTACTGGTAATGGGAGCTGATGATGAAAAGGTTGAGGAAGCAAGAAATCCGAATGTTAGAAAAGAGATAAGAGAGAAATATAACATTAAACCAGAAGATTTTCTTATTATGACAGGCGGTAAAATTGATAATGCTAAAAAGCAAACTTTACTATTAATGGAAGCTGTTAAGAGAATTGAAATGGAAAATGTAAAGTTAATAGTATTTGGTTCTGTAATTAATGACTTAAAAGAAGAAGTAAACAAATTAGTAGACGGAGATAAGGTACAGTATATTGGTTGGATAAATTCTGAAGATAGCTATAAATATTTTGCTGCAGCAGATCTAGCGGTTTTTCCTGGTAGACATTCTGTATTTTGGGAACAAGTGGTTGGATTAGGTGTACCAATGGTTGTGAAATATTGGGAAGGAACTACTCACATAGACTTAGATGGTAATTGTAAGTTTTTATACAAAGATTCTGTTGATGAAATAAAAGATATTATTAGTGAGATCATAAACAATAAGGAACTATATGAGCGTATGAAAAGTATAGCTACAACTAAAGGAATGGATAGATTTTCATATTCAAAAATTGCTCAAAAAAGCATATCTCAAGAATAAGGAACTATATATTAACTTAATTAAAAAGTAAATAGACAAAAAATGCTAGTAGTTAGGTTGGGAAATGTTAGAATTTTTGTAGCGGTCACCTTTGCAAAAAAGAAGATATGTTGGGTTTTGATATTAGCAACGGGAAATTCGATTATACAAGAACCGCATTGGTCCTGCAAATGAAGTGGGAGATGAAAAGATAAAATAAACCACTATTAGATTTATATCTGATGAACGAGACTGAAAGAAGTAGAATTTCATATTATAGTAGTTCCAACACCTATTAATTCAGAAAAACTCGAAACATTATACCAGATGAAGAGGCCAGTGCTACTGCTAGTAGAAACTTAAATAAAGGATCAATTGCAGTTTTTGAATTAACAATTTATCCAAGAGTTACAGAGGATATCTGAATATCCATTTT